>CAWGVE010000072.1:0-14603 GCA_963825805.1 uncultured Actinomycetes bacterium | reverse complement strand
CCGTAGGAGGCCCTTCGGTCATGACGACGAGCGGCCGCGCCGTCGCGTCGAGCGCCTGCCGCCGCAAAAGGTGGAAGTACTGCCCGACGTGGTGCAGTTCGCGATCGCAGATGTTCTCCTGCGCCGCGAGCTGCAGGAACCGCTCGAGCCGCGCGCTCGAGTGCTCCGGGCCCGTTGCCCTCGTAGCCGTGCGGCAGCAGGAGCGTCAGGCGGGTCGACTCCCCCACTTCGAGAGCCCGGCGGCGATGAACTGGTCGAGGACGATCTGCGCGCCGTTGACGAAGTCGCCGAACTGGCCTCCCAGAGGACGAGCGCCTCCGGGCGCCGCACGGTGTAGCCGTACTCGAACCCGACGCACGCGTACTCGGACAGCGGCGGGTTGTAGATCTCGAAGGCACGCCGGCGTCGTCCAGGTGCTGGAGCGGCGTGTTTCGTCCCGCCCGTGTTCACGTCATGGAGGACGTCGTGCCGGTGGAGAACGTGCCGCGCTCGGTGTCCTACCGGTGAGCGGATCGGGATTCCTCGACGAGGAGCGAGGCCAACGCGAGCTCCTCGGCCTGGCCCCAGTCGATCCCGCCCTCCTCGAGCGCGTCGCGCCGCGCTCGAGCTGGCCGCATGGCTCCGGGTTCGGCGTGAAGCCCTCGGGCACGCGGAGGAGCTGCTCGTTCAGGGCGCGCAGACGGTCGGCCGCGGCCGCCGTTACGACCTCGTCACCGGTCGCGGCGGGACGTGCGTGTCGTCGGCGCGGCTGCTGCTCGGGCTTCCCGAACGTCTCCTTCAGCGCCTCGTGCGCCTGCCGCAGCTCGGCCAGGCTTCCTCGCTCGAGCTCGTCCGCCTGCTCCTGCGTCACGTCGCCGTCGGCCACTAACCTGCGCAGCGAACTTCTCGCGCACCGTCGGATGCTCCGCGATCGCGGCCCCGAGGAGCGGCTGCGTGTACGCCGCCTCGTCCTGCTCGTTGTGGCCGTGCCGCCGGTAGCCGACGAGATCGACGACGACGTCGTGGCCGAAGCGGCGCCGGTACGCGAGCGCCAGCCGGATCGCGGCGAGCGCGGCCTCCGGGTCGTCGCGTTGACGTGCACGATCGGGATGTCGAAGCCCTTCGCGAGATCGCTCGAGTAGCGCGTCGAGCGGCCGCTCTCCGGATCGGTCGTGAACCCGACCTGGTTGTTCGAGATCAGGTGCAGCGTGCCGCCGGTCGAGTAGCCCGCCAGCGCCGAAGGTTGAGCGTCTCGGCGACGACTCCCTGGCCCGCGAACGAGCGTCTCCTGGATCAGGATCGGGAGCGCGACGCCCGGATCCTGCGTAGCCCTGGCGCGACGAGCGGTCGGTCTGCTCCGCCCGCGCGCGCCCTCGACGACCGGGTCGACCGCCTCCAGGTGGCTCGGGTTGGATACGAGCGTGATCGTGATGTCGCCGGACTGGGTCGAGCGGGTCCCCTGGGCGCCGAGGTGGTACTTGACGTCGCCGCTGCCGCCCTCCTCGCTCGACACGACCGCCTCGATCGTCCGCTCTCCCTCGAACTCCCGCAGGATCGTCTCGTACGGCCGCCCGACGATGTGCGCGAGGACGTTGAGGCGCCCGCGGTGCGCCATTCCCAGCACGACCTCGTGGGCGCCGTCCGTGGCGGCGAGCTCGATCGCCTCGTCGAGCATCGGGATCATCACGTCGAGCCCCTCGACGGAGAACTGCTTCTGGCCGAGGAACGCGCGCCGCAGATAGCGCTCCATCCCCTCCACCTGGCTGAGGCGGCCGAGGAGCCGCACCCGCTCGTCGCGCGAGAGCGGACGCCGGTAGCGGCCGGACTCGATCGCCTGCCGCAACCAGACGCGCTCCTCGTGGTCGGAGATGTGCTCGATCTCGTACGCGATCGTCCCGGTGTAGGTCTCGAGCAGGCGCGGCAGCGCGTCGGCGAGGGTGTCGCCTTCGACGTGGAGGCGCAGCAGCGAGGCGGGGATGCGCGCCTGCAGCTCGGGCGTCAGCTTCGGAGTCAGCCGCTCGGGCTCGAGCGCCGGGTCGCCCGGCGGCTCGGAGCCGAGCGGATCGAGATGGGCCGCGAGATGGCCGTGCATCCGGATCGCCTTGACGAGCGCCATCGCCGCGGCCACCCCGCCGAGCAACTCGGTGTCGGCCACCGGCGCCTGCGCCGGCTGCGCCGCGACCGGCGCCTCGACCTCCGCGTCGCCGTCGCCGTCGCCGTCCCCGTTCGCGTCGCGCTCGTACTCGGAGAGCAGCCTCGCCAGGCCGGGCTGTCGCTCGAGCAGAATCTCCGGTCGGGACTCGAACAGCTCGCGCCACTCCTCCGGGACGGCCCCGGGGTTGTCGAGGTACTGCTCGAGGAGCAGCGCGGCGTAGCCCGTGTTCAGTCCGTCGACGTCGGCACGTCCCATGTCTACTTCCGTTGTAGCAGGGTCGGGCGGCTACCAGAGAGGGCTGCTCGTAGCCACCGCGATCGTCATCCCCAGGAAGAAGCAGACGGCGCAGACGGCAACGGCCGCGAGTTGCAGGCGGCGGCCGGGTCCGGCCATCCCTGCCGCGACGAGGGCGACTGCGCCCGCGGGCAGGATCAGCCGTATCGGATGCCACGCGAGGCCGATGACGGCCACGAAGATCGCGATCGCCGAGAGGTAGCCGGCGACGGTCTCCGCCGAACTGCGGCCCGCACCCTCGTGCAGCATCTCGCTGTCGGCGCTCAACGGTCGGCGATCCTACCGCCGCGCGCGAGCGCGGAGCGCGCAGTACGGGCGTAGACCCTCGTCGGCCCGCCGTGCGGGCGCGGCGGCCGGCGGCGCGAACGACGCCGGAAGCGGTCGAAGCTCGGCTGCGGCGGGTCCGGTGTCACGCGCACTCCGGCCGGGCCGCCGCGTCCCCGCCTCGGCTCGGCCTTGATCGCATACCAAACCACGTAGCAGAGATATGCGATGGGAACCTTGAGGATCACCATCAGGAACACAATCTCCCAGAGCGTGTCCGGCGCCTTCACCGCGTTTGAGTCTACCGAGCCGGGTAGCGGCGTTAACGAATCCCGAGGGGAGGCAATAGCCAAGCCATGAGTCACGACCAGCTTCGCGCGCTGATGGAGCACGCCCAGGAGGCGGGCTGCGTCAACCTGTCCGCGTTCACGCAGGCACTGACCGAGCTCGAGCTCGACGACGAGGAGGTGTCCTCTCTCTACGAGCAGCTCGACGAGCGCGGAGTCGAGCTCACGGACGACTGCAGCCTGCCGGACATCACCGAGACGCACTTCTCGAACGAGACGGTCGCGGCGATGACGACAGACTCGCTCCAGCTCTTCCTCAACGAGGCCGGGCGGTACCCGCTGTTGACGGCTGCCGAGGAGGTCGAGCTTGCGAAGGGGATCGAACGCGGCGACATGCAGGCGAAGGACCGGATGATCAACTCCAACCTCCGGCTCGTCGTCTCGATCGCGAAGAAGTACCAGGGCCACGGGCTCTCGCTGCTCGACCTGATCCAGGAGGGGATCATCGGGCTGATCCGCGCGGTCGAGAAGTTCGACTGGCGGCGCGGCTACAAGTTCTCGACCTATGCGACCTGGTGGATCCGCCAGGCGGTGCAACGTGGCGTCGCGAACAAGTCGCGCACGATCCGCATCCCCGTCCACATCGTCGAGCGGGAGCAGAAGATCGCTCGCGCCGAGCGGGAGCTGACGCTGCAGCTCGAGCGGCCGCCGACCGACGAGGAGGTGGCGGAGAAGGCCAAGCTGTCCCCCAAGCACGTGCGCGAGACGCGGGCCGCCGCGCGGGCGGTGGCGAGCCTCGACAAGCCTGTGGGCGACGACAGCGGCACGGCGTTCGGCGACATCGTCGCGACGCACGAGGGCGACGTCGAGGAGGAGGTCGTCGTCGGCCTGAGCGAGCACGTGTTACGCGCCGCGGTGGCCAAGCTGCCCGACCGTGAGCAGCAGGTGATCAAGCTCCGCTACGGGCTGGACGGCGACCCGGACCCGAAGTCCCTGGAGATGATCGGCCGCGAGATGGGCCTCACCCGCGAGCGCGTCCGCCAGATCGAGACGCAGGCGCTCGAGCGACTCGCCCGCGAGCGCGAAATCGCCGCCCTCGCACCCGCCTAGCCAGCCGTCAGGCCGACGCGGCGAAAGCGTTCAGCGCTTCGACCACGTAGCCGAGACGGCGGCCGGCCTCGGTCAGCCGGTACTCGACGCGCGGGGGGCGTGTGTCGAAGACCCGCCGCTCGAGGACGCCCGCTTCCTCGAGCTCGGCCAGGCGCGTCGCGAGCGTCCGCGGCGGGATGCCCTCGAGCGCCTGCTTGAACTCGTTGAAACGGACGGCGCCCGCCTCGGCCGCAGCCCACAGGATCGCGAGGGCCCAGCGCCGCCCGAGGAGATCCGCCGTACGGGCGAACTCCTCGGGCAGCGGGCGGCACTGGTTACACCGCATGGAGGCTCGGCTTCGCCTTGGGCTCCAACGCGAGGTCGAGCACTTCGCCGAGGGTCATGACCGGGTGGAAGCGCATGGCCTCGCGCACATCCTCCGGCACGTCGTCGAGGTCGGCACGGTTCCGCTCGGGGATGACCACGTCCGTGAGGCCCGCTGCGTGCGCGGCGAGCACCTTCTGCTTGAGGCCGCCGATCGGCAGCACGCGCCCCTGCAGCGTCACCTCGCCGGTCATCCCGACCGTGTGCTTCACGGCACGCTCCGAGAGGAGCGACGCGATCGCGGTCGCCATCGTGATCCCGGCGCTCGGCCCGTCCTTCGGGATCGCGCCCGCCGGCACGTGGACGTGGAAGGTGCGGTTCTCGAACGCCGCCGGCTCGACGCCGAGCTCGTCGGCGTGCGAGTGGACGTACGAGAGCGCGATCCGTGCGGACTCCTTCATCACGTCGCCGAGCTGGCCGGTGAGGACGAGGTCGTTTCCGTTGCCGCCGTCCATCGCGGTCGCCTCGACGAAGAGGACGTCGCCACCCGTGCCGGTGACGGCGAGCCCGGTCGCGACGCCCGGGACAGCCGTCCGGTCCGCCGCCTCCTGGAAGAACTTCTGGCGCCCGAGCGCGTCCCGCACGACATCGATGTCGACGTCGACCGGGGCCTCGACCTCGTCGGCGGCGATCCGCGTAGCGGTCTTGCGGAGGACGGTGCCGAGCTCGCGCTCGAGCTGGCGGACGCCGGCCTCGCGCGTGTACTCGGAGACGACGACCTGGATCGTCCCGTCCGAGATCGAGACCTCGTCCTCCCGCAGCCCGTGCCGCTCGACCTGCCGCGGCCACAGGTAGCCGCGCGCGATCGCGGTCTTCTCGTCGACCGTGTAGCCGTCGAAGCGGATGACCTCCATCCGGTCGAGCAGCGGGCCGGGAATCGTGTCCGCGACGTTCGCGGTCGCGATGAAGAAGACGTCCGACAGATCGAGCTCGACGTCGAGGTAGTGGTCGCGGAACGAGTGGTTCTGCGCCGGGTCGAGCACCTCGAGCAGCGCGGCCGACGGGTCACCGCGCCAGTCGGCGCCAACCTTGTCGACCTCGTCGAGCAGGATGACCGGGTTCATCGTCCCGGCGTCCCGCAGGGCGCGGACCAGGCGTCCGGGCAGCGCCCCGATGTAGGTGCGCCGGTGACCGCGGATCTCCGCCTCGTCGCGGATGCCGCCGAGCGACATGCGCACGAACTCGCGGTTGAGCGCGCGCGCGACCGACTCGCCGATCGACGTCTTGCCCGTGCCGGGCGGCCCGATCAGGGTCAGGATCGCGCCCGAGCGCTTGTCGTTCGGGATCCCGCGGTCCTGGCGGAGCTTCCGCACGGCGAGGTACTCCACGATGCGGTTCTTGACGTCCTCGAGGCCTGCGTGATCGGCGTCGAGCACCTCACGCGCGCCCACCGGATCGAGCGTCTCCTCGCTCCGCTCCGACCACGGCACGGAGATGAGCCAGTCGAGGTAGGTGCGGATCATCGAGGCCTCGCCGCTCGCGTCGCCCATCGTCTCCAGGCGCCTGAGCTCGCGCTCGGCCTGGGCGCGGACGTCGTCCGGCATCCCGGCCTCCTCGATCTTCGTGCGGTACTCGTCGACGACGGACCCCTCGTCCTCGCCGAGCTCCTTGCGGATCGAGTTCATCTGCTGGCGGAGGAACCACTCGCGCTGCTGCTTCTGCGCCCCCTCCTCCACGTCGTCGCGGATGCGGCGGCGCACCTGAAGCTCGGCGAGCCGCTCCTTCTGGATCGTGAGGGAGAGCTGCAGCCGCTCGACGACGTCGACGGTCTCGAGCAGCTCCACGCGCTGCGTGAAGGTCACGTCGGGCGCGTAGGCGCACGTGTCGGCAAGCGCGCCGGCCTCCGAGATCGCACGCATGAACTCGCGAATACGGTCGTCGGCGCCGCGCAGGTCGAGGATCTCCTCCACGACGGCGCGGTACTCGCGCTCGAGCTCGCGCGTCTGGACGGGCGGCGGGTTCTCGTCCGGCCGCTCTTCGACCTCGGCGCGTAGCCGGCCGAGCGCGTCGGTATGGGCGGCGCCGATGACGCCGCGGTGAAGTCCGTCGAGAGTGACGGCGCGCATGCCGCCTCGGATGCGGGCACGCTCGGTCACCTCGGCGACGGTGCCGACGGCGGCGTACTCGTGCTCGTGCCGCGGCACGAGCACGACGCGGTCCTCGTCGCCGACGTCCACCGTGAGGGTGACGTTCATGCCCGGGAAGACAACGGTGTCTTCGAGCGGGACGAGCAGCAGATCGGTCAAGGCTAAATCACACTCCAAGATGTAGTAGGTATCCGGATTGTACCTACTCACCTTCGAGTCCGGCGGCCTCGAGCGCCGCCTCGAGGTGCGGGTGCTCCTCGACCCGGACGACGCGGCCGTCACGGGTGTGGACCACGGCGGCCCAGCGGCCGAGGAGGTACGAGCGCCGGCTCTGCAGCGGGCGCTCGTCGGAGGGGTCGAGCTCGATCCGGGAGAAGCGCATGCTGACCACGACGCGGTCGCCGAGGCCGATCGCGCGCTCGACGACCACGTGGTAGTTCTCGGCGACGCGATCGGCGAGCACCTCGAGCACGCGGTCGCGGCTGACGAGGATCGCGTCCGACTCGCCGGCGGCGACCCACTCGACGCCTGGATCGAGCATCGTCTCGATCGCCTCGAGGTCGCCGGCGACGAAGGCGTGGTAACCGCGGAGGAGGAGGTCGGCGCTCTCGTGGCTCACGCGCCGAGTCTATGGAGCCGAGGGGGCTCGAACCCCTGACCTTCTGGCTGCCAGCCAGACGCTCTCCCAGCTGAGCTACGGCCCCTGGGGCGACCCAGTCTAGCCGCCTCGAGCGCTGGCGGCCGGGGGCGGGGTCCGTGAGAATGCAGCATGTTCGAGATAGGGGGCAGCCTGCGCGAAGCACGTCTCAAGCGCGGCCTGGAGCCCGCCGACGTGCAGAAGGCGATCCGGATTCGCGACCGCTACCTGCAGGCACTCGAGGAGGAGCGCTGGGAGCTGCTGCCCGGCGACGCCTACGTGAAGGGGTTCCTCCGCACGTACGCCGACTTCCTCGGTCTCGACGGAAGCCTCTACGTCGACGAGTACAACAGCCGCTACGCGCGCCACGACGAGCCGACCCTCGTCCCCGAGCGATTCGAGCGGCGGAGACGCCCGGGCGGAGGAGGCCTCCTACGGCCGCTCGTCCTGGTCGCGGTACTTGTCGCAGTCGTCGCCGCGGTCGCCGCCTGGCAGCTCAGCGGCTCCTCGGGCGGCAAGCAGGGCTCGCCGCCGCCGACGACGACTCCACCACCCACGACGACCGCAACGACCACGACGACGCCCAAGAAGCACCACAAGAAGCACACCGTGACCCCGGTCACGAGCAGCCGCGCCGCGCTCGTGGCGTCCCGAGGCTCCTCCTGGCTCTGGGTCCGCTCGGGCAGCGCGAGCGGCCCGACCGTCTACCAGGGAACGCTTCTGCAGGGCAAGACGCTGCGCGTCAGCCTCGCGAACGGCCCGGTCTGGATCCGAGTCGGCGACCCGCCCAACCTCGACGTGCGCCTCGGCGGCAGGCTCGTGCGCGGGCTGCCGTCCCAGGTCGGGAACGTCCTCCTGACGCGCTCCGGGATCCGGTCGGCGGCTTAGACGGCTGCGGCGTCGACGTCGACGGCCGGCACGTCGTTCCACAGCTCCTCGAGCCGGTAGAAGGAGCGGGCGTCCGGCGTGAAGACGTGGAGCACGACGTCGAGGTAGTCCGCGACGATCCACGCCCCCTCGCGCGTCCCGGCGACGTTCTGCGGGAGCAGCCGCTCGTCCTGCTTCAGCCGCGTGTGCACCTCGTCCCAGATCGCCGCGGTCTGCCGCGAGTTGCGACCGGTCGCGATCACGAAGAAGTCGGTGAAGGAGCACTCGGGCCGCATGTCGAGGATCACGACGTCCTCGGCCAGCTTCTCGCGGGCGAGAGCGGCAATGCGGCGGGCCTGTTCGAGGGAGTTCAGAGTCTGCTGTGTCCTTGGATCGCGCTTCCCGCAGTGTATCCGTGACTCGCGGACGGTAGAGCGCGGCGGCTCAAGGCCTCCTAGGCGGCGGTTCCCCACCAGAGTGCAGGCAGCGGGAGATCTTCCGGATAGCCGTGGTGAGTCAGCTTTGCGCGCTCGCCCTCGAGCGCGTCGCGCACGTCGCCGTTGAGATCGCTCAGCATCGCCAGGAGCGCGGGGCCGATGGGGAAACCGGGAGCGAGCTCACGGATCTCCGAGTGCACCGCCCGATACACGCGTCTCGTTGCTGTCGCCACGTTCGTACCTCCGTCCCTGCCGTCGATGATCCCCTTCGGCCGCCCTCCCCCCGGAGGTACCCGGCCGCGTACTTGTCGTAGGTCGGCGGCGCGAAACGACAAATACCCGTTCGGATAGGCCGGAGGGACCGGAGGTCCAGACGGGCCGCTACGGACGGTAGAGCCCGCGATCCTCGATGATCTGCGCAACGGCCGCAGGAACGAGCCCGTCGAGCGGCTCTCCGGCGGCGGCGCGGGCCCTGAGGTCGGTCGAGGCGGCCGGGTTGGGCTCGATCGCGAAGAAGATGACCCGCTCGGGCTGCTCGAGCCGGGCGAGCACGGCGTCGAGCTCCTCCCGGGGAAAGCCGGGCCGGGTGGCGACGGCGAGCCGCGCGCGCGCGAGCACCTCGGCCGGCTCGCTCCACTCGAGGAAGCCGCGGAACTGGTCGGCGCCGACGACGAAGATGGGATCGTCGAAGCCCTCGGCCCGGAGCAGCTCGACCGTGCGCGGATGCGGGTCGAGGCGGACGTCGTCCAGCGGAAAGGCCGCGCGCGCCAGCGCCAGCCGGTCCTCGGCGGAGGCATGGACGGCCCGGTGCGCGGGGCACTCGTTCACGAGAATGACGAGGCGGTCGACGCCGAAGCGCTCCCTCGCTGCGTCGGCCAGGGCGACGTGCCCGAGATGCGGCGGGTCGAAGGCGCCGCCGTAGAGAACTACTCCCACTCGAGCCTGCTCCTCCCCCACCTCGACCTCGTCGCCCGCCCGGGCGCCGGCAGCGCGCAGGATCGCCTCCAGCTCGTTCTCAGCCGGCGGGGTACCCGTGACGCGGCACCCACGCTTGGTCCGGAAGACGCGGAACGCCCGCCTCGGGGGCGAGGGCGGTAGACGAGGAAGTCGACGATCTCGTCCACGAGCTCCGGCGCCTCCTCCTCTTGCGGCAGGAGCTCGAACAGCACCTTGCGCAGCTCGTCCAGGCCCGCACCCGTAGCGGCGGAGACGCGCAGGACGCGGACGATCCGCTCGTCCTCCACCCCGAAGGCCGGCGGCTCGAGGCTCAGATCGATCTTGTTGAGGACGACGACCTGCGGCCGTTCGTCGAGGCCGGCTCCGTAGGCCGAGAGCTCCGCGTCGATCGTCCGCCAGCGCTCGTCGGCGTCGTCCTTCGACGAGTCGATCACGTGGGCGAGCAGCCGGGCGCGCTCGAGATGGGCGAGGAACTCGTGCCCGAGGCCGACCCCCTCGCTCGCGCCTTCGATCAGTCCGGGCACGTCGGCGACGACGAGCTGCCGTCCGTCGTGCGCCTCGACCGTCCCGAGGACGGGAGAGAGCGTCGTGAACGGGTACTCCGCGACCTTCGGCCGCGCGTTCGAGATCCGGGTCAGGAGCGACGACTTGCCCGCGTTAGGGAGGCCCACCAGGGCGGCGTCGGCGAGAAGCTTGAGTCGAGCTCGAGCTCGCGCTGCTCGCCGGGCAGGCCGACTTCGGCGAAGCGCGGCGTCTGTCGGCTCGGCCCCGCGAAGTGCTTGTTGCCCCGGCCGCCGGCGCCGCCCGCGCTACGACGACACGGGCGCCCGGGTGGGCGAGGTCGGCGACGAGCTCTTCCCCCTCGAGCACCTGCGTCCCGACCGGCACGGCGAGCAGCGCGTCCTCCCCGCGCGCGCCGTTCGAGAGCCGGCCGCCGCCGGCTCCTCCGTTGCCCGCCCGGAGCTTCTGGTTCGGGCCGGAAGCCCGACAGATCACGCCGCCGCGGCTCGGCGAGGAGCACGACGTCGCCGCCGTCGCCGCCGTCGCCGCCGTCAGGGCCGCCCCGCGGCACGTACTTCTCGCGGCGGAAATGGATCGATCCGTCGCCGCCGCGGCCCGCGACAGCTGTCAACTCTCGCGCGGTCGTGGAACATCGCGGGAACGGTACTCAGCTTCGCTGCCGCGCCCGACATGTGCGGGCACGGCTCGCTGCCGGCTCGCCGTCAGCGGGCGGCGGCCGGCGAAGCCGGCGTCCGCTAGCCCGCAGCGGGCGAAGCGGGCTCGACGCTGATGAAGCGCCGCTCGCCGCTCGTCCGGAAGGCGACCTTGCCGTCGCGCATCGCGAAGATCGTGTCGTCCTTGCCGATCCCGGCGCCAGGGCCGGGGCGGAAGCGCGTTCCGCGCTGGCGGACGAGGATCATCCCCGAAGGTCACGTCCTGGCCGGCGAAAAGCTTCACGCCGAGCATCTTCGGCTTGGAGTCGCGGCCGTTCCGCGACGAGCCGAGTCCCTTCTTGTGTGCCATTAGCTCTTCTCCTCGAGTGCCGATTCGAGCGCCGCGAGGGCGCCCTTGCGGGCCTTGCCGGCGCGCTCGTGCTCGAGCGCCGCCTCGACCTGCTCGCGGCTCCAGCCCGCCGGCGGCCTCCGAGAGCTGCGCGATCGTCATGGCCGCGTACCCCTCCGGAAGCGCCGTCTCTGTCGTCGCCGTCGGTGTCTTCGCCGTCGGTGCAGCAGCGGATTCCTTCGGCTCTGCCTTCTCGGCCTTGGGCTTGGGCTCGGCGGCGGCCTTGGCCGCACGCTTCGCGCCGCCGATCGCCTCGATCTGGATGCGCGTGAGCCGGCTGCGGTGGCCGGTGTGCTTCTTGTACCCGGTGCGGCGGCGGTACTTGCCGATCCGGATCTTCTCGCCGAGCTCGTGCCCGACGACGCGGGCGGTCACGGTCGTCGAAGGCGAGAGATCGGCCGTGCCGTCGCCGCCGACGAGCAGGACGCGCGGCTGGAAGCGCGGCGCCCTCGTCCCTCGCGCAGACGGTTGACGAGCAGCCACTCGCCCTCACGGACGCGGTACTGCTTGCCGCCGAGACTGATGATCGCGTAGGAGCTCATGGCGTTGAAACGCGGGCTCGGCGCCCGCGGATCGGCAGTGTAGCTAACCGCCGGTCTCCAGTTCGTCTGCCCATTCGGACATCGGGACGTAGTCGAACTCGTCGTTCCACGGCCCTGCGGCTCCTCTGCAGGAGTATCCGCCGAGGACGCCGCCTCGGCGCCGTTCCCGGCGGCGGTCGCCGGCTTCTTCTTCCGGTTGCGCCCGCCGCGCGTGCCGCGCCCTCGTCTTCTTCTTGGCTGCCGACGTCGGCGGCGAAGCCGCACCCTCTTGCGCAGCCTCGGCCGTGACCGGCTCATCCCCGGCACCAGACTCAGGTGATTCCGGCTCCGGTGATTCCGGCTCGGGTGATTTCTGCTCCGCGACTTCTTGCTCGACGGGCTGAGCCGGGCCGGCAGACTCGGCGGCGTCCGGGCGGCCGAGATCGTCGCCGGGAACGTGGATCGTGACGGCGCGGGAGGGCTCGGACCACTTCCTCGGAGGAGCCGCCGTTTTCGACCCTCGACCCCGGCTGCCCCCGCGGCCGCAGGCGTCTTCTTCCGCTTGCGCCCGCCCCGAGAGCCGCGCCGCGTCTTCTTTTTCGGCTTGGGCGCCTCGTCGTCGGTGGCGTCCTCTGCTTCCCGCCCTCCGCCAGCTTCCGGCTCGGTCTCCTCGGTCGCCTCGGCTCTCGGCCTCGACGGCGGCCCCCCTGCCTCGACCTCGACCTCGGCCTCCTCGGCCTGGCCCGCAGCAGCACTGCTCGGCGCCGCCGGCTTGCGCATCAGCTTCTCGGCTTCGCCCCGGCCGCCAGCGGCTCCGCTCTTCGTCTTCCCGCATCTGCGACGGACTCGCTCGGCCATCGAGGACCCGCTCGACTCGCACCTTGACACGCTTTCCGACCAGCGATGCCGCGACGGCGACGACGACGTCGAGCCCGTCGAGCTTCCCGACGCGGCCGCGCCGTCATAGCGGTTGACCTCGACGAGCTGGAGCATGCCTCCGAGTCCTTCGCCACCGGTGACTCCGGCGCGAGATCCTCGAGCTTGCCCTCGGCAGACGACGACGAATGGTCGAGGTGCGTCTGCGGCTTCCCCTCGAGGGAGAACCACTTCTTCGTCAGCGCCTCGAGCTCGACCAGCCGCCGGGCGCCCCGGCCAACGAGAGCACTCGCGATCGGCTCGGCGACTCGACGCGGACGCCTGGGCCCGCGAGCCGCCGCGAGCGTGCGCACCGCCGCTCGACGTCGATGGCCGCCGAGGCCTCCGAGTAGACGATTCCGTCGCCGCCGCAGGTCGGGCATTGCGCGTCATGACCTCCGGGGCCCTTCGGTCACGTTCTGGCGGTCATCTCCAGAGGCCGAGCGGCGAGATCTCGACGACGTACGTCTTCGTCCGGTCGCGCTCGAGCTCGGACCGCAGCGCCTCCTCGACCGTCGCGCGATTCTTCGGTTTGGCCATCTCGATGAAGTCGATGACGATGATCCCGCCGATGTCGCGCAGCCGCAGCTGGCGCACGACCTCCTTCACGGCCTCGAGGTTGTTCTTCGTGATCGTCTCCCCGACCCGGCCGCCGGAGTCTTTCAGCGGCCGCCGACGAACCGGCCGGTGTTGACGTCGATGACGGTGAACGCTTCGGCGTAGTCGAAGACAGGTCGCCGCCCGACAAAGATCGACGCGGCGGCCGACGTCGACTGATCCCTCCTCGACGCCGAACGACTCCATCAGCGGCGCCTTCTTCCTGTAGCGGACGTACCCGCTCCACCATGTGTGGCGAGGTCTTCTTCAGGTAGCCGACGAGGCGCCTGTACATCGCTCGTCGTTGACTAGCCTTCTCGAAGTCGTCGGTGAAGAGGTCGCGGACGACGCGCAGCGGCAGCTCGGCCTCCTGGTCGAGGAGCTCCGGCGGCTTCGGTCTTCGCCTTGACCTGGATCGAGCGCCAGAGCCGCTGCAGGAAAACGAGGTCGCGCTCGATGTCCTCCTCCGACGCGCCCTCGGCGGCGGTGCGGACGATGACGCCGCCCTCCTTCACCTCGAGGCGCTTGAGGATGTCCTTGAGCCGGTTCGCTCGTCGTCCTCGAGGCGGCGCGACACGCCGAGGCCCTCTCCTGCGGACGAAGACGACGAAGCGGCCGGGCAGCGAGTTCTTCGTCGTCAGCCGCGCGCCTTGTCTTCATCGGGTCCTTGACGGCCTGGACGAGGATCTTCTGGCCCGCGAGACGAGGTCCTGGATCTTGCGCCCGTCCCCTTCTCGAGCTCGGGCCGGACATCTCGTCGACGTATAGGAAGCCGTTCTTCTTGAGGCCGATCTCGACGGACGCGGCCTCCATCCCCGGCAGGACGTTGTCTACCCGGCCGAGGTAGATGTTGCCGGCGATCGAGCGGCGTTCCGGCCGCTCGAGGTAGACCTCGGCGACGCCACCGTCCTCGAGGATGGCGACGCGGCGCTCGCCGACGTCGACCGAGACGAGCAGCTCGCGCTTCGCGGCCGGAGCGGGCACGGCGTGGGGCTCGCGCCGCCGGCGGTGCGACTGTTCGCGGCGTCGCTCCTGCCGCTGGGAGAGCTCGCGGCGCTGCGGCTGCTTCGCCTCGTCCTTCTTCTCTTCGCTCGGGCGCGGTTGTCCCCCGGCGGCGGCGCCGGGCTTCTTCCGCCCGCGTCCGCCGCGGCTGCCGCGGCGGCGCTTCGGCTTGGTCGGATCGGTCGGGCGCGGCCGGCCGCCTTCGGCGGCCGCTTGGTCAGTTCTGGCTCGGGCTTGGCCTCGAGCTCGTGTGCGTCCGTGGACGTTGGTCGTCGGAAGACTTCTTCCGGAAACGGAACCAGCGCAAGAAAAAACTCTTCGCTCGGGACCGCTCAGGCTACCCCGGAGGGGTGCGCGCGCGCTCGTTGTCATTGAAAAGACTTTGGCATGGCCTTTGTCGCCCAGGTCACAACCGCGCCCCCCGTGGGTCCATTTCCAACACCAGACCTTCGATCACCGTCCCCCCGCGACCGGGAGGTAATATGGTCCTGGCCGATGCGCCAGGCCGAAGACTCCTGCTGATCGAGGAGGCCGACGCGTGGTTCGAGTATCTCGAGGCGACCAGGAG
>CAWGVE010000071.1:0-15469 GCA_963825805.1 uncultured Actinomycetes bacterium | reverse complement strand
ACGGAGCGACGCCGCCGGGCTCGAAGCCGGTCGCCGCGACGACCTCGTCGGGGCGCGCGACGCGAGCGCCCCGCGCTCCCACGGCCGCCGCGACCTTGGTCTCGTCCGCGCGCCGGTCGCCCGGGATCAGCGCGAGCGTGGGCCGGCCGTCGCAGACGAAGAGCAGGGACTTGACGATCTGCGCGCGGGAGGCGCCGACGGCCTTGGCCGCAGCGCTCGCGGTCGGCGTGCCCTCGGGGAACTCCTCAACCCGTGCGTCCACGCCCGAACGGCTGAGCACCTCGGCGACGCGCGCCACAGGCTCGGGCCAGCGCTCCACGTGCGCACCGTACAGCGCGCGAAACCAGTCGACGGGCTCGCGCGTTTTCCATCCGGTAGACGACACAGTCGAAGGGAGACGACAGTGAGCGAGCACGAACGACGCGCGATGAACGAGGCGCTGTTCCGCGACGTGAACGAGCGAATTGCGGAGAGCGCGGAGCGCTTCGACGCCGAGCACACCGAGTTCGTCTGCGAATGCTCCGATCCGAACTGCACGCATCGCGTTTCGGCGAGCCTCGCCGAGTACGAGAACGTGCGCTCCGATCCGACGACCTTCCTCCTCGCCCCGGGACACGAGGAAGAAGACATCGAGCGCGTGGTCTCGGACCGCGGCCGCTTCCGGATCGTCGAGAAGGTCCAGGCGGCGATGCGGCGGACGGTCATCCGGCTCGACCCGCGGAACAGGCCGGCGCCGAGCGAGACCTAACTCAAACGACAGGCCCGAGCTCGAGCACGCGGGCGTCGTCGAAGCCCTCGCCGCGCAGCCATTCGACGAGCTCCGCCGGCGGCGCCGAGTCGACGGTGAGCACCATCAGCGCCTTGCCGCCGCGCCGGCTGCGCGAGACGGTCATGCCTGCGATGTTGACGCCCGCCTCGCCGAACTTCGTGCCGACGCGGCCGATCACTCCGGGCGCGTCGTCGTAGCGGCAGAGCACGAAGAGCGGTGCGAGCTCCAGCTCGATCTCGAAGCCGAGGATGTTGACCAGCCAGAGACGGTTGTCGCTGCCGATCGTGGTGCCGGCGACCCGGACGCGCGATTTTCCGCTCCGCAGCTCGACACGGACGAGGTTCGTGTAGTCGCGCGCCGAGCGCGACCGCTCCTCGCGCACCTCGATGCCGCGCTCGGCCGCGATCAACGGCGCGTTGACGTAGTTCACCGGCCCGTCGGCGCGTCCCTGGAAGGCACCGTTGAGCGCCGCCACCGTGAGCAGGCGAGCGTCATAGTCCGCAAGCCCGCCGTAGACCGTGATCGTGATCTCCTCCGCGACTCCGTCGGCGAGCTCCATCGCGATGCGCCCGAGCCGGGCCGCAAGCGGCACGTAGGGCCCGAGCACCTGGAGGTCGTCCGCCCCGACCACGGGGATGTTGACGGCGTTCGCGACCAGGCCGCCCTCCAGCGCGGCGGCGACCTGCTCGGCCACGATGAGGCCTGCGCGATCCTGCGCCTCGCCGGTCGAAGCCGCGAGGTGCGGCGTCGCGACCACGCTGTCGACCTCGAGCAGCGGGCCGGAGTACGGCTCCTCCCCGAAGACGTCGAGCGCCGCGCCGGCGACGTGGCCGGAGCGGAGCGCTGCGAGCAGCGCGTCCTCGTCGAGCAGCTCGCCGCGCGCGGCGTTCACGATCCGGACGCCGGGGCGCATCGCCTCGAACGCCGCCGCACCGACGGAGCCGCGGGTCTCGGCTGTGAGTGGAAGATGCAGCGTGACGAAGTCCGAGCCCGCGTAGACGTCCTCCGGGGTCTCCGCGCGCTCGGCCCCGAGCTCGCGGAAGCGCTCGGCGGCGACGTAGGGGTCGTAGGCGACGACCCGCATCCCGAGGCCGAGCGCGCGCCGGGCGACCTGCTGGCCGATCCGGCCGAAGCCGAGCACTCCGAGCGTCTTGCCGGCGAGCTCGATGCCGCCCCACGAGCTGCGCTCCCAGCGGCCCTGCTTGAGCGCAGCGTGCGCCTGCGGGATGTTGCGCGCCAGCGCGACGAGAAGCCCGATCGTGTGCTCGGCCGCCGAGACCACCGTCGACTCCGGAGCGTTCGCAACGACGATCCCCCGCCGCGTGGCCGCCTCGACGTCGACGTTGTCGACCCCGACGCCCGCCCGCCCGATCACCTTGAGCCGCTCGGCCCGCTCGATCAGGCCGGCGTCGAGCTTCGTCTGCGAGCGGATGACGATCGCGTCGTAGCCGCCGATGATCTCCTCGAGCGCGCTCTCGCTGTCCACGTCCACCTCGAAGCGCGAGCGGAGGAGCTCGACGCCGGCGTCGGCGATCTCCTCCCGCACCAGGACGCGCAGCGTCACGTGCGGGAGGGCTCGGCGCTAAAAGCCTCGAGCGCCGCGGTGACTGCGACGCCGCGCTCGACGTCGGCGCCGAGCTCGGCGAGCACGAGCTCGACCGCGGCGACCTGCGTCGTGATGTCGAAGACGTCGAACCAGCCGATGTGTCCCAGGCGGAAGATCTTCCCCTTCAGCTCGCCCTGGCCGTTCGCGATCGTGATCCCGAACCGATCGCGGAGGCCCCGCACGACGTCGCTCGAGTCGATGCCGGAGGGGGCGCGCACGGCGGTCACGACGGCGCTCCGGTCCTCGTCCGGAGAGAAGAGCTCGAGCCCGAGCGCCTTGACGCCTGCGCGCGCGGCCCGGCCGAGGCGGATGTGGCGCTCGAACGAGGCCTCCAGCCCCTCTTCGAGCAGCAGCCCGAGCGCGACGTCGAGGCCTGCGACGAGCGAGACGGGGGGCGTGAACGGCGCGTCGAGCTTCTGCTGCGCCTTCCGCGTCCGCTCCCAGTCGAAGTAGAACCGCGGCGAGGACCCGGTCGCGGCGAGGGCGGCCTCCGAGACGGCGGCGAGGCCGAGGCCGGGCGGCGCCATCAGCGCCTTCTGCGAGCCCGAGACGACGACGTCGAGGCCCCAGGCGTCGGTCTCGCAGGGCACGGCGCCGAGGCTCGAGACGGCGTCGACGACGACGAGCGCGCCTGCCTCCTTGGCCGCCGCCGCGAGCGCGCGCACGTCGGCGACGACTCCGGTCGACGTCTCGGACTGAACGAGCCAGACGGCCTTCGCCGACCGCTCACCCAGGCGCGCCCGGAGATCGTCGGCGTCCGGCGTCTCACCCCAGGCGTAGCGGAGCACGTCGGCCTCCGCGCCGTACGCCGTGATCATCGACACCCACCGCTCGCCGAAGTTCCCGGCGGAGACGACGAGGTGCGATTCTCCCGGCGTGACGAGGTTCGCCACCGCGGACTCGAAGGCGCCGGTGCCCGAGGCGCCGAAGAGAAGGACGTCGCTCTCGGTCCGGCACACCTCGCGCAGGCGGGCCAGCACGCGCTCGTAGATCGGGCGGAAATCCGGACTGCGATGGTGGACTACGGGCGCGCCGACCGCTGCGAGCACCTCCGGCGGCACGGGCGTCGGCCCGGGAGTGAAGAGGTATTGCTTCACCGGCTCCAACCGTAGCGATCTAGGCTGCCGGACATGGACGCGCTTGTGGCGTTCGCCGCCGCACTCCTCACCTTCCGGCTCGCCGGCCTGCTCGGGGCCCGGTACCGGAGCAACCGACGCCCCGAGCTCCTCGCGTGGGCCGTGGGGCTCGGCGCCTACGCGGTCGCCGCGGCCGCGATCGCCTGGGGCGAGGCGGCCGGCTGGGACGAACGCGCCTTCCGCGTCTACTACGCCGCCGGCGCGCTGCTCACCGCGCCCCTCCTCGGCGCCGGCTCGCTGCTCCTCGCCGGCCGTCGTCGCGCGGGCCCGGTCGCCCTCGTCTACGCAGGCCTCGCCGTCGGCGTCGCGCTCGCGGTTCCGGTGCACGGGGCCTTCGCCGCGCACGGGATCCCCGCGGCGCAGGACCACCTCGCGTTCCTCCCGGCCCGGTTGCTCGCAATCGTCGCGAACGTGCTCGGGACGCTCGCGGTCGTAGTCGTGGCGTTGCGCTCCTTCCGGCGGCGGCCGCTCGGGAACGGCCTGATCGTCGCCGGCATCGCCGCGGCCGCCCTCGGGAGCGGGCTCTCGGGTCTCGGCGCCGCCGGCAGTGCGGTCGGAATCGCAGTCGGAGCGGTGCTGCTGTACGCCGGATTCGTCGCTCCCGCGCGGGTTTCCGCCCTGCAACGGCCGCGTTTCGCGCCCCGCTGATTTAACCCTCTTGTGTCACAAGCGTTGCCTTACCGGCGCACTAACGTGCTTCCTGTAGCTACCCTCGGCGCAACGATCGCATAAGCCGCGCCGAGTGGTGCTCGCCAAAGGGCGTACTTCCCGCCCGCTCGGCCTCCGACTTGCAATCGACCTTTAGGGGGTAAGAATTGCGGCGCTCTATCCTTGCCTGCGGGCTGCTGCTCGCATTCGCAGGCATGACCACTGTGGCGGCTGCAGCCGGAAAATCCGGCGGCGCCGGCCAAACGACGAGCACGATACCGCGACGACGACCGTCGTCACGACGACGTCCGACACGGCGGCACGACGAGCCGAGGCGCGGGCGGCCACGTACTGGAACCGGCATATCCGGAGCTATCGCATCGGCACGCGGCGCTGGCTGGCGGTGATGCACGGGCGCCCGGTGGGCAGCTCCTCGCGCTCGCTGGCTGCCCACT
This sequence comes from uncultured Actinomycetes bacterium, assembly GCA_963825805.1. Taxonomy (GTDB): domain Bacteria; phylum Actinomycetota; class Thermoleophilia; order Gaiellales; family Gaiellaceae; genus Palsa-739. The sequence goes on along the minus strand of CAWGVE010000071.1, from coordinate 10,855 downwards.
CGGTGCAGGGGCTTCGCCTGGTGGCGCGGACGTGGCGGCACCGGGAGCACGCGGCCTGGTGGCGGGCGACCCATCCGCCGCACCTCCAGGCCTGGAACTGCATCCACCACTACGAGGGCAGCTGGACCGATTCCGGCGGCCCGTACTGGGGCGGCCTGCAGATGGACCTCTCCTTCCAGTCGACTTACGGCGGCTGGCTGCTGCGGCACAAGGGGACGGCTGACCACTGGAGCCCGCTCGAGCAGATCTGGGTAGCCGTCCGCGCGGCGCACTCGCGCGGCTTCTCGCCGTGGCCGAACACGGCCCGCAACTGCGGCGTGTACTAGCAATCTCGCTCAACCAAGCGCTCTGACGGCCCGCTTTAGGCGGGCCGTCGTCATTTTGACGTCAATTGGACTTGACAATGACATCAGTGTGATGTCATAGTGCAGCCATGCAGATCGACGGTCACATCCAGGCGCTCCGGGAGGACCTCGTGCGCGTCGCCGCTCTCGGCGACGAGTCGACGTCGCGTGCGGCGGATCTCCTCGGAGTTGCGCTCGAGGCGTCCCTGGGCCGGCAGATCCAGGACGTCCTCGCCGAGGCGGCGCTCGAGCTCAGCGCGCAGCTCGACGCCGCGCATGTCGAGGTACGCATCGCAGGCCGCGACCCCGAGCTCGTGCTCGTCCGCGAGGACGGCACCGTGCCGGAGCCGGTCGACGAGGCCTTCTCGGCCCGGATCACGCTGCGGCTGCCCGAGAGCCTCAAGCAGCGACTCGAGTCCGCAGCAGCCCGCGAGGGCGCGTCCGTCAACACGTGGCTCGTCCAGGCGCTCCAGCGCGCCCTCGAGCCGCGCCGTTCCATGTCGTCCGGCAGCCGCAACCGCCTCACCGGCTACGGCCGCAACTGAAAGGAGTAGCCATGTACCCGGACCACCTTCTCCCCGACTACTGCGACAAGCCCGAGCGCCTGCTCCGCCCCGACCGGCGCCCGCTCCCCCAGTCCAACGAGATCCGGATCCGCGTCAAGCGCGCGGCGGCCCGCCCGGAGGCCTGAGCATGCTCGAGCACACCTTCCACACACCACTTCCCGCGGCGCTCGAGGTCTCGATCCCGAGCGGAGACGTCGCCGTCGAGACGGTCGACGGCGAGGAGACGTCCCTGGTCGTGAGCGGCGACGAGCGGCTGCTCGAGCTCGTCGAGGTTCGCAACGACGGAGGCCGCGTCGTCGTCACCGTGCACGACAAGAACAAGTTCGGCATCTCGTTCTCCGGCTCCGGGTTCTCGATCGGAGGGCTCGTCTTCGGCAACGGCGGCCTGCGCGTGCAGGCCGGCGTGCCGCACGGCGCCTCGGTGAAGGTCAAGACGGCGTCGGCGGACACCCAGCTCGCCGGGCAGTTCGGCGCGCTCGAGCTCAACTCTGCTTCCGGCGATCTCCACCTGCGCGGAGACGTCGCCGGCGACGTGACGGTGAAGACCGTCAGCGGAGACGTCGAGCTCGAGCGCGTCGACGGCGACCTGTCCGTGCAGTGCGTGTCCGGCGACATCCGGGCGCGCTCGGTCGCCGGCTCGGTCGACACGAAGTCGGTGTCGGGCGACATCCGCGTGGAAGCGGTCACCGCCGGCGACGTCCGCTTCTCGAGCGTGTCCGGCGACATCGAGATCGGCATCGCCGCCGGGTCGCTGCTCGACGTGGACGCCGGCTCGACCTCGGGCGACCTCTCCTCCGAGGTGCCGCTCGCGAGCGAGCCCCCGCCCGCCGGCGAGGCCGTCGCGGCGCCGACCGTCGTCCTCCGCGGCCGCACCGTCAGCGGTGACGTCCGCGTCTTCCGCGCGGCCTGATGCCTGACGAGGCGATCACGGCTCGGGCTTCGGTCCTGCGCAGCCGGCCCATCGCGGCGCTCCTCGCCGCCGAGGTCCTCTCCACCACCGGCTCGCAGATGACCTGGCTCGCCCTGCCGTGGTTCGTCCTCGTCACGTCGGGCTCGAAGGAGATGGCGTTCGTGGTCGCGGCGGAAGCCGCGGGCTATGCGCTGTTCGGCATCCCCAGCGGCTCGCTGCTCGAGCGCCTCGGCCCGCAGCGGACGATGCGCCTCTGCGACGGCGTCCGCGCACCGCTGATGCTGCTCGTGCCGGTGCTCCACTGGACCGGCGACCTGACGGTGCCGATCCTGGTCGTCCTCGCCTTCACGCTCGGCGTCGCGAGCACGCCGTACGGCGCCGCGCAGCGGGTCGTCGTCGCGGAGATCCTCGACGAGGACGAGACGTCGGTCGAGCGGGCGAATGCTCTGCTCCAGGGCGCGACGCGGATCACCATGCTGTTCGGCCCCGCGCTCGCCGGCATCCTCATCGCCGCCGTCGGGGCGCCCATCGTGCTCGTCGTCGATGCGGCGAGCTATGTCGTCGCCTTCGTGCTGGTGACGCTGTTCGTGCCGGTCACCGGCGCCGTCCTCGAGGAGGAGGACGCGGAAGCCGGCCGCGGTCTCCTCGCGGGCGTCCGCTATCTCCTCCACGACCCGCTCATGCGCGGCTGGACGACCGCGATCGTCGTCGGCGACGCGTCGTTCTCCGTCCTCTTCGTCGCGATCCCCGTGCTCGTCGTCGCACCACTACGGCGCCGATCCGCGCCTCGCCGGCGCGTTCCTGGCCGCCTGGGGCGTCGGCGCCGTCGCCGGGAACGTCGTCGCGTACCGGAGCGAGCGGGTCGGCGGGCTTCGCCAGGCCCCGCCGCTCGTGCTCGTGCAGGCGGCGGCCCTCTGGGTGGTCGCCCTGCCGGTCCCCGCGGCTGCGGTCGCAGCTGCGCTGGCACTCTCCGGAGTCGCAAACGGCCTCATCAACCCGACCCTGCACGCCTTTCTCACTCTTCGTCCTCCCGTGGCCGTTCGCGCCAAGGCGCTGACGGCGACGTTCACGGCCTCGGTGCTCGGAACCCCGATCGCTCTCGCGCTCGCCGCGCCTGCCTTCGCGGTCTACGGCTCGCGGCACGTGGTGGCGGTCGCGGCCGCCGGCCAGCTGCTCGCCATGGCCTACGCGGCGATGATCACGCTCCGTTACCTGGCTCGAGAGCCCGAGCTCGCCTGATGCGCCGGCTCCTCGCCTACCGCGACGCACGCCTGCTCGTCGCCGGGCAGACCCTGTCCTCCTTCGGCGACTGGGCGATGTGGTTCGTGATGGCGATCTGGGTCAAGACCCTCACGGGCTCGAGTGCCCAGGCCGGCCTGACCTTCTTCGTCCTCGCGCTCGGGAACCTCGCCGGGCCTGTCGGCGGCCTGCTCGCCGACCGCTTCCGCAGGAGACCGCTGATGATCGCCTCCGACTGCGTCCTAGGCGTCTCGGTCCTCGCGCTCCTCTTCGTCCACGACGCCGCCGACGTGTGGCTGATCTACCTCGTCGCGCTTCTCTACGGGCTCGTCGGCACGGTCTTCTATCCGTCCCAGGCCGCCCTGCTCCGCGTGATGCTGCCCGAGGACCTGCTCGGGGAGGCAAACGGCGCCCTCTCGTCGGTGCGGCAGGGCCTGCGCATCGTGGCGCCGCTCGCGGGCGCCGGGCTCTATGCCGCCTTCGGCGGTGGCGTGGTGGCCGTCCTCGACTCGGCGACCTTCGCCGGCTCGGCGTTCCTCATGTCGCGGATGCGCGTCCGCGAGGAGAAGCCCGAATGGGGCGAGCACCACTTCCGCGAGGAGGTGACGAAGGGCGTCGCGCACGTCTGGCGGACGCTGCCGCTGCGGCAGCTCACGATCGGGACGACGATCGCGCTGCTCGTCGTGGGCTTCACCGAGACCCTCATCTTCACGGTCATCCAGCACCTGGGCAGGCCTGCGTCCTTCTTCGGCGTGCTCGGCACGTTGCAAGGAGTCGGCTCGATCGTCGGCGGCGTCACGGCTGCCGCGATGCTGCGCCGCCTCGGCGAGGTGCGCACCGTGGGAGTCGGGCTCGGGCTGTTCGGCGTGTGCACGCTCCTGCTCGTCGTCCCGTCCCTGCCGGTGGTGGTCGTCGGGTTCATCCTCGCCGGGATCGGGATCGTCTGGGCGATCGTCGCCTTCAACACCGCGCTGCAGACGCGCACGCCGCTCGCAATCCAGGGCCGGGTCTCGGCTGCAGTCGACGTCTCGCTCTCGGTGGCGCAGACGACGTCGATCGCTGTGGGCGCAGTGCTCTCCACCGTCGTCGACTACCGGATCCTGCTCGTCACGATCTCCGCGGTCGTGCTCGGCTCCACCGGCTATCTCGCCACGCGGCGCGAGCCGCCTATTCCTGCCGAAGTCTTTCCGTTAGGAGTCGACTGACGACCTTCGGGTCGGCCTTCCCCTGCGTCTCGCGCATCACCAGGCCGACGAAGAAGCCGAGCACGCCCTCCTTGCCGCCGCGGTAGGTCTCGACCTGGTCGGGGTGGGCGGCGATCACCGCCTCGATGATCGGCACCAGCTCGCCCTCGTCGTCGAGCGCCGTCCTGGAGAGGTAGTCCTCCGCCTCGATCGGGCCCGCGGCCGCGGCCGCGAACGCTTCGTCGAGGGCATCGCGCGTGACGTTCGCCTGCACGATGCGCACGAGCGCGGCGGCGTTCTCGGGCAGGAAGTCGTCTTCCCGGTTCATCGCGATGGCCGCCGCCTCCGGCCGCGGTAGCCCGGCTTCCGCGAGCAGCGTCGCCTTTCGCTCCTTGCCGGTCAGGACGAGCTCGACCGCCCGCTCGAAGTCCAGCTCCTCCGCGTAACGCCGGATCCGGTCGCCCGGCCGCTCGGGAACCTCGCCGCGGAGGCGCTCGACGAGCTCCGCCGGCGGCTCGACCGGCACGAGGTCGGGCTCGGGGAAGTAGCGGTAGTCGTCCGCCTCCTCCTTCGAGCGGTGCACTGTGAGCCGGTCGGTGTCGGGGTCGTAGTCGTACGTCGACTGCACGGGTTCTTCCCCAGACTCGTGCAAGACCACCTGTTGCCGGAACGGCGGCCTCGATCGCGCGGCCGACGAAGTTGAAGGAGTTCATGTTCTTGATCTCCCAGCGCGGCCGGAAACCCTCCTCGCCGGGACGGCGTACCGAGACGTTGACGTCGGCGCGCAGCGTCCCCTTGTCCATCTCTGCGTCCGAGATCCCGAGCTCGACGATCGTCTGCCGGAGCAGGCGGAGGAACCACATCGCCTCGTCCGCCGACCGGAGGTCGGGGGCGGAGACGATCTCGAGCAGCGGCGTGCCGCCGCGGTTGAAGTCGACGAGGCTGTAGTCGGCGCCCACCGAGCGCCCGGTTGCGCCGCCGGCATGGACGGTCTTCGCAGCGTCCTCCTCGAGGTGCGCGCGCACGATCCCGATCTCGCGCTCGCCGCCGGCGGTCGGCAGGACGAACGTGCCGGGCCCGCAGAGAGGGGCCTCGTACTGGCTGATCTGGTAGCCCTTCGGCAGGTCGGGATAGAAGTAGTTCTTGCGGGCGAAGACAGCGCGCTCGGCGATCGCGCAGTCGAGCGCGAGCCCGAGCAGGATCGTCATCTCGATCGCGCGCCCGTTCGGCACCGGAAGCGCACCGGGATGGGCGAGGCAGACCGCGCAGGTGTGCGTGTTCTCGGCTGCGCCGTACTCGAGCTCGCAGCGGCAGAACATCTTCGTCTTCGTCTTGAGGTGCGTGTGCACCTCGAGCCCGCAAACCAGCTCCCACTCAGTCGAGCCCACGCAACTTCTCCTTCGCCTCGCGCAGCGCCGCCTCGACGTCCTCGCGCACCTCGACCATCCCTAGCCTGTGCTCGAGCGGGCCGTGGGTCTCGATCAGCCACAACTCCCGCTCTCCCGCCTCGAGCTGGAGCTTCACGTCGCCGACGAGGAGGGCTCGCGAGCCGTCGAGCACCCGCGGGTGCTCGCCGAAGACGCGCTCGGCCGCGACCACGAACTCGGCGGCGGGATCCTCGAAGCGGTACGTCATGCGCGAAGCCTCTCGGGAACGGGATCGAAGCCGAGCGCCTGCTCGAGCGCGTGGCCGATCCGGAAGAGCGCGTTCTCGGCGAACTGCGGCCCCACGAGCTGCAGGCCGACCGGCAGTCCCTCCGAAAGGCCGCACGGGATGCTGAGGCCGGGCAGGCCTGCCATGCAGGACGGGATCGTGAGCAGGTCGCTGAGATACATCGCGAGCGGATCGGCGGTGCGCGCGCCGAGCGGGAACGCAACGGTGGGCGAGGTCGGCGAGACGAGCGCGTCGAAGGTCTCGAAGAGCGCGTCGTGCTCGCGCTTGATCACCGTCCGCACCTTCTGGGCCTGGCCGTAGTACGCGTCGTAGTAGCCCGCCGAGAGCGCGTAGGTCCCGACCATGATCCGCCGCTTCGGCTCGTCGCCGAAGCCCTCGTCGCGCGTCCGCTCGTACATCTCGAGCCGGTCGTCTGCGGCCGCGCGGTAGCCGTAGCGGACGCCGTCGTAGCGTGCGAGGTTGGAGGAGGCCTCGGCCGGGGCGATCAGGTAGTAGCACGCCATCCCGTACTCGACCGAGAGCGGCAGCGAGCACTCCCCCACCTCCGCGCCGAGCTCCTCGAGCTTCGCGACCGCCGCCCGCACGGCCGCCGCCACGCCCGGCTCGATGCCCTCGGCCTCGTTCAGCTCCTTCGGGACCCCGATCCGCAGCCCCTTCACGTCGGCGCTCTGCGGCAGCTCGACCGGCTGCGGCAGCTCGACGGTCGTCGAGTCGCAGGGATCGCGGCCGGCGATGATCGAGTACAGGAACGCGCAGTCGCGGACGGTGCGCGCGACCGGGCCGACCTGGTCGAGGCTGGAGGCGAACGCGACGATCCCGTAACGCGAGACCGTCCCGTACGTCGGGCGCAGGCCGACGTTGCCGCAGAGCGCGGACGGCTGCTTGATCGAGCCGCCGGTGTCGGAGCCGAGCGCCCACGGCGCGAGCCCGGCGCTGACCGCCGCCGCCGAGCCGCCGCCCGAGCCGCCCGGCACGCGCGAGGGGTCCCACGGGTTGTGCGAGGGGCCGAAGGCGGAGTTCTCGGTCGAGGAGCCCATCGCGAACTCGTCGGTGTTGGTCTTGCCGAGGATCCGGAAGCCATGCGCCTTGAGCCGCTCCACGACCGTGGAGTCGTAGACCGGCAGGTAGCCCTCGAGGATCTTCGAGCCGGCGGTGGTCGGGATCCCCTTCGTGCCGATCACGTCCTTGAGCGCAATCGGCAGACCGTCTCCACCCGGGTCGTCGCAGACGTGGAGATAGCAGTGGAGCTCCTCGTCGCGTTCGTCGATCGCGGCGCGGTAGGCGGCGAAGAGCTCGGCGCCGGAGATCTCGCCGGCGTCGACGAGCCGCCACGCCTCCTCGGCGGTCAGGCGCAGGGTGTCGATCACGCGGCGCCTCCCGGCGGAACCTTGAAGAAGTTCCCCTCCCGCTCCGGTGCGTTCGCGAGCGCGTCCTCGACTGAGAGGCACGGCCTGGGCTCGTCGGCCGCCCAGACGTTCACGACCTCGAGCGGATGCGAGGTCGGGGGCACGTCCGACAGGTCGAGCTCGGAGACCTTCGAGACGGCCGCCAGGATGTCGTTGAGCTGCGGCTCGAGCCGCCCGAGCTCGTCGTCGCGCAGCTCGAGCCGCGCGAGGCTGCGCCACATGCAACAGCTGTTCGCGGTCTATGGCCATTTGCTCGATCCTCCCAAAATAAAGAGGGCCCCTGCCGGGGCCCTCTCGTTCTTTGGTCCGACAGGTTCTCTAGATCGCGATGACGTTCGAGGCCTGTGCGCCCTTGTCGCCCTGAACGACTTCGAACTCGACGCGCTGGCCTTCGGTCAGCGACTTGTAGCCATCCCCTGCGATCGCGGAGAAGTGGACGAAGACGTCATCGCCGCCTTCGCGCTCGATGAAGCCGTACCCCTTCTCGTTCGAGAACCACTTGACGGTGCCCTCAGCCAACACTTCCTCCTTGCAGACAAACGACGGCCCGGGCACCGAGCCGCCGACCTTGATGAAACAGGCCGGAGTTTAGCTCAGTTCTGGGCCGGTGCAATAGCTCCGGCGCGGCGCAAACGCGCTGCCGTAACGGCGTTCTGGAGCACCATGGCGATCGTCATCGGCCCCACTCCGCCGGGCACGGGGGTCATGTACGCCGCCTCCTCCATCGCGCCCGGGTCGACGTCGCCGAGCACCTTGCGGCTGCCCTCCTCGCGGTTCATCCCGACGTCGATCACCGTCGCGCCGGCCCTGACCATGTCGGGGGAGATGAGGTGCGTGCGCCCGACGGCGGCGACGAGGACGTCGGCGTCGAGCGTGTGCCGCTGGAGGTCCTGCGTGCGCGAGTGGCAGATGGTCACCGTCGCGTTGCGCTGAAGCAGGAGATGCGCCATCGGCTTCCCGACGATGGCGGAGCGGCCGACGACGACTGCGCGCGCGCCCTCGAGCGGGATCTCGTACTCGTCGAGCATCCGCATGATCCCGAGCGGCGTGCCGGGCACGAGCGTCGGGCGGCCGAGGTAGAGCCGGCCCGCGTTGATCGGGTGGATCCCGTCGACGTCCTTCTCGGGCGCGATCGCCTCGATGACGCGGTTCTCGTCGATGTGATCGGGAAGCGGAAGCTGGACGAGGAGCCCGTCGACGCCGTCGTCGGCGTTGATCTCGGCTATCGCGGCGAGCAGGTCCTCCTCCGATGTGTCGGCCGGCAGCTTGAGATCGCGCGCCTCCATCCCCGCCGCCTGCGCGGCCTTCTGCTTGAGGTCGATGTAGATGTGCGACGCGGGGTCGTCGCCGACGAGGACGGTGGCCAGGCCGACATGGCCGAGCTCGGCGACGGAGGCCGCGACCTCCTCGCGCACCCGCGCCCCGAGCGCCTTGCCGTCGATGAGGGTCGCCGTCATAGAAGCGAGGTTACCCCGGTCGGCGCGCGCCACTGCCGGCCGGCGCGCATCTGCTCGAGCAGCGCTCGCTCGAGCGTCGTCGCCGGCTCGAGCCTGTCGAGGTCGGGGTCGAAGGTGTGGAAGACGAACCGCAGCACATCCGCATTCGCGTCCTCACCGCCGTCGCGTGAGCTCGAAGCGGCGTTGGAATCGGACGATGTTCGAGTCGCCGGGAAGGACATCCAGCGAGTCGCGGGATCGAGCAGCCAGCTGTGGCACGACGCGCTGCGATGATCGGGGAACACTTCGCGCGCCCGAGCGAACGATGCGTCGCACGCGGCAGGCGTGAGTGGCCCTGTCTCCGGAATGTGAACCGCGAGGCTGCCGTCCCTGCGACTCTCGAACTGCAGCCGGCCGAGTTCTGCAAGTCGTCCGCTCCACACGACTTCGATCCACTCGACGTCGGCGAACGGCGCCTCACCGCGAACCTCGTGGGCTCGGAAGATGTCCCGCAGCGTCGTCCACGACTCGTCGTCGGTGAGGCCGAGCGCGCGGTGCTTCGCCCGCGTCTCGGGCAGCCGAGCGGCCAGATGATCCGGGAACTCCGACTCCACTAGGCTCCGCACGATGCCACGCCTGCCCCGCAAGAACGACCCCGATTCGGTGCGCGCGCGGCAGCAGGCGCTCGGCCTGCCGGAGGCGGACGTCGAGCCGTACGCGAAGGCGGCGGAGTCGGTGACCGGCTTCGTCTCGATCCCCGTCTCGGTCGCGCAGCTCGCGGTCTCGCTCGGCGAGTACGAGCTGTCGGAGGACGGCGAGGTCGTCGAGACCGGGCGCGGCGACGAGGAGGTCGTCGTCCCGCTCGCGCACACCGAGGGCGGCCTGACGGCTTCGGTGCAGCGCGGCTCGAAGGCGATCTCCGAGTCCGGCGGCTGCCGAACGTACGTGATCGCCGACAGAATCACCAGAGCATCTTGCTTTGTCTGCAAGGACTCGGGCGACGCGCTCAGGCTGGCGCGCTGGGTCGAGGAGCAGGTGCCGGCGATGCGCGAGTTCCTGCGCGAGTCAGACAACCCGGAGCTGTCGCGGCACGCCGTCCTGCGCGAGGCGAAGACGCACGTCGTCGGCCCGATGTGCCATGTCCTCTGGCGCTTCACGACCGGCGACGCCTTCGGCGCGAACATGATGACCCGCAACGCCTATGCGCTGAACATGGCGTACGTCCTGCCGCAGGCGCCGGTGCCGGTCGAGCGCACGATCCTCGAGGCGAACATGGGCGGCGACAAGAAGCCGTCCTTCGAGTACTTCCAGCAAGGGCACGGCAAGACGGTGATCGCCGAGACGACGCTGACCGAGGCGGCGATCGAGCGGGTGCTGCGCACGAAGCTCGCCGACCTCGAGGAGCTCGCCTGGGCCGGGACGCACGGCGCCGTCGCGTCCGGGATGCAGTCGGTCGCGTTCACGCCGGCTTCCGCGATCGCGGCGGTCTTCGCGGCGACCGGCCAGGATCTCGGCCTCGTCGCGACGAGCTCGATGGCGCACGGGACCGAGCAGCGCGTCGACGGCGGGCTCCACGTCTCGATCCGCTTCCCCGGGATCGAGGTCGGGACTGTCGGCGGCGGCACGACGCTGCCCGACCCCAGGCGCTGGCTCGAGCTGATGGGCTGCGCCGGGCCGGGGAAGGTCTACCGCCTCGCGCAGCTCGTGGCCGCGACCGCCCTCGCGCTCGAGATCAGCGCCTCGGCCGCGATGGCGACCGCGGGCAGCGAGAACTTCTTCCGCGCCCACTTCGAGCGCGGCGGCCTTCGCTAGACCGTGCTGTACGACCCGGCGCAATTCGAGCCGCTGACCGAGGAGCCCTGGGACGCGGCCCGCGTCGAGGCGGCGATCGCGGAGATCGTCGCGGACGCCGACGCGGTGTTCGATCCCGCTGCGCTCTGGCCGGCGCACGAGTGGGACGGCTGGCAGGCGCGGCTGCCGATGAAGAACCTCTACGTCGGCGCGGCGGGGGTCGTCTGGGCGCTCGCAGCGCTCCGCTCGCACGCGGAGTCGCGACTCGACCTCGCGGCCGAGGCGCTGCACGTGCTCGAGCGCTG
>CAWGVE010000070.1:0-30506 GCA_963825805.1 uncultured Actinomycetes bacterium | reverse complement strand
TGGGCGGCGTGGCCACACTGAGGCCCGGCCGGCCTCGTGCAGGTCGACCAGCCAGGCCCAGAGACGGTGCAGCTCCGCCTCGATCTGCTCCGAGGCCTCGCGGTACCCCTTCGCACCGCGGGGGAGCCCGTCGAAGCGCATCGGCTCGCTCCAGGCGATCGAGACCGGCGCGAAGTTGACGGGCCGCCACTCCTGGGAGCCGTGGATGGCGGCGCAGATCACCGGCACGTCCCCCTGCAGGGCGGCCATCGCGGCACCCGGCTGGACGTGTCCCGGCACTCCGCTCCGCTGCCGCGTCCCCTCGACGAAGACGCCGAGGACGTCCCCGGCGCGCACGACCTCTCGCATCCGCCGCACGGCGTCGCGGTCGGACTCGCCCCTGCGCACCGCCAGCGTGCCGAAGCTGCGGATGAGCGGGCCGAGGCCCGGGACCCGATGCGCCTCGACCTTGGCGAGGAAGTAGATGTTGCGCTTGCTGACCCAGCCGATGCAGGGGATGTCGATCCAGTGAAAGTGGTTGATGGCGATGACGAGCCCGCCGCTCTGCGGGATCCGCTCGGTGCCGTACGAGCGGAGCCGCGTCGTGACCGCGGCGGGCAGGCCGAGCACGAACCGGCCGAACGGCCAGACGAGCTCCTCGGACTTCACGCGGCGGCGGAGCGCTCGCGGACGAGCGCCTCGATCCGGTCGACCACGTCGTCGACCTGGAGGCTCGTCGTGTCGATCTCGGTCGCGTCGGGCGCCGGCTGCATCCGCGCTGCGTCGCTCTCGTCGCGCAGGCGCAGGTCGGTGGCGAGAGCGTCGGCGCCGATGCCGGGCCGCTCGGCGACGCGCCGCTTCGCGCGCTCCTCCCGGTCGGCGACGAGGAAGATCTTGACCTCGGCGTCGGGCGCGACGACGGTGCCGATGTCGCGGCCCTCGATCACGACGTCGCCGTCGCGTCCGAGCTGGCGCTGCCGGTCCCGCATCACCTCGCGCACGGCGGGATGCCGCGCAACGACCGGCACCATCCGGTCGACGCGGGTCTCGCGGATCGAGGAGGTGACGTCGGTGCCGGCGATCGAGACGCGGTCGTCCTCGGAGAAGAGGACGGGCTGCTCACGGGCGAGCTGCGCCAGCCCGTCCGCGTTGCCGAGGTCGAGGCCGCGCCGCATCGCGAGCCACGTGAGCGCCCGGTACATCGCGCCGGTGTCGAGGTAGCGGAAGCCGAGCCGCTCCGCGAGCGCGCGCGCCACCGTGCTCTTCCCCGCGCCTGCAGGCCCGTCGATCGCCACGATCATTGCTGCCTCACCGCCTCGTTACCGACTCCAGAAGCTCGTAAAAGCCGGGGAAGCTTATAGCTGCCGTGTCGGCTCCCTCGATCGCGACTCCCTCGCGGGAGGCGAGCCCCGCGACCGCTCCGAGCATCGCGATCCGGTGGTCGCCGCGCGCGTCGACCCGTCCACCGCGCAGGCGGACCGGCACTCCGGTGACCGTCCAGCCGTCCTCCTGCGAATGGATCCGCGCGCCCAGCGGCCGCAGCCCGTCGGTGACCGCCTCGATGCGGTCCGTCTCCTTCACGCGCAGCTCGCTCGCGCCGCCGACGCGCGTCTCACCGCGGGCGTGCGATGCGAGGAGGGGGACGAGCGGCAGCTCGTCGACGAGGCTCGGCACCTCGGCGGCTCGGATCTCCGTCGCCACGAGCTCTCCCGGCTGCACGTGCACCGACGCGACCGGCTCGCCGCCGGCACGGCGGCGGTCGAAGACCGAGACGCGGGCGCCCATGCGCTCGAGCACGGCGAGCAGCCCGGTACGGCGCGGGTTGACGCCGAGGTCGTGGATCGTGAGGTCGCTGCCGGGCACGAGCGCGGCGGCTACGAGCAACGGCGCGGCGGACGAGAAGTCGCCGGGGACGTCGACCTCGCCGAGCCGGAGCGCTCCGGCGGGCTCGACCCTCACGGAGCTCGAGCTCCTGCGGACCCGCACGCCCGCCGCCTCGAGCATGAGCTCGGTGTGGTCGCGGGTCGGGATCCGCTCGATCACGGTGGTCGCTCCGTCCGCGTTGAGGCCGGCGAGGAGGATCGCCGACTTGACCTGCGCGCTCGCCACCTCGGGCTCGATCTCGATCCCGCGCAGGGCGCCGGTGCCGCGGACGACGAGCGGCGCGTGCCCCTCGCTCGTCTCCACATCTGCGCCCATGCGCCGCAGCGGCTCGGCGACCCGCTCCATCGGCCGCGGGGTCAGCGACTCGTCGCCCGTGAGGTTGAACTCGCCCTGCTGCCCGGCGAGAACGCCCGTCAGAAGGCGCATGAGCGTCCCGGAATTGGCGCAAAAGATGGTATGGCCATGGATGTCCATGGCCCGTTGTCCATGTATATCCATGGACTGTCCAAATCCCCTCAGGCCGCATCCCTGCACGATGAGCTCGTCGTCGGCGACGTCCTCGACCTCGGCGCCGAGAGCCCGCACCGCGTCCACCGTGGCCTGCGTGTCCCCGGAGCGGCCGAAGCCGTGCACGCGCGTCTCCCCCTCGCCGAGCGCGCCGATCAGGACGGCCCGGTGCGAGATCGACTTGTCCCCTGGCACGACGACGTGCCCGACGACCGAAGCAGCCGGCTCGATCCGCATCAGTGCCTCAGCCGATCGTGCGCCCCATGAGGGACGCGAGCGCGCGGATCTCGTCTGCGAAGTCGCCGAACTCCGAGGTCGGGATCTGCTGCGCGGCGTCGCACAGCGCCTCCTCGGGCCGCGGGTGCACTTCGACGATGATCCCGTCGGCGCCTGCGGCGACGGCGGCCCGCGCGAGGGGCAGGACGAGGTCGCGCCGGCCGGCCGCGTGGGACGGGTCGACGATCACGGGCAGGTGCGTCTCCTGCTTCAGCACCGGGATCGCGCCGATGTCGAGGGTGAAGCGCGTCGCGGTCTCGAAGGTCTTGATCCCGCGCTCGCACAGGATCACCTCGGAGTTCCCCTCCTTGACGATGTACTCCGCGGCCATCAGCAGGTCCTCGACCGTCGACGAGAGCCCGCGCTTGAGGAGGACGGGCTTCGGCGCACGGCCCACCTCCGAGAGCAGCGAGAAGTTCGACATGTTGCGGGCGCCGATCTGGATCACGTCCGTCGCCTCGACGACGGCCTCGACGTGGCGGGGGTCCATCAGCTCGGTCACGAGCGGCAGTCCGGTCTCGTCGCGCGCCTCCTGCAGGATCTCGAGCGCCTCGTCCCCGAGCCCCTGGAAGGCGTACGGCGAGGTGCGCGGCTTGAAGGCGCCGCCGCGCAGCATCGTCACGCCCTCGGCGGCGACCGCCCGCGCGGTCTCGAGCGTCTGCTCCCGCGTCTCGACGGTGCACGGACCGGCGATGAAGCCGAAGTAGCCGTCGCCGATGCGCCGGCCGCGCGACTCGATCACGGTCGGATCGGGAGACAGCTCGCGCGAGACGAGCTTGTACGGCTTGAGGATCGGCAGCACCTGCTCGACCCCGGCGAAGCCCTCGAGCGGGAGGGCCGCGAGCAGCTCGCGCTCGCCGATCGCACCGATCACCGTCGCCTCGCGGCCGGGCGTGACGAGCGCCGAGCAGCCCGCCTCGTCGAGCCGCGCGACGACCTCGTCCACCTGCTCGGGGGTCGCGCTCGCGCCCATCACGATCAGCAGCTCGGGTGCGCCTGTGATCGCCATCGCGACAGCTTAGGCAGAATCACCCTTCGTGACCGACGAGCCCCGCATCTTCTCCGGCATCCGCGCGACGGGCGACAAGACGCTCGGCAACTACTCGGGCGGCTACCGCCAGTACGTCGCGACGCAGGAACAGGGCGAGGCTTTCTTCTGCATCGTCGACCTCCACTCGATCACGACGCCGATCGAGCCCGCGGAGCTGCGCGAGTACACCCTCGCGGGCGCCGCGATGCTCTTCGCCACCGGCCTCGACCCCGACCGCTCGACGGTGTTCGCGCAGAGCCATGTCGTCGCCCACGCCGAGGCCGCCTGGCTGCTCAGCGCCGCCACGAGCTTCGGCGAGCTGCGCCGGATGACGCAGTTCAAGGAGAAGTCGGAGGGCCAGGACTTCGTCTCGGCCGGCCTCTTCACCTACCCGGTGCTGATGGCGGGCGACATCCTCCTCTACCAGGCCGACATCGTCCCGATCGGCGACGACCAGCGCCAGCACCTCGAGCTGACCCGCGACGTCGCGGAGCGCTTCAACCAGCGCTACGGCGAGACGTTCACGATCCCGCGCGCCGTCTATCCGGAGGAGGGCGCGCGGATCAAGAACCTCCAGGAGCCCGAGCGCCTCATGTCGACGACCCGCGGCGCGCCGCAGGGTGTCGTCCGCATGATCGACGACCCGGAGACGATCCGGAAGAAGTTCAAGACGGCGGTCACGGACTCGGAGAAGGAGATCCGCCACGCCCCGGAGGCGAAGCCGGGGATCTCGAACCTGCTCGAGATCATGTCGGTCGCCACCGGCGAACCGGTCGATGCGCTCGAGGGCCGCTACGACGGCGCCGGCTACGGCCAGTTCAAGGAGGACGTCGGGGAGGCGGTCGTCGAGCTCCTCGCGCCGATCCAGGTGCGCTACCGCGAGCTCCGCTCCGACGAGCGCGAGCTGCAGCGTCTCCTCGCGATGGGCGCGGAGAAGGCGCGGCGGGCGAGCGAGCCGACGCTCGAGGCGATGTACGACCACATGGGCTTCGTGAAGCCCGAGGCCGGACGCTTCTTCGGCGCAGCCCGGCCCCGCGGTTTGTAAGGCTCCCGCGCGGGAGGGTTCACAGCTTCGTTTCGACCGCGTCACCACGGCGACGCCCACACGCCGGCTCGCGGCCGCGAGGCTCGTCCCGCCCACTGCGGCACTGGTTATCCCGCAAACCGAGTAGGGGGAGGTCGATGAAGAAGCTCACATCAGTGGCGGCCGTCGTAGCCGTCGGAATCGCAGTGCTCGTCGCGGTCCAGATCGCCGGAGCCTCGGGCGAGCCGACAACCGCGACCACGGAGGCAAGCTGCCAGCTCGGCGGCTTGAACCAGGCGAGCCATATCCAGCACGTGATCTATCTCCAGTTCGACAACACGCACTACAACCAGGACAACCCGAACGTCGCGTCCGACCTGCAGCAGATGCCGCACCTGCTCGACTTCCTGCAGGGGAACGGGACGCTGTTCACGAACGACCACACGATTCTCATCTCGCACACCGCGGGCGGGATCCTCTCGTCGCTGACCGGCCTCTATCCGGACCGGCAGGGACAGACGGTCTCCAACAGCTACGACTACTTCAAGCCCGACAAGACGACGGCGTTCACCAGCTCGTTCAAGTACTGGACGAACCCGGTCGACCCGGTGAACGACACGCTGCCGAACATGGTCAGCGACGGGCAGAAGACCACGCCCGCCCCGTGGGTGCCGTTCACGCGCGCCGGCTGTGACGTCGGCGGCGTCGGCACGGCGAACATCGAGCTCGAGAACAACTCGACCGCCGCGACCGGTGACATCACGCAGGTCTTCGGCTCGGGATCGCCCGAATGGAACGAGGCCAACGCCGATCCGCAGGCGGCGCAGACCGACTTCGTCGGCATCGCGATCCACTGCGCACAGGGCGCCTCGAGCGCCTGCGCCGCGAGCTCGAACGCCCACTCCGACCCGCTGCCGGACGAGCCCGGCGGCTACACGGGGTTCAACGCGCTGTACGGGGCGAAGTACGTCGACCCGGCGATCACGGGCGGCGGCGCCTGCGTGGACGACACCTCGGGCCAGGCGATCACCGATCCGCGCGGAATCTGCGGCTTCCCGGGCTTCGACGGGATGTTCGCGAAGAACACGCTCGGCTACGTGGCCGCGATGCAGGAGTCAGGCATCCCCGTGACCTACGGCTACATCTCGGACGCGCACGATCTCCACGTGCCGGTTCTGTCGAGCGACTCGTACTCGAGCTCGGCGACCGGTCCGGGCGAGCTCGCGCACGAGCAGCAGCTCAAGGACTACGACACCGCGTTCGAGAACTTCTTCGACAACCTCAAGCAGCACGGGATCACCCGCCAGAACACGCTGTTCGTGATCACCGTCGACGAGGGCGACCACTTCGCCGGCGGCGTGGGCACGCCTCAGTCGGGCGGCGACTGGCTGGTCTACAACCACACGACGTGCTCGAGCACGTCGACGCCCGCGTTCCCGAACTGCCCGACGAACCAGGTCGGCGAGGTCGGTGCGAACATCAAGGGTCTCGTCTCGACGGCCGACCCGAGCTTGTCGACTACCTACGACATCCACCCCGACGACGCGCCGACGTTCTACGTCAGCGGTAAGCCGGCGAGGACGGACACGACGGTACGCAGGCTCGAGCGGGACGTCGGAGGACTCAGCTCGGTCGACCCGTACGTTCGCAACGGGAGCAACGTCCCGCAGGTCGTGCCGCTGACGGACTCGCTGGCCGACCCGGTGGAGGAGAACGCGCTGCACATGGTCAACTCCGACCCGAACCGGACGCCGACGTTCACGATGTTCGGCAACCCGGA
Organism: uncultured Actinomycetes bacterium; assembly: GCA_963825805.1. GTDB lineage: Bacteria > Actinomycetota > Thermoleophilia > Gaiellales > Gaiellaceae > Palsa-739. Next base: position 24,026 of record CAWGVE010000070.1, on the reverse strand, counting down.
CTTCTTCTTCCAGACGGGCGAACCCGTGCCCGAACGTCAACGTGTGCGTGACTCCCGGCTTCGCCTGGAACCACGGAGACGTCCAGCCGGAGATCGGCAACACGTGGGTCGGCATGGCCGGGCCGGGGATCGCGCAGGGCGGTATCAACTCGTCCACGTGGACCGACCACACGAACCTCCGGCCGACGATCCTGTCGCTGGTGGGGCTCCATGACGACTACACCGACGACGGGCACGTGCTCGTGCAGGCGCTCGACTCAGGTGTGACGCCCAAGGGGCTCAAGGGCCAGACGATCATCGATCTCGAGTCGGCCCAGGAGCAGGTGAATGCGCCGTTCGGCCAGTTCGCGCAGGCGACGCTGGCGTCATCGACGCGAGCTCTCAAGAGCACGGACGACACCGAGTACAACAACATCGAGGATGCGATCACCAGCCTGACCGGCCAGCGGGATGCGCTCGTCGCGCAGATCCGCTCGGCCCTCAGCTCGGCTGCGTTCAACGGGACGAAGATCTCGGACTCCCAGGCGCAGGGCTGGATCAGTCAGGCGAACTCGCTGATCAGTCAGGCGCAGGCCCTGCCGCACTGAGCCGACTGAGCTGATCGACTTCGGAGGGCTCGAGCTCGCGGCACTCGCCGGGCTCGAGCCCTTCGAGCGTCAGTCCCGCGTAGGCCGCCCGGTGCAGCCGCGTCACCGGGTGGCCGACCGCGGCGAGCATCCGCTTCACCTGGTGCTTGCGCCCCTCGTGGAGGACGAGCTCCACGCGGCCGGGCCCGAGACGGCGGGCGCGCGCCGGAGCGGTGCGGCCGTCCTCCAGGTCGAGGCCCTCGCGCAGCCGCTGCAGCGCCGCCTCCGCCGGGTCGCCCTCCACCTCGGCTTCGTACGTCTTCTCGACGCCGTAGCGCGGGTGGGCGAGCCGGTGCGCGAGCTTGCCGTCGTTCGTGAGCAGGAGCGCACCGGTCGTGTCCGCGTCCAACCGGCCCACCGGCACGACCCGCGGCTCGGGCGGCACGAGCTCGACGACGGTCGGCCGCCCCTGCGGGTCACGCGCCGTCGTGACGACGCCGGCGGGCTTGTGGAGAAGGACGTACGCAAGCCGCTGCCGCGCCACCTCCTGCCCGTCGACCTCGACGCGGTCGTGCGCGCCGACGACGGTGTTGAGCTCTCCCGGGTCGCCGTTGACGGTGACGCGGCCGGCCTTGATCAGCTCGTCGGCCCGCCGGCGAGAAGCTACTCCTGCCCGCGCGAGGAACGCGTTCAGACGCATCGTGGGAAGATACGCCCGTGCCGCACTACATCTCCCTGATCCGCTGGACGTCACAGGGACGGCTGGGGCTCCCCGCCTGGCGCGACCGGGTCGAGGACGGCGCCCGCGAGATCGAGGAGGCCGGCGGGCAACTCGTCGGCGTGTGGGTGACCCTGGGCCGCTACGACGTCGTGGAGGTGTTCGAGGCGCCCGACGACGACACCGCGCTCGAGATCGTCACGAAGCTCAGCCACCACGGCGCCGAGCAAACCGAGACCCTGCGTGCGTTCACGCGCAACGAAGCCGAAGAGATCATCAAGAAGCTGTGACGCCCGGCCCCGCGGGCCGTGTCCCGGTAACTGATACCGAGACACGGCCGCTGAGGACCGGTTCGCTTTCTGTTGCGGAAGCGCGCGCTTTGGATTGACTGTTTGGGACACCGCCGGTAGCTGCTACCGGCCTTGTCTCGAGGAGACAGTTACGCGCTGCGCTTTTCGGCGACTGTGTGCAGGCGGTCGCGGATCTCGATCGCGTCGGCGCCGACGTCGTCGAGGCGCGGTAGCTCCGAGAGGCTCTCGAGGCCGAAGACGCGCTCGAAGAGAGGCGTCGTGCGGTAGCGGACGGCGCCCGCGACGTCGTCGCGACCCGCCTCGGCGACCAGCCCGCGCTCGACGAGGTTGGCGACGGCGGAGTCGGCTGCGACACCTCTGATCCGGGCGATGTCCGGTCGCGAGCACGGCCCGAGGTACGCCACGATCGCGAGCGTCTCCAGCGCCGCCTGGGACAGGTTCCGCTGGGCGGGACGCTCGAACAGACGGGCGCACGCGGCGGCCTCCGCGCGGGCCGCGCGGAAGGCCCAGCCGCCGGCGACGTGCTCGAGCACGATCCCGCTCCGCTCCTCGGCGAAGCGCTCGCCGACGAGGCGCAGGGCGTCCTCCACCCGCTCCGGGTCGTCGTCAGCGGCCGCCGCGAGCTCCTCGAGCGGGAGTGGCGCCGAGGCGACGACGAGCAGCGCCTCGAGTGTGCGCGCGAGACGGTCGAGTGGGTCTGCGGCGATCAGGCGGAGCGGACGTTCCATGCAGCGGTCCTTTCCTCTTGGCTGGGTTTCTCCTCCGTCGCTCGCGTGACGCGGATCGGGGCGAACGGCGCGGCCTGCTCGAGGACGAGCTCGCCGGCGCGGCGGAGCTCGAGCACGGCGAGGAAGGCCGACGCCTGCTCGAGCCGCGTCAGCTCCCGCACCTCCGCGTCGAAGTCGAAGCGCGAGCGGCGGCCGAGCAGCGCGCGGAACCGCTCGAGGAACTGCGACACCGGCGGGAAGCGCAGCGCCATGTGCGAGAGCGAGACCTCCGGCGGCTCCTGCGCGAGCAGCGCCAGCGCGCGGCGCAGCGTCTCGGGATCCTGCGGCGCGAGCGGGATCTCGACCTTCGGCGCCAGCGGCGCCGGCCCGAGGCGGAAGTAGCGGTCGCCCTCGGCCGCCAGCCGCTCGCGCAGCCAGGCGGCCGCCTCCTTGGCGCGCCGGTACTCCGCGAGCCGCCGCGCGAGCTCCTCGGCCGCCTCCTCCGGGTCGAGCTCGGCGAGCTCCGCCGCCTCGTCGGGGAAGAGCGCGCGCGCCTTCAGTTCCAGGAGCGCCGAGATCAGGACGAGGAACTCGCCGCACGCGTCGAGATCCAGCTCCTCGCGCTCGGCCAGCCGCTCGAGGAAGGCCGTCACGATCGCGGCCAGGTCGACGTCGCGCAGGTCGAGCTCCTCCTTGAGGACGAGCGCCAGCAGCAGGTCGAACGGCCCCTCGAACGCGTCGAGGTCGAGCTCGAGCTCCCGGACGATCACGGGTGTCCCGTCCGGTGGTGAGAGTCGTTCTGCGGGTCGTCAGCACCAAGCGAGAGGCCGCTCGCGGCCGCAGGCAAGGCTGGTTGCCTTGACAAGGTCGCGAGGGGACTCTCGCGCCGCGTGCTGGCGGGCCGCAGGGCAGCTCTCATCGCTGGGCGGGACACCAGCCAGGAGCGTAGTGCCGTTACCGGACGCGGCTCTTCGGGACGGCCATCCGCGGCCCCGTCGGCACCGGCCGCGGCCGCGCTGCCCGCTCGGAGGAGGGCTCGTGGAAGAACTGCCACCAGATGAAGAACGCGACCGCGATCAGCCAGATCCCGAGCGAGACCCAGAAGTTGACGCGCTCGCCCAAGAAGTGGTTCGAGGGGTCGATCCGCAGGAGCTCCTCGAACGTGCGGAAGGTCGTGTACCAGATGACGTAGAGGGCGAAGAGCGCCGGCCGGCGCAGGGTGAAGCGGCGGTCGATCCAGAGGAGGACGCCGACGCCGGCCAGGTCCCAGATGAACTCGTAGAGGAAGGTCGGCTGGTAGTAGCCGAACTCCCCCTGCGACTGGTACTTCGCGGGGATCCCGTTCTGGTGCGCCGCGTCGATCCGCAGCTTCCACGGGAGGCTCGTCGGCTTTCCGTACAGCTCCTGGTTCCAGTAGTTGCCCCAGCGCCCGATCGCCTGCGCGAGCAGGAGCCCCGGCGCGACCGCATCCATCATCAGCCGGACGCTGTTGCCGGAGCGGTGCACCACGACGGCGCCGGCGGCGACTCCGGCGGCGATCCCGCCCCAGACCCCGAGCCCGCCGTCCCAGACCGCCGCGAACCCCCACCAGTGCGCGTGGATCGCGGGGTCCTGGTTCCAGCTCGTCAGGTCGTGGTAGAGGCGCGCGCCGATCACGCCGAAGACGACGCCCCAGAGAGCGACGCGGAAGACGAGGTCCCAGTCGCCTCCCCAGCTCACCCAGCGGCGGCCGGTGAGCCAGATGCAGGCGCCGATGCCGAGCAGCAGCATCAGCCCGTACATGTGCAGCGTCAGCGGCCCGAGGCTGAAGGTGCCGCTCGAGGGCGAGGGGATGTAGCCGAGGACGACTCCGGTCACGACGCTGCATTGTGCCCGCACGGACCGGCGGGCTCAAGCGAGAGGTGTCGCGCGCCGGCTAGGCGAGGATGCGGACGACGAGCTCGGGCGGGCAACCGCGCTCGACGAGCGCGATCGCTTCGTGGAGGTCGACGTCGAACCGGGCCGCGAGGGCGATGGCGTCGTCGCCCGCGAGCCCGACCCGCATGAGCTCGGCGGTGCGCCAGCGCTCCACGCGCTCGAGCTCCGTCTCGACGATTTCCTGTGCCGCAGCCATCCGCAGTATCTCTCCGCACACACTTTCGGGCATCTGCGGCGATTGGATCTCCCCCTCCGGGGGGATTTCTCGGGACTATTGGACTGCGGCGGCGCCGAGGAGGCTCCGAACCTCTGCAAAGAAGTCCGGGGCAGGGTTCACACGGTAGTTCTCGCCGAGTTCCAGCTTCTTCTCGCCGTACGAGGTGATGACGTCGAGGTAGACGAGGGCGTCGCCCGGGAAACTGCTGGACGACCGATCCGAGCTCCTTGATCAGGCCGGCGGGGGCGATTCGCCCGTCCACCTTCAGCCGTATCTCGCGCCGCTCGGGCGTCGCCTCGAAGCGGGAGACCTCGAGCGCGACGAGCTTCGTCTCGCCCTGCTGCTTGTGGTCGACGCGGCCCTTGACGACGAGCACCGCGTCCTCCACGAGCAGCTCGCGCGCCGCAGCGTACGTCGAGTTGAAGACGATGACCTCGACCGAGCCGGTCACGTCCTCGAGCTGGACGAACGCCATCGGCTCGCCCTTCTTCGTCGTCGTCGTCCGCATCGAGGCGACGATGCCGCCCGCGAGGACGGTCTCGCCCTCACGCCGCCGCTCGAGCTCCACGAGCGTGCAGTCGGTGCGCCGGCGCAGCTGGTCGCGGATCGCGTTGAGCGGGTGCTCTGAGACGTAGAGGCCGAGGCTCTCCTTCTCCAGCCGCAGCAGCGTCTCCTTGTCGGCCTCGAGCAGCGGGATCTTCGGCTCGTGGTCGGAGGAGGACGTCTCCTCGGCACCGAGGTCGAAGATCGACGCCTGGCCGAGCAGCCGGTCGGACTGGTGGCGCTGGCCGTAGGCGAGGATCTGGTCGAGCGTCCGCTCCTCGAGGATTCCGAGCCGCGAGGGCGCGATCCGGTCGAGCGCGCCGCACTTCGCGAGCGCCTCGAGCACGCGCCGGTTGAAGAGCTGCGCGTCGACCCGGGTCACCAGCTCGCCGACCGAGGTGAACGGCCCGTCCTCCTCCCGCGCCGCGACGATCGCGCGGCACGTCGCCTCGCCGACGTTCTTGACCGCGTTGAGGCCGAAGCGGATCTTCCCCTCGACGACGGCGAAGTCGACCTGCGACTCGTTCACGTCGGGCGGCAGCACCTCGATCTCGAGCTCGTCGCAGGCGGCGACGTAGAACGGCACCTTGTCCTTCGTGTTCATCACGGAGGAGATGAGCGCCGCCATGTACTCGCGCGGGTGGTTCGCGCGCAGCCACGCGGTGCGGTACGAGATGAGCGCGTAGCAGGCGGCGTGCGCCTTGTTGAAGGAGTAGTCCTGCGCCTGCTCCATGTCCGCCCAGAGCTGCTGCGCGACCCCGGCCGCGGTCCCGCTCGCGGCGCAGCCCTCGAGGAACTTGCTCTTGAGGGACGCCATCAGCGAGTGGATCTTCTTGCCGATCGCCTTGCGCAGGTCGTCGGCCTCGGCGGGCGAGAAGCCGGCGAGCCGCTTCGCGATCTCCATGTACTGCTCCTGGTAGACGCAGATGCCGTACGTGAAGGAGGTGATCGGCTCGAGCCGCGGGTCGGGGTAGGTGACGCGCTCCTGGCCGTTCTTGCGGCGCGCGTAGACCGGGATGTACGCCATCGGCCCCGGCCGGTAGAGCGCGCCGAGCGCGATCAGGTCCTCGAACACGGTCGGCTTGACCTGGCGCAGCGCGTCGCGCATCCCCGACGACTCGAACTGGAAGACGCCGGTCGCCTCGCCGCGCGCGAGCATCGCGTACGTCTTCGCGTCGTCGAGCGGGATCGTCGTGATGTCGAGGCCGGGCACGAGCGCGACCGCCTTCTCGATCACGTCGAGGTTGCGGAGGCCGAGGAAGTCGATCTTGAGGAGCCCGATCGACTCGATCACGGTGCCGGAGAACTGCGTCACGACTTCCTGGTCGACGCCCTTCTGCTGGACCGGGACGACGTTGGTGAGCGGCTCGGCCCCGATCACGACGGCGGCGGCGTGGATCCCGTCCTGGCGCGTCAGGCCCTCGAGCGGCTTCGCCAGGTCGACGATCTCCTTCGCGACGTCCTCCGAGTCGTACGCCTTCTTCAGCTCGGCGCCCGGCTTCAGGCACTCGTCGAGCATCTGGCCGGGGCCTTCGGGGATGAGCTTCGCGATGCGGTCGACGACGCCGTACGGGTGCTCGAGCACGCGGCCGGCGTCGCGGACGGCGGCGCGCGCGGCCATCGTCCCGAAGGTGATGATCTGCGCGACGCGGTCCTTGCCGTATTTCTCGCGCACGTAGTTGATGACGCGCTCGCGGCCGTCCACCGCGAAGTCGATGTCCATGTCCGGCATCGACTTCCGGCCCGGGTTGAGGAACCGCTCGAACAGCAGGTCGTAGCGGATCGGGTCGAGGTCGGTGATCTCGAGGCTGTAGGCGACGATGCTGCCGGCGGCGGAGCCGCGGCCGGGGCCGACGGCGATCCCGTTCCGCTTCGCGAAGCCGACGAAGTCGGCGACGATCAGGAAGTAGTCGGAGAAGCCCATCTCCTTGATCGTCTTCAGCTCGAACTTGAGGCGCTCCCGCAGCTCGGGCGTGACGGTGCCGTACCGCTTCGCCGCGCCGGTCTCGACGAGCTGGACGAGGTACTCGAACGCGTCCTGCCCGTCCGGGCGTGTCGAACTTCGGCAGCAGGATCCGCCCGAGCTCGATCTCGACGTTGCAGCGCTCGGCGACCTCGAGCGTCCGGCGCAGCGCGGCGTCCTGGCCGGGGAAGTCGGCCGCCATTTCCTCCGGCGTCTTGAAGTAGAAGTGGTCGGTCTCGAAGCGCCAGCGGTTCGGGTTGCGCAGCGAGTCGCCTGACTGGATGCAGAGCAGCGCCTCGTGCGCGCGCGCGTCCTCGTGGCGGAGGTAGTGGACGTCGCCGGTCGCCACCGTCGGCAGCCCGCGCTTCTCGGCGAGCGCGACGAGCTCGGGATTGATCCGCTGCTGGATGTCGAGGTGCGCGTTCTGGAGCTCGACGTAGACCCGGTCGCGGCCGAAGACCTGCTCGAGCCGGTCGAGCTCCGCCTCGGCGTCGCGGTCGCGGTTCTCCTCGAGCGCCTTGCAGACGCGGCCGGAGAGGCAGCCCGAGAGCGCGATCAGCCCGCCGCGGTGCCGCTCGAGCAGCTCCCAGTCGACGCGCGGCTTGTAGTAGTAGCCCTCGAGGTAGCCGAGCGAGGACAGCTGGATCAGGTTCGCGTAGCCCTCGTTCGTCTCGGCGAGGAGCGTGAGGTGCGCCTGTCCCTTCTGCTGGACGTGCCGGTCGTCGGTGACGTAGACCTCGCAGCCGAGGAGCGGCTTGACGCCCTCCTTGCGGGCCGCCTTGAAGAGGTCGACCGCGCCGGCGAGCGAGCCGTGGTCGGTGAGCCCGACGGCCGGCATCTCGAGCTCGGCCGCGCGCCTGGCGAGGTCCGGGATCCGGCAGGCCCCGTCGAGGATCGAGAACTCGGAGTGGACGTGGAGGTGGACGAACGGCGCTTCGGGCACGGGGAGTCGAGGATAACGCCGGCCCGAGACGGTGCCCTTGTCGGCGTTCGTGCGCGAGGATCTGATCGATGACCCGGGCTCGCTGGATGGCGCTCTTCTTCGCTCTCGGCTCGGCCTGCTTTCTGGTCGGCCCGTTTCCCGGCTACGTCCAGCTCGTCGGCGACACCGCCGACGCGGTCACCTTCTTCGCCGGCTCCGTCCTCTTCACGCTGGGTGGAGCGCTCCAGAGCCGGATCGCCTGGGCCGAACGCCGCTCACCCGAGGGCGGGAGCGCCGCGTGGTGGTCGGCGATCGTGCAGTCCGCCGGCACGCTCTTCTTCAACGTGACGACCTATCAGGCCATGCATGTCGCGCTGACGAGCTCCGAGTACGACAAGCTCGTCTGGCGGCCCGACTGGCGCGGGTCGATCTGCTTCCTCGTGTCGGGCGGGATCGCGTACTGGGCTTCGCCGCGACGCGGATGGCATGGGCTGCTGCCGGAGCGCGGCGGCGAGGGTTGGTGGCAGCCGGGCGTCAACCTGCTCGGCTGCATCTTCTTCGGGATCTCCGCCGTTGCCGGTTACGTCGTCCCCTCGACGGGCTCGCTGCTCGACCAGGCCGCCGCCAACTGGAACACGTCGCTCGGGGCGGCGTGCTTCCTCGCCTGCGCGCTCGACACGCTGCGCAGCGATCGAGCCTCGAAGATGCCGCTACGCAGCGAGATCCGCAAGCTCGAGCACGAGGTCGAGCACGACTTCCAGCGCCTCCGGCAGCAGGAGCTCGCGCCCGAGGAACAGCAAGAGGACGAGAGCGAATAGCTCGACCGCTCACGCGACCTTGCGGAAGAGCTCGCCTCTCTTCGGGTCGACGTAGAGCCGGCCGTCGATCGCGTACGCCCTGAACGCCGCCGCGAGGCCGAGGCCCGCGAGGATTCCTGCGAGCAGCGCCGTCAGAGTCGGCTGGAAGGGAAGCGTGACGGCTGCGAGGACCGAGACACCCACCGTGCTCGGCAGGGCCGCGTGGAACGCGTGCCGCCACGCGGGCGCGACGCTCGCGTCGGCGGGTAGCTCCGCGGGCTCGCCCGGAGCCGCGCGAAAACGCGCGCGCGGGTCGTTCGGCACGAGGAAGGCGATCGCGAACGCTCCCGCCGCGAACGCGAGCAGCGTCGCCCCGGTTGCACCTCCCGCCGCGCGCGCAGCGGCGAGGAACCCGATGCTCAGCACGAGCCGCAGCGGTGCGACGAGCAGCAGCCTGAGCCGGACCGACTCGACCGTCACGGCGCAAGCGTAGAACGGCGGTCGTGCGAGACTCCGGCCATTCCCAGGCGCCGTCTCTTCACGCTCGCGTTCGTCGTCACCACGCTCCTCGCGGTCGTGGCGGTCGCGGCGCGGGGCGGCCGCTCGGGTCGAGCGGCGGCTCGGGCAACGGGTTGCCGCTGACGTTCTGGGACTACGTCTTCACCTCGTTTCTGATCGTCGAGGTGTTCATGATCCTCGCCGCGTTCGTCTTCCTGTTCTTCATGCGCCGCCATCCGGACAAGCGGCAGAGCTACTCGAGCCGGACCGCCCGCGCGCTCGCGATCCTGATCGGGGTGGCGGTGTTGCTCGTCGTCGTCGGGCGCCACGTCAACCTGGAGCGCCTGCTCCATCCCAACGGCAAGCAGGCGACCCCGCCGACGGCCACGCAGCCGAAGCTCGGCAAGAACGCGAAGCACAAGCAGGCGGCGCCGCGGCACGTGCAGTTCCGCTGGGAGGAGCTGGCGATCGTCCTCGGGCTCCTGCTCGGGCTCGGCGTGCTGGCCGCCGCGACGCGCGGACGCCTCGGCCCGGCGGTCGACCGGCGACGCGCCCCCGAGGTGCTCGCCGCCGCGCTCGACGAGTCGCTCGACGACCTGCGCGCCGACCCCGACCTGCGCCGCGCGATCATCGCCGCCTACGCGCGGATGGAGACCGCCCTCGCCGCGGCCGGCCTGCCTCGGCACCGAGCCGAGGCGCCGCTCGAGTACGTCGAGCGGGCGCTGCTCACCCTCGACACGAGCGCCGAAGCCGTCCGCAAGCTCACCGACCTGTTCCAATGGGCTAGGTTCAGCCAGCATGAGCCGGATCCGGGGATGAGGGACGAGGCCGTGGACGCGCTCATCGCCGTACGTGACGAGCTGCGCGCGTCGGAGCTGGCCCTCGCGTGAGGCTCGCGCGGCAGCTGGCGTTCCCGGCGGTCATCGCCGCCGTGGTGCTCGTGGTCCTGCTCGCGCTGCGGCCGCTGTCGACGTCGCGCGCTCTCGCGATCTGGGTCGTGGTCGTCGCCTCGATCGCCCTCGTCCTGCTCGTCCGGAATTCCCGTGGCAGCCGCACGCCGCAGCACGCGGGCCGCTTCGAGGCGGCTCTCCGCGGCCGGAAGGAGCCGCCCCAGCCGCCGGTGGAGCTCCTGCGCATGGAGCGCGAGCTCGAGCTCGGGATCGCGGATGCGACCCACGCCCACCGCCGGTTCCTGCCGCTGCTGCGGGCAGCGGCGACGGCGAGGCTCGCATCGCGCCGCGGCATCGAGCTCGACCGGCGGCCCGAGGCCGCAGAGGCGCTGCTCGGGGAGGACGTGTGGGAGCTGCTGCGCCCCGACCGGCCGCCGCCTGCCGACCGGCACGGCCCGGGCGTGCCGCGCGAGCAGGTCGCCGCCGCGATCGAGCGGGTGGAGTCGCTGTGACCTCTCTCGCCGACGTACGCCGGCACTCGCAGCTGATCCTCGACGAGGTCGAGAAGGCCGTCGTGGGCAAGCGAGGGCCGCTCGAGCTGGTCCTGCTCGCGCTGCTGAGCGACGGCCACGTGCTGCTGGAGGACTACCCGGGCCTCGCCAAGACGCTGATCGCGCGCTCGTTCGCGCAGGCGACGTCCCTCCGCTTCGCGCGGATCCAGTTCACGCCCGACCTGATGCCGGGCGACGTCACGGGCTCGCAGATCTTCGACCAGCGGACCGCGGAGTTCGTGTTCCGCCCGGGCCCCGTCTTCGCCAACCTTCTCCTCTCCGACGAGATCAACCGCGCCCCGCCGAAGACGCAGGCGGCGCTGCTCGAGGCGATGCAGGAGCGCCAGGTGACGATCGAGAACACGACGCACCTGCTCGAGCCGCCGTTCCTCGTGCTCGCGACGCAGAACCCGATCGAGTACGAGGGGACGTACCCGCTGCCCGAGGCCCAGCTCGACCGCTTCCTCGTGCGCATCTCGATCGGCTACCCGGACCGCGAGCACGAGATCGAGATGCTCGAGCGCCGCCTCGAGCGCGGCGTCGACGAGGTCGAGCTCGAGCCGGTCGTCGACGGGGAGACGCTCGTCGCGCTGCAACAGGCGCTCGAGCAGGTGCACGTCTCCGACGCGATCGAGGGCTACGTCGTCGATCTCGTGACGGCGACGCGCGAGTCGCGGCGGCTCGCCGTCGGCGCGAGCCCACGCGGCAGCCTCGCCCTGCTCAAGCTCTCGCGTGCGAAGGCGGCGCTCGCCGGGCGCGACTTCGTCACCCCGGACGACGTGAAGGCCGTCGCCGTGCCGGCGCTCGCGCACCGGCTGATGGTGAAGCCGGAGCTCTGGGTGCAGCGGCTCCGCGGCGAGGACGTGGTCAAGGATGCGCTCGAGACGGTGCCGACGCCGCCCGCCGAGGACCGCTTGCGCACCGCCGAGGCGTGACCGGGCTCATCTCGTCGCGCCTGCCCGCGTATGCCGCGCTCGCGGCGGCCGGGCTCGTGGCCGGCCTCGCCCTCGGCCGGGTTGAGCCGGTCGCGCTCGCTGCTCCGTTCGTGCTCGCGCTCGTCGCGGCGGTGGCCGGACGCGAGCCCGACGTCTCCGTCCGCGTGTCGCTCGACCGCGACCGCGCGCTGGAGGGCGACGAGGTCACGGCGACGATCGAGCTCCTCTCCGGCGTCGGTGTCGACCGCTTCGAGCTGCTCGTGCCGCTGGCGCCCGGCCTGAGCCTCGAAGGAGGGCCGGCGCGGGCGGTCCTGCTCGATCCCGGGGAGGAGCGGAAACTCGAGCTGACGCTGCGCTCCGAGCGCTGGGGGAACTTCACGGTCGGGCCGCTCCTCGTCCGGGCGCGCGACCTGCTCGGACTGCGGTCGTGGGAGGCGACCGCCGGCGAGGCGCAGCCGCTGCGCGTCTACCCGAGCGAGGAGACGCTCCAGTCGCTCGTGCCGCCGCTCGAGACGCAGGTGTTCGCGGGCAACCAGGTCTCGCGGGCCCGGGCGGAGGGGATCGAGTTCGCCGACCTGCGCGAGTGGCAGCCCGGCGACGCCGTGCGGCGCGTCAACTGGCGGGCGACCGCGCTGCGCGGCGAGCTCTGGGTGAACGAGCAGCATCCCGAGCGCAACACCGACGTCGTCCTCTTCCTCGACACATTCGCCGAGGTTCGCGCGCAGGGCCGGAGCACGAACGACCGCGCCGTGCGCGCCGCCGCGACGCTCGCGCACGGCTACCTGCAGCGCAAGGACCGGGTCGGGCTCGTCGGCTTCGGCGGTGTCCTCTCGTGGCTCGTGCCGGAGTCGGGCACGCGCCAGCTCTACGCGATCGTCGACACGCTCCTGGCGAGCGACATCATCCACAGCTACGCGTGGCGCGACGTCGACGTGCTGCCGCCGCGGACCCTCCCGGCGAAGGCCCTCGTGCTCGCTCTCACGCCGCTGCTGGACGACCGGACGGCCGCGGCCCTGCTCGACCTGCGCGCCCGCGGCTACGACCTGATCGTGGTCGAGGTCTCTCCGCTCGAGCTGCTCGCACCAGACCCGGACTCGCCCCTCGCGCTCGCCCACCGCCTCTGGCGCCTCTCGCGCGAGGCGCTGCGCTGGCGCTACGAGCAGGTCGGCGTGCCCGTCGTCAACTGGCGCGAGGGAGTCCCGCTCGCCGCCGCGCTCGAGGAGGTGAACGCATTCAGGCACCTCGCAAGGCCCGCGTAGCCTTCGCTGCTGCAGCGCTGGCGGCCTACGGCGGCGTCCTCGCCCTGGCGCTCGCCCGCGCGGGGTCGACGGCGGAGGCGCTCGCTCCCGGCGCCGTTCTCGGAACGGTGCTCCTCGCCGTTGCGCTCGTGCGCGGCAGCAGCACGCTCGGCCTCGCCCTCTTCCTCGGAGGAGCGACCTACGTGTCCTTCCTCGTCGCCAAGCACGACCAGGTAGACGCGACGGCGCCGCTCGTCGCCGTGTTGCTCCTCCTCTGCGGCGAGCTGTCGGCGTGGTCGCTCGACGAGCGGTGGGAGATCCGGGCCGACGAGGCGCTGGCGTGGCGGCGCGGCGCGGCGCTCGGGATCCTCGCGCTCGCCGGCCTTGCCGTGTCGGCGTTGCTCGTGGCCCTGAGCGCGGTGCCGTCCAGCCACGGCCTGGCCTGGACGGTCGCCGGCGCAGCCGCCGCGGTCGGCGCCGCGGGCACCGGGGTCTGGGTCGCGCGTCGCTAGCAACCGTCAGGCGTAAGGACTGTGACTGTGGTGGGGGTCCCGTCTGGGGCTGTTGTCAGGTTGGTGCCGGTGTTCTTCGTTTGTGACTCAGCGTAAGGATGACCCTGCGGGTGTCTTTCGAGCGATTCGTCCGAGCGAGGAAGCCGGTACCGGCCTGGCGCCCGCTTGCTGGCCTGATCAGAAGCCTGTCCGCCCGTTGGGCGTGACCCATCACAGTCCTGCCGTCGGCGGTCTCATCCCCAGACCGGCACCGGAGTTGTCCCCCAACCTGGGCTGGAGGTCGGTCAGTGATGCTTGCAGATCAGTTGGATTACGTTGTCGGCGTCGACTCTCACCGCGACACGCATGCGGTGGCGGTCGTCGCGGTTCCGAGTGGTGTGGTGGTGTTCGAAGCCAGCATCGCGGCGGACGCTGACGGGTACGCGGAGGCGCTTCGGCTTGCGAGCAGACACGCTCCGGGGCGGCGTGCATTCGCGATCGAGGGCACGGCGTCGTATGGGGCCGGTCTGAGCTCGGTTCCTGCTCGGCCACGATGAGCAGGTGTTCGAGGTCGGCCGTCCTCGTCGAGAGCGACGCTCGGGCGGCAAGACCGATCCGCTCGACGCGGTCCGTGCTGCGCGCAGCGTGCTCATGCAGAAGCGCGGTGCGCTGCCGCGGAGCGCGGGCGAGCGGGAGGCGGTGCGGGCGTTGATGGCGGCTCGTGAGGGGGCCGCGATCGCGAAGCAGGCCGGGCTCAACCAGCTCTACGCGCTGCTTGTGACCACGCCCGAGCCGCTTCGTGCCGAGCTGCGTGCTCTGACCCGGGCACGGCTGCTCAACCGCCTCGCTGCGATGCGCCCGGCCCGTCGACGCGATCCCGAGCTCCAGGGCACTCTGCTTGCCCTTCGCGCTGTCGCTCGCCGCGTGCAAAGCCTGACGCTCGAGGAGCGCCAGCTTGCCCGCGAGATCGACCGACTCGTGCGCAAGCTCGCGCCACAACTGCTCGACCAGCCCGGCATCGGCACGCTCCTGGCCGCGCAGGTCCTGCTCTCCTGGTCACATCGAGGACGGCTCCCGACCGAGGCTGCCTTCGCGCGGCTCGCCGGCGTCGCGCCGATCCCCGCCTCATCCGGCCAGACGATCCGCTACCGCCTCGACCGCAGCGGTGACCGAAAGCTCAACCGCGCCCTCCACCTCATCCTGCTGACCAGGAAACGATCACACCGACCCACGATCGACTACATCGAGCGGCGACTCCAAGAAGGCAAAACCCGCCGCGAAGCAACCCGCTGCCTCAAGCGCTACCTCGCCCGCAGCCTCTACCGCCTACTGGAGAACCCGCCGCTGCCGACTTGACAAACATAGAAGCATCGTTCGCGCAGCCCAGCGTCACGTACCCGATGGCGCAAGATCTTGGAAGAACGCGAGCGTGTTCCCGTCGATGTCTCTGGTCACTAGACGCCGAGGAGCGTCCCCGCTCGCTCGTTCGGTGTACGCGATCCCGCGCTCGCGCAGCCGCCTCTCATGGGCGTCGAGGTCGTCGAGAGCCAGAGTGACCAGTCCGCGCCCGGCTCGCTCCGCGTCCTCCACCACGTACACCGAGCTATTCGGCGTCATCCGCCAGACGGCCTCCCTCTCGTGCGGGAACATGTCGGCGGCTCGGCCGAAGAGACGCACGTACCAGTCGTAGGAAGCGGCGTAGTCGGCGACCGGCAGTCCGGCGAAGGTGTATGTGACTGCCACCGTCGCATCTTGCCCGCGTGGCCTGCTCAGGGGTCATTCCGGAACACTGGCCCAGGCAAGCGTGATGCCGTCTAGCCCTCGATACGGACGGCGATAATCGCGCTCATGGGATCCAAGTTCTCACACGGTCAGGAAATCCGCGCCGAGGAGATCGCCCTGCATCAAAAGTTCGTCAGCGCGATGGGGCGGCTTCGAGCCGCTGAGGCCGACGATGACGAGCGGGAGGTGCGCCGGTTGCGACCGGTCGTCGAGCGTGCGCGGAAACGGTGGCTGAAGGTCAACAAACGCTTCGTGCGTGGAGAGTGAAGATCTCCGGAGATCCGGAACACTGGCCCACCCGAGTGAACCGCCTCAGCTAGCTGCCACGCGCCGGAAGGCGCGACTTGCGGGTGGCGAGATCCCAGATTGCGGACACGATCACAACGACGACGATCGCAACCAGGACATCTCCGGCCGGATGCCCGTTCTTATCGCCCGCGACGGTGCGATCGAACACTTCGTTGAGAGCCACAGCCGCGACGACGATCAACACCCACAGCCACCAGTAGTCCCGAAACCGCTGACGGAATCGCCGCACCACCCCCGCCAGCATAAGACCGTCAAGTCCTGGCTCGCAACGTGATTCGCAGCTCAGGGGTCATTCCGGAACACTGGCCCAGCCCAGTTTGCTTAGGCCCGACGCGCGTGCGCGACGAAGCCAGCGAGAACCAGGACGATGCCGATCACGAGCCAGGGCAGCGGATTGAGGTGCTGATCGCACTGCATCCCGGCTGGCGGCATATTTCTGCATGTCGTACCAGGCCCGTCGCGCTGTAGCCATGCGACGCATAGGAGAAGCACGCCTGCTCCGGTTAGCAGGCCGAAGGCCGAGCGACGCGCTGCTGGTCGCCAACGCCAAAGGAACACTCCGAGCAAAGCCGTCGGAATGAGCAGCAGCGGCCCGAGCGATACTGCAGCTACCGCCAAGGATGACCCGAACAGCGCCCACACGAAGAACCAGCCCCACCCATCTGACCGCCGAGCAATGTCCGCAACGGGGTTCATCGCGACCTCCTGCTGCACCAAGATTAGATGCCAGGCTCGGGGGTCATTCCGGAACGCTGGCCCAGGCGACCGTGTCGTGGCTCGACACCAAAAAGACGGGTGTGAAGGCCGAGCCATTGAGCAACGACTCGGCCTTCTCAACTTCTCGTACTTCTGGACTTAGCGGAGCGCCTTCGCTGCTTTCGGTGCGGCGGAGCTGATGCTGGTTGGCTTCGTGCAGATCGCGTCGACAAGGAACGTCACGTCTGTGGTGGTGCTGAAATTGTCCAGGGTGCCCTCCCACGTATCCGGCGGCGCGCTGGCCGTCGACGTGGCCCAATCGGACTCGCCGACGCTTACCTGGTTGCCGCCCACCGGCGTCACGGGGAATACGCCACCGCCGGTGACGACCATCCCCGCCGGGCAGGTCGCGTCCGCCGTTTCGGACATACCCTTCAATGCGGTGTCCTGAACGGTGACGTAGGTCAGGTTGACCGGGCCGGCGGGACCTTGAATTCCTGGTACGCCGGTCGGACCGGCGGAACCTGTCGCGCCTGCAGGCCCATGAGGGCCGGTAGCGCCTCGACGGCCGCGTAGAGCGGCGAGCGTCTTCTTGGAGATCTTCGTCTGGGTCACTGCCCGATTCTTGATCTGAGCTGTCCCGACGCTGTTTCGTGGCAGGTTGATCGCCGCATAGCTCGTCCCGCCGAGCGCGACGAATAGAGCGATGAGCGCGACCACGAGCGCGGGGCTCGGATGCCTCGGGAAACACTTCCGCATGGATCCCCCTTTGATTGAGCTGACCAGCTACATCGCATTGTGTGTATTTGGGGCCGGGGGGTCAAATGGCGCCCAGCCGGTAGTTGGCGCAGACAATGGCGCAGGCCGGCGCACTGGAAGTGCCACCTAGGCGTGGCAGGCGCGAACTTGCGCAAGCGCACGGTTCACGGTCGCGACTACGGCCGGAGTAACAGTCCTGACTTCCGCGTACGCCTCCAGGACGCGGCCTCGAGACCGGATTGCAACGTGCGCGACCGGCCACCGCGATCCTTCGAACCCTCGGAAGTCCGCGCCGCCTGACTCTTAAGGCGCGCCCTATTGCAGGGGACGAATCGGGGCCTTCATTGATGACGGCAATCGTGACTCCGCCATGCGGCCATTCCCGCCCCGCTGCTTCGCCGATCCCGTAGAAGTCATCGACGCCGCCGAAGCGAAAGTTCGTCAGCACGACCGCCGTCTCCGTGGTCCGGGTCTTCGGGAAGGTGCGCTCGCGCAGACCTCTCGGTGGAGAGGCACAGAGTCCCGTCACGCCTCCGCTCGACCGCGCAGCGAGCCGGCCACTTACGGCTCCCGCCACAGCCAAGACGAGCACGACCACCAGCACGAGCCTTCTTCTCGTCACGCCATCACTACGTCTCATCGGCCGGAAAAGGTCCCGGCGCGTCGCGGCCGAGGTACCGGTCTTCCCGAACGCAGGCGCAGGGCGAGGGACTGAGCTCGCGGCCTGCTGAACGCCGAGAGGACTGTCCTCAGAGCTGACTGGACTCGCGTCGCCCGCGCTTGATCCGCCGGATGTCCAAGTGGAACCAGGCGACCACGGCAGCCACGGGGACAACTGCGGTCACGGCAGCAAGCACGACCCAAAAATTCGCGCTGCCAGGCGAACCGACCATGAACGCGAAAGCGATCGGCATCGCCAGGTAGGTCAGAGCGTGCCGCAGGGCTGCGCGCGTGAACCTGTCGGGCATCAGTCGAGTATTACCAGCTGCCATTGCGCTCTAGACCGACGGCGGCCAGCGATGCCTGCGCCACTCGTCCCAGGTCGCGAATCCAGCCGGCGGGTCGTCTATGGGCTCGCTGCCGTCGAGCTCACCCGGCGTTGGGATGTCGATGCTCGCAGCCCACCCTGCGAGCTCCTCGTCGGACATGGGCCAGGTCGTGTGTGGCGCTTCGGCCTGGCGCTGACCAAGTCGTCTCTGCTGCTCGGCAGGATCGAGCTCGAAGTAGCGCATCTCCACAGTCGCGCCGAGGTCTGCTGCTGCCTGCCGTAGAGCGGAGCGCTCGTCTCGACCCCAGAGCCCGTAGTCGATCACCACGTTGTTGCCGAGCTCGAGGGCGCGCAGCCCGATCTGGATGAGTCGTCCCTCGATCACGTCCTGGGCCGATGGCGGATTCTCGTTCCCGTAGAGAGCCTTCACCCATTCGTCCTTCGTCAGACGAAGCGCTCTCTGTTCGACCTCTATCCGCCGGGCCGCAGTGGTCTTCCCGGTGCAGGGGAGCCCCACGGTCAGGAACAGTGTTGGACGCCTCATCATCACCCCTTCCGAGCGAACGCCTCATCATCGCTTTCCACCACGCTCGTCACCGGCCGCGGGGAGAGCCGGGGCGAGAGGCGCCCGGCTCTCCCCGGAGGTTCGCGTCAGCTGCGGATCGTGTTGCTGCGGCCCGCGAGGTAGCACGAGCCGACCTGCTTCGGCCCGAGCGTGACGCGTACCCGCACGCCGGCCTTGATGCCGGAGCGGAAGGCCGCCGACGTGATCACGGTAGGAGCGACTCCCGTCGTGTTCGCCTGCAGCAGCACGCGCCTGACCTTGACCCAGCGCTTCGTCGAGCTGCGGAAGCGCTGGAACGTGGCGATCTTCCCGGCGAAGCTGTCGCCCGCCGAGATGTGCACCGAGTACTTGTGCCGCGCGACCTTGCCGAGCCGCAGGCGCGGCAGGACGGTGGCCGTGGCCGACGGGCTCGTGCCGTTCTTGAGCTTCACCGAGTACGCCGTCGCCTTCAGAGGCTGGGCCTGGTAGGTGAAGGCCCCGCCGGCCGTCGTCGTGACGTTCGCGAGCGACGTCGCCTTCGCCGCGCCGCACTGCAGCGCGAGCACCTGCACCGACTGCCCCGACAGCTTGCTCGCGAGCGTGCCCGAGAGGGCCACCTTGCGACCGAAGGGAACGGCCTTCGGCGCGACCGTGAAGCTCGCGGTGAGCGGCGCTGCGACGGTGACCGTGCCCTTGAAGTTCTTCCCCTTCCCGGCCGGATCGGAGAAGTTGAACCTGCCCGCGCTCGAGAAGGTGCAGGTCGCGCTCTGTCCCGCCGGCACGGCCACCACGCCGGTGATGCTGCAGTGCACTCCGGTCATCGACTTGAAGGTGACCGTGTGCGCAGCCGTGTCGCTGTTGGCGAAGACCACGGTATCCCCGGTGAAGATCGAGACCGCTGTCGGCTTGTAGCCGGTCTTGCTGATCGTGATCGTCTGTGACGCCGCCGCCGGTCTCGCCCGGTCGGCTGCTGCGCCGGCCGCCGCCAGCAAGGCGAGGGCGAGTAGAAGCAAGAGAAGCTTGCGCATCGGATCCCCTGAATCCGTGGACGCGGCGGACTCTCAGCCGCAGCCCGGATTGTCTTGCCTTCCATGTAAAGGCGCTGTAAATCGGCGCTTCGGCAGTCGGTCAGTCCGAGATGTCGGACGGCTCGTGTCCAGACAGCCATGCTCCTCCCGCTGCCTCGTACCGGGCACTCGTCATCGTCACGACTTGGACGCAGCCGCACTCGCAGAACAACCCGATCTTCCGTTCGGCCCGGTCGGTTCCCGCGCTCGGCGCCAGACGTTCTTCCAGCGCGAGGATGTAGCCGTTCGCCTCTCGCGCAACCCGCGCAGCTTGGGGCCTGATATCGGAAGGCAGCGTCGTCCACGCCCAGCATCCTTCCTGGCGGAGTGCCGATCCGGCGGCATAGGATCGGGTCGTGGACCGGGCCGAGCTGCAGGCGGCGCAGACGCCGCTCAAGGAGCGGTACCGCGAGGAGCCGACGGCCGCCCTCGTCACGCTGCGCCGGGACGGCACGCTCGACTCCGAGCAGATCGCGTGCTCGGTCGAGACCGGACGCGCGCTCGTCGAGGCGGGCCTGCATCCCGCGACCGGCGGCAGCGGCGCTCTCGCCTGCTCCGGGGACATGCTGCTCGAGGCGCTCGTCGCCTGCGCCGGCGTCACGCTCCGCTCGGTGGCGACCTCGATGGAGCTCGACGTGGCGGGCACCGTCCACGCCGAGGGCGACCTCGACTTCCGCGGCACCCTCGGCGTCGACCGCGAGACGCCGGTCGGCTTCACCTCGATCCGCCTCCGCTTCGAGCTCGCCTCGGACGCGTCGGAGGAGGAGATGGCGAAGCTGCTCGAGCGGACGGAGCGCTACTGCGTCGTCTACCAGACGCTCGCGGGCGGCGTCCCCGTCGAGCTCTCCTACTCGACCGCGTAGGCCATCAGGATCGCGTCGACGTACTCGCCGCCGCGGCGGTAGTGCCCCTTGCGGTAGCCCTCGCGCTCGAAGCCGAAGCCCTCGTAGAGCTTGATCGCGGCCTCGTTCCAGGGGAAGACGTGCAGCTCGAGCTTCCGGACTCCAGCCGGGCGCGCCCAGTCGACGGCCGCCTGCAGGAGCGCGCTCCCCACTCCCTGCCGGCGAGCGCCCGCCGCCACCATCAGGCCGACGTCGGCGACGTGCGTGCTCGCAGGATGCGGATCGCGCCCGACCGACAGCCTGCCGACCACCGTCCCGTCGTCGGCCTCTGCGACGAAGACCGCGGCGTGCGGGTAGCGCCGGAGCGCCTTGAGAAAGCGGCGCTCGTCACCGGCGCTCCGCCACTCGCCGGCGACGCTGATCAGCCAGCCCTCGGGCTCGGCGCTGACCGCGTCGGCAAGCCGCGTGAGCTGCTCCGCGTCCGACGGCTCTCCCGGGCGGATCCGGTAGTTCATTCGGCGATGACCACCGCAGCGCCGCCGCGCCGCGGGTCGCCGGCCGCAGCGAGCGAGCCGTCCTCCCGGATCTCGACCGCCGAGACCCCGCCGAAGAAGAGGTTCCGCCGGGTCCAGCGGACGACCGGGTAGCCCGCCGCCTCGAGCTCGTCCCCGACGGCCGGGTCCTCGCAGTGGGCGATGCCGCCCTCGACGTACACCCGCGGCGCCTCGACGGTCTCCTCGACCCCACGCCCCTGCGCCACGACGCCCGCCACGACCTGGAGGAGCGCGCCGTGCAGCCGTCTGCTGCCGGCCGAGCCGAGCACGAGCCGCGGCTTCCCGTCGTGGAGCACCAGCGAAGGGGCCATGAGAGACATCAGCCTCTGGCCCGGCCGTTCCTCCCCCGCCAGGTGGGTCTCGCCCAGCATGTTGTTGAGGCCGATCCCGGTGCCGGGGACGACGATGCCGCTGGCCGAGCCGAGCGAGCACGAGAGCGACGCCACGTCTCCGTCGCGGTCGACGACGCTGATGTGCGTCGTCCCGCCAACGGCCTGGGCCGGCCGAGCCTCCTCCTGCGCCTCCATCGCCCGGGCGATCGCGAGCGGCGTGGGCTCCTGGTCCCCGAGCGCCTCGAGGCCGACCTTGAGCAAGCGGCCGCCGCCGGCCGGCGGCGGGTTCGTCCGGATCAGGTCACCGCGGTAGCCGGCCGTGAGCGGATCCCGCTCGATCACCTCGTAGCGGGCGAGATCGGCGAGCGTAAGCGGGACGTGGTCGGCGATTCGCCGGGCGAAGTCACCTCGGTAGAGGAAGTCCGGCCCCTCGACGGCCAGCCGGGCGAGCGTGTCCGCGAGCTCCGGAACCGCGAAGCGCTCGCCGACCCGGAGCGCCCTGCCCGGCCCGTAGAGCGCGTCGCCTTCCGGCGAGTGGCGCAGCAGCGGGTCGAGAATCAGGTGCAGGTACCCCTGCGCCTCGTCGAGGACCGCCCCTTCGCGCGCGAGCCGCGCGGCCGGCGCCAGCAGCTCGGCCCAGGGCACGGTTCCCCAGCGGGCGTGCGCCTCCCAGAGCCCGAGCCCGACACCCGGGACGGCGACCGACGCCGGGCCGGTGAAGAAGACCTGTTGGGAGTCGCCGAAGTCGACCACGACCTCGAGCTGCTCTGCCGGCGCTGCGGGCCGCTCGGGCACGGCGACGAAGAAGTCGAGCAGCTGCGTGCGCCTTTCCTTCGCGTCGTGGTGGAGGAGAAAGCCTCCGCCGCCGAGCCCGGTGAGGGAGCTTTCGCAGATCCAGGACACCGCGGCGGCGGCGATGGCGGCGTCGACCGCCTTGCCGCCGGCCCGCAGGACGTCGGCCCCCGCCTCGGCCGTGAGCCGGTTGCCCGCTGCTAACGCACCTGTCATGCGGGAACCGTACGCTTGCGGCCATGTGGTCGCAGCGTCCTGTGGCTCGTGAGGCGCTGCTCTGTGCGGCTGCGGGTGCTGCCGTCGCCGCCATTCTGGCCTGGCTCGGCCCGCCCGGCACCGACCTTGCCGCCCACGCGTACCAGCGGGCGCTGTTCCTCCGCCACGGCTTCATGCTCTGGGACGACTTCTGGTACGCCGGGCGCTTCAGCTTCGTCGGCTACAGCGTCCTCTACTACCCGCTGGCGGCGCTGCTCGGGATCCGCGTGCTCGCGGTCGCCACCGTCGCGCTCGCCGCGCTCGCGTTCTCGGCGATCGTCGCGCGCGAATGGGGCCCGCTCGGGCGCTGGTCGAGCCGCAGCTTCGCCGTCGTGTGGGCGGGCATCGTCCTCTCCGCAGCCTTTCCGTTCGCGCTCGGCGTGGCGCTCGCCCTGCTCGCGCTCTGGGCGCTGCAGGCCGGGCACCGCTGGCGCTTCGCCGTCCTGACCCTGCTCACGGTCGCGGCCAGCCCAGTGGCGCTCGTGCTGCTGGCGGTCGTCCTCGCCGGCGTCGCTCTTGTCACGGCGCGGCACGGTACGCGGCGGCTGGGGCCCGGCACTCGCAGTCGTAGCCGCGATCGCCGCCGAGCTCGTGGTCCTGCGGCTCTTCCCCGGCACGGGCCGCTACCCGTTCCCCGCCTCGGAAGCGGCCGCCGCGCTCCTCTTCTGCGGGCTGGGACTCGTTTGCACCTGGCGGCTCGAGAGCGCGCGGGTGCTCCGCTTCGTCTTCATCGCGTACGCGCTCGCCGTGGTGGGGGCGTGGCTCGTCCCCTCGGGGCTGGGAGAGAACGTCGTGCGCCTCCGCTACCTCGCCGTCCCGCTCGCGGTGCTCGTCCTGACCCTCCGCCACTGGCGGCCGCTGCCGCTCGCGCTCGGGGTCGCCGCGCTCGCGCTGTCCTGGAACGTCACTCCGCTGGCGGCAAGCTGGACGTCCAGCGAGGCGGACGCCACCTCGCACGCGGCCGTGTGGCGCGCGCCGCTCAGGTTCCTCCACACCCATCTGCACCCGGGCTACCGCGTCGAGGCCGTGGACACCGCCGACCATTGGTCGGCCTACTATCTCGCCGACGGCGGAATCCCACTCGCGCGCGGCTGGTTCCGCCAGGACGACTTCCCGCTCGACAGCCTCCTCTACCGGAAGCTCTCGCCGGCCGCCTACCTGCGCTGGCTGCGGGAGCTCGGCGTTCAGTACGTCGTCCTCGCGAAGGCGCCGCCGGACTACAGCTCGCGGCGGGAGGCGCGCCTGGTGCGAAGCGGCCGCGCCGGGTTGCAGCGGGTCTTCCACACGCACAAGGTCTCGGTCTACGCCGTGCCCCACCCGCAGCCGATGGTCACCGGACCGGGCCGGCCGGCCGTGCTCGCTCTCACACGCGAGGCATTGCGCGTCCACGTCTCACAGGGCGGGGATTACCGGATCGCGGCCCGCTGGTCGCGCTACTGGCATGCCTCGACCGGCTGTCTGACGCAATCGCCGAATGGGCTGCTCCAGCTCCACACGCACCGGGCCGGGACGGTCCGGATCGCCTTCGACGTGGACGCACGGAGCCTGCTCGGCGCTTTCGCCGGCACCCGTCGCACCTGCCGCTAGACCTCTCGGACGAGCTCGGAGAGCGGCTTGCGGTTCGCCCGCGCCGACCACTCCTCCGCGCTGCGGCTCGCCACGTCGCGCGACCGCGCCGGATAGCCGAAGGAGATGATCGTGCGCACCTCGCCGCCGCAGATCTCCGCCGCCGCGTCCGCGTCGCGCACGCCGTTCGGGCACGAGGTGACGCCGTCGCCCCAGGCGGCGAGCATCATGTTCTGGGCGCAGCGCCCGACGTCCAGGCCGCCTGCCTCGCCGACG
>CAWGVE010000069.1:0-47299 GCA_963825805.1 uncultured Actinomycetes bacterium | reverse complement strand
TCGAGGACACGCTCGTCCGCGGCTACCGCCAGCTCGCGCTCGAGACGCCGGAGCGGCCGCGCGACGTCGTCCTGCGCGTGCTCGACATCCTCCTCTCGTCGCTTTTCCTGCTGCTCTCGCTGCCGATCTCGCTCGCGATCGCCTTGCTCGTGCTCGTCACGAGCGGGACGCCGATCCTCTACCGCGGCGAGCGCGTCGGCCGCGGCGCGCACGTCTTCACGATGTACAAGTTCCGCACGCTGCGGCGCGGCGCCGAGCCGCGGCTCGGCCCGTACCTCGGCGAGGAGCTCGTCCGCCGCACGCAGGCCGAGTTCACGCCGGTCGGGCCGCTGGCTCAAGGCGACCCAGCTCGACGAGATCCCGCAGTTCGTGAACGTCCTGCGCGGCGACATGAGCCTCGTCGGGCCACGTCCGATCCGGCCCGTCTTCTTCGAGGAGCTCGCGCACGAGCTGCCGTCGTACTGGCAGCGGCTCGTCGTGCGTCCGGGCCTGACCGGCTTCGCCCAGGTGCGGCGCGGCTACGAGACGCCGATGGGCGAGAAGCTCGCGCACGACCTCGAGTGGATCGCCGACCGCTCGGTGCGGCTCTACCTCCGCACGGTCGTCGCCACCGGCTGGCGCGTGATCAAGCAGTCGGTCGGAGGACTGTTGGCCGCCGCGCCTAAGCCTAGACCGCCGTGTGCGGGATCTGCGGGATCGCGACGACGCACGGCGCAGCGGACGTCGAATCGCTGCGCGCGATGAGCGACCTGCTCGTCCATCGCGGCCCCGACAGCGCGGGCGAGCACGTCGACGGCGGGTCGCCCTCGCGGCGCGCCGCCTCTCGATCGTCGACCTCGCAGCACGGCGACCAGCCGATCGCGAACGAGGACGGAAGCTGCGTCGTCGTCCAGAACGGCGAGATCTACAACTACCCGGAGCTCCGTCGCGAGCTCGAGCGAGCCGGGCACGTGCTGCGCACGCGCTGCGACACCGAGGCGATCGTCCACCTGTACGAGGAGCACGGCGCTCGGCTTCGCCGAGCGGCTGCGCGGCATGTTCGCGGTCGCGATCTGGGACGCGCGGCGTCGCCGGCTCGTGCTCGCGCGCGACCGCTACGGGATCAAGCCGCTCTACTACCGGCACGCCGGCGACGAGCTGCGCTTCGCCTCGGAGCTGCGGGCGCTGCCGCGCGGCGAGATCGACCTCGACGCGCTCGAGGCCTTCCTCGCCTTCAACTCGATCCCGGCGCCGTACTCGATCTTCCGCGACGTCCGGAAGCTGCCGGCGGGGCACGTCCTCGTCTGGGAGGACGGCGCGGTCACGCTCGAGCGGTACGCGCGGCCCGGGCCCGCGCCGGAAGACGAGTTGCGCGACGGCGACGAGGCGGAGCTCGTCGAGGAGCTGCGGGCGCGGCTGCGCGACTCGGTGCGGGCGCATCTCCTCTCGGACGTGCCGGTCGGCGTCCTGCTCTCGGGCGGCGTCGACTCCGCGGCGCTCGCCGCGCTCGCGGCGCAGGAGACGCCGGAGGCGGTGCACACGTTCACGATCGGCTTCGCGGAGCGCAGCTTCGACGAGCGCGCCGACGCGCGGCTGGTCGCCGAGCGGTACGGGACGGAGCACCACGAGCTCCTCGTGCGGCCCGAGCCGGAGCTGCTCCTGCGAGCGCTCGCCGAGGCGTTCGACGAGCCGTTCGCCGACTCGTCCGCGCTGCCGACCTACCTCGTCTCTCAGCTCGCGGCCGAGCACGTGAAGGTCGCGCTCTCGGGCGAGGGCGGCGACGAGCTGTTCGGCGGCTACTACACGTATGTCGCGGATCTCATGGCGGACCGCCTCGCGCCGCTCGCGCGCGCTCGCGCGCCCGCTCGTCGAGGCGCTGCCGGCGTCCACCCGCAAGGCGAGCCTCGACTACAAGGCGAAGCGGTTCGTGCGCGCGGCGCACCTGCCGCCGCTCGAGCGGCATCACGGCTGGAAGGAGATCTTCTCCGCCGAGGCGCGCGCGGAGCTGACCGGCCGCCGCGCCGCGTTCGATCCGGTCGACGTCTATCGCGCGCGCTACGCCGAGACGGCGGGAGCGCCGCAGCTCGCGCGGCTGCAGGACGTCGACTTCGGCGTCTACCTCGTCGACGACCTGCTCGTGAAGACCGACCGCGCGTCGATGGCGCACTCGCTCGAGGCGCGCGTCCCGTTCCTCGACCCGCTCGTGACGAACCTCGCCTTCGCGCTGCCGACGCGCCTCAAGGTGCGCGGCCTCGCGAAGAAGGTGCTGCTGCGCAAGGCTGTCGAGCCGCTCCTGCCGGCGAGGTCGTGCACGGCCGCAAGCGCGGCTTCTCGATCCCGGCCGCGGCCTGGCTGCGCGGCGAGCTCGAGCCGTTCGCACGCGAGACGCTGGCGCCGGAGAACCTGCGGCGCCAGGGCTTCTTCCAGCCGGAGCCGGTGACGCGGCTGATCGACGAGCACGTCGCCGGCCGGGAGGACTGGAGCCGCCAGCTGTGGGGGCTGCTCGCGTTCACGCTCTGGTACGAGCGGCACGTCGAGCAGGAGCCGCCGCGGCTGGTCGGCACGGATGGAGGCGCTCGCCGCGTGAAGGTCTGGATCGACATCACCGCCCCGGCGCATGTCCTCGTCTTCCGGCCGCTGGTCGAGATCATGCGCGGGCGCGGCGACGAGGTCGAGATCACGGCGCGCGACTACGCGCAGACGCTGGAGCTGCTGGAGCTGCACGGGCTGGAGGCGGACGCGGTGATCGGACGACACGCCGGACGGTCGCGGCTGCAGAAGGCGCGGCAGATGACGCACCGGCTCGGCGCGCTGCGGAAGTGGGCGCGCGGCCGCGACTTCGACGTCGCGCTCGCGCACGGCTCGCACGAGCTGACGATCTCCGCGCGGCGGCTCGGGATCCCGAGCTCGACGACGTTCGACTACGAGTTCGCGACGCTGCAGCACCAGCTCGGCTGCCGCGCGGCGACGCGCGTCGTCGTGCCGGACGCGATCCCGCCGGAGCGGCTGCGGCCGTACGGCGTGCGCCCGCCGAAGCTCGTCCAGTACCCGGGCCTGAAGGAGGAGTACTACCTCGCCGACTTCGAGCCCGACCGGTCGCTGCTCGACCGGTTCGGCGTCGATCCGGCGCGCGTGCTCGTCGTCCTGCGGCCGCCGCCCGACGTGTCGCTCTACCACCGGCACTCGAACCCGCTCTTCCCGCAGACGCTCGAGCACCTCGGCCGGTCCGAGGACGTGCACGCGTTCGTCCTGCCGCGGACCGAGGAGCAGCGGAGTACGTGCGCGGGCTCGCGCTGCCGTCCGTGATCCTCCCGGAGGGCGCCGTCGACGCGCAGAGCCTGATCGCGCTCGCCGATCTCGTCGTCTCGGCGGGCGGGACGATGAACCGCGAGGCGGCCGCGCTCGGCGTGCCGGTCTACACGACGTACGGCGGCCGGCTCGGCGGCGTGGACGAGGAGCTGATCCGCGACGGACGGCTGAAGCCGCTCACCGACCCGCGCGCGCTCGAGCTGCGAAGCGCGACCACGGCTCGTCGCCGCGGGTCCGGCGGGACCCGGCCGAGATGCTGCGGCTGCTGCTGTCCGCCCTGGACGACTAAGGCGGCGAGCTCCGCCTGGGGTCAGGCGAGAGGACGGTGGCGCAGCCGAGGGTCGTCCCGCCCGAGGTTCTTCTTCGGCGTCGTCAGTCGTCTTTCGGCAGCCGTCGCGTTAGGGCTGAACTCACGCGGGCGGCGATCACGTCGAGGTCGGTTCCGCTCAGCTCAGGCGGACTCCAAGGGGGCTTGCCCCACCCGGGCTGCACCGTGTCGTCGTCGTAACGCGGAATCAGATGCAGGTGGTAGTGGAAGACGTCCTGCCCCGCGGCCTTTGAGGAGACTTGGTGGAGCCACATTCCGGGCGCGGCCAAGACCTCCCCAAGGGCGGCTCCGATCTTGCGGGCGGCGAGAGTCACCGCGGTCAGTTCGTCATCGTCCATCTCCCAGAGGTCGCGCCGGTGCGCTCGCGGTGCAACCAGCGCGTGACCTGGAGTTGCCGGCGCACGATAGAGAAAGGAAACGACGGTCTCATCGGCGTAGAGGAACCGCGCCGGCAAACCGCCGGTCGCAATCTTGCAGAAGACGCAGTCAGGGTCACTCACTCGCCGCGACCCTACTCCGCTCGGGTGCATTCCCGGGCCCTGGCGCAGGTGAGTGCTATTCCGCTCGGCGGTGTGCCTCGCGCTCGACGCGCAACCTCGTCAGGGGTCATTCCGGAACACTGGCCCAGGCGAGCGACCTAGGTCTCGGGCGGGCGGTACTTCGGCCACTTCCACGGCCACACGAGCGCATAGACAGCCAGCGCAAGAAACACGAAGCCGATCAGCCATCCCTGCCAGCCTCCAGCGATAATCGCCGCTTCGGCGAGAACGCCAAACAGGGTCGCGCCCGTGGTACCGCTCACGACGTTGAGTCCATTGAAGAAGCGCTCGACCAGGCACTCAATGGTACGCCTCCAGTCATGCCGGAACACTGGCCCAGGCGGCGGTCCTGACCCCAGCCGCCACCGAGACTCGGTTTTTGTTCAGGGTGCCCAGCCGCCGGTGAGCGGTTCGCCCGTTCGCAAGCCGAACCGCTGTAGGAGCTCGGGGATTGTCTCCGGGCGCGACTCGAACCCGTACCGCTGAACGAGCTCGGCGAATTGCTCAGGGCTCGCCTTGAGCGGGCCGCCCAGCGCGGAGAGGTCACGGAAGTACTGCTCGAAGCCTGCGGGCGAGATGATCTCGAGGATTCGGCATGGCTGATCACCAGCATTCCAGAACGTGTGCCACTGATTGCGTGGCTTGAAGACAAGCTCGCCCGGCCCGGCCTCAACAACGTCATCGCCGAGCAGCGCACCCATCCGACCTTCGAGGACGAAGCTGTACTCGTCCTCCCGTGAGTGGCGGTGTAGCGGCGCAGCGAGCGCTCGCGGCGACATCGGATGCTCGAGGAAGGCGAAACGATCGCCTGCCTCTGCGCCGTCGATCAAAAAACGCACCCCAATGCTCCCGAGGAAGACCTCATCGGCGTCCGCCTGTCCTACAACCCTCACGCCTCCGCTTCCCGCCTTCATCTCGACTCCCTTCGCTAGCGCACACCAAGGCCAAGGGAACAATTACTCTCGGCCCTGCCTTCGCGCTCCGAGACACCACGCCCGCGTTCCGCTGACCGACCTGTCGCTCAGGGGTCATTCCGGAACACTGGCCCAAGCGAGCGGTCTATCTGGCTCCAGGCATGATCAGTCTGCGCCGGTGATCATCGACCATGTCGCCATCCTCGTCTCTGACGCTGTCGAGACCGCTCGGGAGCTACGTGAGGGCTATGGCCTCGGTTCCGAAAGGGGCGCGTACCTCCCGCTGGCCGGGACTCGGATGCACACCGTGTGGCTCGACCCTCCTCAATATCTGGAGTTCCACACCATCGAGAACCGGGAGGTAGCCGCGACAACCGAGTCGGGACGTGCCACGCTTGCTTGTGAGGCCGCTGGTTTCGGGATGCTCGGCTGGGGTGTACTCGTCGACGATCTGGAGGCAGTCTCAGAGCGCCTCGCGTTCGAGATCCATGACTACACGATCCCGCACGGCGACGGCACCCTGCGAGGATGGCGCGCCGTGTCCGGGCCGCCCCATCTGCCTTTCTTCATCGACTATCCGAACAACGGCGACCGATCCGCGAGGATGCGGATGTTCTACGAGCGGGTCGCGCATACCTGTTCACCGACCAACTTTTCAGAGTTGACGATCAGCGGCTCAGAAGTTGAGATGCGGGACTGGCTGGGGCCGAACGATCTTCCACTCCGCTTTGTGAGCGGGCGGCAAGGCATCCGCGAGGCGCGGATCGCAACTGCGCACGGTGAAGTAGTCATCGCCTGACGATCCAACATCAGGGTCATTCCGGAACACTGGCCAACGCCGGCCCAGCCGGACATCCCGGACTACGATTGGCTGCACGGTGAATCCCGCATGATCTTCGGTGTCCTGGTCGCCTTCATCGTCCTGATCGCCCTGGCTTGGCTGGGGGTGATGCGGTGGCTCAACGACGACGGATTCCCCGTCCGCACTTCTTTGGAAGAGGACGGTTCTGTCCCGGCATCGTCCCCAGAGCGAGAGCAGCACGCCGCGAGAGGCAGGGGGCTGAGCCACGCGAAGGATCGCAGCGCGGCGCAGACGTGGGATCCCGAGCTCTAGGCCGAGGCGAGCGGCCCTGACCCGACCATCCGGGATGTGACCTAGTCGCGCCCGGCGGCGTATGTTGATTCGAGATGAAGGCAGCCCTGGCAGCCGCACCGGTCTTGGTCGCGGTCACGGTGGCCATGTCCGCCTGCGCCGGCACTCACTCCCGCGGAGAGCCGGGTCCCGTGCCCCAGGCCGGGCCGTTGCCCACGCCCGTCAGTCTCTCGATCCGGTCGGTGCGAACGCTCGAGACGCACCTCCGACACGGCAAAACACCACCGGCGATTCGCCTCGGCGACTCGCGGCTCCAATTCCTGCTCGCGACAAGCTCCTGTAGCCCGGTCGGCGTCTCCGCGCACGCCGAAGCGCGGACATTGAGCCTGCGCCTGCGTCCGAACCACGAGTTCTGCGAGCAGGTCCTGCGCGTCGTCGATGTCGTGGTGACCCTGTCGCGGCCGGTTCTGCACACCAACGCGATCACGCGGGTCGCGGTCACATACGCGCCGGCGAATATCGCATGCCGAGCCGCACGGACCTGTCGCCGCCAACGGCCGGAGTTGCTGCCGCTCGTCTGGCCACGCGTCTGATCGGCGCCACGATCTGGCCCCGGTCAGTGGCGTATGTGGTCTTCCGCCGACTCGCTGCTCGCGCCTTCGCGGATGGCCTGACTTTCAGCGAGGGCGGCGAGTTCCTCCTCGGTGGGCGGCCGTGTGCGGAACAGATTCTTGACCTTGTCGATGAGCTTCACGCTCGAAAATGTACGACCCAGGCGATCGGCGGGCGCTCAATCCGGGTGAAGCGGGGGGCGGCGGAGCATCCCCGCCCCGCCAACCAGGTGTAGATCGGTGCGCTGGCCCAGGCGGCCGTCGATCTTCTGCGTCCTGGCGTGCTCCTGGCGGATCTCCTCGCGACCGCTGTCCGTGAGGACCAGACGGTAGGCGACGCTTCGCCGCTCGTCCTCGCCCAGGTCGTACGGCGCATGCCAGTTCCGGTCGTCGGCCAGCGGCTCCCGCGTTTCGTCGCGACTGAGAGGACGGCGTGCGGCGTCCGACCATAAGCCGAGCTCCACAAGGCCTTCATCGAGCAGCCGCTCCAGTTCGGGCCGGAGCTCAGCGGGGGTTCGCTCCCTATGGAGCGTGTATGCCTCTCCCTCGGAGGGATCGACCACGATCCCGTGTCGGCACTCCCAAAGCGGCAACGCGTCCGCAGCGTGGTCGAGCACCTGGTAGCGCGGGCCATGGTCCACGAGAGGGCCCACCGGTTGGTGGTCCGCCAGAGGGAGCACGAACGGACCTTCGAGTTGATCCAGCGTCGCGGGCAAGCTGTCGGCGAGGCGGAACATCATGCGCTGGTAGCCCCACTCGGAGGACCACGTCTGCGCCGCGGTCGCGTAGTGCCGAAACTGTTCTCGCGGGCCGGTGCCGGCGCGAGGATTGACGAGGTCGCCGCGCACCACCAGGAGGTAGAAGGCCCCCGGCACCGTGTGTTCGTCTCGGTCTCGAGTGTCGGGGTGAAGCGCAAGCTCGATCGAGAGGTACGGCGCCGGGCCGTACGCCTCGGCCCGTGACACCGACGTATCACCCGTCTCGAACGCCGTCCTCCGCGCAACCGCCGCAAGCCGGCTCGACACGGCGGCGTTCGATCCCGACGGCGCTAGCTCGTCCATTCTTCGGAGCCTAGAACGCGTGGGTCCGGGCCGAACTTCCGGGGATCATTTCTTGCGAGAATCAGGTTTCCGTGTCCGAAGCGCAGCTCAAGGACTCCGGCTCAGGGCTTGCGCCTGCAACCGAGGGCTGGTTCGTCGTCAACGTGCGCGATGCCGAGTGGTTCTCTTCGCGGACGAGGGGCGCGGCGTGCTGGTTCGAGAGCGAGTACGGCGAGCCTCCGGTCGAGTTCGCGCAGCTCGGGATCCACCTGACCGTCCTCGAGCCCGGCCAGAGCAGCGTCTACCACGCCGAATCGAATCAGGAGGCGTTCCTCGTTCTGGCCGGCGAGTGCAGCCTGCTCGTCGAGGGCGAGGAGCGACGCCTGGGGCCCTGGGACTTCTTCCACTGTCCTCCCTGGACCGAGCACGGCTTCGTGGGGGCCGGTGACGGGCCGTGCGCGATCCTGATGGTCGGCGCCCGCCTGGGCCCCGAAGTCCGGTACCCGGTGTCGCAGCTCGCGGCGCGCTACGGCGCGAGCGTCGAGAAGGAGACCTCCGATCCGGAACAGGTCTACGCGACGGCCGAGCGGTTCCGGCGAGCGCGGCCGTCGTATTGGGCTCGCCTGCCCTGGGCGTAGTCGCCATGCGGCGCACCTTCCTGGTCGGCGTTGCCTGCGGCCTGGCCCTCGCGGCGACCGGTTGTGGGAGCCACCGCTCGTCGGAAGCCGAATTCCGCACCCAGGCGAACCGAGTCTGCCGCGAAGTGCATCGGCAGAGCCGATCGGTGGACTTCTCCTCGCGGTCGGGCTTCGCCAAAGGCCTGGCCGGGATGCGCGCCGGCGTCGAGCGACTCGCACATCTTCGTCCGCCGCCGAGCGACGAGCCCGGATACCGCGATCTGCTCGCGAAACTACGTGACATCAACGCGCGCCTCGCCGCGAACCAGGCCGAGCTGCTCAGACTCCAGCGCAAATTGAAGGAGTCGGGCGGACGTTCGGCCACGCGAACGATCGAGCGATTCCGAGCCTTGGTGGGGGCCATCGAGAGGGACGGGCTACGCGCGGCAGCCGATGCCCGGACCCTGGGGCTCGGAGTCTGTGCCACAGACCTCTCCGGCGGAGCTCCGCTCGCGCCGTCACTCGAAGCACGCGGTCGATCTACCTAGCCGACAGCTGCGAGCTGGGCGAGCAGTTCGGGGCCGAAGCGCTCGAGCTTCGCCGGGCCGATGCCCGGCACCGCCGCCAGCTCGGCGATCGTGCGCGGGGTCCGCGCGGCGAGCTCGGCGAGCGTCCGGTCGCTGAAGACGACGTACGCCGGCACCTCGTCGGCGCGCGCCCGCGCGAGCCGCCACTCCCTCAGCGCCTGCACCGTGGGGGTCTGCGGAAGCGCGGCCCGCTCCTTCTTCGCCAGCGGCGGCGCGGCGGCCCGCACGCCGAGCTCGTCGAGGAAACGGCTCGGCCGCCCGTCCCACGTCACGAGCAGATGACGCTTCGCGCGCGTCAGGCCCACGTAGAAGAGACGCCGCTCCTCCTCGACGTCGCCGCGGCG
Organism: uncultured Actinomycetes bacterium; assembly: GCA_963825805.1. GTDB lineage: Bacteria > Actinomycetota > Thermoleophilia > Gaiellales > Gaiellaceae > Palsa-739. The sequence continues at coordinate 37,938 of CAWGVE010000069.1, read as the reverse complement.
AACCGGCAGCTCTCCCTCCTCGACGCGCGGAAGGAGCACCGCCTCCCACTCGAGCCCCTTCGCCCGGTGGAGCGTGAGCAGGTGGACGCCGCGACCCGCGCTCGCGCCGAAGCGCTCGTGCAGTAGCGCGACATAGCCGTCGACCTCGCCGCCGTGCTCCTCGGCCAGCCGCACGAGCCGCGCCAGGTCGGCCTGCCGTGTCTGCTCGCGCTCGCCCAGCTTGTCCGGCAGCTCGGCCAGGAGACCCTGGCGGACGGCGAGCTCGCGCACGACCTCGGCGGCCGGGCCCTGCCGTCCGCGCAGAGCCTTGAGCAGCTGCCGTGCGGCATCGCGGGCGAGCAGTGACGCGCCCTGGAACGGGATCCCGGCCTCGTGGAACGCTTCCTCGAACTCGCTCGTGCGCGCGTTCGTCCGCACGAGCACCGCCATCTCCTCGAGCGGGATCCCGCCGGCGTGCAGCTCGCGCACGTGGGCGGCGACGTCGAGACCGGGCCCGACGAGCGGCTCGGGGCCGTCGGGCAGGGTCGGCGCGAGCGTCTTCGCCGAGCCGCCGAGCCGCGGCACGAGCCGGTTCGCGAGCTCGAGCACCTGCGGCGTCGAGCGGTAGCTCCGCTCGAGGCGCACCACGTGGGCGTGCGGGAAGCGCTGCGGCAACGCGAGCAGCCAGCCGGCGCTCGCGCCCGTGAAGCCGTAGATCGCCTGGTAGTCGTCGCCGACCGCGCACAGCTCGTCCCTCTCGCCGAGCCAGAGATCGAGCAGCGACTGCTGGAGCAGGTTGACGTCCTGGTACTCGTCGACGGTGAAGGCGCGCCAGCGGTCGTGTACAACCGCCCGTGCCGCCTCGTCCGACTCGAGCAGCCGTACCGTGTGCTCGAGCAGGTCCTCGAAGTCGATCAGCCCCTCGGCCGCCTTGCGCCGCTCGTACTCACGGAAGACGCGGAGCATGAGGTCGGCGGGGATCGGCGGCTCGTGGTCGCCGAGCCGCTCCCGGTACGTGTCGGGCGTGAGGCGCCGGTTCTTCGCCCACTCGACCTCCGTCGCGAGGTCGCCGGCCGGCCGGAAGCGGAACGCGCCCGGCAGCGTGTTGCCGATCCGGCGCAGGAGGAGCGCCTTGGTGGAGAGGATCCTTCCCTGCTCCCCCGCGAAGTGGCGGAGCAGCGCGAGCGCCGCGGAGTGGAACGTCGAGGCACGGACGCCGTCGGCGCCGAGCGCCGCGAGACGCGCGCGCAGTTCGCCGGCCGCCTTGTCCGTGAACGTCACCGCCAGGATGTGCCGCGCAGGGAAGGCGCCGCTCGCGACCTGCCACGCGATCCGGCGCGTGATCGTCGTCGTCTTCCCCGTCCCGGCTCCGGCGAGGATGCACAACGGCCCGCGCGTGCTCTCCACGGCTGCGCGCTGCTCGGGGTTCAGCCCCGCAAGGATCGTCTCGGCGTCCAGGGCGGGGAGGCTAGCGGCGCGACCGGCCGACTACCGTGACGGAAGGATCAGAGGTTCGTGTCGCCCGTCACGCGCGGCTCGACCTCGAGCCGATAGCTGCCCGTATCGGAGAGATTCGGCAGCTCGATGCGCTGCGGCTCGCGCACGATGTTGCGGAGCTTCCCCACGACTTCGAGCGTGTCGCCCTCGTCGGCGAGCCGCTCGAGCTCGGCCAGCTGCTCCTCGAGCCACTCGGGATCCACCGGCGGACGGCTGAGCCGCAGGATCTTCGGATGCGTCGTCGCCCCGACCGACTCGCCCTTGCTCCAGAGCTCCTCGTGGATCTTCTCCCCCGCGCGCGAGCCGACGAACGAAATCCGGATGTCGCGCGCAGACGTGGCCGGGTCGTCCGGCAGGCGCGGCACCTTGCCCGAGAGGCGAATCATGTTCTGCGCGAGGTCGACGATCCGCACCGCCTCGCCCATGTCGAGCACGAAGACCTGGCCGCGGCCGCCGATCGCGCCCGCCTGGACGACGAGCGACACCGCCTCCGGGATCGTCATGAAATAGCGCGTCATGTCGGGATGGGTCACGGTCACCGGGCCGCCGCGCTCGATCTGCTTGCGGAAGATCGGGATCACGCTTCCCGACGAGTTGAGGACGTTGCCGAAGCGCACGGCGACGAAGCGGGTCGAGACGTCGCGCCGGTGGCCGAACGACTCGACGATCCACTCGCACAGCGCCTTCGACTGGCCCATCACGGTCTTGGGGTTGACGGCCTTGTCGGTCGAGATGAAGACGAAGCGCTCGACGCCGAACTCGGCCGAGAGCTCGACGAGGACGCGCGTGCCGGCGACGTTGTTGCGCACCGACTCGAGCGGGTGCGTCTCGAGCATCGCGACGTGCTTGTACGCAGCGGCGTGGAACACGACCGTCGGCTTGTACTTCTCGAACACCTCGCGCCGCAGCGCCTTCTGGTTCCGCACGTCCATCAGCTTCGGCAGCGCGGCGGTGAAGTCGCGCTCGCTGGCGAGCTCCCGCTCGATCTCGAACAGCGGCCCCTCGGCGTTGTCGACGAGGATCAGCCGCGACGGCCTGACCCGGGCGATCTGCCGGCAGAGCTCCGAGCCGATGGAGCCGCCGGCGCCGGTGACGAGCACGGTCTGGCCCTCGAGATAGCCGGCGACCTCGTGGAAGTCGACCTCCACCTGCTCGCGGCCCAGCACGTCCTCCACCTGCACCGGGCGGATCTGGCCGGCGAGGCCCAGGTCCCCGGAGATCAGCTCGTACAGCCCCGGCAGCGTCTTGACCACGATCCGCAGCTGCTGCGCCGTCTCGACGATCCGCCGGCGCACCTCGCCCGAGACGGAGGGCATCGCGATCAGCACCTCGTCCGGGCGGTGCTCGCGCAGCACCCGTGGCAGCTCGTCGATCGTGCCGAGCACGCGGACGCCGAGGATCCGCGTGTGTCGCTTGCGCGGGTCGTCGTCCACGAACCCGATCGGCGTGTAGGCGAGCATGCGCGACCGCTGCATCTCCTGCACGATCAGCCGGCCCGCGTCGCCGGCGCCCACGACGAGCACCTCTCTGCCGCGTGCCACCATCGTCAGGCCGGGCCGCTCGACGACCGTGCGCGCGAGCAGGCGCGAGCCGGTGATGAACGCGAGCGTGAGGAGCAGGTCGACGACTGCGATCGACCGCGGCAGGCGGAACCCGTGCACCGGCGAGACGAGGTAGACGGTCACGTCCGCGATGAGGCAGGCGACGACGACGCCGCGGGCGATAGCCCACATGTCGCGGATCGAGACGTAGCGCCACCAGCGGTTGTAGAAGCCGAACGCGATGAAGACGAGGAGCTTGATCGCGAGGACGAGCAGGATCGTCCGGTTGAAGAGGTGTTGATAGCCAGGGTGATGCGACAGCCCGTTGTCGAAGCGGAGCTCGAAGGCCAGCCACCAGGAGCCGGCGACGATCGCCGCATCGACGAGGAGCTGCCAGATCCGGTGCGGCGAGATCAGGTTGCGCATCAGACGCGGCTGGGAACGGCCGAGCGCACGGCAGCGACGACGCGTTCCTGAGCCTCCGCCGGCATGCCCGGCCAGAGCGGCAGGGAGAAGTTCTCCGCCGCAGCCTGCTCCGTCGCGGGCAGCGAGCCGGCTTCGTAGCCGAGGAAGCGCAGCGACGGCTGGAGGTGGAGCGGGGTCGTGTAGTAGGTCGCCGAGGCGATGTCCGCGTCGGCGAGGGCCGTGCGGATCGCGTCGCGCTCGGTCGAGCGGCAGACGAAGAGGTGGTAGACGTGGCCCGGCTCGTCCTGCGGGGTCTCCACGAGCTCGCCGAGGCCGAGCTCGGCGTAGCGGGCCGCGGCGGCGCGGCGCCCCTCGTTCCAGCCGGCGAGCTCCGGCAGGAAGATGCGCAGGAACGCGGCCTGCAGCTCGTCGAGGCGCGAGTTGTAGCCGACGAGGTCGAAAGCCGACTTGTCGCGCGAGCCGTGGAAGGAAAGAAGCTGCACGCGGTCGGCGAGCTCCTCGTCGTCAGTAGCGACGAGGCCGCCGTCGCCGAGGCAGAAGAGGTTCTTGGTGGGATAGAAGCTGAAGGTCGAGATCGTGCCGTGCCGGGCGACCTCGGGCGAGCCGAAGGCCTGGGCCGCGTCCTCGAGCACGGGGACGCCGAGCTCCATGAGCGGGCGCACATCGAGCGGCCGGCCGAATAGGTGGACCGGGACGATCGCCCGCGTGCGGCCGGTCACCTTCGCGGCCGTGTCCTCGAGGTCGAGGTTGAGCGTGGCGAGGTCGATGTCGGCAAAGACCGGGGTCGCCCCGCGACGCGCGATCGACTCGGCCGTCGCGTAGAAGGTGAAGGCGGGGCAGATCACCTCGTCGCCGGGCCCGACGCCGAGGGCGTCGAGCGCGATCACCAGCGCGTCGGTGCCGTTGGCGACGCCGATCGTCCGCTTCACGCCGAGCGCAGCGGCGGCCTCCTCCTGGAACGCCCAGTAGTGCGGGCCGCGAATGAAGCGCTCACTTTCGAGCACCTCCCGGAAGACGGCCTCGAGCCGCGGGATCAGCGGCTCGTATTCGGCTCGAACGTCAACGAGGGGAATCGTCTGCACGCGCGCCCACTTTAGCGGCCGTTATCCACCGATAGACCAGATACGCCAGCCCGAGCACGATGCCTGCCGCGATCGCGTACTCGACGTAGCGGAAGCTGTGGTCGAAGCTGCTGTAGCTCTTGCCGAGCCCGTAGCCGCCGCCGGCGAAGGCGAACGCCCACACGGCGGAGCCTGCGAGCGAGAGCAGCGTGTACGGCAGGAGCCGCATCTCGAAGATCCCGGCGGTAATCGAGACGAAGGAGCGGACGATCGGCGTGATCCGGCCGATGAAGACACCGAGGTTCCCCCAGCGGTCGAACCACGCCTCCGCGCGGTCGAGCCGCTCGGGCGAGAGGTGGAACCAGCGGCCGTGACGCTCGAGCAGCGGCCGGCCGCCGTAGCGGCCGATCGCCCAGCCGATGAGCGCGCCGACGAGGTAGCCGAGCGTTCCCGCGAGGGCGAGGGCCACGTAGGCGCCTGCGCCGAAGCCGATCCGGGAGCCGAAGAGCGTCACTCCGTTCGCCGCCGGGAAGACTCCTGCCGCGACGGCTCCGGCGTAGAGCATCACGAGCTCGCTCGCCGCGGGGAAGAGGGCGTCGATCGCCATCAGGCCGAAGACGGCGTAGAGGCCGTGGTTCGCAACCGCGGAGGTGAAGCTCGACGAGAGGCTCGCCAGGAGCACCGCGGGGACTCTACTTATGCGCGTGAGGGCGGAATGAGAAGAGGGCGGCGAGGGAGCTCTTGCCGGCGGAGCTCGTCGCCTGGACGGCCACCAGATAGCGCCCCTTCGTAGCCCGGCGCCCGGCGATCCGGCCCCGCCAGGTCGCCCGCTGCGGCCCCGCCGCGAGCGAGCCCGAGCGCAGGGTCGCCACCGGCAGGCCGTTCGGGCGCTCGACCTGCACCACGACGTCCGCCGCGCGCTTCAGCTGGAACGTCGCGGTCGGCAAGCCGCCGCTGCCGAGCTTGACGGCGAGCGACGAGAGCGTGTCGTCGAGCGAGAATGTCCGCTGGGCCGTCGTCGTGATGTTGCGGTCGTCGGTCGCGCTGACGGCGAACGTCCAGGCGCCTTCGGGCGCCGGCGATCCGCCGCTGCTGCCGTCCCACGTGACCGTCTCCAGGCTCGCCGGCTCTGCGCCGCTCGCGAGCGTGATCTTCGTCCCGCCCGGGCCTATGAGCGTCGCCACGACCGTGGACGGCCGGGCCAGCCGGTACGAGAACTTCTCCGTGTCGCCGGCACCGTCGCCGTTCGGCGAGAGGACGGGCGCCGAGGGAGGCGCCGCGTAGACGCCGGAGTAGGAGAGGACGAGCGCGTCCGAGACCTTGGGGCGGCGGCCCTTCCAGGGTTGCGTGAGGAGCGAGCCGTCGAACGCGAGCCCCGCGGCCGGGCCGGCGCCGAGGCCGAACGCCGTCGTCGCGCCGAGCCGGGAGAGCTCGACCGCGAGCTCGTAGCTCGACATGCCGATGCTGTACGCGGGATTCGTCCCCTCGACCGAGACGAGGAGGATGCGGCCGTCCGGGAGCTGGCCGATCGCGCCGCGCGGCTCCCGCGTGTTCAGCTGGCGCGAGTCGAACGCCTCGCCCGCGTGGAAGACGGGCTTGCCGTTGCGCACGAGCAGCGGCCCGCCGCCGACGGCGCCCACGAGGGCGCTCCAGTCGGGCGAGAGCGACAGTCGGACCGCGACCTGCTCGCCGACCGGCGCCTCGGCCTTGAGCTCGGCGGTCGAGACGGAGCCGCGTGCCACGAGCACCGCGCCGCCCCGCGGGATCCGCGTCGGGACGCCGCTCGCGACCTGGGTGACCGTCCCCACCAGCGGCCCGCCGAGCGTTGCCGGCGGGAGGGCAGCCGATCACGTCCTCGACGACGCCCGCTTCCTTCGGCGTCGCCGTCCCGTACGCCGGCGTGTAGAGCGTGAACTTGCCCTTGCCGGCCGGAGAGTTCAGCCCCAGCGGCCGGCGCTGGCCGCCCCCCTGCCAGGCGCCGGCGAGCGAGACCCGCGCGGTCGTGAGCAGTCCGTTCGAGCCGATGCCGACGCTGGAGCGGCCCACGGCCGGGGCGCTCTCGAGCACGCCGCCCTGCATGAGCATGCCGCTGGGCGCGCCGGTGCGCGAGGCGAAGTAGTCGCCGTCGATCGCCACGGTCGTCGCGCCGGCGGCCACCCGCTGCTGGAGGTGCGTCAGCTCCTCCGTCCCCCGCAGAACGCCGTTGGAGAGAGCGGGCTGGAGCGAGTAGACGCTGCCGTCCGGCCTCGGCGCGGTCACCACGTCGAGCACGATCGGGCCGCGCGAGCTGAAATCGACCTCGCGGGTGTAGGTCACACCGGGCATGAGGAGCGAGGTCGAGACCGACTCCTGCAGGCCGCGCCGCTCTGAGCCGGTGGCCGCAGAGGCGACCGCGGCTGCGAGCAGTCCGCAGAGCGCAGCGGCGACGAGGAGTTTCCTTGCCTGGAGCACGACCGGGCGGCCAGGGTAGCGTCCTCAGGTCCAAACTTTGACCATGCGCGGCCTCGCCCTTCTCTCCGACCAGCACGGAAACGACGTGGCCTTCCGCGCGGCGCTCGACGACGTCGAGCGCGTCGGGGTGGAGGAGATCGTCTGCCTCGGCGACGTCGTGCAGGGCGGCGCCGAGCCGGCGCAGACACTCGACCGCCTGGCCGCGCTCGGGTGCGAGACGGTGCTCGGTAACGCGGACGCCTTCCTGCTCGAGGTTCCCGTCGACTCGCCGGAGCCGGTCACCGAGCGGCAGCTCGAGGTGCGCGAGTGGACGCTGTCGCAGCTGGGCTCGTCGCACCTCGAGCAGATACGCGCGTTCACGCCGGTCGTCCACCGCGAGCTCGACGGCGCGTCGCTGCTGCTCTTTCACGGCTCGCCGCGCTCCTACGACGACGTCCTCCTGCCCGAGCTCGGCGGCGAGGCGCTCGACCCGTTCCTCGGCCACGACGCCGCCCTACTCGCGGGCGGGCACACGCATCTGCAGTGGTCGCGCAGGATCGGCGACGCGCTCTACGTCAATCCCGGCAGTGTCGGGATCTCCTACGACCGGCACGCCGACCCGCCCATCCTGCGCCCGCTCGCGGAGTGGGCGCTCGTCACCGTCACCGACGGAGCGGTTGGCGTCGAGTTCCGGCAAGTGGCGTACCCGGTCGAGGACGTCCAGGCTGCGGCGATGCAGAGCGGCCGTCCGCAGGCGGACGAGTGGGCCGCGCAGTGGTCGTGATAGCTAGTCCCAGACCTTGACGGGCCGGTAGAGCGTGTCGCGCTGGACGGCCGTCTTGCCGAGTGAGCGGATCAGGTGGACGAGCTCCTCGGCGCTCGTCCGGTGGGTGGTGCCCGCGGCCGAGACGACGTTCTCCTCGATCATCACCGAGCCGAGGTCGTCGGCGCCGAAGCCGAGCGCGACCTGGCCGATCTTCTTCCCCTGCGTCACCCACGACGAGCCGATGTGCGGCACGTTGTCGAGGTAGATCCGGGAGACGGCCTGGGTCAGCAGGTAGTCGAAGGAGGTCGGCCGCGCCTCGACCGGCACGAGCGACACCAGACGGTTGCCGTCGTCCTGGAACGTCCACGAGAAGAAGGCGCGGAAGCCGCCGGTCTCGTCCTGCAACTCGCGGATGCGCCGGAAGTGCTCGACCCGCTCCTCGAGCGTCTCGACGTGGCCGTACATCATCGTCGCCGTGGTCGAGATGCCCAGCCGGTGCGCCTCGCGCATCACTCCGAGCCACTCCTTCGTGTTCACCTTCTTCGGCGCGATGACGTCGCGCACCCGGTCGACGAGGATCTCGGCGCCGCCGCCCGGGATCGAGTCGAGCCCGGCGTCGCGGAGGCGCGCGAGCGTCTCGGGGACGGTGAGCTTCGAGCGGCGCGCCGCGTGCACGATCTCCGACGGCGACAGGGCGTGCAGGTGGATCGGGTAGCGCGCCTTGATCGAGGAGAAGAGATCCTCGTAGTAGTCGACGCCGAGGTCGGGGTGATGGCCGCCCTGCATGAGGAGGCCGGTGCCGCCGAGCGCGAGCGTCTCCTCGATCTTCTTGAAGATGACCGGCTTCGGCAGGAGGTAGCCCTCGCGGCGGTCGCCCGGCCGGCGATAGAAGGCGCAGAAGTCGCAGTCGGTGACGCAGATGTTCGTGTAGTTGAGGTTCCGGTCGATGATGAATGTGACCTGCTCCGGGTCGTGGAGCCGGTTCCGGACCTCGTTCGCGGCGCGGCCGACGGCCACGAGGTCGCGCGAGCGCAGAAGCTGGATCGCATCCTCGTCGGTGATGCGCTCGCCCTCGACCGCCTTGTCGAGCACCTCACGCAACGGCGGCACCCGTGGTCTGGACGAACCGGAGCTCCGGCACCGTCTCGAGCAGGCCGGCGTCGCGCGCGAGCTCCAGGAACGTGTAGAGGCCGGCGCGCTCACGCGGACCGAAGCGGTAGCGGAGCTTCTCGAAGTAGCGCGCGAGGAAGCCGGCCGGATAGCCGTACCGCTCGGCCGCCTCGTACGCGAGCTGCTGCGGTTCGGCACGCGCGAGCCGCACCGAGGCGACGAGCGCGTCCTCGAGCTCCGCGAGCCCCTCGGCGAGCGGCTCCGGGCAGGCCCAGACGGCGAACACCATCGGCAGCCCCGTCCGCTCGAGCCAGAGCCGGCCCAGATCGTGGTGCGGCGTCGGGTCCTCGAACGCGGAGCGCAGTGCGGCGTCGCCGATCAGGAGCTTCGCCTCCGCCTCCCCGCTGTCGTACGCCTCGAGCGGCGCCTGCTCGGCCTCGGGCAGCAGCACCTTCGTGAGCGCGACCGAGGTGGCCGACTCGGGCGTCACCGCGACGCTGCGCACGCGCTCGAGCGGGACGCGAGAGACGAGCTGGATCGAGTCGACGGCCCCCTCGGAGGCGACGCAGAGCCGCGGCAGCAGCCGCAGCGAGTCGGCGTGGCGCGCGTACTCGATCGAGGAGATCGGCGCCGTGTCGAGCTCGCCCGCGAGGAGCATCCGGTTCAGCTCGGTGGGGACGCCCTGCACCTCCTCGACTTCGGCGTCGACGCGGTGGAAGACAGGCGCCATGTTCACGTACGAGATGCGACCGAGGCGGATCACTGCATCGCCTCGAACGCAGCTTCCGCAGCGGCTCGCGTCGGGTAGTCGCGGATCTCCTCGACGACGTCGTCGTGGACGATCAGGATCTGGTGCAACTCGGGATTGAGCTGCGGCGGCGCAGAGACGTGCGGATCGATCAGCACGGCGCCGTCGCGCTCCGCGAGCACCTCCGGGTCGAACGTCAGCCCGTTCGTGCGGATCTGGTCGAGCCTCGCGTTGACCTGCTCCGCGCCGCGGCACATCAACCCGGGCAGCGACCCGACCCAGACGACGTCCGGCGCGAGCTCGAAGTCGGCGATGCTCACCACCGGCGCAGCTCGTTGTAGAGGCTGTCGCGCTGCACGGGTGTTCGGCCCGCCTCGCGGACGACGCGGACGAGCTCCGCCACCTTCTGCTCGGTTCCGGCGCTCGCGCCCGCCGCCTGGAAGATCTTCTCCCGCACGACCGTGCCCTGGACGTCGTCGGCGCCGAAGTGGAGCGCGACCTGGGCCAGCGGGAGGCCCATCATGATCCAGTAGGCCTTCACGTGCGGGATGTTGTCGAGCAGCAGCCGCGCGACCGCGATCACCTTCAGGTCGTCGGCTCCGGTCGTGAAGCGGAAGCCGCGGCGCTCGAAGACCGTGTTCTCGGGGTGGAAGGCCAGCGGGATGAAGGACAGGAACCCGGCGGTCTTGTCCTGTTGCTCGCGCAGCCGCAACAGATGGTCGACGCGCTCCTCGTAGGTCTCGACGTGGCCGTAGAGCATCGTGCACTGGGTCGTGATCCCGAGCCGGTGCGCGGTGTCGTGGACGTCGAACCACTCGTCGGGACGCTCCTTGCCCGGCGCGATCAGCGCGCGGACTCGGTCGGCGAAGATCTCGGCGCCGCCGCCGGGCATCGAGTCGAGGCCCGCGTCCCTCAGCGTCCGCAGGACCTCCTCGTGCGAGCAGTCCTCGAGCCGCGAGATGTGGTGGATCTCGGAGGCCGTGTAGAACTTGAGATGGACGTCCGGCAGCGCCTCCTTCAGCTTGCGCAGGAGCCCGGCGTAGTACTCGAGGTCGACGTGCGGGTTCTCGCCGTTGACGGTGTGGATCTCGGTGAAGCCGAGGAGCTCGTGCTGCGCGACGGCGTCCTCGACGAACTCGTCGGCGGTCAGCGTGAAGGCGTCCTCCTGCTTGCGTGTCTTCGCGAAGGCGCAGAACTTGCACTTCACGCGGCAGACGTTGGTCTGGTAGAGGTTGATGTTCTGGACGAAGAAGACCTCGTCACCGCCGCCGCGCTGCCGGCGCGCGAGGTCGGCGAGCTCGCCGAGCGCGAGCAGGTCGTCCGTCTCCATCAGCGCCACGCCGTCGTCGAAGTCCAGCCGCTCGCCGGCGACCACCTTCTCCCGGATCGGCGCGAGCGTGTCGAGCGTGTCCAGAACAGCCATGCGGCCTACCTTTCCCGGTCGACGACTGCGTGCGTCAGGGCCTCGAGCTCGCCGCGGTGCAGCTCGCCGTCGAGCCGCGCCCTGGCGCGATTAGCGTAGTCGAGGGCCACGCCCCGGGCCTCCTCGAGAGCGCCGGTCGCGGCAACGCGCACGAGCGCCCCGTCCATCGGCCCTCCGGCGAGCGCGGCACGGACGACGGCGTCCCGCTGCGCGGCGAGCAGGAGCGGCAGGGTCGGCGTCCCGTCGCGGAGGTCGGTGCCTGCGATCTTCCCCGTCTCGATCGTCGCGCCCGAGCAGTCGAGGACGTCGTCCGCGATCTGGAACGCGATCCCGAGCGCGAGCCCGTACTCGCCGGAGCCGCCGCCGAGCCGGCACGCCGCCTCGAACAGCTTCCCGGTCTTGAGGGCGCAGCGCTCGAGGTACGCCTCGACGCTGGTGGCGGGGTCGCGCGTCTGCGTCCGCTGCAGCGCCTCGCCGCGGGCGAGGCAGAGCGTCGCGTCGGCGAGGATCTCGACCGCCGCGGCGTCGCCGGTCGCGCTCAGCTCGGCGAAGGCGCGCGCGAAGAGGTAGTCGCCGGTCGCGCGCGCTGCGGCCGGGCCGTAGATCGACCAGGCCGCCGCCTTGCCGCGGCGGAAGTGAGCTCGGTCGATCAGGTCGTCGTGGACGAGCGTCGCCATGTGCACGAGCTCGACCGCGACGCCCGCCGCGAGCGACGGCTCCGTTCCCGGCGGCGCCGAGAGGAAGACGAGCGCCGGCCGCAGCCGCTTCCCGCCGGCGGCGAGCGCCTCGTTCCCGACGGCCGCGACCAGGCCGGGGTGCGTGGCGACCGTGCGCGCGAGCCGCTCCTCGAGCGCGTCGAGGTACGCGTCCAGCCCTGGCACCGTGCGGATGTCCTCGAGCGTCGTCCCCGTCACGCTCCCTCCCCCGTGTGCAGGGCCACGATACCCCCGGCAAAGAGCCGGAACTCGACGCCGCCGAAGCCGCAGCTCTCGAGCAGCGCGACGAGCTCCTCGGGCCCGGGAAAGCGGCGCACGCTCGCAGGCAGGTACGTGTAGGCGTCGCCGCCCGGCAGCAGACGGCCGAGCAGCGGCACGATCCGGTCGAACCAGATCCGGTAGAAGGGGGCGAGGAAGCCGCGCGGCGTCGTGATCTCGAGGATCCCGAGCCGCCCGCCCGGCCGAAGGACGCGGCGGAGCTCCCGGAGCCCGGCCTCCAGGTCCTCGACGTTCCGCACGCCGAAGCCCACGACGGCGGCGTCGAAGGATGCGTCCTCGAACGGAAGCGCGAGCACGTCGGCCTGGATCCACTCGAGCTCCGGCGCCTTGCGGCGGGCGCGCTCGAGCATCCGCTCGGAGAAGTCGACGCCGACGACGCTGCCCGCGCCTGCCTTGCGCGCGCCGACCGCGAGGTCGCCCGTGCCGCAGCAGGCGTCGAGGACGCGATCGCCTGGGCGGACCGCCGCCTGGATCGTGGCCTTGCGCCAGCGGCGGTCGAGCCCCACGGTCATGACCCGGTTCATCGCGTCGTAGACAGGCGCGATCCGGTCGAACATGCGCCGGACGCTGTCGCTCGGCAGGCGCCCGCTCTCGACCGTCACGACTGTCCCCAGCGCGGCGTGAGCGCGTGCTCGAGCCCGAGCAGGTCGAGGGCGCGCGCGACGACGAAGTCCACGAGCTGCTCGACCGTCTCCGAGCCGTGGTAGAAGCCGGGCGCGAGGAACAGGATCGTCGCCCCGGCCTCGCGCAGCGTCAGCATGTTGCGCAGGTGGATCGCCGAGAGCGGCGTCTCGCGCGGCATGAGCACGAGCCGGCGCTCCTCCTTCAGCGCGACCGAGGCGGCGCGGTGGACGAGGTTCGTCATCGCGCCCGACGCGATCGTGCCCACGGTTCCCATCGAGCACGGGCAGATCAGGTACGCATCGACCTTCGCCGAGCCGGACGCGTAGGGGGCGTTCCAGTCCTCGGGGTCGTAGACGCGTGCCGCTCCGTTCGCGTGCTCGAGCAGGCGGGCCAGGCTCTCGTCGCGCGAAAGCGTCGCGTCGCCGAAGAGCTCGGTGCCGAGCACCTCGATCCCGGCGCGCGAGGCGCAGATGCCGATCTCGCAATCCGCCGCCGCGAGCGCCTCGAGCAGGCGAGCCGTGTACGCGGCGCCGGAGGCGCCGGTGATCCCGAGGAAGACGTGCATCCCTGGGATTCTCGCTGCTGCTGTTGTAGTGATGTAACCGGCAACCTTCGCCTGGCCCCCGGCCCGCGATCACGCGGCGCGCTGCGGCGTCCTCGGACGCGCCCATAGCTTCAGCTATGAACGCGCCCTGCGTCCTTGCATCGCTTGGTGCTCGCGACCCGGGAACCGGGCAAGATCACCGGCCACATCACTAGTGCGTGCCCTTCGAGGCTTCGAGGAAGACGGCGAGCTGGTGCAGTCGCGTGTTCCCGAGCGAGGCGAAGGACGGCATCGGTGAGCCCGGCGTGACCGACGACGGGTTCTGCAGGTGCTTGATCTGGGTGGCGATGCCCAGGTGGCGATTGGCGATGTCGGTCAGGTCCGGCGCACCGAGGTTCGAGCCGCCCGAGCCGCGTACGTGTGGCAGGCCGTGCAGCCGGAGGTGGCGAAGAGCTTGGCGCCGGGCACTGCGGCCGGCGGCAGGTTCTCCACCTGGACCCAATGCGGCACGTCGAGGATCACCTCCGACGCGAGCGCCTCGTTCGCGGTGGCCCCCTTCCACGTCAGGACAGCCATCGAGATGATCGTCAGGGCGCCCGCGACCATGGCGACCGGGCGAGCCGACGGGCGCCGCTCGCGGCGCTTGTCGAGGAGCGGCAGCATGATGAGCAGGACGAGACAGATCGTCGGCACGCCGATGGTGCCGAGGAAGACCGACTCCGGCCACTTGAAGATCCGGAGCAGGTAGAAGAGGAAGTAGAAGTACCAGTCGGGACGGGGGACGAAGCTCGTCGTGCCGGGGTCGGCCGGAGCTTTGTACTCGGGCCCGAGCAGGCCGGGGTGTTCGCCGATGTGGTGCGGGCCGTACGACGTCCACTTCCAGATCGCGGCAAGCAAGATGATCACCACGACGACCACGAGGCTCATGATCGTGTCGTGGAACATCGCGTACGGGTAGAAGGACTTCCCGCGCTTCTTGACGTCGGCCTTGTAGCGGGCGAACCCCGCGCGTTGCTCGTCGGCGCGCGACGGCTTCTCCTTCGGCTGCTGCACGACCGCCACTACTCCCGCCCTCCGGGCTCGCCCTCCGCGCCGGCGATGCCGTTTCGCGGCACCGGCCGCGTCAGCCCCGGCCGCAGCGGCTTCGACCCGTTGTCGTCCGGCTCCATCCCCGCCGCGTCCTTGGACCACGGCGGCGATGTCACGCCGAGCCGGATGACGAGGTACAGGTGGAGCACGATCAGACCGATGATCGCGCCGGGGATCAGCAGCATGTGCATCGAGTAGAAGCGGGTCAGCGTGTCACCGCTGATCTCCTGCCCCCCTCGTAGGAACTGGGCTAACCACGGCCCCAGGATCGGCGCCGTCCCGTTCAGGTTGATCCCGACGACGCTCGCCCAGTACGCCGTCTGGTCCCACGGCAGCAGATAGCCGGTGAAGCCCTCCATCATCCCGCTCACCAGGATGAGGACGCCGACGATCCAGTTGAGCTCACGCGGGTACTTGTAGGCGCCGAACAGGAAGACGCGCCCCATGTGGAGGAACATGAGGATGATGAAGACGCTCGCGCCCCACTTGTGCATGCCGCGCACGAGCCAGCCCATCGTCACGTGGTCGGTGATGTTGACGATCGACTCCCAGGCGACCGGCTTGCCCGTCGCGGGATCGGTGGCTGCGGAGGGCGTGTAGTACATCGCGAGGATCACGCCGGTGATCGCCTGCACGAGGAATGCGGTGAGCGCAGCCGAGCCCAGCGTCTGCATCCAGTTGATGTCCGACGGGACGTTGCGGAAGAGGAAGTACTTGACTGCGCCGACGAGGCCCGACCGCTCCTCGAGCCAGTCGACCGGGTACATGATGGCCGTCTCCAACTGCTCGCGGCGGAGCTCGGCCTTCGTCGGCTTCCGTTTGTACGTCGTCGCCATCAGTGGTGGGGTGGCGTGAGGGGATAGAACCAGGCCTCGGGCCCGTCGACGTGCTGACCCGGGCCGTACGGCTTGTACTTGTAGATCTGCGCCTGGGCGCCCGTCCCCACGACCTTCGAGACCGAGTACGTGCTGAGGAGGATCAGGCGGCCGTTGTCGATCTCGAACCCGTAACGGTCGAGCGCCCGTACCGCAGGGCCGGCCGTCCGGTTGCCCTCGGTGTCGAACTGGCTGCCGTGGCAGGGACAGCCGTAGCCGGCCGGGATGACCGGCACGAACTCGACCGGGCCGTTCGCCGTGCGCTTCTTGATCGTCGGCTTGCCGAGGATCGGCCCTTGCGGGCCGTTCGCCTGCGTCGGGCAGCCGACGTGCGTACAGCGGTTCGAGATGATCGTGAAGCTCGGCACCTGCTTCTTCGTCTTCGGGTCGGCGACCGTGCCGTTGTTGCGGACGAACGCCGCCCGCCGCGACACCTCACCCTGCACGGGGTCGGTGATGAAGGTGGCGATGAACCACGACCCGATCGCAAACGTCCCGACGGGGCCGAGGTCGACCTTGTGCTGCTTCTGGCCGAGGAAGGAGGGGAGGAGCGCGAAGCCCGCGACCGGAACGGTGATCAGCCCGCCGATCACCGCGCCGAGGCCGATGGTCGCGCCCTCGAGGAAATGGCTGCGGGTGACCGCGTTCTCGGGGACGGCAGGAGCAGCCGTCTCGCCGGCGCCCGGCCTCGACCATCTCGCGGCGCTCGGGCTCGACGGCTACCGGCTCCCCGCGGAGATCGCGGGTCGCGTCGCGGGCCCAGAGGAAGCCGAAGACGATGGCGATCACGGCGCCGATCGACGAGATCAGCTCGGGGTTGATGACGAGCCCGACGAGGATGACGACGATGCCGATCGCAAAGCCGATCGGCCACACCGTCGGGGGCGGCAGGTGCGCTTCCTCGTGCTCGTTTGCGGGACTCGGCTGCTCCGGCTGCACCAGAGCGAAGTCTTATCGGAAACGCCCGCGCTGCGAGCGGGGAACCTACTGCCTCGTGGCAGGTGCCGCGTACAGCTGGTGCACGAGCAGCTGGAGCGCCTTGTCGGTCGCCTGGTACGCGGGGCTCTCTGCGACGTTGTCGAGCTCCCAGGGGTCGCGCCGGAGGTTGTAGAGCTCGCGCCAGCCGTTGAAGTAGCTCACGTAGAGGAACTGCTTCGACTGGACGGCGATGTACGGCGGCGGCCCGCTCGGAAGCTTGCTCTTGCCGAGATATTCCACGAGGAACGACTTGCGCCAGGGGATCACGCTCCCGTGCAGCATGGGCAGGAAGCTGCGGCCGTCCTCGGGGAGGCCCGGCGTGACGCCTGCGATCGCGCTGATCGTCGGCGCCAGGTCGACGTTGAGCACGGGCTCCGAGTTCGTCGTGGCGTGCGTCGTCCAGGGGGCGCGCACGATCAGCGGCACGTGCGTCGACTCCTCGTAGGGCCAGATCTTGCCGCCGAGCCGGTGCTCGCCCCAGAGGAAGCCGTTGTCGCTCGTGTAGACGATCACCGTGTGGTCGAGCTCGTGCCGCGCCTTGAGCGCGGCGACGATCCGCTTCACGCCGCGGTCGATGGCGAGCAGCGACTCGAGCTGCCGGATCCGGACATGGTTGATGTAGAGCTGCGCCGCCGCCTTCAGCATGTCCTTGTGCCAGAAGCGCCACGGCTCCTTGCCGATGTTGCGCTGGTTGAAGGCGGGCGAGTGGATCGGGGCGATGTTCTCGAGCTTGCCCTGGTCCTGCTTGGCCGGGATCGCCGGCAGGTGGGGCGCCACGGGGGCGTAGTAGAGGAAGAACGGGTGGCGCGCCTTGTGGATGAAGTCGACGGCCTTCCCGGTCAGCACCTTCGTGGAGTAGTCGGACGGGGCGTTGCCGAAGTGAACGAGCTTGCCGTTCTCGTTCAGGTCGTAGTTGTAGTACGCCTCCATCGGGATGCTGTCGAGCGCCTGCCAGTCGTCCCAGCCGGGCGGGATCACGTGATGCTCAGCCGTGGTGTAGGAGTTGATGTACTTGCCGACGAGGGCGGTCTCGTAGCCGGCGCCGTGCATCCAGGTGGCGAGCGTCGAGCTCGCGTTGAACGAGGCGACGCTGTGCGGCCCGAAGTTGTCGAGGACCCCGGTGTGGTGGGCGTACTGACCGCTGAGGATGCTGGCCCGCGACGGCCCGCAGATCGAGCTCGTGACGTGGTAGTCGCTGAACGTGACCCCGTGGCCGGCGAGCAGCGTCTTGACGTTCTGCATGACCGAGGTGCCGTCGACCCGCTCGTCGTCGCTGAGGATCACGACGACGTTCAGCTTCTCAGGCAGCTTCGGCCGTGCCTGCGACGCCGGAACGGCCGCCGCCGACACTACGGCCGCGACCGCGCCGCTCAGGACGAGCAGCGCCCCGAGACGGCGTCGAACCGCGCGTGTGAAAAAGGAAAAGGAAGGCACAGGAAAGCGGCTGCAGTCTGCCACAACCTCCGGCGACCCGGGACTCGGACTTCAGGAATTCTTAGAGGCCGTACTCGGCCCAGCGGCGGTCGACGAGCGCCTTGATCTCGGCGCTCATCTCGATCTCCTCGGGCCACGGCCGCGCACCCTCTTCCGGCCACTTGGCGGTCGCGTCGATGCCGAGCTTGCCGCCGAAGAACTGCCGCTCGGGTGCGTGGTCGAGGTGGTCGAGCGGGCCCTCCGACAGGACGACGTCGCGCTTCGGGTCGACGTTCGCGCCGGCGTAGAAGAGCACCTGCTCGTAGTCGTGCACGTCGACGTTCGCGTCGACGACGACGACGCACTTCGTGAGGCTGAGCATCCCCAGCCCCCAGATCGCGTGCATGACCTTCGCCGCGTGGCCGGGGAACTGCTTGCGGATCGAGACGATGCAGCAGTTGTGGAACGCGCCGGCGATCGGCAGGTCGTAGTCGACGATCTCCGGCACCGTGGTGCGGATCGCCGGGAGGAAGATCCGCTCCGTGGCCTTGCCGAGCCAGGCGTCCTCCTGCGGCGGCTTGCCGACCACGATCGAGGGGTAGATCGCGCCGCGCCGCATCGTCAGGGCGGTGACGTGGAAGACCGGGAACGGCTCCGCCGCGGTGTAGTAGCCGGTGTGGTCGCCGAACGGGCCCTCCTCGCCGACCTCGTCCTTTTCGATGTAGCCCTCGAGGACGATCTCCGCCCGCGCCGGCACTTCGACGCCGACGGTCACGCCTTTGACGAGCTCGACCGGCTCGCCGCGGAGGAAGCCGGCCATCATCAGCTCGTCGATGTGCTTCGGGAGCGGCGCGCTGGCCGAGTAGGCGGTGATCGGATCGAGCCCGAGCGCGACGGCGACCTCGATGCGGCCGTCGGTCGCGAGGTAGTCGGCGCGGCCGTCCTTGTGGATCTGCCAGTGCATGAAGGTCGTGTTCCGGTCGATGACCTGCATCCGGTACATGCCGACGTTGCGGCCGCCCGTGCGCGGGTCGTGCGTGAAGACGGCCGGGAGCGTGATGAACGGCGCCGGGTCACCCGGCCAGCAGCGCTGGATCGGCAGGAGGCCGAGATCGACGTCGTCGCCGCGCAGCACGATCTCCTGGCAGGCGCCCTTGCCCACGGTCTTCGGCCGTGAGTCGGCGACCGACTTGAGCTTCTGCAGGCCGCGCACCTTTTCCAGCAGTCCGCTCGGCGGCTGCATCTCGAGCACGTCGGCGACGCGCTGGGCGACGTCGTCGAGCCGCTCGACGCCGAAGGCGAGGCACATCCGGCGCTCGGTGCCGAACTGGTTGATCAGCAGCGGGTGCTCGGAGCCCTTCGGGTTCTCGAACAGGAGCGCCGGCCCGCCGGAGCGAACGGTGCGGTCGACGATCTCGGTGATCTCGAGGTCGGGATCGACCTCGGCCGAGACACGGACGAGCTCGCCTTCGCGCTCGAGGAGCGCGATCCAGTCGCGGAGATCCTTCACGGCGCGAGTCTATGGTCCGAGCGC
Organism: uncultured Actinomycetes bacterium; assembly: GCA_963825805.1. GTDB lineage: Bacteria > Actinomycetota > Thermoleophilia > Gaiellales > Gaiellaceae > Palsa-739. The sequence goes on along the minus strand of CAWGVE010000069.1, from coordinate 18,905 downwards.
GTACTCGACGGCGGCGTCGAACGACAGCCGGCGTCCTTCTTCTCGCCCGCGCTCGAACGCCGGATCGTCGCGGACGATCGTTTCCGCTGCATCGTCCCGATGTCTCTCCCAGGCGCCGACCAGCGCCCGCTCGGACTCGGCTTCCAGCGCGCCCCAGAGACGACCGGCGCGTTCCAGCTCGCCTGCCGCCGTGGAGTTTTGAGCGAGCGTTGCAATCGCATAGACCGTTCCCTGCCTGTCGCCGAGGGCGATAGCGACCCGAAGCCCTTCGCGGGCGCGCTCCTCCGCCTTCTCCATCTCGCCGAGATCGCGTGCGAAGTCCGCGCTCTCGAGCAGCGCACTCTTGAGCAGCCAGGTATGCCCGATCTGGTCGAGCAGCGCGATGCTTTGCTCGACCAGATCCACCGCGCGCTCGAGGTTGCCATCCGCGTGCTCGATCCACGCGAGGCTGCGCATGCAGTCGGCCTCCAGCTTCGGGTCGGGCATTCGACTGCAGGTCGCGAGGCTCGCCTCGACCAGTTGCCGCGCACGAGGCAAGTCGCCCGCAGCCCACGCCGAGATGCTGAGGCGGTGACGCACGATCGCGATGCCTCGTTCGTCGCCGACTCGCTCGAACTCCGCGAGGCTCTCCGCCATGGCACTCGCGCCGGTCTCGAAGTCGCCCGCCATGTGGGCGGCTTCAGCCAGCGTCCGTAGCGCCCGAGCCCGAAGCACGGGCGAAACCGCGACGTCGGTCTCGAGGACGGCTTCGAGCCTCCGCGCGCCCTCGAACGGGTCGTGCAGCACCCAGAAGAGCTCGAGGCTCACCGCAAGCCGGAGGGCGAGCTCCGGATCGTGGTCACGCGCCCAGTCGATCGCCCGGCGGAAGTTGTCCAACTCCGGCCGAATGAGCTCCGGGCGCTCGCCCGGCTCGCTCTCGCTGATCAGGCGCGCCGATTCGCCGAGGGCGAGAAGCTTCACTGCAAGGCGGTGGAGGATCTCGTCTCCCTCGCCGGATTCCCCGAGCCGCTCGGCCGCGAACTCCCTGATCGTCTCGAGCATCCAGTAGCGGCCTTCGTTGAAGCGCACCAGGCTCTTGTCGAGAAGGGACTGCAGGACGTCGAGGTCGGCGCCGGCGATCTCCTCCGCCGCTTCGAGCGTGCAGCCGCCGGCGAACGCGGCGAGCCGGCGGAAGAGTCGCTGCTCCTCCTCGTCGAGCAAGTCGTGGCTCCACTCGATCGTCGTGCGGAGGGTCGCCTGCCGCGGATCGGCGTCTCGGCCGCCGCGCAAGAGATCGAGGCGGTTCCGGAGCCGCTCGAGGAGCTGCGCCGTCGTGAGCATCGAAACGCGCGCGGCTGCGAGCTCCAGCGCGAGCGGAAGATCGTCGAGCCGCTCGCACAGCGCGTCAACATGCCCGTCCGGCTCGAAATCCGGCTGCGCTGTTCGCGCACGGGAGACGAACAGCCGCCTCGCTTCCACCCGCTCCAGCACCGGCACCGGGTAGACCTGCTCGCCCTGGATCCGCAGTCGCTCACGGCTCGTCACGAGCACGTCTGCGTTCGGACATTCGGCGAGGACTGCTGCCACGTCTGCCGCTGCCTCGACGACGTGCTCGAAGTTGTCGAGGAGGAGGAGCAGGCGTCGCCCGTCGACGACCTCCGGCAGCGTCCCGCCACCGCCGAGCGCGCGAACGGCGGTCGGGCCGACGTCGGCGGCATCCGTCAGCGGAGCAAGCGGCACCCACCACACACCGTCGGGGTACGCCTCGGCAGCGTCACCTGAAGCCTGGAGCGCAAGCCGCGTCTTTCCCGAGCCGCCCGCTCCTGTGAGCGTGAGGAGGCGGGCCTCGTTCCGCCCTAGCAACTCCCGCACCTCGGCGAGCTCGTGGTCGCGGCCGAGGAACGGCGTAGCCGGGATCGGAAGGTTCGTCCGGTAGAGCGTCTTCAGCGGCGGGAACGCGACGTCGCCGAGCTGGAAGATGCGCTCCGGCGCGCTCAGGTCTTTCAGCCGCTGCTCCCCGAGATCGCGCAGCGCGGCGCCGTCGACGAGCGCCGCCGTCGCGGCCGAGACGAGCACCTGCCGCCCGTGCCCTGCGGCGGCGATGCGAGCCGCGCGGTGCACGTCCGCGCCGACGTACCCCTCCTCCGTCAGCAGCGGCGTGCCTGTGTGCAGGCCCATCCGCACCGGCAGCCCGAGCTCCTCCTGCGCCTCACGCGCGGCCGCGAGCGCGTCCGGCGCGGTCGGGAACGCGACGAAGAACGCGTCCCCCTGCGTGTCCACCTCCACGCCGCCGTTGCGGTCGAACGCCTCGCGCAGGACGCGCCGGTGCTCGCGCGAGCTCCTCGGCGTAGCGGTCCGCGCCGAGGTCGTTCAGAAGACGGGTCGACCCCTCGATGTCCGTGAAGAGGAAGGTGACCGTGCCGCGCGGCAGCTCGCCCACGGCCCGAGTCTACGACCGGGCGGAGGTACTAGTCGCGGCGCCTGCGCTTGGCGACCCAGTGCGACAACTCGCCGAGCGCGATCACGCCGACGAAGACGAAGCCGGTGCCGAGCATCAGCAGGACGACCTTGCGCCCCTCCTCCGCCGCAGTCTCTACGGCGAGCACGGAATGGACGAGCGCAGCGACCACGCCGGGAATCTAACTCAACCCTCGACGACGAGGTCGCCGAAGCTCGCGGAGCTCTTGCCGAACTCCCACCAGCCGCGCACGTGCGGCCGGACGAAGGCGGTGCTCCGCCCGTAGACGAGCGGGATCACGGCGACCCGTTCGGCCACGGCGTAGCGGTCCGCCTCGTGGAAGCGCTCGAGGCGGCCGCGGTCGCTCCTCTCCTGCCGCGCGGCCTCGATCAGGTCGTCGAAGACCGGATCGGCGAAGCCGCCCTCGTTCGTCCGGCTCGTCGACTGGAACAGCAGGCGAAGGTAGTACTCCGGATCCGGATAACCCGGCAGCCAGCCGGTGATGCGGATCGGCGCCGCCATGATCCGCTCGCCGGTCTGCATCGCCTCCTCCTCGAGCCACGACCAGGAAGAGACCGAGACCCGCTCGCCGAACACGTCGCGCCAGCCGCCGGCGATCGCGCCGAGGATGTCCTCCCAGACCATCATCCCGGCGAGCTCGAGCGGCCCGTCGTAGCCGGACCTCGCGAGGCACTCGCGCGCGAGGTCGGGGTCGTAGCGAAGCGCGATGTCGGGCGTATGCCCCTGGAGCGCGGGCGGAACGACGCCGCCGGTCGCCAGCATGAGGTTCGCCGGGCACACCGCAGCGAGCGCGTCCCGGTCGATCGCATGCGCGAGGGCGCGCCTCAGCTCGACGTTCCCGGCGACCGGATGCGTGTGGTCGAAGCGGATGTAGGCCGACCACGCCGGCGAGCCCAGGACGGCGTCCTCGCGCACAGCGCCGGGCATCAGGTCGGCGAGGCGCGGCGTGTAGCGAACGAGGATCAGGTCGGTCTCGCCTCGCTCGTACTCGGGCAGCGCGTCGGCGATAGTGGTCCGGTAGAGCTCGACCTCGGCCACGTTGCCCGGCCGCTCGGAGCGACGCCGCAGCACAAGGCGCTCGCCCGTCCGCTCGGCAACCTCGAAGGCGCCGCTCACGACCCGCGCCTCGGCGACGCCCTCGATCGCGTGGCGCGGCTGCGGCCCGCCGTCGGGCCGGTTCATGACGCTCATGAAGTACGGCGCCGGCGCCGTGAGCCGGAACTCGACCGTCCGGTCGTCGAGCGCCCGCACGCCGACGGCGTCCCAGTCCGAGTTGCGCCCGAGGTAGATGTCCTCCCCGTTCTCGAGCGCGAAGTAGATCGCGACCGAAGAGCCGGGGCTCTCGGGATCGAGGACGCGCTTGATCCCGAACTCGACGTCGTGTGCGGTGAGCGGCGTGCCGTCGGACCACGCCAGCCCCTCGCGCAGGTGGAAGACGTAGCGGAGACCGTCGTCCGAGATCTCCCAGCGCTCGGCGAGCGAGGGCACGATCGTCCGCTCGGGCCAGGCCTCGACGAGCCGGTCGAAGAGCTGCATGCAGGCCTGGATGTTCGGCCAGGCGATCGCGCTCTTCGGGTCGAGGTCGTTCGGGAGGAAGCTCGTCGCGACGCGCAGCCGCTCGGTCGCCGTCCGCGGCTCGGGCGGCGTCCAGTGCCCGAACGCGCGCTGGTACGCCTCGTTCGCCTCGGCGAAGCGGAGCGACGTGTGGAGGGCGAGCGCGAGCTTGAAGAGGACGAGCGCGATCTCCTGCCGCTCGCCGCGCCGCTCGAGCAGCGGCAGCAGGTCGCGGTAGTGCTCGATCGCCTCGTCGAGCGCGTACTCGAGCCGGGCCTTGTCGCCGGCGCGCACGAGGTAGTCGGCCGCCTTCGCCGAGTCCTCGGCCCGCAGCCAGTGATACGCGAGCAGGCCGAGCACCTCGCCCTCACGGCCGGCGTAGCGCTCCTCGAGCCATTCCGCGGCCCGCCGGTGCAGGCGTGTCCGCTGCTCGTTGAGAAGCGTCCGGTAGGCGGTCTCCTGGATCAGCGCGTGGCGGAAGCGGTACTCCGGCTGGGGCCAGCGCCGGCTCTGGCGCAGCAGGCCGAGCCGCTGCAGCTCGTGCAGGGATTCGGCGGGAACGTCCCCGAGCACGCCCTCGAGCAGCGGCAGAGCGAAGGTGCGCCCGAGCGCGGAGGCGGCGGTGACGAGGTCGCGGGCGGGTGCCGAGAGCCGGTCGAGGCGCGCGAGGATCGCCTTCTCCACTGTCGGGGGAACCTCGACCTCGACCGCGTGGTCGAAGCGCCAGCCGTCGTCCTCGCGCACGAGCGCGCCGACGTCCGCGAGCGAGCGGACGAGCTCCTCCAGGAAGAACGGGTTCCCGTCCGCCGCCTCGAGGACGCGCCGCTCGAGCTCGGCCGGCAGCGTCGCAGGCGCCACCAGTGCCGCGAGCAACTCGCCGTCCGAGTCCCCGAGCGGGCCGAGGTCGATCTCCCGCAGCAGGTGCGGGAACTCGCGGCCCGCGTGCTCGCGCAGCGCCCATGAGGCGTGGTCGCGCTCGGGCCGCAGCGAGAGGACGAGCAGCACCGGCGCCTCCTCGGCGAGCGAGAGAAGCTGCTCGAGCAAGAGCACCGACGTCGGGTCGGCCCAGTGGAGGTCCTCGAACGCGAGCACGAGCGGCCCGTCCTCCGCAAGCCGCGCGAAGAGCTGGCCGACGACCTCGAACGTCCGCCACTGCAAGGCCTCCGGGGAGAGCTGCGACGTGCGAGCGGCCGCCTCGTGCTCGAGAGCAACCTCGAGCAGGCCGCCGAGGTACGGGTACAGCTCGGCGGCTCCCTCCCCGAGAAGCTGCTCGAGGCGACGGCGGAGACCGACGCGGACGCGCAGCTCCGGCTCGTCGGCGCCGGCGCCGATCCACTCCCCGCGCAGAAGGTCGCGGAACGGCCAGTACGGCAGCGACTCTCCATAGGAGACGCAGCGACCCTCGAGCCAGGAGGTTCCGTCGCGTTGGGCGAGCTCGCGCAGCTCGTCGAGGAGGCGGCTCTTGCCGATCCCGGCGTCCCCCGCGACGACGAGGACGCCGCCGCGGCCGGCGCGAAGCGCCTCGAGCGCCTCGCGGCCGAGACCGAGCTCGCGCGAGCGGCCGACGAGCCGCGTCTCGACGCCCGGCAGGCCGCGCTGCGTCCGCCCCTCGGCCGCGACGCCTGCCACCGGCCACGCTGCCACCGGCTCGCCCTTCCCCTTCAGCTCGAGCTCCTGGCGGTCGCCCCACTCGAAGAGGCTCTCGACCGCCCGGTGTGTCGCGTCGTCCACCAGCACCGAGCCCGCGGCCGCCGCGGACTGGAGCCGTGCTGCGACGTTCACCGTGTCCCCGAATGCGGCGTACTCGACCCGCGAGCCGGCGCCAACCTCCCCCACGACCACCGCCCCCGTCGCCGCTCCGACCCGGACGCCGAAGCCCTCGGCGCCCCAGCCGCGCCGCACCTCGCGGGCGTACTCCTCCATCTCGCCGACGATCCGGAGCGCGCAACGAACGGCGCGCTCGGCGTCGTCCTCCCGCGTCGTCGGCGCGCCGAAGAAGGCGAGGACGCCGTCGCCCGCAAGGTCCTTGACGTGGCCGCCGAGCGACTCCACCTCGCCGACGATCCGCGCCACGGCCTCGCCGACGACGAGCTTCACGTCCTCCGCGTCGAGCCGTTCCGCGAGCGCGGTGGAGCCGACGACGTCTGCGAAGACAGCCGTCAGGACCTTCCGCTCCTCGCGGACGGCGGTCGTCATATGTAGATCGAAGCGGAGGAGCGCGCCGGGATCAAGCGGCGCGGCGCATGAAGTGCGTCACGAGCGCTGCGTCTACCGCCTCGTCACCGGCCGAGGCGCGCGCGGCCGCGTCGAGCGGTGCCGGATCGGAATGGAGCCGAAGCGCCGTCCGCGCCTCGTCGAGCGCGCCGCGGCCGAGCAGCGCCGCGGTCGCCGCCCAGAGTTGCCCGTCGCCGTCTGCGTCCTCCGCTCGCAGCTGGCTGCAGAGCGAGATCAGCTCCGAGAGGTCTGCGACCGCAGCAACCTCGTGCAGCGCCGAGATGCGCGCCACGCCGTGCGCGTAGAGGTAGTCGCCGAGCAGGAGTGCAGTGTCGTCGTCCGGCAGCGCGAACAGGCGCGACCGGCCGTAATGGACGAGGTAGCCCTCGTAGATCGTCTCGAGCCCGAGCGCGAAGCGGGCCTCGCCGAGCGGCGAGAAGACGGGACTGCGGTCTCGCTCGGACTCCGGTCGGAGGCAGTCCCCCCAGAGCGTGCTCTCGGCCGTCGCGCCCACGGCCATCGTCTCCCAGACGTCAGCGAGCAAAGGACTCCACTGCGGCGACCGTGCGTTCGATCTCGTCCTCGCCGTGCTCAGTCGAGGGGAACCAGGCCTCGAACTGCGAGGGCGGGAGGTAGACGCCCTGCTCGAGCAGGTGCCGGAAGAGCGCGGCGTAGCGCTCACTGTCGGCGCCCTGGGCGTCCTCGAAGTTGCGCACCGGCCCGTCAGTCATGAAGAGGGTCAGAAGGGCGCCGACGCGCTGGACGCGACCGAACGGAGCAAGCCCCTCCTCGAGCAGCGCCGCCTGCCGCTCGAGCCCGGCGTAGACGTCGCCGTCGCGGAGCCGCCGCAGCACCGCGAGACCGGCGGCGGTCGCGAGCGGGTTGCCGGCGAGCGTTCCCGCCTGGTACACGGGGCCGCTCGGCGCGAGCAGGTCCATGATCTCGGCCCGCCCGCCGAACGCCGCGAGCGGGAGCCCGCCGCCGACGATCTTCCCCAGCACGGTGAGGTCGGGCCGGACGCCGTACCGCTCCTGCGCCCCGCCGCGCGCGACGCGGAAGCCGGTGATCACCTCGTCGAACACGAGCAGCGCACCGGAGACGTCGCAGAGCCGGCGCAGTGTCTCGAGGTAGCCCGGCTCCGGCGGGACGACGCCCATGTTCGCGGCGACCGGCTCGACGACGATCGCCGCCAGCCCCTCGCCGTGGCGCAGGACCGCCTCGGCCGCTGCGTCGAGGTCGTTGTACGGGACGACGATCGTGTCCGCGGCGGCCCCCGTCGGGACGCCCGGCGAGGCGGGGATCCCCAGCGTCGCGAGCCCGAGCCGGCGCTCGCGAGCAGCGCGTCGGCGTGGCCGTGGTAGCCGCCGGCCGTCTTGAGGATCCGGTCGCGCTTCGTGGATGCGCGCGCGAGCCGCAGCGCGCTCATCGCCGCCTCGGTGCCCGACGAGACGAGCCGCACCTTCTCGAGCGACGGCACCGCGTCCACGATCTCCTCGGCGAGCTCGACCTCCGCCTCGGTCGCCGCGCCGAAGCTCGTCCCCCGCAGCGCGGCTTCCCGCACCGCCTCGACGGTCTCGGGATCGGCGTGGCCGAAGATGAGCGGCCCCCAGGACATGACCCAGTCGAGGAAGCGCCTGCCGTCGGCGGTCTCGACGTACGCGCCCTCTCCGCTCCGGACGAAGAGCGGCTCGTCGAGCCCGACAGCGCGCATCGCGCGCACGGGCGAGTTCACGCCGCCGGGGATCAGCTCGAGCGCGCGCCGGTAGAGATCCGACCGTTGGGTCAGAGCCACGCGGGAAGGTCGCGTGTCCAGTAGCTGACGATCAGGTCCGCGCCGGCGCGCTTGATCGCCGTGAGCGACTCGAGCGCCGCCGCGCGCTCGTCGAGCCAGCCGGAGCGGGCGGCCGCCTTCACCATCGCGTACTCGCCGGAGACGTTGTAGGCCGCGAGCGGCACGTCGAAGGCCTCGCGCGCGGCGCGGATCACGTCGAGGTACGGCAGCGCCGGCTTGATCATGATCGCGTCGGCGCCCTCGGCGAGGTCGATCTTGCACTCCCGAACGGCCTCGCGAACGTTGGCCGGATCCATCTGGTAGCCGCGCCGGTCGCCGAACGCCGGCGCGCTGTCCGCCGCCTCGCGGAAGGGGCCGTAGAAGGCGGACGCGTACTTCGCGGAGTAGGCGAGGATCGGCGTCGACTCGAAGCCGTGGTCGTCGAGCGCCTCGCGAATCGCGCCGACGCGGCCGTCCATCATGTCGCTGGGCGCGACGACGTCCGCCCCGGCCTCGGCGTGACTGACCGCCGTGCGGGCGAGCAGCTCGAGGCTGCGGTCGTTGTCGACGTCGCCGTCGACCACGACGCCGCAGTGCCCGTGCGAGGTGTACTCGCAGAGGCAGACATCGGTGAGCAACACCAGCTCGGGGAAGCGCGGCCGCAGCGCGCGCAGCGCGATCTGGACGATCCCGTCCTCCTCCCACGCACCGGTCGCCTCCTCGTCCTTCACCTCCGGGACGCCGAAGAGCAGGAGCGCGCGGATGCCGGACCCGGCGAGCGTCTCGACCTCGTGCAGCAGCCCGGTGACGTCGAAGCGCGCCATCCCGGGGAGCTCTTCGTTCGCCAGCGGCTCGGGCGCGACGAAGAGCGGCATCACGAACTGGTCGAGCGAGAGCCGCGTCTCGCGCACGAGCCCTCGCAGCGGGCCCGTGCGGCGGAACCGCCGCAACCGCGTGACCGGGAACGAGCTCATCGCAGGAAAGAGTACGCCGACTCTGGCTCAGACGGTCGGCGCCGGAGGAGTCTCCGGCACCGCCGGCTCCTTCGGCTCCGCCGGCTCGACCCCGATCTCCACGAGGGGCGTGTCCGTGTCCCAGCGCGCGAGCTCGATCCGCTCGGAGAAGAACTCCCACGCGGCGCGGCCGGCCGCGAGCAGCGGCAGGGCGACAAGGATCCCGGCGAAGCCGTAGATCTCGCCGCCGGCGAGCAGGCCGAAGATCACGAGCAGCGGGTGGAGGCGGAGCGAGCTGCCCATCACCTTCGGCACGACGACGTGACCCTCGAGCTGCTGGATCCCGAGGAACATCAGCGCCACCCAGAGCGCCGAGAGCGGGTGCTGGAAGAGCGCGTAGAGCACCGGCGGCGCCGCGCCGAGCCACGGGCCGAGGTACGGGATCAACTCGGTGAAGGCGGCCCAGGCCCCGAAGGCCGCCGCGTACTTCCCGACGTTCGGCACCAGCCCGACGACGTCGAGGAGGTACAGCCCGACCCCGGCGGTGACGCCGATGATCAGCGAGATGAGGAACTGCCCCTTGACGTAGCTCGCGACGGCCTGCTCCATCCGCACGATCAGCCCTCCGCGGCCGCGCGGCGGGAATCGTCGGTCGAAGGCGTCCGTCAGCCGCTGCATGTCGAGGAGGATGTAGATCGAGACGACGACGACGAGGAAGACGTCGAAGAGCAGGCTCACGACGGCGATTCCCGCCCCCTCGGCCCAGTGGAGGGCCCTCGTCGTGTACTTCTGGACGTCCTTCGTTCCCACCTGGTTCAGGAACTTCTCGCCCTGCCGCTGGACGTGGATGCTGCTCAGGTGGTGGTGGTCGAGCCAGACCTGGAAGCGCCTGAGATCGTGCTCGGACCCGGTCCGCGGTGGGTGTCCGGAATCGGTCGTAAAGTAGTTGTCCACCCGGTGGGCACCGGTGCGGGTCTGCTGCACGACCACCGTGGCGAGAGCGAGGATCGCGAGTGCGACTATCGCCGCGAACGCGACATAGACGAGCGCAACCGCCCCGCCGCGCGGGATCCGGGCCCGACCGAGCCCGCGCACGAGCGGGTTGAGGAGCAGGGCGATGAGCAGCGCCACCAGGAAGAGGAAGAGCACGTGACGCACGGCTCCCGCAACCGCCCATACGAGCAGCAGGAGCAGAGGCAACAGCACCAGCTGCGCCCAGCGCGGGATCTCGATACGCACCGACCCGGGCGGGGACATGCGAGCGATGGTATCGGCGCGATCCCACGGATCCAGGGAAATCTGGCGCTCGAGTGGTTGGAGGAACCGCGGCGGTTCGATACGCTGCCGCGCGACATGCCGTCCTCGCGCCCCAACCGGAGGCGGCGGGTCGAACGCCGGTCGACGCGTTCTGCGCGCCGCACCCGGCGGGTGGCCTTGCTGGTCCTCCTCTCCGCGGTCTTCGTCGTGGCCCTGGCGCTGACCGCTTTCAGCGGCGGAACCGAGCAGACGTCGATCCTCATCCCCCACCGGAGCCTGGCGACGGCGGCGCAGACGCGGCCCACGCCCGAGATCGTGGCGCTGCGCGGGCCGGTGCGCCTGCAGCTTCCGATCTGGCAGCACCGGGTGACGGCGATCGGCTACCACTCCGCGAACGACGGAGCGCTCTCGCTCTCGCCGGTCGGGCATCAGGCGAACGAGGGGCTCGTGCAGCGGGTCATCCACGGCGTCTTCGGAGGTGGAGGCGGCTCGCCCCGGTGGTACCAGCTCGGCGGCGGCGGGACGTCGGCGATCGATGTCGGCGCGCCGGTCGGCAGCGACGTCTACTCCCCGGTAGACGGCACGGTCGTCGCGATCCGGCCCTTCGTAGTCGAGGGCAAGGCGTACGGCTCCGAGATCGACATCCAGCCGCAGACGGCGCCGTCGCTCGTCGTCGCGGTGTCGCAGCTCGTCGCCGACCCGGCCCTGACGGTCGGCACGCCGGTCGCCAGCGGCGCGACGAAGCTCGGCCGGGTGGCCGACCTCGCCGCCATCGAGCGGCAGGCGCTGGCGCGCTACACGAACGACGCCGGCAACCACGTGACCGTCGAGGTCCGGACGGCGCCCACCCTCGCGACCGGCTAGGGAAACCGCCGGGTTGAAGATCCTCTTCCTCGCGGACGTCTTCGGCGTCCCCGGGCGCCGCGCCGTGGAGGAGCACCTGCAGGGGCTCCGCGAGCGCTACGAGGCCGACCTCGCGATCGTCAACGGCGAGAACGCCGCCGACGGCGCCGGGATCACGCCGAAGCTCGCCGACAAGCTCCTCGCTGCCGGGGCGGACGTGATCACGCTCGGCAACCACACCTACCGCCGCAGCGGCATCGCCGGCTACCTCGCCGGGAGCGAGCGCGTGATCCGGCCGGCGAACTCCGGCTCGCAGACGCCCGGGCACGGGCTCGCCGTCGTCGAGGCGCGGAACGGCGTCGCGGTCGCCGTCCTCAACCTGCTCGGCCAGCTCTTCCTCTCCACGCCGGTCTCGCCCTGGGAGGTCGTGGACGCGCTGGTGGAGGAAGCGCGAGCCGCGGCGCCGGTCGTCGTCGTCGACTTCCACGCCGAGGCGACGAGCGAGAAGGTCGCGCTGGCCACCTGGCTCGACGGCCGCGTCACGGCGGTGATCGGCACGCACACGCACGTGCAGACGAACGACGCGCGCGTCCTGCCGGGCGGCACTGCGGCGATCACCGATGCGGGGATGACCGGGCCACACGACTCGGTGATCGGCGTCCGCTCCGAGCTCGCGATCGCGCGGATGCGCTCGCGCCTGCCGGTCCGGTTCGAGCCGGCCGAGGGCGATGTGCGGCTGGAGGGCGTCCTCGTCACGTGCACCGAAGCCGGGCGTGCCGAGGCGATCGAGCTCGTCCGCGTCCCCGCCTGAAAGCCCGGCGACATGCCGACTTGAGCCACGCCGTTCAGGAGAGTTCGGGCACCGCGATCTCCGGCCCCGGGTATGTCTCGGGAGCCAGCGCGGCCTCCGGTCTCGCGCCCTCCTGCGTCACGAGCCGCCGCAGCGGCAACGCCGGCGCGAGGAGCGTGAGCGCGGCGAAGGGATAGAACCACGGGATGTACGTGTAGAGCCAGTACGTCAGGACGAGCTCGAAGCCGGCGAGCAGCACAGCCGTGAGCGCGGCGAGCTGAAGCGGCGACTTGCGGCGCGGGAAGAACGCCGCGGCGACGGCGCCGACCAGGAGCAGCACCTGGAGGACGCGCTGCACGACGTGGAGGTCCGGCAGGCCGCGCGCGTGGTACTGCCCCCAGTCCCAGAGCGACCACGGCGCGGCGCGCCCGGTCTGGAAGCCGACCGTGCGGGTCCAGAAGACGTGCGCCTCGTGGAACGGGTCCGGCGACAAGAGGAGGATCGAGAAGACGGCGAGCGTGGCCGCGGCGAAGCCGACGGCGAAGCGCAGGCTCGGACGGCGGCCCGGATACGTGAGCCAGAGCGGGGCCACGATCAGCGAGGCGAACTTCGTCCACCCCGACAGCGCCGCCATCGCGCCGCGGGCCGCGGGTTTCGAGACCAGCCAGAAGCCCCAGACGAGGAAGCAGGGCATGAGCGCGTCGTTCGTGTTCGAGTTCGAGACGTACTGGGTGAAGGGGTAGGCCGCCCAGGCGAAGGCGAGCACGGCGGCGAGCCGCTGCCCGCCGAAGCGCAGCCCGACGAGCCAGAGCCCGAGCAGGGTGAGGAGATCGAAGGCGATCGAGGTGAAGTGCGCGGCCGGCAGGTCGTCCCACTTCCCGCTCCAGCCGAGCACGAGGTAGCCGGGGATGTACGACTCGTACGCCACCGGCCCGTACGTGTCGCCCTCCGGGTTCGCGCTCTCGCAGCGGCCGTTCGTCTGGATCCAGTCCCGGATCTCGCCCGAGGCGTCGGCTGACCCGCACGCCTTGAGCTTCTTGCCGTTCTGGCCGACCTTCTCGACGGGGAAGTTCCCCCACGGCGCCTGCCCCTTCACGATCCGCTCGGCGCCGATCACGCCCGAGTAGCCGACGTCGATCACATTCGACTTCTCGACATTGAGCCCGATGCGAAAGCCCGCGAGGAAGATCGTCGCGCCGAGCAGCGCCCACACGGGCCAGCGCGGCGCGCCCGCCGTGCCGCGGTTGGTGAAGCCGACCCAGAGCCCGCGCACGACGACCCAGACGAGCAGCGGGTAGAAGAGCGGCACCGACGTGAAGACGTCTCCGTGGTTGAAGAACCACAGCGACGCGGTCGGCGAGAGCAGGAAGAGCAAGTCGAGGTTGCGGAGCGAGAGCAGCCGCCGCCAATCCGCGAGGCCGACGAAGAAGACGAGGCAGAACGCGCCCCAGATCCACGGGTTGTTGATCGCCGTGCCGCCGAACGCGCCGGGCGACCCGCGCGCCATCCCCCACGCGACCTGCGGGCCGGTCCAGGCCTCCTCTACGCCGCCCGTCGCGTCGAGGACCTTCCCCTGCGCGATCTCGCCCGCCGAGCCCCACCAGATGCTCACCGACCACTCGCCGGTCTTCGCGTCGTACGTCTCCTGGTCGCTGCGACCGGAGTGCGGGTAGCGCGAGAGCCAGGCCGCGACCTTCGGGAAGCGCTCGAAGTCCTTCAGCGCGCTCGCCTGCGTCAGCTGCGCCTTCGGCTGCGGCCGCGTCGGCGCGAACGGCGTCTGGATCAGGTGCCCCTTCCCGTCGAAGACCGGCGCGGTCGGAGCGGTGCCGGTCGCGGGGAACGCCGCGGGAGCGGCGACGAGGACGGCGAGCGCGGCGAGGGCGGCGGCGAGGAGAACCCTCACGGATACAGGCTACTCAGCGCGTCGCGCGGCGAAACGACCAGAGCTTGTTGCCGACGAAGTTGAGCGGCGTGACGAGCACGATCGCGACGGCCTGCGCAGAGAGCTTCCCCAGCCCGCCGTAGACGACGAGGAGATGGAGCACCGCGAGGTTGGCCCCGAGAGCAGCGAGGGAGACGAGGAAGAACCGCATCCCCTGGATGCCGAGATGGCCACGCTGGGCACGGAAGGTCCAGAGCCGGTTCCAGGTGTAGTTGCTCGTCACCGCGACGAGGAACGAGCACGTCGCCGCGACGAGGTAGTGGAGCCCCGCGTGCAGCAGCGCGTCGTAGACGGCGAGGTTGATGAGGTAGCCGACCGCGCCGACGACGCAGAACTTGCCGAGCTGCTGCCAGTTGCGGACGGAGCGAAGCGAAGCGAGCGCCCGCGAGTGCGCCGGCGGGAGCTGAGTGGCTGCCGGGCGTCCCACGGTCGCTCGCGAGAGTAGCGCCTTGCGAGCCTCAGGCCGCGGGGGCGAGCGCGATACGCGCGCCGGCGGCCTCGACCTCGCGGACGGCGCCGTCCTCTACTACGAGCAGCGACTCGACCCTGCCGTCCCGGGCCACGAACAGGTCGTGGAGCGGCCCGACCTCTCGCCCCTCGCTCGCAACCGCCGCGCCGAGCAACCCGCGCAGGGAGCGAGAGCGCTCGCGATAGAACTCGACGTCCTCGAGCAGGAGGAGTGCAGACGGCACCGCGATCTCGCCGTCCCGCGGCTCGGCCGCGGCGTAGGCGAGGAAGCGCAGGCTCTCGTCGCCGCAGAGGACGACGAAGCCGATCGCGCGCCAGGCTCTCGCGTCGAGCAGCAGGTCCACGGGCCGGCCCAGGCGGATGTCGTGGAGCCGCAGCGGAAGTTGCAGCAGCTCGATGCCGGACCTCGACCCCATGTTCCGCATCGTTTCTGACCCGTCGGCCGCTATCGAAAACTCCGTACCGGCGACGAGGGGGACGAAACGGCAGGGAACGGTGCGCAGCACGGCCGGCCCCTCCGGCGTCTGCACGACGACCTCGAGCCACTGCTCGTCCGGGCCGCCGACGGGGACGACGAGCCGACCGCGCGGCTCGAGCTGTTCGTAGAGCGCCGGGGGCGGCTCGAGCGCGGCCGCGGCCACAGCAATGGCGGCGAACGGCGCGGCCTCGGGCAGGCCGCGGGTGCCGTCGCCCGGGTGAAGCCGCACCCGCTCCCCGTACCCGGCGGCCGCGAGGCTCGCCCGCGCGCGCTCGGCGAGCTCCGGGATCCGCTCGATCGTGTGCACCTCGGCCGCAAGCTCGGCCAGCACGGCGGCCTGGTAGCCAGAGCCGGTGCCGACGTCGAGGACCCGCTCCTTGCCGTGGAGCGCGAGCTGCTCGCAGATCAGCGCGACCATGTACGGCTGCGAGATCGTCTGGCCGGCGCCGATCGGCAGCGCGGCATCGGCGTAGGCCGCCTCCCGCAGCTCGTCCGGCACGAAGAGCTCGCGCGGCACGCGCGCCATCGCGGCGAGCACCCGCTCGTCCTCGATCCCGCGCCGGCGGAGCTGCCGCTCCACCATCCGCACCCGCTCGTCAGCCGACACCGACCGACGCCTCCATCGCGGCGGGCACCGCGACGCCGAAGTGCTCGAGCAGGGCGGGAGCGACGTCGGTGATCCGGTGCACCTCCGAGCCGACCCCGATCGTGAGAAGCGGGACGACGGAGTCGCCCGCGACGAGCGAGCCGTGGCTGCCACCGCCGCCGTGATGCCGTCCGCCGAGATCGACGAGCTCCCAGCCCTCCGCCGCCGAGACGAGCAGCTCGCCCGCGTTCGGGTTCGCGAGCGCCGAGCGGGCCCGCCACGCCGCGTCCGGATGCTCGAGCTTCTCCACGGGCGCGTCGGCGCCGTCCCGGCGGGCGACCACCTCGTCTCCCTCGCGGCGAAGCGAGACCTCGACCGCGGCGAAGCCGTCCAGTCGCCGCGCCAGCTCGGCCGGCCCGACGCGCGCTTCCGGCAGGAGATAGACCTGCCCGGCGCGGTTCGACGCGGCGACGACGACCTCGTCGGCCAGGTCTGCGAACGGCTCCTCCAGCCGTGCCACCTGCTCGACGCTCGTCTGCCCGTGGTCGGACAGGAGCACGACCGCGTACCGCTCGAGGAACTCGTCAGGCCCGCCCGCCGCCTCGAACAAGGAGCCGACCGCGGCGTCGACCTGCTCGAGCGCGGCCTCCGCGGCCGCGCCGTCCGGGCCTCCCTCGTGCGAGGCGAAGTCGTAGCCGGAGAGGTAGTAGGCGAAGAAGTCGAAGCCGTCGCGGGTGACGAGCCAGCGGCCGACCGCGGCGGCGTAGGAGTCGACCGACCCGGCGCGGCGGCTGCGAATGGCCAACGGCGCCCCCGTTCGGTCCGACTCGAACAAGCCGTAGAAGAAGAAGCGCCGCGGCCCGTAGACGGCGCGGTTCACGCCGGGTAGCACCGGCAGGTAGCGGTGCCTGCCGCGGTAGCAGGTGATGTTCACCGCGCCCGTGACGAGCCCCGCGTCCTCGAGCGCCTCGAAGATCGTCACCGCCTGCGGCGAGAGGTGCCGCGCATTCATGTTGAAGATCGTGTCGAGCAGCGACTGCGAGAGCCCGGCCGCGCGGATCGCCGGGAAGGAGGAGCCGTACTCGACGATCCGGCGCTCTCCCCGGTTCCACCAGACGAGCGACGGGATGTGATGCACGCCCGGCCCCGCGCCCGTGGCGATCGAGGTGAGACAGACAGGGGTGAGCGACGGGAAGACCGAGGTCGCCTGCCGGTACTCGGCGTGCTCCGCGAGGAAGGAGAGCGCCGGGGCGCGGCCGCTGGAGACGGCCCGCTCGAACGCCGCCGGGGTCAACCCGTCCACGACGATCAGGACGACCTTGCTCGGCATGCCGGGGCTACTCGTCGCGGGCGAGGGTCCGCAAACCCGCGTACCGCTCAGGCTGCGCCCGCCGTAGCCGCACCGCGAGAGCGGGCAGCGCCACCGCCTCGAGATAGCCGACGACGGGAATGAAGGCCAGGGCTGCGACGACGAGAGCGGCGCCCGCGACGAGCAGTCCCGTGCCGGCGCGGGTCGCGCCGCGCCGCACTGCGCCGCGGACGATCTGGAGCGCGCCCAACGCACCCGCAACAGCACCCACGATTCCTGCGAGACGGTCGCCCCAGCCGCCCGGCTGCCAGCTCTCGATCCCGAAGCCGATGGCCGCGCCTACGGCTCCGCCGAGGACGACCGCGGCGATCCGCCACGCACGCCCCGTACCGGCCAGGCCCGCGAAGAGGACACCGACCGCGGCGCCCAGGCCGGCACACACGCCGATCCAGTACCAGGAACCCACGCGGGAACCGTAACCGCAGGCGGAACTCGAGCGTTGTCCGCGAGATGGCGCCAAACGAACGTCCGCTGCTCGTGTTCTTCACCTCCCGCCGCTCCGGGCCCGCCCGGCGGATGGAGAGCCTGCTCGCGCACATCGCGCGCAAGGAGCGCGGCCGCCTGCGCGTCAGCAAGGTCGATGTGGACGAGCGGCCGGAGGTCGCCGAGCGCTTCCAGGTGCAGCAGGTGCCGGCACTGACGCTCGTCGTGGAGAAGCGCGTCGTGGAGCGGATCGACGGCCGCGCGACCGCGCCGCGCATCGAGTCGATGCTCGAGCCGCACCTCGGCGAAGCCGAAGTAGCGGTCGCCTAGCGGCTCTAGAGCGAACGCAGCTCGAGCTGCGCGATCACGGCCAGCCCGAACTCGGCGGCGCGCTTGCCGTCGACGACGCGGTGGTCGAACGTGACCGAGACGTTCCCCATCCTGCGGACGACGACCTCGTGGTCCCGCACGACAGGCCGCTCCTCGATCCGGTGCACCCCCAGGATCGCGACCTCCGGATGGTTGATCAGCGGGGTGACGAACAATCCGGCCGCCTTGCCGGCGCTCGTGACGGTGAATGTGCCCCCGCGCAGCTCCTCGGGCTTCAGCTCCGCCGCCTGCGCGGCCTCCGCGAGGCGCCGCACCTCGGCGTCGAGGTCCTCGAGCGAGAGACGGTCGCAGCCGCGCACGACCGGCACGACGAGCCCCTGCTCGGTCTGGACGGCGACCCCGATGTCGTAGCGGTCGAGCAGCACGAGCTCTCCGTCCTCGACGCGTGAATTCAGCTCCGGGTACTCGCGCAACGACTGGGCGACGGCGTGGAGGACGAGCGGGACGAGCCGGTGCAGCTCGACGTGCGTGAAGTCGCACTCCTCGACCCAGGTCACGGCCGGGATCTCGCGATGCGCGCGCGTGAGGTGCTCGAACATCTGCCGCCTGACCCCGCGCAGCGCGACACGTGTCCCCTCGGGACCCGTCTCGGTGCCTGGCACCGGGCCGTGGCCCGAGGAGACAGCTCGGACGTCCTCTTCCGTGATCCGTCCCTGCGGCCCTGTGCCGGTTACCGCCGCCAGATCGACTCCCAGTTCTTGCGCAACCTTGCGGACGAGCGGCGTCGTGCGCACCCTCGCCTCGCCGGCCGAGACCCTCGGTGGAGGTGTCTTCTCCGGCCGCGTCTCGGTGCCAGGCACCGGGACGTGTCCGGAGTCGCCGCCGATCACGACGAGGACGGTGCCGACCGGCACCACGTCGCCCTCCGCGACGAGGATTTGGGAGACCCTCCCGCCCGCGGGCGACGGGATCTCGACGGTCGTCTTGTCGGTCGCGATCTCGACGAGGGGGTCGTCCTCGGCGATCTCCTGGCCCTCCTCGACGAGCCAGCGCGCGATCTCGCCTTCGGTCAGGCCCTCGCCGAGGTCGGGCAGCTTGAACTCGTACGCCACGGGCGCGGAGCCTAGATACGAGGCTCCTGCACCCAGGCGCCGGCCGGCGCGAGCAGGACGCGCAGGCCGATGCGCCGCCCGTCGTCGCCGCGGAACTCCCAGAGCGAGACGGCCTGCTCGTCGCCGCGCAGCTCCGGCGCGACGTCGGCGGGGACATAGCCGGCCTGCAGCCGCCGCTCCGCGTCCCAGACCGCGACCGCGTTCGGATCGTGCTCGTTCTCCGGCTCGCGGACGAGCGCGAGGCGCCGGCCCGGCGCGAACGCGTCGTCCTGCAGCGCGTCCGAGCGATACGACGCGCCGGCGAGCTTGACGACCCGCACGCGCGGGTCGTCCCACTTCATCGCCTCCCCGGTCTCC
>CAWGVE010000068.1:0-8993 GCA_963825805.1 uncultured Actinomycetes bacterium | reverse complement strand
TCGCCTGCGGATCCGCTCCTCCTAGCCTCGACCTCGCCGCGGCGGCGGCAGATCCTCGAGCAGCTCCGGATCCCGTTCGACGTGGTCGCGCCCGACTACGCGGAAACGGAGGAGGATCCCGTCGCGCATGCGCTCGGAAAGGCGCGCTCGGTGCTGGCCGAGGCGGACGGGCGGCCGGTGCTCGGCTGCGACACCGAGGTCGTGTGCCAGGGCCGCGTCTACGGCAAGCCGGCCGGCCCGGAGGAAGCCGAGGAGATGCTCGAGAGCCTCTCCGGCCACACCCACGAGGTCGTCTCCGGCCTGGCGCTGCTCACGCCGTCGTGGGAGGAGGTGCGGCGCGAGGTCACGCGCGTCACGTTCCGCGGGCTGACGCCGCGCGACATCGCGCGGTACGTCGGCAGCGGGGAGTGGGAGGGACGTGCCGGCGGCTACGCGATCCAGGGCCGGGGCGCGGCCCTCGTCGAGCGGATCGAGGGCGATTACCTCAACGTCGTCGGGCTCCCGGTGTCGGTGCTCGTGCGCCTGTTGGCCGAGCGCTTCCCCGGCACCTACGGGTTCGGATGAGCGAGAGCGCCGTTGCCGCCGCCGTCGAGATCGCGGCCGAGTACGGACTGCGCGCCGACGACCCCGTCGTGCTGCGCGACGCGTGGCACGTGCTCGTCCACCTGCGCCCGCTGCCGATCGTCGCGCGGGTCTCCAGCGGCCGGCCCTATCCGGAAGGCCCACCCGAGGAGGACGTGATCCGGGAGCTCGCGGTCGCGTCGCATGCGGCGCGCGCAGGCGCACCGGTCGTGCCGCCGTCCGACCTGCTCGATCCCGGCCCGCATCGCCGCGGCGGCCATGTGGTCGCGTTCTGGCAGTACGCGGGCCGGCCGCGGGAGGTCGAGCCGGTCGCAGCCGGCGAGGCGCTTCGTGCGATCCACGATGCGCTCGCCGACTACGACGGCGAGCTGCCGTCGCTGCACACAGACGATCTGACCGGGATCCTCGCCGGCCTCGAGCCGTCCGCGGGCGTCGAGTTTCTCCGCGAGCTCGGCCAACGCCGGCCGGCCGGGGCCACGCAGGCGATCCACGGCGACGCGCACCTCGCGAACTGCATGCCCGGGCCGCTCTGGCACGACTTCGAGACCGCCTGCCGCGGCCCCCGCGAGTTCGACCTGGCCGCGCTGACGCTGTCCGACGAGGTTCGTCACGACGCCGCGTCGCGCATCGCGCTCGAGGCGTACGGCGACCACGACGCCGACCTGCTCGAGGAGTTCCTCCCGGTCTACGCCGCCTGGATCTACGCGTCCTTCATGGCCGCGCTCCCGCGGCGGCCGGAGCTCGGCCCGGTGCTCGACGAGCGGCTGCGCTGGCTGCGCGAGACGTACGGCGACTCTTAGTCGACGATCTCCAGCCCGAGTGCGCTCGCGAACAGGGGGGCGTTCTGCAGCACGTCGTTCCACGGCATGCGCGCCCCGCGCAGGGCTTCGATTCCCTCGAGGGCTTCGAGCTCGCAGCCGCGCAGCTCGACGCGCTTCAGCTTCACGCCGCTGAACCTCGCCCTCCGCAGCTCGCAGCGCTCGAACAGGACGTCCGTGAGGGTCGCCTGGTAGAGGTCGCACTCCTCCATGCGGCAGTCGCGGAAGACGACCCGCTCGAGCTTCGCCATCCGCAAGCCGACGAGGTCGAGCCGGCAGTCCGTGAACGTGACGTCGATGAGCGCCGCCTCGGCCAGCTCGGCTCCGGTCAGACGGCAGCGCCGAACCTCGGCGCGCAGAGCGCCCAGCCGGCGCTCCGACCGGTTCGCCCAGTCGAGGTCGGTCGCGACGGCATCCTCGAGGTCGGCGAGCTCGACGGCGGGCGCGGCGTCCTCGGCGAGGTCGGGTGGATAGGGCGAGCGGGGTGGCTTGCCCACTCAGCCCCCGACCGTGAAGGGACCGGCGGTGATGGTGATCGGCTTCCAGGAGGCGCCGTCGTCGCGCGTCCACCTGAGTGGACGGCCGGTGCTGTCGGGGATGAGGAAGCCGAGCGAAGGCGTGAGGAAATCCGGCGTCGTAGGGGTCCCCACGGCGGCTCGCCGACTGCGCCAGTGCCTGCCTGCGTCGTCCGTCGAGAGCAGCGTGCTGCCGTCGGCGAGCCGCCAGTGCCGCTGGTCGATCAGGTCGGCGTTCCAGTAGCTGCCCGGCACGAGGCGGCTATGCCAGCTGCGGCCGCCGTTCGTGCTCGTCGCGATCGCGGTGGCGACGCGCGTAGTGCCGTCGAGTTGGAGCGAGACGGCCAGCCGTGAACCGTCGACCGTGGGCAGGCTCAGGCCTCCACCGGCCCTCGGCGGCGGGGCGCCCTTCGGGGCTCGTACGGCGGGAAGCTTGTGCCAGCGAGCGCCGCCGTCGTTGCTCGCGTAGAGCAGCGGCTCGCCGAAGTTGCAGTACAACGCCGCCCAGCCGGCCTGCGCAGAGGTGAAAGCGATCGTCTTGTCGCAGCCGGACGGCAAGGCGCCGGGAGTCGAGCTGCTCTGGCCGGGCACGCCGGTGTGCGAGACCAGGCGCCAGGTCGAGCCGCCGTCGCCGGTGCGGTAGATCCGTATGAACTCCGATCCCGCTGCGGCGTCGAGACTGGTGCACCACCCGTGGCGCGGGTCGACGAAGTCGAGCTGGCAGTCGCTTGCGACGCGGCCCAGGCGGCGCCAGGAGCGTCCGCCGTCGAGCGTTCGGTAGACGGGCTCGGTTCGTGGGGGATGGAGGGCGTCGGGCTTGATCCAGGCGACGTCGGAGCCGAGGAACGCGCTGGAGGAGACGAGCTTCACCGGCGGCGTCACGGCGTCCCAGCGCAGGCCGCTGTCCGTCGTCCGCACCACCCAGGTCCTCGCGCTCGAGTTGCTCTCGACGATCGCCCACCACGTCGTCGCCGACCGGGGCGCGAACCGCTGCAGGATCCCCTGATCGGCAGAGCCGGCAGGCGCCGCGCCTGCGAAGCCGCCGCCCGCCGCGAGAGCGAGCATCGCAACCGTCAGGACCCGGATCGCGCCTCTCATTTCGCCGCAGTCTGGCATCCCGTGCCGCGGGGCGGCGGAAGCCACCCTTGCTGTTTCCGGAGAGGAAGTATCGGGGTGCCCAGATTCGAACTGGGGACCTCTCCGACCCGAACGGAGCGCGCTACCAGGCTGCGCCACACCCCGAAACCGGCCATAGGGTAGCGGGGATGTCCGAGCCGCTCGCCGCAGCCGTCGCCCGCGACTGGGGCCTGAAGCTCGGCGAGCCCTACCCGCCCGGCGCCGCCTCGGTGTGTGTCGTCCGCGCGGAGCTGGCGGACGGGACGCCGGCGGCCCTCAAGATCTCCGACCCGCATCGCGAGTCGGAGCAGGAGGCCGACGCGCTCGAGCGCTGGGACGGCGACGGCGCGATCCGGCTGCTGCGGCGGGACGACGAGCGACACGCCCTCCTGCTCGAGCGCTGCGAGCCGGGGACGTTCCTCTCCCAGGGCGCCGCCGATCCCCTGGGCGTCCTGATCGAGCTGTTGCCGCGGCTCTGGGTCGACGCCGCCGGCTTCCACACGCTCGAAGACGAGGTCGCATGGTGGGCGGCTCGGCGGCGAGGTCGGGGAGCTCGCGCGCGAGCTCGCAGCGAGCCAGGGAGAACTCGTGCTCGTCCACCAGGACCTGCACGGCGACAACGTCCTCGCGGCGCAGCGGGAGCCCTGGCTCGTGATCGACCCCAAGCCGCTGGCCGCCGAGCGCGAGTACGCCGTCGCGCCGATCGTCCGCTCCGGCGAGCTCGGCCACTCGAAGCGCGACGTGCTCTACCGCCTCGACCGGCTCTGCGCCGAGCTCGGCCTCGACCGCGAGCGCGCGCGCGGCTGGACGATCGTGCAGACGACGGCCTGGCTCGACGGCGACAACATCGCGCAGCGCCGCGAGGTGGTCGAGTGGCTGAGCTGAAGGCCGTCCTCTTCGACGTCGACTTCACGCTTGCGCGGCCGGGGCCCGGAGCTTGGGCCGGAGGGCTACGTCCGCGCAGGCGAGCGCCACGGCCTGCGGCTCGACCCGACCCGCTATGAGGCCGCCCGCGACGCCGCCCTCGTCGACCTCCGCCGCCATCCCGAGCTCGAGCACGACGACGAGATCTGGTTCCGCTTCACCGAGCGGATCGTGCGCGGGATGGGCGGCGACACCGACTCGGCCTACGACTGCGCGGTCGAGATCACGCGCGGCTGGGAGCGGCACGAGAACTTCGAGCTCTACGACGACGCGGCCCCCGTCCTCGCCGAGTTGCGCGCCGCGGGCCTCCGCATCGGGCTGGTGTCGAACTCCGCGCGGGATGTGCGCGACTTCGCGCGCCACCACGGCCTGGACGTCGACGCGGGGATCAGCTCCTTCCACCACGGGCGCACGAAGCCCCACGCGTCCATCTTCCGGGCAGTGCTCGAGCTGCTCGGAGTCGAGCCCGCCGAGGCGGCGATGGTCGGTGACACGATCGCCGACGACATCGAGGGTGCGCTCGCGCTCGGCATGCGCGCGATCCTCGTCGACCGCGAAGGAGCTCATCCGGACTTCGAGCCGCGGATCGAGACGCTGAACGATCTGCTTCCGATACTGCGACCCCGGACGTAGTCTTCAGGTATGTCCGCCTGGGTCGCCTGGGCCGTCCTCGCCGTCTTGCTCACCGTCGGCGAGATCTTCACTCCCGGGCTCTTCTTCCTGGGGCCTATTGCGCTGGCCGCTGTCGCCGCCACCATTGCGGCGGCTGCGGGCGCCGCAGCTGTGGGCGCAGATCCTCATCTTCGGCCTCGGCTCGTTCGCGGCGGTCGCGGTTCTGCGTCCCATCGCCCGCAGGCATCTGACGATGCCTCATTCGATCCGGACCGGCACCGCCGCGCTCGAGGGCGCGCACGCGGTCGTCCTGCAGCAGGTCGACGGCCGGGGCGGACGGGTCAAGATCGGTGGAGAGGAATGGAGCGCCCGCTCCTACGTGCCGGACGAGGTGTTCGAAGCCGGCATGGAGGTCGAGGTCGCGCAGATAAAGGGCGCCACGGCGCTCGTGTACAGATAGGAGCCGAAACTCAGCATGGTCGCCTGGATCGTCATCGCAATCGTCCTACTACTCGTGGTCGTCACGCTCATGCGGACGGTCCGGATCGTCCCGCAGGCGCGTGCGGGCGTCGTCGAGCGCTTCGGCCGCTATTCGCGCACGCTGACGCCCGGGCTCGCGCTCGTCATTCCGTTCGCCGACCGCGTGCGGCCGCTGCTCGACCTGCGCGAACAGGTCGTCTCCTTCCAGCCGCAGCCCGTGATCACCGAGGACAACCTTGTGGTCAACATCGACACCGTCCTCTACTTCCAGGTCACCGACGCCAAGGACGCGACCTACGAGATCGCGAACTACGTCCAGGGCATCGAGCAGCTCACGGTCACGACCCTCCGCAACGTGATCGGCACGATGACGCTCGAGAAGACGCTCACCTCGCGCGACTCGATCAACGCCGAGCTGCGCGGCGTGCTCGACGACGCGACCGGCAAGTGGGGCATCCGCGTCAACCGCGTCGAGCTGAAGGCGGTCGACCCGCCGGCCTCGATCCAGGACGCGATGGAGAAGCAGATGCGCGCCGACCGCGACAAGCGGGCCACGATCCTCCAGGCCGAGGGCGAGCGGCAGTCGGCGATCCTCAGGGCCGAGGGCGAGAAGCAGTCGGCGATCCTCAAGGCCCAGGGCCTGCGGGAGTCGGTGATGCTGCAGGCCGAGGGCCAGTCGAAGGCGATCGAGACCGTCTTCAAGGCGATCCACGACGGGAAGCCGGATGCCGAGCTGCTCGCGTACCAGTACCTGCAGATGCTGCCGCAGATCGCGCAGGGCGACTCGAACAAGATCTGGATCATCCCGAGCGAGCTGCAGTCCGCTGTGGGGCGCATTGCGGGGGCCGTCCAACAGATCGCGCCGGCGCCGCCCGAGGGCGAGGCGGACGGGCAGGAACCGAAGTAGCGGTGTAGCCTCCCTGCGCCTTGACAGCCGTTGAGGACAAAAGGCGGCAGCTCCTCGACGCCGCCGTGCGCGTGTTCGCACGCAAAGGGTTCCACGCGAGCCGGGTCGGCGATATCGCCGAGGAGGCCGGCGTCGCTCACGGACTCCTCTACCACTACTTCAAGTCGAAGGACGACGTCCTCGAGGCGGTGTTCCACGAGAACTGGAACCTGCTTCAGTTGCGGATCGCGAGCGTGGAGGAGACCGACGAGCCCGCCGCCGACCAGCTGCGGCACGTTGCGGCGATCGTCCTGCGCACCTGGCTCCACCTGCCCGACGTCGTCACCGTCGTGATCCGCGAGTTCGGTCGCAGCCCGGAGCTCGCCGAGCGGATCGGGGAGCTCGCGCAGCCGATCGAGGTGATCCAGCGGATCATCACGCGCGGCATCGAGCGGGGCGAGTTTCGGTCGGACATCAACCCGCAGTTCGCGGCGACCGTGGTCTACGGCTCCATCGACGAGCTGCTCACCGGCTGGGTGCTCGGGCGCCTGCCCTCCGGCGAGGAGGACGTCGCCGCCGCGGAGAAGACCCTGCTCGAGGTCAGCCTGCGTCGGGCTTTCGCAGCCGTAGCAACGAGTTCGGCGAAGCGCGCCGCGCCGACATTCCCGCCCGAGAGGACGACGCCCACCGAGGCGTCGCTCGCGTCGAGCTTCCCGCTCAGCAGCGCCGCCACGCCGACGGCGCCGCTCGGCTCCGTCACCAGCTTCATCCGGTCGAAGAGAAAGACCATCGCCTCGACGATCTCCTCGTCGCTCACCGTCACGACCTCGTCGACCCGGTTCCTGTTGACCTCGAAGGTCAGCTCGCCGGGCTCGGTCGCCTGCAGTCCGTCGGCGATCGTGCGCGGCACGTCGATCCGGACGCGCTCGCCGGCCGCGAGCGAGCGGCGCGTGTCGTCGCCCGCCTCCGGCTCGACTCCGACGACGCGGATGGCCGGACGCAACGCCTTCGCGGCCGTCGCGCAGCCCGCGATCAGCCCGCCCCCGCTGATCGGCACGACCAGGAGGTCGAGCTCCGGCGCCTCCTCGAGGAGCTCGAGCGCGACCGTTCCCTGGCCGGCCATGACGAGCGGGTCGTCGTACGGCCTGACGAGCTCGAGCCCGCGTTCTTCTGCGAGCTGCGCGCCGATCTCCTCGCGGCTCTCCGCCCAGCGGTCGTACGCAACGACGTCGGCGCCGTAGCCGCGCGTCGCGTCGAGCTTGGCGGCCGGCGCGTCCTCGGGCATGACGATCGTCGCGCTGGAGCCGAGCAGCGCCGCGGCGATGGCCACCGCTTGCGCGTGGTTGCCGGAGGAGTAGGCGAGGACACCGCGCCGCAGCGCGTTCTCGTCGAGTGACGAGATCTTGTTGTACGCGCCGCGGAACTTGAAGGCGCCGCCTCGCTGGAAGCACTCCGCCTTCACGTGCACGCGGGCGCCGGTGCGCTCGTCGAGCGTGCGCGAGGTGAGGACCGGCGTGCGGTGGGCGACGCCCGCGAGCCGCCGGGCCGCGCGCTCGACGTCGTCGAGCTCGATCATCGGCACGGAGCGGCGCCGCGGCGGAAGAGGCCGAATCCCCAGAGCCGGGCGCCGACCAGGTAGTAGACGGTGCGGGCGTGTGCGGAGTCGCGGACGAGCGCGTTGTAGCCCGGGCACGTGATCGTGCGGAGCGCGCCGACGCGCTGGTGCACCTCGAGCGGCGTCGCGCCGAAGCGGAGCCCGTGCGGCGCGCGCCAGCCCGCCGGGCGCCAGAGCGTGTAGACGCCGGAGACGCGGCCGTTCGCGAGCTCGACCGCGAGCCCGTGCTTGTCGAACGGCCGGTACGTGAAGTACCAGGTCGGGTGCACGCAGCCTCGGCAGGCGCCGTAGAAGCGGCCGAGCGTCGCAGTCACGGCCTGCTCAGACTCGTCCAGCCGGACGCCGCCGAGCGAGCGTCCGGGCACGAGCGCGCCCGCCCTCGGCAGGCCGGCCGCCGCTGTGGCGGCGAGGACGAGAGCGGCCACCGCGCTACCGAGGAGGCTGAGCCTCATATGCTCGGAGTATGTCGTTGTGGGAACGGGTCGCGGGGCTGGACGTCAAGGTCGACGACTACGCGCTCCAGAGGCGCGAGTCGAGCACGCCGTCGGGCTGGACCCGCGTGACGACGACGGTCGTTCTCCGCGGCGACGGCTCGGTCGGCGAGGGCGAGGACGTCACGTACGAGGCCGAGCTGCACGACGGCGTGCCAGCCGACCTCATGCTCGCCGGCACGTGGAGCATCGAGGACTTCTCCCACCGGCTCGACGATTTCGAGCAGCTGGCCGAGGGATACCGGCGGTGGGCGTTCGAAGGCGCGGCACTCGACCTTGCGCTCCGGCAGAACGAGCTCGGCCTCGGCGCGGCGGTCGAGCGCGAGGAGCGTCCCGTCCGCTTCGTCGTCTCGACGCGGGCGGCGCCGGAGCGGTGGCTCGAGGTCGCCCCCGAGCTCGAGTTCAAGCTCGACGCCGAAGACGGACTGGGACCGCGCGCTCCTCAAGCGCCTGCGCGAGCTCGACCGGGTGCGCGTCGTCGACCTGAAGGCGTACTACCGCGGCACGAGCGTCGATCTGGCGCCCGACCCCGAGCTCTACCGCGCCGTCGTCGAGGAGCTCCCCGACGTGATCGTCGAGGACGCGTGGCTGGAGGACGGGCTGCGCGAGGCGCTCGCCGGCGCGGAGGACCGCCTCAGCTTCGACGCGCCGGTGCACTCCCTGAGCGATCTCGACGGGCTGCCGCTCGAGCCGCGCTGGCTCAACATCAAGCCGTCCCGCTTCGGGACGACTCGCGGCCTGCTCGAGACGATCGAGGCGTGCGAGGAGCGCGGGATCCAGATGTACGGCGGCGGCCAGTACGAGCTCGGGCCGGGGCGCCCCCAGATCCAGCGGCTCGCGAGCGTCTTCTACCCCGACGGCCCGAACGACGTCGCCCCGTCCTCCTACAACGAGGGAGAACCAAGGGCCGGCCTCCCGCAGAGCCCGCTCCCGCCTCGGGAGGAACCGGGTCTC
>CAWGVE010000067.1:0-34973 GCA_963825805.1 uncultured Actinomycetes bacterium | reverse complement strand
GGAGGCCTTCCTGCCCCGCGCGGTCCTCCGCCGGCGCCTTGCCCTCGTCGGCCACCCGGAGCTCGATCGGGCGCTCGTAGCCGACGATGTCGCGGACGGCAGCGCCGATCAGGCCGAGGAAATGTCCCTCGATCCAGTCGCGCGTGAACTCGCTCGGGACGGTGAGCACGAGCGTCTCTCCGTCGAGCTCGAGGCCGCGGGCGTCGCCGAACCACTTGGCGTACGTCCCGTCGTTGAGGGCTTCCTTGAGCCGCCCGGAGATGCCCTCCCAGAGGTCCTCCGTAGACAGCTCAACTTGGTGCTCCACCGACGCCCTGCTCCTCCTCGCTCCGGCCCGGCGGCCAGCATAACAGCGCCCCGCGAAGGGGCAAAATGGGGCGCTGTGCAGGGGTTTTTCCGGCGGCCCAAATCCCTCCACAGGTGTGGACGAACGTGGGGGAAAGTCGCCCCGACCGCATGCCTGCGTCGTCTGCGGCTGTGGACAAGCCGGTGGACGACGCTCGTCTATACTGGCCGCCGCCCCCCGCCCGACGCGGGGATTTTTCTGGCAAAGACGAGTTTCCGCCGTCCGTGAAACGCACCTATCAGCCAAACGTCCGCCGCCGCAAGCGCAAGCACGGCTTCCGGGCGCGCATGTCGACCAAGGCCGGCCGGGCGATCCTCAAGCGCCGGCGCGGCAAGGGCCGCGCCCGCCTCTCGGCTTAGCGTCCGCCCGCCACTAAGCTGGCATCTGTGAAGCGCACCAACCGCCTGTCCCGCTCCAGGGACTTCGATGCGGTGCATCGCCGCGGACGCTCGGTCTCGTCCCGCTTTCTCGTTCTCTACTGGCTGCCGCAGGACGAGCCGACGGAGCCGCGGGTGGGCTTCGCCGTGCCCCGCGCCGCCGGCGGTGCGGTCGAGCGGAACCGGATCAAGCGGCGCCTGCGCGAGGCGTGGCGCGAGCGGATCGAGCGCGTTCCGGAAGGGCACGACTACGTGCTGATCGTCCGCCCGGGCCTTGTCGAGGCGGCCGAGGCGAACGGCTTCGACTGGCTCGGCGAGCGTGTCGACGAGCTGCTCGAGCAGAGCGGAGCCCTCGCCGCATGAGCGCCGTGATGCGCGTACCGGGCCTGCTCGGGATCGGCCTCGTCTGGCTCTACCGGGTGACTTTCGGCGCGCTCTTCCCGACGACCTGCAAGTACCACCCGTCCTGCTCGGAGTACGCGGTGCAGGCGCTCCGCCGGCACGGCCTCGTGCGCGGCAGCGTCCTCGCCGGCTGGCGTCTGCTCCGCTGCAACCCGTGGAGCCGGGGAGGCTTCGACCCGGTCCGATGATCCTCTACACGATCCCGGTCATCAGCCAGCTCGAGACGGTGATGCGTCACGTCCTCGAGTACTTCCACAACAACCTCGGCTTCACGTGGGCCTGGTCGATCGTGGCGATCACCGTCGTCGTCCGGATGCTGCTCGTCCCGCTGACGATCAAGCAGATCCACTCGATGCAGAACCTGCAGAAATTCGCGCCGCAGATGAAGGAGATCCAGAAGAAGTACAAGCAGGACAAGCAGAAGCAGAACGAGGAGCTGATGAAGTTCTACCGGGAGAACAACATCAACCCGGCTGCGTCCTGCCTGCCGATGCTGCTGCAGCTCCCGGTCTTCATCTCGCTCTACTACACGCTCAAGCACTACAAGTTCCCGGTCGGCGCGGACCTCTCGTGGCTCCATTTCATCCACGACATCTCGAAGGGGACGACGGCCCAGTGGGGCGGCTATGTGCTCCTCGTCGTCTACGTCGTGAGCCAGATGGCGTCGTCGCTCTTCATGATGACGACCACCGACAAGACGCAGCGGTACCTCTTCATGCTCATGCCGCTCGTCTTCGTCTTCATCATCGCCCGCTTCCCGGCCGGCCTCGTCCTCTACTGGGTGACGACGAACCTCTGGACGGTCGGGCAGGGGCTGATCACGCGGAGGCTGGTGCAGCGCACGCCCGCGCCCACTCCGGAGCGGCGGACCTCGCGGACGCCGCCGAAGGACGATGGCACCGGCGGCAACGGCGCCAAGCCCGAGTCTCCGTCGCCTACACCGGAGACTCCGGTCGCGCAGCAGCAGCCTCGCCAGGTGCGGCGCAAGAAGAAGCGCACCAGCCGGCGATGACAGAGGCCGCGGAGCTGACCGCGGAGGCGACCGGCGAGACGGTCGGCGAGGCGAAGTGGGCTGCGCTGCGCGAGCTCGAGCGTCGCCATCCCGGGCTCGACAAGGCAGCGGTGCAGTTCGAGGTCGTGGCCGAGGGCGAGCGCGGGATTCTCGGGGTCGGCTACGAGCCGGCCCGCGTCCTCGCGCACCTGCCGTCCGAGGCCGCGGAGGCGGCAGCAGCCGCGGCCGTGGTCGACGAGAGCGACGGCCAGGCCGCCGACGCACGCGCGCTCGTGGCGCGGATCGTCTCCACGCTCGGAGTCGACGCGAACGTCGGCGTCCGCGACGAGCCCGAGGCGATCGTGGTCACGTGCTCCGGTCCCGACGTCGGCCTTCTGATCGGCCGCCACGGCCAGACGATCGACGCGATCCAGTACCTCCTCAACGCCCTCGGCTGGCGCGCGTACGGCGAGGAGCGGCGGGAGGTCGTGGTCGACGCGGCCGACTACCGTGCGCGCCGGCAGGCGACGCTGGAGGCGCTTGCGCTGCGGGTCGCCGAGCGCGTGCGCGAGTCGGGAGAGCCCGAGGAGCTCGAGCCGATGACGTCTATCGAGCGCAAGGTCGTCCACGTGCGGCTCAAGGACGTCTCGGGCGTCGGCACGACCTCCGAAGGCACGGAGCCGAACCGTTACGTCGTCGTCGTTCCTGAGTGACTGGCTCGACGCGGTCGTCGCGACGCCGGGGCTGACGGCGCTCCGCGATCCGCAGGGGCGCGCGAGATGCTGCTCGAGGACGCCCTGCGGGCGCTGCCCATCGTCGAGCAGTACGACGGGCCGCTGATCGACGTCGGTTCGGGCGGCGGCTCGCCCGGCATCCCCCTGGCCGCCGCGCTGCCCGAACGGGAGGTGACGCTGCTCGAGGCGGAGCAGCGCAAGTGCGACTTCCTGCGCACCTGGGCGCCGCCGAACGCGAGCGTCGTTCGCGGTCGCGCGGAGGAGCAGCCGCTCGAGGCGTGGGATGTCGCGACGGCGAAGGCGCTCGCGCAGCCGCCCGTCGCCGCGGAGTGGTGCCTGCCGCTTCTCGCCATCGGCGGCGCGGCGATCCTCTGGCTCGGCGAGAACGCCGATCTCGACAGGCTCGCACGTGCCTCGGTACAGCTCGGTGCCCGCGTTCCGGAGCTGCACGACGGTCTGGCGGTCCTGCTCAAGGTGGCGCCGACCCCGCCCGCTTTCCCCCGCCGGGTCGGCGTGGCGAAGAAGCGTCCGCTGGCCTAGCGACAATGGCCGGGCATGTCCCGCATCTACGCCCTTGCGAACCAGAAAGGCGGCGTCGGCAAGACGACGACCGCCGTCAACCTCGCCGCCTGCCTCGCGGAGGCCGGTCAGCGCGCGCTCGTGATCGACCTCGATCCGCAGGCGAACGCGACCTCGGGGCTCGGGATGCGGGCGAACGGCACCTCGAGCTACGACCTCCTCGACGGAGCGCCACTGGCCGAGCTCGTCCACCCGACCGCCTTCGCGAACCTCGACGTCGTCCCCGCGAAGCCGGATCTCGCCGGCGCGGTCGTCGAGCTCTCGGGCCGGGAAGACGGCGAGCGCTATCTCGCCCAGTCGCTCGCGTCCGGCAGCGACCGCTACGACTTCGTCTTCCTCGACTGCCCGCCGTCTCTGGGCCCGTTGACCGTCAACGCGCTTGCCGCAGCCGACCGCGTGCTCGTGCCGGTGCAGGCGGAGTACTACGCGCTCGAGGGGCTGACGCAGCTCCTCCATTCCGTCGAGCTGGTCCGCCGGCGCCTCAACCCGAGCCTCGGCATCGGCGGCATCCTCCTCACGATGGTGGACGGGCGGACTCGTCTTGCGCAGCAGGTCGAGCAGGAGGTGCGGCGCCACTTCGGCTCGCTTGTCTTCCGCACCTCGGTTCCTCGTTCGGTTCGCCTCGCCGAGGCTCCGAGCCACGGCCTGCCCGCGATTGCCTACGACCGTCGCTCCGCCGGAGCCGACGCCTACTGGAAGGTGGCGATGGAGCTTGTCGAGCGCGCCTGAGTCTTCACCCCAGCGTCGGGGCCTCGGCCGCGGCCTCGAGGTCCTGATCGGCGGCCATCCGGTCCCGTCCGAGCTGCTCGAGATCCCGGTCGACGCGATCCACCCGAACCCGCGCCAGCCGCGCCGCCGCTTCGAGCCCGACGCGGCCTCGGGCCTCGCCGAGTCGGTGCGGCGCCAGGGCGTGATCCAGCCGCTCCTCGTGCGGCCGCGGGGCGTCGGCGGCTACGAGATCGTCGCCGGCGAGCGCCGCTGGCGGGCGGCGCGCGAGGCGGGCCGCGCAACCGTGCCGGCCGTCGTCCGCGCGGCCGACGACCGCGAGACGCTGCTGCTCGGCCTCGTCGAGAACGTCGCGCGCGAGCAGCTGACGCCGATCGAGGAGGCGCGCGCTTACGCCGTGTTGATCGACGAGTTCGGGCTCTCGCTCGGCGAGGTGGCGGAGCGGGTCGGCCGTTCGAAGCCCTCGGTCTCGAACCGCATCCGCCTGCTCGAGCTGCCCGACGACGTGCTCGGCATGGTCGAGCGCGGCCAGCTGAGCGAGGGACATGCGCGCGCAGTGCTTGCCGTCCCCGACCACGAGGGCCGCCGCCGCCTCGCGCGCGAGATCGTGCGGCGCGGCCTGTCTGTGCGGGCCGCCGAGCAGCGGGCCAAATGGGCCGGCGCCCGACAGCGGCCGCGGACGCGCGCGGCCCAGGTCGATCCGGCGCTCGCCGAGCGGGTGCGCGGCGCCGTCGAGCAGCTCACGGGTTGGCAGGCGCGCGTCGTCCCGGGCAGGGTCGAGCTGCCCTTCGCCGACGAGCACGACCTCGCCGAGCTGGTCGAGGCGCTCGAGAACGCGGTGGCTACAATGCCCAGCCGCGCGGGCGATTAGCTCAGCTGGTTAGAGCGCCGCTCTGATAAGGCGGAGGTCCCTGGTTCGAATCCAGGATCGCCCACTTCCGCGTGCTCAATGGAGGCGGTGCGTGCGGACGAGGTACTCCTCGACCGCGAGCAGGAACGACTCGTCCTGGGCGAGCTCCACGAGCCGGCCCTTGGTCGCCGCATCGAGGTCCTGGTCGAGAGCGACCTCGACGACGAAGCTCGGCGTTCGGCCGGTCTGCGAGAGCGAGGCCATGCGGAGGAAGATCTTGCGGGCTTCCTCGTTCTGCGAGATGGCCTCGAGCGATTCGAGGTCGTCGAGCCAAAGCGGGCGCACGAGGGTCCAACGCCACCCTTTACAAAGAGGGTACGCCGGGTTTCCGGCCGCAGCTCCTGAGCTATATTCGAGGCGAGGTACGGGCCGCCATGCAAGAGATGCTCATCTACGGCGTCAGCTTCGATCTGGTCGGCAAGCAGCCGATCGTCCTCCTCAAGACGTCTGACGGGAACAAGTTCCTGCCGATCTGGATCGGGCATCCGGAGGCGGCGGCGATCCTGATGAAGCTCCAGAGCCAGGCCTCGCCGCGCCCGATGACCCACGACCTCGTGAGCGACATGCTCGAGCAGCTCGGCGCCTCGATCAGCCGCATCACCGTCACCGAGCTGCGCGAGAACACCTTCTTCGCGCAGATCACCGTGATCCAGGACGGCCAGGAGATCGAGGTCGACTCCCGCCCGTCCGACGCAATCGCCCTCGCGATCCGCGCCGAGGCGCCGATCTTCGCCGCCGACGACGTGATCGCCGAGTCCGCGATCGAGTTCGAGGGCGAGGAGGTCGACGAGGAGCAGCTCGAGGCCGAGGTGCTCAAGTTCCGTAGCTTCCTCGAGGACGTCACGCCCGACCAGTTCGTCGTCGAGAACGGCGACGAGGAGGAGTAGGGGCCGCGTCAGCTGAGCACGGCGAGCACGAGCGCCGTGCCGTTGAAGAGCCCGTGCACGATCATGCCCGGGTAGACACTGTCCGTCCGGTCGCGCAGCACGGCGAGCGCGATGCCGAACGGGACGAGGACGAGAAGCGCCTCCACGAGCCCGTGCGCCAGGCCGAACGCGAGGCCGATGAGCAGGATCGTGGGCACACGCGGCAGGAACTGCCGGAGCAGCGACTGTCCGGCGCCGCGGAAGGTCAGCTCCTCGACGAACGGGGCGATCACGGCGAAGAGGACGAGGTTGGCGGCGAAGGCGCCGGCATGGGCCGGCTCCCAGTGCGTCGGCGTCAGCCCCTGCTCCTTTCCCGGGCTCTGCGGCAGCGGGAGGAGCGCGACGAGACCCTCTACGGCGAAGACCGCGACGACGGCGGCGCCGGCCAGGCCGAGCGCCTTGAGCCAGCCGGTACGCGGCCGCCTCAGCGCGAGCAGGTCGAAGCGGTCGATACAGATGAGGAGCACGATCCCGAGCCAGACGGCGTAGAGGATCGTGCCGCCGACGAAGGTCGTGTACGAGTAGACGGCGTCGTGTGTGCTCTTGCGGCTGACACTGTTGCCACCGGAGAGGCGCGCGCCGTAGTTGATCGCGGCGATCAGCCCGACGAAGAGGATCCAGAAGTAGAGGCGGGTGCGGCTCGTGCGCTCGCGCGGCTGGGCGGCTTCGACCTCCACGAGCGTCCAGCATAGGCTTGAGGCCGTGCGTCACTTCACGCCGGAGGAGGCGAACGCCGCGCTCGAGCAGGTGCGGCCGCTCGTCGAGCAGCTCGTCGAGGGCCGCCAGGAGCATGCGGCGGCTGTCGAGCGGCAGGAGGAGCTCGAGCGGAAGATCCGCGGCAACGGCGGCGGCATCCCGCCGGCCGAGCTCGCCGCGGCGACCGCGGAGGTCGATGCTGTCGCGCGACGCCTCGCGCGCCTCGTCGACGAGATCGCGGAGCACGGCGCCCAGGTGAAGGACCTCGACAGCGGCCTCGTCGACTTCCCCGCGCTCCGCCGCGGCGAGACGGTGCTCCTCTGCTGGCAGCTCGGCGAGGACGAGATCGCCTGGTGGCACCGCGTCGACGACGGCTTCGCAGGCCGCCGCCCGCTGCCGCTGGACGACTGAGGAAAGCGCTACTCCGCGGCGAATCGGGCGACGATGCCTTTCTGGCACCGCATCGTCATCGCTGCCGTCGTGCTGCTCCTGATCATGGGGGTGGCGCGCCTGGTCGACTGGTGGCTCGCCCGCAAGCCGGTGCCGCCCGAGGTCGAGACCCGCTACCGCGTTCTCCGCCGCGCGATCACGACGACCATCATCGCCGTCGGCCTGTTCTCGGCCCTGCTCGTGATCCCTCAGGTGCGGGCAGTGGCCGGCGCGCTGCTCGCCTCGTCTGCCATTCTCGCCGTGATCCTCGGCCTCGCCTCGCAGCAGACGCTGGGGAATTTCATCGCCGGCATCCTGATCGCGACGACGCAGCCGGTTCGGATCGGCGACCGGGTCAGCTACGCCGGCGAGCACGGCATCGTGGAGGAGATCGGCCTCACCTACACGTTCATTCGCACGGTCGACCACCGCCGTCTCGTCGTCCCGAACAGCAAGCTCGCCTCCGACACCATCGTCAACTCCTCGATCCGCAGCCGTGAGACGTTCGCGGAGGTCTCGGTGCCGGTGCCGCTGTCCGCAGATCTCGAGAGCGCGATCGACGCTCTGCGGGAGGACGTCTCGGGCGAGCGCGAGGCCGACGTCTACGTGAGCTCCCTCAACGGGACGGCGACGCTGACGGTACGGGCGGCCGCCTCCGACGATGCGGCGGCGGAGCGCCTCGAGCACGAGCTCCGGCTGCGCGCGCACAAGCGGCTGCGCGCGCTCGGCGTCTGGACGTGAGCCGCAGCCGAAAGCCGACCCGGAGGCGCCGCACCCTCGTCGTCCTCGCGATCGCGACTCCCCTCGCGCTGCTCGCGCTCACTGCCGCGGGGGGCGCCGTCTACTTCGGCTCGAGCTGCGACCTGAGCGCGCTTCGTCCCGTGCCCCAGGCAAACAGCTCGCTCGTCTACGGCGCGAACGGCGACCTGATCGGCGTCCTGCCGGCCGTCGAGAACAGGACGGCGGTCGCGGGCGACACGATCAGCCCGTGGATGCCGAAGGCGACGGTGGCGATCGAGGACAGGCGCTTCTACGAGCACGGTGGCATCGACCCGGAGGGGATCCTCCGCGCGCTGGTTGCGGACGTGAGCGCCGGCCGCATCGTCCAGGGCGGCTCGACCATCACGCAGGAGCTGGTCCGCAACCTCTACCTGTCCCGCGAGCGGACGCTGCAGCGCAAGGTCGTCGAGGCCTGTCTCTCCGTCAAGCTCGCCCGCGCCTGGCCCAGACACTCGATCCTCAACGCGTATCTCAACGACGTCTACTACGGCAACCACGCCTACGGGATCCAGGCGGCCGCCGAGACGTACTTCTCGGTTCCGGCGAGCCGGCTGACGCTCGAGCAGGCGGCGCTTCTCGCCGGCCTGCCGCAGGCGCCGTCCTACTACGACCCGCTCCACAACCCGGCGGCCGCCCTGGGGCGGCGCGACGAGGTTCTGCGCGCACTGCGACGCAGCGGCGACATCGCGGCCGGGCAATACGAAGCGGCTGCTCGCGACCGCAGCCTGCACCTTCGCCCGAGCGCGGCGTACGGGAGCCGCGAGCCGTATCTCGTCGGCTACGTCGAGAACCTCGTGGAGCAGGCGTATGGTGCGGCCACCGTCCGGGCCGGTGGCCTGCGGATCTACACGACGATCCAGCCGCGTCTCCAGCGCGCTGCGGTGCATTCGCTGTCGAGCGTCCTCTACGCGCGCGGCGACCCGGCCGGCGCGGTCGTCTCCATCGACCCGGCGACGGGTGCGATCCGCGCGCTCGCGGCGGTGTCGCCCGGCGAGCCCGGCAACCAGTTCAACCTCGTCACGACCGCGCGGCGGCAGGCGGGATCGACGTTCAAGCCGATCGCCCTCGCCGCCGCGGTCGAGGACGGCCTGAACCCCTGGGCGACGCGCTACCTCTCGGCGCCGTTCTACTACCCGCCACTGGGCTGGCGGGTCCGGACGTACGACGGCTCGTACGCGGGGCCCGAGTCGGTCGCCGCGGCGACGATCCACTCCGACAACACCGTGTACGCGCGGCTCGCGCTCGACGTCGGCTCGGACGCGATCGCGGCCATGGCGCAGAAGCTCGGCGTCCGGTCCGAGCTCCAGCCCACGCCTTCGCTGGCCCTCGGAACCGGCGCGGTGACTCCCCTCGACATGGCCTCGGTCTACGCGACGCTCGCCGCGGGCGGCATCTACTCGCGGCCGCTCGCCATCCGGAGCGTCACCTTCCCCGGCGGCAAGGTCGACTCGGGCTGGGACCGGCCTCAGCGCGAGCGCGTCGTGCCCGACTGGGTGGCGGCGACCGTGACCCGCGTGCTCGAGCAGAACATGCTCCACGGCACCGGAGTCGGCGCTCAACTCGCCGGACGGGTCGACGCCGGGAAGACGGGGACGACCGACAACGACGCCGACGCGTGGTTCTGCGGCTACACGCCGTCGCTCGAGACCACGGTCTGGATGGGCTATCCCCGGGCCGAGCTCCCGATGCTCGACGTGCACGGGGCCGCCGTCTCGGGCCCGACCCTGCCGGCGACCGCCTGGCGGCTGTTCATGGAGCGCGCGCTCGCCGGTGCTCCGAGCCTGGACTTCCCGTCGCCGTTGTCGCCGCCGCAGTTCGCGCCGTGGCGCGGAACCCACGCCTACCTGCCGACCACGTCGACCGTCAGCCGGCCGCCGCAGTCGTCGTCGGCTGTGTCGGTGTCGACGACTGACTCACCGTCCCCGTGACTCCCGTGCCGGCGGTCGTCGTCGGCACGATCGTGGTCGGCAGGGTCGTCGTGGGCAGCGTCTCGTGGGCAAGGTCTCCGTCGGGATCGTCGTCGGGATCGAGGTGGTCGGGATCTGCGTCGTCGCCGCAGTGGTCGTCTGCCGTCTCGTCGTCGTCCCGAGCGTGGAGTGCGTCTGAGCGATCGTTGCCGTCGTCGGGGTCGAAGTCGCCGTGTGCGCATGCGTTTTCCCCGTCCCCGGGACCGACCCGGTCGAGACCCCCGCGGGCGCCGCCGACGACGGTCGAGTCACCGCCCAGGCGAGGAGGCCGCCCAGCACCGCGAGCACGACGAGCCCGGCGGCGATGAGAGCCGTTCGGCGACCGGGCCTGCCGCCGCCGGGCAGCGTTGCTGCCGGCGTCGCTGCCGGCACGGGCGCGAGGATCCTTGTCGCCTCTGCGTCCGCTGCGACGGGAACAGTCGCGGCCGACGCGCCGAGGGCGGCGAGCAGCGCCTCCCCGTCGGCCGGCCGCTCCGCCGGATCTTTGCGCAGGGCTGCCGCGGTCAGCGCGGCGAGCTCGGGCGGTGCGTCCGGCTGCAGGGTCGCGACCGCAGGCGGCGGCACGCGCCGGTGCTTGTCCAGGAGCGCGAGCGCGTCGTCCGCCGCGAACGGCAGCGCGCCCGTCAGCATCCGGAAGAGAATGACCCCGAACGAGTAGACGTCGCTCGCCGGGCCTGCAGGCTCTCCGCCCGCCTGCTCCGGCGAGATGTACGCGGCGGTGCCGAGAACAGTCCCTGCGTCGGTGAGGGTGCCGGCGCCGACCGCGCGGCGGGCGAGGCCGAAGTCGCCGAGCTTCGGCCGCTCTTCCTCGTCGAAGAGGACGTTCGCCGGCTTGAGGTCGCGGTGGACGAGGCCGCGGGAGTGGAGGTGGGCGAGCCCCGCCGCGATCCCTTCCGCCACGCGGCGCGTCTCCTCCGGCGGCAGCGCCCCTCGGGCCAGGCGCTCCTCGAGCGTCCCGTTGGGCAGCCACTCGAGCGCCATGAACGGGCCGCTCTCGTCCTCGCCGTAGTCGAAGACGCGCATGACGTTCTCGTGCGAGAGGGCAGCGACCGCCTGCGCCTCGCGCCGGAACCGCTCCAGGTCGGCGGTGGGCGACAGCATCTTCACGGCCACGGTGCGATCGAGCGTGCGGTCGTGCGCGCGCCAGACCTCCGACATCGGGCCGTGGCCCTGGAGCTCTTCGAGCCGGTAGCGGCCGGCGACTTCGTCTCCGGGATTCACGACTACGGTATGCCCAGGGTGGCGTCGCTACTCACTCTCGAGGAGGCGCAGGAACAGGTCATCGCCGTCGCGGGCCCGTTGCCGGCCGAGCTTGTGCCGATCGCGTCGGCCGCCGGACGGATCGCGGCCGAGGACGTGCGAGCGCAGGTCGACCTGCCGCCGTTCGCGAGCTCGGCGATGGACGGTTTCGCGGTCCACGCCGCCGACCTGCCGGCGACGCTGGCGATCGCCGGGGAGTCGGCTGCAGGCAGTCCGTTCGAGGGTCCGCTCGAGCGCCGAACGGCGGTGGCCATCTCGACCGGTGCGGTCGTGCCGGACGGTGCAGACGCGGTCGTCCCCGTGGAGATTGTTGTCCAACTCGACAACAGAGTGGAGTTTCCCCGGGGCGCCGAGGCAGGCGCAAACGTCCGGCCGCCCGGCAGCGACGTGGCCTCGGGGGACATCGTCGTGCCTGCGGGAGTGCTACTCACCCCGGCCCGTGTCGCCGCCGCCGCCGCCGCGGGGCTCGCCGCGGTGCCGTGCGGCCGGCGCCCGCGCGTCGCCGTGCTCGCCACCGGCAGCGAGCTCGTCGCACCGGGAGAGCCGCTCCGGCCGGGCGAGATCTACGAGGCGAACGGGCTCATGCTCGCCGCCGCCCTCGCCGCCGGCGCCGAGGTCGTCTCGGAGCCGACTGCCGCCGACGACGAGGCGACGCTGCGGAAGGCGCTCGAGCGGGGGTTGGCCGCGGACGTCCTCGTCACCTCGGGCGGCGTCTCGGTGGGCGAGCACGATCTCGTCAGGGCGGTCGAGCGCGAGCTCGGCGTCGAGGAGATCTTCTGGCGCGTCTCCATCAAGCCGGGCAAGCCGATCTCGTTCGGAACGCGCGGAAGCACACTCGTGTTCGGCCTGCCCGGGAACCCCGTCTCGGCGCTCGTCGGCTGTGAGCTGTTCGTGAAGCCTGCGCTTCGCGCCCTGCAGGGCCTGGCCGATCCTCTCCCTCGCTACGAGCCCGGCCGTCTCTCCGCCGGGCTGCGTCGGAACGGCGAGCGTGACGAGTTCGTGCGCGCGCGGTCGCGGGTGGATGGCGACTCGATCGTGCTCGAGCCGGTCGTCGGCCAGGAGTCGCACATGATCGTCCGCTCGAGCGCCGCGGACGCTCTCGTGCACGTTCCACGTGGAAACGGCGAGCTCGCCGCGGGCTCGACCGTGCGCTGGCTCCGGCTCTGATGCGTTACTCGTTGACCGCGCGCCGCGACTCGGCGACCGCTGCCCGGCGTCGGTGCGCGAGATGGAGCGTCCGGACCAGCTCGCGCAGCG
This sequence comes from uncultured Actinomycetes bacterium, assembly GCA_963825805.1. Classification (GTDB taxonomy): domain Bacteria; phylum Actinomycetota; class Thermoleophilia; order Gaiellales; family Gaiellaceae; genus Palsa-739. Next base: position 22,593 of record CAWGVE010000067.1, on the reverse strand, counting down.
GCCCGCGCTTCGGCCGCTCCTGCGGCGCCGGATACGGCGCGTAGCGACCCGCGGCAAGGGCCGCGAGCTGGCCCGCGGCCGCCAGCCAGCCGACGCCGATCACGAGCAGCGGCAGGGGCGCGTAGCCGACGGCGAAGAGCTTCGCGATGTACCACGGGGCGTCCCAGCCGAGCCCGTAGTGCGTTGCGAACGTCCAGACGAGATATAGCGGGCCGGCGAAGCCGGCGAGGAAGACGCTCGCGCGTACGTCCGGCCGCCGGTCCTGCACCTGCGGCAGCCAGAGCCACGCGTGGAGTGAGGGCAGCACGAACAGGAGCGAGAACGGGTTCGTCGCCGCGACGAGCAGGCCGATCACGCCCAGCGCGAGCAGTGCGGCGCTGTGACCGGCGAGGCGCTCCTCCGGATGGATTGCACGCCGCGGCAGGATTCGGCTGCGAGCGACGACCCAACCGAGGCCCGCGAGGATGACGAGCGCCAACAGGGCTGCCATCGGCCAGCGGACGCTGTTCAGGGCCGGCGGCCGGCCGTCGCCGCTGCCCCAGAAGCCGAGGGCCCCGAAGACGAGGAAGAGCGCGCCGACCCAGGCCCAGAAGCCGAGCCGGCTGCGGTAGCTGCGCAGGGCCGGCGCGATGCGGATGCGCCGCCGCCGGCAGCGGGCGAAGAGGTCCACGGCCGCCGCCAGGAAAGGCAGCAGCATCGCAACGAGCACGATCTCGATCGCCCAGCCTCGGATCAGCCGCTGGCCGAGGAAGACGTAGCTCGCCGGGCCCTGAGCGAGCGAGACGCCCTGCTCCATCGCGTCGACCGCGTCTTGCGCTGCCCGGCCGATCGACTCCAGGTGCCGGGTGTGGAGCCGCTCGACACCCCCGCTCGCCGCCGCGGGCGGCCGCGCCCCCGCGGTCGGTCATCGTCACGGCCGGAATGCCCCGGCTGACGAACGGAGCCTGCTCGTACGGGTTGAAGGGAAAGGCGAGGTCGGAGAGCTGCTGGAGGCCGCTCGGCCGCGACGGATCGCCGCCGCTCTCCTTCGCGAGCGCGGCGCGCGCCGTCTCGACGAGACCCGGCGCCGGCGAGCGCGCGGTGTCGCCGCCGAACACGATCCGCGGCGGGCCCGCGCCTGCGATCGAGTCGAGATTGACGACCGCGATGACGTTCCCGCGCGTTCCGGGCTCGGCTGCGAAATGGGCTGCGCCGCGTGCGCCCTCGGCTGCGGCGTCCGTCGAAAGGAAGACGAGGGAGTACGGAAGCTTGATCCGTTGCGCGCCTGCCGTCGGCGCGTAGGACCGGGCGAGCTCGATCAGGGCCGCCGTCCCCGAGGCGTTGTCGTTCGCGTCGGCGCCGTCCCGGTGCGCCATGACGACGATCTCGTGCTGGGGATCGAGGCCGGGCTTCTCGGCCACGAGGTTGGTGAGCGTCGTGCGGCGACCGCGGATCATGGTCGTGAAGCGGTCGGCCCGGACGGCGAAACCGTACGGGGCGAGCTCCTGCCGGAACCAGGTTGCGGCGCCCCGGTCGCCGGCCGTGCCGGCCGTGCGGTCCGGATAGCGGGAGGCGAGATCCGTGGCGAGAGAAGCTGCCGTTCCGGCATCGAACGCGGGCGGCAGGTTCGGCGCGCTGAGCGCCGGCGGCTTGGCGACGCTGAACGCCAGCACGAGCAGCGGTAGCCCGACGAGCAGCCAGGTGCCGCGGTAGAGGCGCGCGTTGATGGGGCGCTCGAGCGAGCCCGGCCGCGACCGTCGGCGCTCGGGTGCGGGCGGAGCGACCGTCACGCGGCCAGTCTAGGTCGGGGCTCGGGCGGCCGGTTTTCCCGTGGAAACGGCACGGGTTAGGTCTGGCGGCCGCAGGGAAAGGGCCGATTCGAGAATAAACATCGCCCCTGGCGGGCGACGAGCGGCTCCAAAAACCGCTAGAAGTAGAAATCGGCGGGTTTAGGACCCGGAATCTACGGGAAACGAGCGAGTAGATGGACGAGGCGATTCTGGTGGAGACGGCGGGCGAGGAGCTGGAGGGGATGCGGACGGTCCGCCTGCGGATTCCCGCGCGGGCCGAGTACGTGGCGCTGGCCCGGCTCGCCCTCAGCGGCCTTGCCGACATCGCGGCGTTGCCCGACGAGCTGGTGGCCGACCTGAAGCTCGCGTTGACCGAGGCCGTTTCCAACTCGGTGCGCCACGCCTACGGAGAGGGCGGCGGCTTCGTCTCCGTCGCGTACGAGCTCGGTCACGACTCACTCGCCGTCGAGGTCGTCGACGACGGTGAGGGATTCGACCCGGAGCGGCCGCCGGCGCTCGAGGGCGAAGAGCTCACCGAAGGAGGGCTCGGCATCGCGATCATCCGCACGATCGCCGACGACTTCGAGCTCGACTCTCAGCCGGGCGTGCGCGGCTCGCGGCTTCGGTTCGCGAAGCGGCTGCGCCGGGCTGCATAGTCGTTGTCAGAAGCGACAACGACTCGCCGCAAGCTCCTCGTCGTCTCCAACCGCGCGCCGGTCACCTACCTGCGTGAAGCCGACGGCACGCGCACAGCGAAGCGAGGCGGCGGCGGGGTGGTCACGGCGCTCGGCGGGCTGCTCGCGCACCACGATGTGACGTGGGTGGCGAGCGCGATGAGCGACGAGGACAGGGCGGTCGCCGCCGAGCACGGCGGCTCGTTCGTCGAGGAGACGCTCGACGGGGCCCCCTACCGGCTGCGCCTCGTGCCCCACGAGCCGGCGGTCTACGACCGCTTCTACAACGTGCTCGCGAACCCGACCCTCTGGTTCCTGCAGCACTACCTCTGGGGTCTCGGGTCGGCTCCGGACTTCGGGCCACGGCTGCACGAGGCGTGGAGCCACGGCTACGTGCCGGTGAACGAGGCGTTCGCCGTCGCGACGCTCGAGGAGCTCGAGCGCGAGCCCGGCGCGGCTGTGCTGTTCCACGACTACCACCTCTACCTCGCGCCGGGCCTCGTGCGCGCGGCGCGGCCCGAGGTGCTGACGTCGCACTTCGTCCACATCCCGTGGCCCGAGCCGGACTACTGGCATGCGCTCCCCGGCGAGCTGCGCGAAGCGGTGCACGAGGGTCTGCTGGCCAACGACGTCGTCGGCTTCCACACCGACCGCTGGCGCGACGCCTTCCTCCTCTCGGCGGAGCGGCTGCTCGGCGCCCGGGTGGATGCGGGGTCCGGGACGGTCGAGCATCGCGGCCGCCGGACGCGCGTCGTCGCGCGGCCGATCGGCGTCGATCCGGCGGAGTTCGATCGCCTGGCCGAGGATCCCGCGGTGCTCGAGCGCGAGGCGGCCCTCGTCGCGGGCCGGCCGAAGCATCTCGTGGTGCGGGTCGACCGGATCGACCCTTCCAAGAACGTCGTGCGCGGCTTCGAAGCCTTTGCGCTGCTGCTCGAACGCCACCCGGAGCTGCACGGGAAGGTCGCAATGGCGGCCCTACTCGCACCTTCGCGGCAGGACATCCCGGAGTACGCCGACTACGCGGCCGCCGTCGAGCGGGCTGCCCACGAGGTCAACGAGCGCTTCGGTCAGGACGGCTGGCAGCCGGTGGACCTCGATGTCGCGGACGACTTCCCGCGCTCCGTCGCCGGCTACAAGCAGTTCGACGTGCTGCTCGTCAACCCGGTCTTCGACGGGCTCAACCTCGTGGCCAAGGAGGCGTTTCTCCTCAACCAGCGGGACGGCGTGCTCGTCCTGTCCGAGAACGCCGGCGTGCACGAGGAGCTCGGCGAATGGGCGCTGACCGTGAGCCCGCTCGACATCTCGGGACAGGCCGAGGCGCTGCACGACGCGCTGCTGCTCGAGCCGGGCGAGCGACGGCGCCGGGCGGACGCGATCCGCGCACACGTCCGCGAGCACGGCATCCGCGAGTGGATCGAAGCGGAGCTCTCCGAGCTCGACGCCGTACGATCCACGTGATGGACAAGCTCTCGCACGTCGACGAGACGGGCGCCGTGCGGATGGTCGACGTCGGCGGCAAGGAGACGTCGCGCCGCCGGGCCGTCGCCCGTGCCGAGGTACGGATGGCGGCCGAGACAGCGCGCATCCTGCGCGAGCTGCCCAAGGGAGACGCGCTCGCCGCCGCGCAGCTCGCCGGGATCATGGCCGCGAAGCGGACGAGCGACTTGATCCCACTCTGCCATCCACTCCCGCTCACGCACGTCGAGGTGACGCTCGAGGTCGGCGAGGCGTCGGTCGAGATCGTCACGGTGGTCGAGACCACCGCGCAAACAGGGGTCGAGATGGAAGCCCTGACCGCCGCCTCCGTGGCTGCGCTCACGATCTACGACATGGCGAAGGCGGTCGACAAGCAGATGCGGATCGTCGACATCACGCTCGTCGAGAAGACGAAGGAGCCCGTCACCTGAGGGCCGCCGTGCTGACGGTGTCGGACGGCGTTGCGGCCGGGACGCGGGAGGACAGGAGCGGCGACCTCCTCGCGGAGTTGCTGCAGGGCGAGGGCTACGAGGTCGAGCGCCGGCTTGTTCCCGACGAGCGCGACCGGATCGCCGCCGCGCTCGGCGAGCTCGCCGCGGAAGCGCGACTCGTGCTCACGACCGGCGGGACCGGCCTCGCCCCACGGGACGTGACGCCGGAGGCGACGCGCGACGTGCTCGACCGGGAAGCCCCGGGCATCGCCCAGGCGCTGCGGGCGGACTCGATCGCGAAGACGCCCCACGGCCTGCTCTCGCGTGGAGTCGCCGGAGTCGTCGGCAGCACGCTGGTGGTCAACCTCCCGGGCTCGACCGGAGGCTGCCGCGACGGGTTCGCGATCCTCCGACCGGCGCTGGCGCATGCGCTGGAGCTCCTCGCCGACGTCCCGACCGAGCACGAGCAGACGTGACGGCCAGTTCCACGCTCGCGCCGCTGCCGGCGCGCTTCGCGCGCCTCGTGAAGATCGAGCACACGGTCTTCGCGCTGCCGTTCGCCTATGTCGGCGCCTTCCTCGCCGTCGACGGGGTGCCGAGCGCCCACGACCTGCTCTGGATCACGCTCGCCATGGTCGGGGCTCGCTCGCTCGCGATGGCGCTGAACCGCCTGATCGACGCGGGGATCGACGCGCGCAACCCGCGGACCGCCGGACGTGAGCTGCCGAGCGGCCAGCTCTCCGTCGTCCAGGTCGTCGTCTTCTGCCTCGCCTCGCTCGCGCTCTTCCTCGTCGCCGTCTGGCAGCTCGATCCGATCGTCCGTTGGCTGTGGCCGATCCCGGTGATCGGCTTCGTCGTCTACCCGTACCTGAAGCGCTACACCTGGCTCTGCCACCTCTGGCTCGGCGCGGTCGACGGGCTCGCGCCGGTAGGCGCCTGGGTGGCCATCACGGGGCGTCTGCCGTGGCAGTCGTGGATGCTCGGGGCGGCCGTCGCCCTCTGGGTGGCGGGCTTCGACTTCTTCTACGCGCTCTTCGACGAGGAGATCGACCGGCGGGAGGGGCTCCACTCGATCGTGACGCGCTTCGGCGTGCGCGGCGCGTTCCTCGGCGCCCGCCTCGCTCATGTAGGAACCGTCGCCTGCCTCGTCGCGGCCGGGCTCGGGCTGCCGGTCGGCGTCCTCTACTGGCTGGGGGTCGTGGCCGTGGCGGTGTTGCTCGCGTACGAGCACTCGCTCGTCCGACCCACCGACCTGCGCCGCCTCGACACGGCCTTCTTCACGATGAACGGCGTGATCAGCGTGGTCTTCGCGGCGTTCGTGATCCTCGACGCAGCAATCTGAGAGGAGGGGCGCCGGGGGACGGGCGCCCCTCCTCGCTTGCTGGCGCAGCTATCCCTGCGGCCAGTGCGGCGGATGGCACCAGCGGCCCGAGCGGAGGAATCCCGCTCCCATCGTGCTCGAGCCGATCGCTCCCGACGAGAACCCTGCGGTGGGATCGAACGTGGCGCCGGCCGACGCGACGAGGTGCCCCCACGGTCCCCTCACGTAACCCCTCGCCAGTCCGGATGCCTTGCCGCCCGACAACGCCGCGTTGAGCGTTCCGTGGGCGTTGGCCTTGGCGCCGCGGATGCGCCAGAGGCCGTACACGTGCCCCACGCCGTTCGTGGTGTCGACGAGGCTCCAGGCGCGGATCGTGATTGCGCCGGCAAGCCGCGGGTCGGAGCTCGACGACGTGCCCGTGTACGTCGCCCTCGTCGCCTGGAACGTGTCGCCACCGTTGACCGAGCACGTGGTCAACGAATGCTGCGAGACGCTCGTCGCGTCGAACGTTGCGCTTGCCGCCTGCACCGACGGGGCCCGGTGCCCGGCTGCTGCGACGCCGGCCCCGACTAGGGCAGCAACGGCGAGCAGTACGAACAAGGTGAGTCGTTTCCTGGACATTGCGGCCGTCCTCCTCTTGTGGATGGTCAAGTGGGCCAGGTCGAATAAGGCACGACGCAGGCACGGCTGGGCGCAAAGCGGCCGTAAAACGGCGGTAAAGCACAGGCAGCCGCCTATGCTGCTCGCGTGCTGACGGCCCGCCGGCTCGGCAAGCGCTATGGCGAGAAACGCGTCCTGCGCGGGCTCGACCTCGAGCTCCCGCGCGGCGGCTTCCTCGTCGTCACCGGCCCGAACGGCGCCGGGAAGACGACGCTGCTGCGGATCTGCGCGGGTCTCGCGCAGCCGACCGAGGGCACGATCGAGCGCGGCATCTCGCGTGCGCAGGTCGGCTACCTCGCGCACGAGCCGCTCGTCTATCGCGAGCTGACCGCGCTCGAGAACCTCGACCTCTACGGCCGGCTCTACCACGTCGCCGAGCGGCGCGAGCGCATCGGGATGCTGCTCGAGCGCTTCGGGCTCTGGGAGGCTCGGCACGAGCGTGTCGCCTCGTACTCCCGCGGCATGACGCAGCGGCTCGCCCTCTGTCGCGTCCTTCTCCACGAGCCGGAGCTGCTCGTCCTCGACGAGCCGTACAGCGCGCTCGACGAGGCGGGCGCGGAGCTGCTCGACGCCCAGCTCGCCGAGCTTCGCGGCGAGCGCACCTTCCTCCTCGCCACCCACGACCCCGCGCACGTCGAGCCGCTCGCCAGCGGCCGGCTCGCGCTCGTCGCATGACCTACGCCCGCGACGTCGGAGCGCTCGCGCGCAAGGACCTGCTGCTCGAGCTGCGGGCACGGGACACGCTGCCGGCGATGCTCCTCTTCGTCGTCGCGACCTTCGTCGTCTTCCACTTCTCACTGCCGGCGCACCCGTCCAAGCTCGCCGCGAGCGGCCTGCTGTGGGTCGCGATCCTCTTCACCGCGCTGCTCGGCCTGGGGCGGGCGTTCGTGCCCGAACGGGAGCAGCGCGTGTTCGACGGGCTCGTGCTCGCGCCGTGCGATCGGAGCGCGATCTGGCTCGGCAAGTCGCTGGCGACGCTCGCCTTTCTCGTCGCGGCGGAGGTCGTCGCGCTGCCGGTCTATGCGCTCTTCTTCCGACCGCTGAGCGGCGCGGCGGTGCTCGGCGTCGCGCTCGCCGACCTCGGCATCTGCGCGGTCGGCACGTTCCTCGGCGCGATGGCTGTCGCGACGCGAGCGCGCGAGTTGCTGCTGCCCCTGCTCTTCCTGCCGCTCGCGATCCCGATCGTGGTCGGAGGCGTCGGGGCGGGAGTCGCGGGCTCGCCGGGCCGCTATCTCGGGTTCCTCGCCCTCTACGACCTCATGTTCGCCGTGATCTGCTGGGCCACGTTCGAGTATGTCGTCGCCGAGTAGCGCAGCTGGTGCGACAATCCCTGCAGTGGGTCGCACTGCCCGCATACCCCTGCCCGCGCTCGCCGTCGGCTCGCTCGTGCTCGTGACCACGGCGCTGGCATTCGTCTTCTTCGTCGCGCCGAACGACGCGAACCAGGGCTTCTCGCAGCGGATCTTCTACTTCCACGTCTCGATCGCGCTCACCGCGTACGCATGCTTCGCCGGCGGCGCCTGGAAGGCATTCCGCCACCTCTGGAAGCGCGACCCGGACGCCGACCTCGAGAGCTACGTCCTCGTCCACCAGGGGCTGATCTTCGGGACGCTCGTGCTGCTCACCGGCTCGATCTGGGCCAAGATCTCCTGGGGCCACTGGTGGCTCTGGAGCGAGGACCAGCTCGTGCTCTTCCTCGTGCTCTTCCTCTTCTACTGCGCCTACTTCATGCTCCGCTTCTCCGTCGACCCGGGGCCGCAGCGCGCGAACCTGAGCGCGGTGTACGCGCTCTTCGGCGTCGTCCTCATCCCGGTCAGCTTCGCGGCGATCAGGCTCGCGAAGGGGTTGATCCATCCCGTCGTCTTCACGCGGCACGGGCCCAACTTCGGCGGCTGGATCCTTGTCACGTACTGCGTCGCGCAGGCCGCGGTGCTCCTCCTCGCCTACACGCTCTACCGGCTCGAGCTGAGCGGCAAGCGGCTCGACGGCCGGCTGCGGGAGCTGAGGGAGGTGCTCGCATGACCACCTCCGAGAAGTACGTGACCGCCGCCTACTGCGTCGTCTTCGCCGTCGTGCTCGCCTACGTCCTGATCATGGCGCTCAAGCTGCAGCGGCTCGAGCGCGAGGTGGACGAGCTCGCCGATCGCGTGACCGAGGACGACACGGAAGAGACGCCGCGGGAGCCGGCGCGCGTTGGCTGAACTGCTGTTCTGGCCCGCGCTCCTGCTCTACGGAGAGGCCGCGGTCGGCTACTTCGGCGACGTGCGGCGGCCGGGGCGGGCCGGCCGCGTCGCGACCTGGGCCGTCCGGCTCGGGTGGCTGGCCCAGACGGCGCTGCTCGCCGTGCAGGCGGCGGACGAGGACGGGTTCCCGTGGGGGACGTGGGCGGGGTCGCTCCAACTCTTCGTCTGGCTCGTCGTGACGGCGTACCTGATCTGGGGCTGCCGCCGCCCGTACCGCGTGCTCGGCCTCGTCGTGATGCCGCTCGCCGTGGCGCTGCTCGTCGTCGCCCGAGCCGGCGGCGGGACGGGAATCGGGAACGCGAGCCACTACTCGAGCCTCTTCCTCGTCGTCCACGTGGGCCTCGTGCTCGCCGGCTTCGCCGGCTTCACGCTCGCGGCCGCGCTCTCGGCGTTGTACCTCTGGCAGGACCGCCGGCTGAAGACCCGCCCGGCAACGATCCTCCGCCGGCAGATGCCGGCGCTCGCCACGCTCGACGGGCTCGCCTTGCGGACGGTCGAGTGGTCGGTGCCGCTCCTGACTCTCGGCGTCGCGGTGGGGCTCGTGCGCCTGGTCGTCCGAGACGACCGCGTCGACGCGCTCGTGGCCGCGACCGCGGCGACCTGGCTCGTCTGGTGCGCGTATCTCGGCCTTCGCCTGCTCGCCGGCTGGGCCGGCCGCCGCGCCGCGTACGTCGCGCTCGCCGGCTTCGCCCTCGTCGTCGTCGTCCGGCTCGCCCTCCCCGCCACCCATTTCGCGTGATGCGTCTCGTCCTCGTCGGCACCTCCCACCACCACGCGCCGGTCGAGCTGCGCGAGCAGGTCGCGCTGGGCCGTGAGGACGCGGAGCAGCTTGCGGCGCGGCTCGCGGAGGCCGGGCGCGAAGCCGCCTGTCTCTCGACCTGCAACCGCACCGAGCTCTACCTCGCCGCCGAGGACGCGGACCAGGCCGAGCAGGATGCGGTCGCGGCGCTCGCGACGCTCGGGCCCGAGGTGGAGCCCGCGCTCTACCGGCTCCGGGACCGGGCCGCGGCCCATCACCTCTTCCGCGTCGCGGCGGGGCTCGACTCGCTCGTCCCCGGCGAGGGCGAGATCCTCGGCCAGGTGCGCCTCGCGCACGACTTCGGGACGACCGGGCCGTTCCTCGACCGCCTCTTCCGGCAGGCGCTCCACGGCGGCCGGAAGGTGCGCGCCGAGACCGCGATCGGCCAGAGCCCGGCCTCGGTATCGGCCGCCGCCGCCGCGCTCGCGGAGCAGGTCTTCGGCAGTCTCGAGGGCCGCTCGATCGTCCTGCTCGGCGCGGGCAAGGTGAGCGAGCAGGCCGCCCGCAACCTCCGGAGCCGGGGCGCGGAGATCACGCTCGTGGCCAACAGCAAGACGGAACGCCGGCTGATCGACGAGCAGCTTGCGACGGTCGACGTCGTCATCGCCTCGACGAATGCGCCGGGGCTCGTGCTCGAGGCGGCGACCGTCGCCGAGGCGTTGCGGGGCCGCCGGGGCCGTCGGCTCGTGCTCGTCGACCTCGCCGTCCCGCGCGACCTCGACCCCGCGATCGCCGAGCTCGACGGGTGTTACCTCTACGACATCGACGACCTCGAGCAGATCGTGGTGGAGACGCTGTCGCTGCGCCGACGGGAGGCCGAGCGAGCCGAGGCGATCGTCGCGGTCGAGGCGGAGAAGTTCCACGAATGGCACGCGTCGCTCGACGTCCTGCCGGCGATCACGTCGCTGCGGGCGCGCGCCGAGGAGATCCGCGAGGCGGAGTTGCGGAAGGCGGAGGCCCTCCTGGGGCGGCTCGACGACAGCCAGCGCCGCGCCGTCGAGGCGGTCACGGCCCAGATCGTGAACAAGCTCCTCCACCTGCCGACCGTGCGCATGAAGCAGGCGGCCGCGGCAGCCGATGGGGTCCTCTATGCTGAAACGGTGCGGCACCTCTTCGGTCTCGGCGAGGAAGAGCATTGAAGGTCAGGCAGCTCACCGGCCGTCCTCTGCCGCTCCAGGCTCCGACGGCCTTCATCCGGGTCCGGACGGGCGGTGTCGGATGCGCGCCGCCGGTGCGGAGGCGACCGGCCTGTGCTCGTCCGAGTCGGCAGTCGCGGCAGTAGGCTCGCGCTAACCCAGGCGGAGCGCGCCCTCTCGGCGCTGCGGGCGCCCGGGATCGAGCTGGCGCTCGTGCCGATCACGACGGCCGGAGACCGCGACCGCTCGCGTCCGTTCGGCGAGATCGGCTCGCGCGGCGTCTTCGTCAAGGAGCTCGAGGAGGCGCTGCTCGACAGGCGGATCGACGTCGCCGTGCACTCCGCAAAGGACCTGACTGCGACCGATCCGGAGGGGCTGGCGATCGGCGCGTACCTCCGGCGGGAGGATCCGCGGGATGCGCTCTGCGGAGCGGCAGAGCTGCGGCCGGGAATGAGAATCGGCACGGCCTCGGTGCGGCGGCGCTCGCAGCTGCTGGCGCTCGAGCCCTCGCTGTCGATCGAGCCGCTGCGGGGGAACATCGACACCCGGCTGCGGAAGCGCGGCGAGCGCGGCCTCGACGCGATCGTGCTCGCGGCGTGCGGGCTCGACCGGCTCGGGCTCGGTGCGGAGATCGGGCATCGCTTCGAGCCGGAGGCGATGCTGCCGGAGGCGGGACAGGGCGCGCTCGCGCTCCAGGTCCGGGCCGGCGACGTGCAGCTCGTCGCGGCGGCCGACGATCCCGAGACGCGGGAGCGGGTCGAGGCCGAGCGGGCGGTCATCGCCGCGGTGGGCGGCGGGTGCCTCGCTCCGGTTGCGGCATACCACGACGGGTCGACGCTGACCGGCCTGGTCGCCGCCGAGGACGGGTCCTGGATCGAACGGTTCACGGGCGACGATCCCGCGGCGCTCGGGGCGGAGCTGGCTGATGCGAGTACTCGTCACACGTAAGGAGCTCGTTGCCCGCGTCGAGGCGCTCGGCCACGATGCGGTCTGCTGCGATCTGATCCGCGTCGAGCCGCTGGGCGAGGCTCCGGTGGACGCCCGCGGCTGGGACTGGCTCGTCGTCACGAGCCGCAACGGCGCGCACGAGCTCGCGCGTCGCGGCGTGTCCGCCAACCGGATCGCGGCGATCGGGCCTGCGACGGCCGAGGCGCTGCGCTCGCACGGGCTGCGCGTCGACCTCGTCGCGGCGACGCACACGCAGGAGGGTCTGCGCGACGAGTTGCCGGAGGGGACGCTTCTGCTCGCGGCCGCGGAGGGCGCGCGGCAGGACGTCCTGGACGCCGACTTCCTGCCCCTCTACCGGACGATCGAGCTGCAGCCGGACGTCCCGGACGCCGACGTCGCGCTGCTCATGTCCGGCTCGGCCGCCCGGGGGCTCGCCGCGACCGGTGCGCACTTCCCCGTTGTCGCCATTGGGCCGCAGACGGCGGCCGAGGCTCGCGCCGCCGGGCTGGATGTCGTCGCCGTCGCGGCGACTCACGACCTCGACGGCCTCGTCGAGGCGTTACGTTCCGGCTCGTGGTCATCACCTTCCTGACGGACTTCGGCCTCCAGGACGACTTCGTCGGCACCTGTCATGGCGTGATCGCGACGATCGCGCCCGATGCACGGGTGATCGACGTGACCCACGGGATCCGCCCGGGCCACGTGCTCCAGGGGGCGATCGTGCTCGCGAACACGCTCCCGTACATGCCGCCCGGCGTCCACCTGGCGGTCGTCGATCCCGGCGTCGGGAGCGGCCGGCGCGCACTCGCGCTGCGCGACGCCGAAGGCCGCCTGCACGTCGGCCCCGACAACGGCCTCCTGCTGCCGGCCGCCGAGCGCTTCGGCGGCATCGCCGAGGCGCACGAGCTCACCGCCGCCGAGTATTCGCTCCAGCCGGTCTCGCGTACGTTCCACGGCCGCGACCTGTTCGCGCCGGCCGCCGCCCACCTCGCAGCCGGCGTCCCGCTCGAGGAGCTTGGCCCACCGGTCGACACGGACGAGCTCGTGCGGGTGGACATCCCGGAGCCGGAGGTGGGGCACAACCGGATCCGGGCCGTCGTGCTCGTCGTCGACCGCTTCGGCAATCTCGCGCTCAACCTCAGGCGCGACCAGCTCGAGCACCTCGATCTCGGAGCCGGAACACGCGTCGAGCTCACGTCCCGCGGCGAGCGGTTCTTCGCGGTCTCCGCCAGGACGTTCGCCGACGCCCCGCGCGGCTCGCTCATCCTCTACGAGGACAGCTACGGCAGCCTCGCGCTCGCGGTCTCGCGGGGCAGCGCCGCCCAGCTGCTCCGCGTCGAGGAGGGCAGCGAGATCCTGGTCGATCTCGCGACGCGGTGATCGACGCGCAGCGGTTCGCGCGCCTCGTGACCGACGCCGTGGTTCGGCGGCCGGCGGCCTGGCGCGTCCTCCGCCGCCCGCTGCGCGGGATGTTCGACGGGCTCGCGCCGACCTGGGAGACACGGATCGGCCCGCACCACCTTTCGGCGCTCGATCTCGCGCTCGAGGACGTCCCACCGCCGGGCCGGGTGCTCGACCTGGGCACCGGGACCGGCGTCGTCGCGAAGGCGCTGGCCGAGCGCTATCCGGGCGCGGACGTGGTCGGGATCGACCTCAGCCCCGGGATGATCGAGGAGGCGGGGCGGCAGCTGCCGCCGGAGCTTTCCGGCCGTGTCCGCTTCGAGGTCGGCGACGCGGCGGCGCTCGACTGTCCCGACGGAGCCTTCGAGCTCGTCGTGCTCTCCAACATGATCCCGTTCTTCGACGAGCTCGCCCGCGTCACCGCCTCGGGCGGGACGCTCGTGCTCTCGTTCTCGCGGGGCGACGAGACGCCGATCTACGTCCCGTTCGAGCGGCTACGAGACGAGCTCGGCCGCCGGTGGTTCGCGGAATTTGCGGAATTTTCGGCGGAGCCGGCGACGGCGTTTCGTGCGCAGAGGCGCTAGGGTCAAATCAACGGTCGTCCGCGACACGGTCGCACCGGTCCGAACGACCTGAGGCCCCCGATATTCGCGACAGCGTGGTCGGGGGCCTCGTCGTTGGCGCGGTTACACTGACCGACCGCCAGCGGCGAGGTAGCTCAGCTGGTAGAGCACTCGGCTGAAAACCGGGGTGTCGCCGGTTCGAGTCCGGCCCTCGCCACCTTCCCGTTAGCCTCCGCGGCGTGAGCGCGGAGGTCGTTTCTCGCGAGGTCGCCGTGATCGGCGCGACGCTCGATCTCGGCGCCGGGCGGCGTGGTGTCGACATGGGGCCGTCCGCGATCCGTTACGCCGGGCTCGAGCAGCAGCTCGTGGACAAGCTCGGCGTGCAGGTCACGGACGTCGGCAACGTCGTCTCTCCGGTCGTGGAGACCGCCTCGATGGGCGCCGAGAAGGCTCGCTATCTCGACCAGATCCTCGACCTCTGCGACCGGCTGGCCACGCTCGTTGCGCAGGCCGCCGGCCGCGGGGCGATGCCGCTCGTCCTCGGGGGCGACCATTCCTGCGCTCTCGGCTCCCTCATCGGCATGGCGCAGGCGCGCGGGCGAGGCGGGGTCGTGTGGGTCGATGCCCACGGCGACCTCAACACGCCCGAGACGTCGCCGACCGGCAACGTCCACGGGATGGTGCTCGCGGCGGCTCTCGGCCTCGCGGGAGACGCGTTCCGTCGGGACGGCTGGCCGATCCCGGCGGTCGACCACGGGAAAGTCGCGCTTGTGGGCGTCCGCTCGCTCGACGAAGGGGAGCGGGAGCTCCTCGGCCGGATCGACGCGAAGGTCTTCACGATGAGCGAGGTCGACCGGCTCGGCGTCGAGCCCTGCATGCAGGAGGCGCTCGCACACGCCTCCGGCGGCGCGTTCCTGCACGTCTCGCTCGACATGGACGTCGTCGATCCCGACTACGCGCCCGGTGTCGGCACGCCGGTGCGGGGCGGGCTCTCGTACCGCGAGGCCCATCTCGCGATGGAGACCGTCGCGGAGTCCGCCCACATCGACTCGATGGACGTCGTCGAGGTGAACCCCGTCCTCGACCGCGAGAACGCGACGGGCCAGCTCGCCGTCGAGCTCGTCGCGTCGGCGCTCGGCGCTCGGATTCTCTAGCTGCGATGGAGCTCGAGGTCCGCGAGGGCGACATCGCGGCGGTGGAGGCGGATGCGGTGGCGAACGCCGCCAACGACATGCTCTGGATGGGCGCGGGCGTCGCGGGAGCCTTGAAGCGGGCGGGCGGCGACGCGATCGAGCAGGAGGCGATGGCGCAGGGGCCGATCCCGCTCGGGAGCGCGGTCGCGACCGACGGCGGCAGCCTGCCGGCGCGCTGGGTGATCCACGGCGCCGTGATGGGCCAGGACCTGCGGACGAACGCGGAGCTCGTGCGCCGCACGACGCGCTCCTGTCTCGAGCTCGCCGACGAGCTCGGCTGCCGGACGCTCGCGCTGCCCGCGTTCGGCACCGGTGTCGGCGGGTTCCCGCTCGGGGAGTGCGCGGCGGTGATGCTCGAGGAGGCGCGCGCCTTCGAGCCGCGCTCGCTGGAGCGCGTGATCTTCGCGGTCTTCGGCGCCGAGCGCCTACGAGGCGTTCTCGTCCGACGCTCTCCTCGCCGGAGCCTTCCTCACCTAAGCCCGAGGGCTCGTAGTAGCGCGTTCCCTCGAGCTCCTCCGGCAGGTAGCTCGTCTCGAAGCCGGCGGGGTCGTTGTGGGGGTAGACGTAGCCCTCGCCGTGGCCGAGTCGGCGTCCGTACCAGGAGCCGTCGCGGAGCGCCTTCGGCGGCCGGGCTGCACCGCGTTCCTTGACGTCCGCGGCCGCCCGGTTCAGCGCCATGTAGCTCGCGTTCGACTTCGGCGCGCGGGCGAGGTAGATCGCCGCCTGCGCCAGGTTGAGCCGCGCCTCGGGAAGCCCGACGTGCTCCACCGCCTGCGCGGCCGCGACCGCGACGAGAAGCGCCCGCGGATCCGCGTTGCCGATGTCCTCCGAGGCGAGCACGACCATCCGCCGCGCGATGAAGCGGGCATCCTCGCCTCCCTCGAGCATGGCCGCGAGGTAGTAGACGGCCGCATCCGCGTCGCTGCCGCGCATCGACTTGATGAAGGCGGAGGTGAAGTCGTAGTGCGCGTCCCCGGCCTTGTCGTAGACGAGCGGCGGCTTGCGCGCTGCGTCCTCCACGTTCTCTGCGGTGATCGCACCGTCCGCGGTCGCGTTCGCCAGCTCGACGATGTTGAGCGCGGTACGCGCGTCGCCGCCGGAGCGGTGGGAGATCAACTGCACAACCTCGTCCGACGCGTCGCCGCCGACCTCGGTGAGGCCGCGCCGAACGACGAGGGCCATCTCCTCCGGAGCCAGCGTCTCGAGCTCGTAGACCTGCGTTCGCGAGATGAGCGCGGAGTTGACCTCGTAGTACGGGTTCTCGGTCGTAGCGCCGATCAGCGTGAGGAGGCCGGACTCGACGCCGGGCAGCAGCGCGTCCTGCTGCGCCTTGTTGAAGCGGTGGATCTCGTCGAGGAAGAGGATCGTTCGGGTCCCGGTCGTGCCGAGCCGCTCTTTCGCCCGGGCGAGCACCTCCCGCACGTCCTTCACCGTCGCCGACACGGCCGACAGCTCCTCGAAGGCGGCGCCGGTCGACGCCGCCACGATCCGCGCGAGCGTCGTCTTGCCGCTGCCGGGCGGCCCGTAGAAGATCGAGGAGTGGACACGATCCTCCTCGATCGCGCGCCGCAGGGCGGAGCCCTCGCCGAGGACGTGCTGCTGCCCGACGAACTCGGCGAGACTCGCGGGCCGCAGCCGCTGCGCGAGCGGCGCGACCTCGCGCGCGTGCTGGTCGGCGGCGTCGGAGAAGAGGTCGCCCACGAGGGCAGTATGCTCCGCCGCGTGGCCGGGTCGTCCGTCGCTGATTCGTGGAGCGGCGCGAGCTACGAGCGCATCGCGGAGACGTTCGCCCCGATCCACGATCGCGTCGTGGCCGCGCTCGCGATCGAGCCCGGCGAGCGCGTGCTCGACGTCGCGTGCGGCACCGGCGCCGTTGCCCTGCGGGCTGCGCGTGCAGGCGCGGACGTCGTGGGGATCGACATCTCCCCCGACCAGCTCGCGAAGGCGCGGGAGGCCGCGGACGCCGAGGGGCTCGAGATCCGGTTCGACGAGGGGGACTGCCAGGAGCTTCCGTACGCGGCTGGGGAGTTCGACGCCGTCGCGTCCGTCTTCGGCGCGATCTTCGCTGCCGACCACGAGCGCACGGCGGCCGAGCTCGCCCGCGTGTGCCGGCCGGGCGGACGGCTGGCGCTGACCGCCTGGCAGAAGGACGCTTGGTGGGAGATCAATCGGAGGGCCGGCCGGCCGGTCACCTACGAGATCCATGCGCCCGAGTGGGCGAAGGAAGAGCACGTCCGTGCGCTGCTCGGCGACGCATTCGACCTCGAGCTGCAGACCGGCACGTGGCGGATCGAGGCGGATTCGGCAGAGGAGCTCTGGGAGCTCGTCTCGTCGTCGATGCCGCCGCTGCACGCCTGGCTCGCGAGCGTGGACGACGAGGCGCGCGCGCGTGCCGAGCGCGTTTATCTCGACTTTCTCGCGCCGGGAGTCTTCGAGCGCGGCTACGTCCTCGTTCTCGGGATGCGGCGATGAGCGTCGCCACGCTCCGCGACGAGGTCACCGACCTCCTCCAGCGGCTGATCCGCGTCGACACGACGAACCCTCCCGGGAACGAGACGGCGGCGGCCGAGTTGTTGCGCGACTACCTCCAGGGCAGCGGCGTCTCCTGCGAGCTGATCGCGAAGGTGCCGGAGCGGGCGAACCTCGTCGCCCGGATCCCCGGCGGCGGCGGCCCGTCCCTTCTCCTCCTCTCGCACACCGACGTCGTGCTCGCCGACCCGGCCGAGTGGTCGGTGCCGCCGTTCTCCGGCGAGCTGCGCGACGGGCTGGTCTGGGGGCGGGGCGCGCTCGACATGAAGAGCCAGGTCGCGGCGAACGCCGTCGCGATCGCCTCGCTCGCGCGGGAGGGCTTCACGCCGAGCGGCGACCTGATCTTCGCGGCGACGGCCGACGAGGAGGTCGGCGACGGCTTCGGGCTCGAGTGGCTGTGCGAGGCGCATCCGGATGCTGTGCGCTGCGATTTCGCGATCAACGAGGGCGGCGGCGACCGGATCGAGCTCGCGGACGGCAGGCCGGTCTACGTCGCGACCGTGGCGGAGAAGATGACGGCGCCGTTCCGGCTGCGGGTGCGCGGCCGGTCGGGGCATGCCTCGATGCCGGGCATCGCCGACAACGCGCTCGTCAAGGCGGCCCGTTTGATCGAGCGGATCGCCGCCTTCCGGCCGGAGCCGCAGCTCGGCCCGGAGGCGGAAGCCTTTCTCTCCGTCGTGGTCGGTGCGGTGCCGCCGCCGCAGGAGGCTGTCGAGCGGACGCGCGAGGTCACAGCGGCCGGCGCCGACGTCGTCGAGGCTCTCCTGTCCGCGACCTTCTCGCCGACGATGATCTCCGCCTCGCTCAAGCGGAACGTCATCCCGGCCGTCTGCGACGTCGAGGTGGACTGCCGCCTCCTGCCCGGCCAGCATCCCGAGCACGTCGAGCCGGTCATCCGAGCGGTGCTCGGCGGTGACATCGACTACGAGCTCGAGTGGATCGAGGAGGCGCGGGGCGGCACCCGGTCGCCGCTCGACACGCCTCTCTGGCAGGCGCTCGAGGAATGGGCCGCCGAAGTGGAGCCGGGAGCGAGTGCTGCACCGCTGGCCTGCGTGGGCTTCACCGACAGCCACTGGCTGCGCGAGGCGTTCGGCGCCGTGGCGTACGGCTTCTTCCCCTCGACGGGCGAGCTGCCGCCGGAGGTCGCGACTTCGCTCGTCCACTCGGCGGACGAGCGCATCCCCGTCGCCGACCTCGAGCTCGGCGTGAGCTGGCTGCGTCACGCCGCACGGTCGGTTCTCGGCTGAGCAGCGGCAACTACTCTTCGACGCGATGGCGAAGAAGGAGAAGATCCGGCTCGGCGGCATGGCCCTCGCGAACGGCGTGCTCGTGCACGGGCCGAACGCGTGGGCGTGCGCGATCCGCGACGACGAGGGACGGATCGAGGTCGCTTCGGCGCAGAAGCGCTTCCGCGCGTCGCGCATCGAGAGCCCTCTCCTGCGCGGGCCCGCCAGGCTCGCGGAGGCGCTCGCGCTGCTGCCGCAGGTGAAGAGGAAGCTGCCCGCGGCGCGGCTGCCCTTCGAGAGCCCCCGCATGCTCGCGACGATGTTCGGCGCGGCGGTCTTCGTCCGCGGTCTCCGGGAGTCGGGGCTGCGCCCCGTGGCTCGCGAGCTTCTCGCCTCGCTTGCCTCCATGGCTCCCGCGATGCTTGCTCTGCGCGGGGGCGAGCTCGCGGCCTACCACGGCGCCGAGCACATCTCGATCGGCACCTACGAGCACGGCAAGGGTGCGACGCGCGAGCACGAGCGCTGCGGCGGGCACCTCGTGGGGCCGCTTCTGGTCACGTCCGCGGTCGGCAACGGGCTCGCGGGGCTCGCTCCGGAGAAGCACCGGCGCCAGGCCCAGGCCGCCGCGCAGCTCGGCGCGATCGCGGCTGCGACCGAGCTCTTCGGCTGGATGGCGCGCAACCCGTCGCATCCGCTTGCGCGGGCTCTTTCGCTGCCGGGGCACGAGCTCCAGCACCGCTTCTCGACGGCCGAGCCGAGCACGGCGCAGCTCGAGGTGGCCGAGGCGGCGCTGGCGGCGTGCCTCGAGCTCGAGCATGCCGCGGCCGCGTAGGCAGCGCCTCGCTCCCGAGGTCTTCGACCTCCCCGTCGAGAAGATGCGCGAGGGCTGGTACACCGACGCGTACTTCAACCATGCGCGCGCGACGCTGCTCGCCGACGGCCGGCACCCGAACGTCGTCGTCCAGGTCTTCCAGAAGAGCCATTCCTGGCTCGGTGGGGTGGACGAGGCGATCGCCATCCTCCGGCTCTGCTCCCACGAGCCCGAGGCGCTGACGATCCGCGCCCTCCACGACGGCGATTCGATCGAGCCGTGGGAGACCGTGCTGACGATCGAGGGCGACTACACGGCCTTCGCCCACCTCGAGACCGTCTACCTCGGGACGCTCGCGCGGCGGACGCTGATCACGACGAACGTCGTGCGCGTCCTCGAGGCGGCGAACGGCAAGCCGATCATCTTCATGCCGGCCCGCTTCGACCACCACCGCGTCCAGGCCGGCGACGGCTACGCCGCGTACGTCGCCGGGCAGGTCACCGGCTTCGAGATCGGCGTCACGAGCGACGAGCAGGCGTCCTGGTGGGGCGGGCGCGGGATCGGCACCGTGCCGCACGCGCTCATCGCTTCGTACGGCGGCGACACCGTCCTCGCCGCGCGGAAGTTCGCAGAGTGGGCGCCGGAGGACATGTCCGTCACCGTGCTCGTCGACTTCCGGAACGACTCCGTTCGGACGGCGCTCGACGTGGCCGAGGCTCTCGGTGACCGGCTCTGGGGCGTCCGGCTCGACACGTCCGAGACCCTCGTCGACCGCTCGCTGTGGGATGAGATGGGCGACTTCAAGCCGACCGGGGTGAACGAGCAGCTCGTCCGGAAGGTGCGCGACGCGCTCGACGGCGGCGGCTTCGGGCAGGTGCGCATCGTCGCCTCCGGCGGGTTCACGGTCGAGAAGATCCGCGCCTTCGAGCAGGATGGCGTGCCCGTCGACGCGTACGGCGTCGGCTCCTCGCTGATCCGCGGCGCCAACGACTTCACGGCCGACGTGGTCGTGACGGACGGCACGCCGTCGGGCAAGGTCGGCCGCCGGTTCCGCGACAACGCGAGGCTCGAGCTCGTCACGTGAAGGTCGTGCCCGTCACCGCTGAGCGGTGGGACGACTTCGTCGCGCTCTTCTCCCGGCCCGGTCCGCGCGGCGGGATGCGGAACGTGCCTGCGTACGGCTGCTGGTGCATGTACTGGCGCGACCGCTCGCTCGAGCACGGCGAGCCGAAGAAGCAGGCGATGGAGAGGCTCGTCCGCGCCGGGCGCGAGCCGGGCCTGCTCGCCTACGACGACGGCGAGCCGGTCGGCTGGGTCTCCCTCGGCCCGCGAGACGACTTCGCGGCCTTGCTGCGCTCGCCGCAGTACCGGCCGAGAGAGGACGGCGGCGGGGCCGCCGTCTGGTCGACTCGTCTGCTTCACCGTCGACCGGAACGCGCAGCGGCAGGGTGTCGCGCGGGCCCTTCTCGCGGCGGCGGTGAAGTACGCCTTCGCCCACGGTGCGAGCTCGCTCGAGGCGTACCCGCACAAGACGGAGCGGGTGAACTACATGGGCCACGTCGAGTTGTTCGAGGCGGCCGGCTTCCTGCCGGTACGCGAGACGAGCAAGCGCGTCGTGATGAGGCTCGAGCGCTGAGGAGTACCCTTGCGTCCATGCTCGCCTCTCCCGCCACCGTACGCGCCTGAGCGTACGACCACGCCGAGCGTGTCTCGGCGGCGCTGCAGCAACAGGAGCTGAGGAATCAGCTGCGCGAGGCGAATGCCGTGACCGCGCCGGCCGCGCCGCGCCGGAGGCGCTGGGCGCTACGGCTCGGGCTGGTCACCGCCACCCGTTGAGCGGTATTTGGCCAACCAGTCCGCGTCCCAGAGGCGGAAGCCGCCGAGGAACGCGTTCTCGTTTGCGCCGTGCCGGCAGCCGGGCGGCAGCTCGTCGAGCTCGTCGACGCCCCCGCCGCCGAGCACGACCTCGTCCGGCTCCATCGCCGCCGTGAGCTGCGCGACGGTCTCGAAGACGGCCTCCTGCCATTTCTTCTGGCCGAGCTTCTCGAGCCCGCGCTCGCCCACGTAGTCCTCGAAGGTCTTCTTGCGGAACGGCAGGTGGCCGAGCTCGAGCGGCAAGATCACGCCGTCGGCGATCAGGGTCGATCCGAGCCCCGTGCCGAGCCCGAGGAAGAGCATGCGGCCGCCCTCGTAGCTGCCGACCGCCTGCATCACGGCGTCGTTGACGATCTTCGTCGGCTTGCCGAACGCCTTCTCGTAGTCGAACCCGACCCAGCCTTCGCCGAGGTTGATCGGCTCCGCGACGACCTTGCCGCCGCGCACCGGAGTCGGGATGCCGACCGACACGACGTCCCACGCCCAGCCGTCGACCGCCTTCAGGACTCCGGCGACCATCTGCTCGGCCGTCAGCGAGTCGCCCGACTTGAAGCGCCGCCGCTCGCTCTCCTTCGAGGTGAGCGCCTTCACGTGCGAGCCGCCGACGTCGACGGCGAGGACGATGCGTTCCACGGGTGTGTCTTAGCATCAGCCGCGTCGTGGCGATCCAGGTCTCGGTCATCGGAAGCGGCGCCGAGCACGAGGAGCGCGCCGAGGCTGTGGGGCGTTTGCTCGCCGAGCACGGCGCCACGGTCGTGACCGGAGGCCTTGGCGAGGTGATGGCCGCGGCGGCGCGCGGAGCCAAGAGCGCAGGCGGGACGACGATCGGGATCCTGCCGGGCGAGACGCGGGCGGCCGGGAACGAGTGGCTCGATCACGTCGTGGTGACCGGTATCGGCCACGGCCGCAACCTCGCCGTCGTCGCCTCGGGAGACGCCGTGATCGCGGTCGGCGGCCGCTACGGCACGCTGGCCGAGATCGGCTTCGCTCTGACCCTCGGGCGGCCGGTCGTCGTGCTCGAGCCGGGCTGGGAGGTGGAGGGCACGCGGCGGTCGCGCACGCCCGCCGAAGCGGTCGAGTTTGCGGTCGCGGCGGCACGGAATAGGCTCGCGACATGACGCACGTGATCCTCCTCAACCTCGTCTTCTTCATCCCGGCGACCTGCGGCGCGACCGCGTTCGCGCTCTCCATCAACCGCTTCCTGAAGAGTGCCCCGCCACCGGCGTCGTCTCCGCCGGCCGCCGGGCCGGACGACCTGGCCCTCTCCGCCTAGCCCCGGGACTCCGCGAGTCGGCTCTGGAGGAAGCTGCGCTCCGTCTCGCTCGGTGCGAGCTCGAGCGCACGCACGTAGGCGGCCGCCGCCTCGTCGTCCCGGCCGAGCCGGTTGAGGAGCTCGGCCCGGGTCGAGTGCCAGAGGTGGTACTCCTCGAGCCCGGTCAGCGCGTCCACGAGCTCGAGCGCCGGCTCGGCGCCGTCGGCCATCGCGACGGCGACGGCGCGGTTGAGCTCCACGACAGGCGAGCGGGTCAGCTCCGCAA
>CAWGVE010000066.1:0-37565 GCA_963825805.1 uncultured Actinomycetes bacterium | reverse complement strand
GCGGGCTGATCAGGCGCTGCGGCGCAGCGTCCGCAGTCGGAAGCCGCCGTGGTACTCGTACGAGGCGGTGACGACGCGCAGGGCGTCCCGCAGCGCCCGCTCGGAGAGACCGAGCTCCGCGGCGTCGGAGAGTGGGTGTGCGAGGAGCGCCTCGATCCCGGCGCTCCCGTCGGCACCGAGCGCGAGCACCTCGGTCGCCGGCGCGCACCGCGCACAGACCGCGCCGCCGGCCCGCGTGGAGTAGCCGACGAGCGGCTCCCCCTCGGCGCCGCAGTCGGCGCAGGCCGAGACGTGCGGCAGGTAGCCCGCGAGCCAGAGCAGCTTGAGCTGGAACGCGAGCCCGAGCGGGTCGAGGGCCGGCAGGTCGGCGGCATGCGGCGTGTCATCGAGTAGATCGAGGAAGCGCGTCACGGCGGTGAACGCCCGCTCGTTCGCCTCCTCCTCGCTGAACAGGCGCAGCATCGCCTCGGCGCCGATCATCCCGACCGAGAAGCGGTAGTAGTCCTCCCGCGCCCCCCGGTGCGAGCGGACGAGCTGCGCCGCGGTCACCGTCTCGAGCTCGCCGCGGCCACGGTGGAGGACGAGCTCGACGTGCGACAGCGGCTCGAGCCGCGCCCCGAAGCGGGACATCGTCTTCCGCACGCCCTTGGCGACGGCGCCGATGCGGCCGTGCGCCTCGGTGTAGAGGTGGAGGACGCGGTCGGCCTCGCCGAGCCGGATCGACCGGAGCACGACGGCCTCCGTGCTGTACGCCCGTCCGGCCATGTCCCACGGAGTCTAGGGACGGCGCCGGGGAACGATCACGCGGCTTTCCCGTTCTAAATCGTAATGCCACGGATCCGGATCTATACGACGCGCTGGTGCGGCTTCTGCGTCAGGGCGAAGACGCTGCTCGACTCCCGTGGGCTCCCGTACGAGGAGATCTCGCTCGACGACGATCCAGCCTTCCGGCAGACGGTCTACGACACGACCGGGGGCTGGACGGTGCCGCAGATCCTGATCGACGACCGGCCGATCGGCGGCTACACCGAGCTCTGGCGACTGGATCGCGAAGGCCGCCTGGACGAGCTGCTCGCCGCCTGAGCGGCCGGCTGGCACGTCGGGCAGAACCAGGTCGTCCGGCCCGCGACGTGCGTGCGGGAGATGGGCGTCCCGCAGCGGTCGCACGGCTCCCCGCCCCGCCCGTAGACACGGAACTCGTCCTGCATCGAGCCGCCGCTGCCGTCGGGCAGCCGGTAGTCGCGCAGCGTCGATCCCTGGCGCGCGAGACCGTGCTCGAGCGCGGCCCGGATCGCGCGGTGCAGACGCCGCAGCTCTGCGCGGTCGAGACTCGCCGCGGGACGCAGCGGGTTGAGCCGCGCCCGCCACAGCGCCTCGTCGGCGTAGATGTTCCCGATGCCCGCGAGCGTGCGCTGGTCGAGGAGCGCCGCCTTGAGCGACGTTCGCCGGCCTGCGAGACGCTCGCCCAGACGGGCCGCCGTGAACAGCGCGTCGAGCGGCTCGTCGCCCACCCGCGCGCTCAGATACGGCTCTGCCTCGCCCGGCTCCAGCAGTAGCCACGTGCCGAAGCGGCGCACGTCGCGGTAGGCGACGTCCGACCCGTCGTCTAACTTGACAACGGCGCGCCGGTGTGGATCGTCCTGGAGCGACCCCGCAGCCGCGTGCAAGAGGCTTCCCGTCATCCGGAGGTGAATCAGGAGAACGCGACCGCTCTCGAACCGAACAACCAGATACTTGCCACGCCGCTCCACGGCAACGGTGCGCTCGCCCTCGAGCTCGGCCGCCACCTCGGCCGGCTCGTACGGACGAACGAGACGCGGGTCGTCGATCGTCACCCGCTCCAGCCGCCGACCGACGAGCGCAGGCTCGAGCTGCCTGCGGACGCTCTCGACCTCCGGCAGCTCCGGCATCCGGCCAGCGTAGTCGTGTGCCGGCGCCGCGCCGAGCGTCTTACGACGCGGCGACGGGCTGGCCGGGAATGCCGCGCGACGGCGCCTTGCCGCCGAGCCAGGCGTTCACCGTGGCGCCGACGTCCGCGAACTCGCCCTCGTGGATCTGGCCCGCTGCGTTCCGCCCCTCGACGTACGCGAGCAGGAGCGCGTACTCGCGCGAGTGGTCCGTCGACGGCGTCGTCGGGTCGCAGCCGTGGTCCGACGTGATGATCAGGAGGTCTCCCGGGCGGAGCGCATCGAGCAGATCCGGCAGCCGCCGGTCGAAGTCCTGCAGGCAGCGGTGGAAGTTCACCGGGTCGTTCCGGTGGCCCCAGAGCATGTCGGTCTCGACGAGGTTGACGAAGACGAAGCCCTCGTCGATCTCCCGCAGGAGCCGCTCGGTCTGGACGATTCCGTCGATGTTGGATTGCGTCGGCTGCGAGGTGTCGATGTCCTGCCCCGCGAAGATGTCGCCGATCTTGCCGACGCCGTGCACTGTGTTTCCGGCCTCCCGCATGAGCGTCAGATAGTTCGGCTGTCGGGGCTTGAGGGAGAAGTCGTGGCGGTTCGCCGTGCGGACGTAGTTACCCGGCTCGCCGACGAAGGGCCGCGCGATGACGCGCCCGACGGCGTGCTTCCCCGTCAGGATCTCGCGGGCCGCCCGGCAGCCGTCGTAGAGCTCCTCGAGTGGAATGGTCTCCTCGTGCGCCGCGATCTGGAAGACGGAGTCGGCGGAGGTGTAGACGATCCACTTGCCCGTCCGCTGGTGCTCCTCCCCCAGCTCCTGGATGATCTCCGTGCCCGACGCCGCCTTGTTGCCGAGCACACCGCGCGCGGTCTTGTGCATGAACGGATCGATGACGTCGTGGGGGAACCCATGCGGGTATGTCGGAAACGCCGTCGCCGTGACGATCCCCATGTGCTCCCAGTGGCCCGTCGTCGTGTCCTTCCCCTTCGACCGCTCGAACAGCCGACCGGCGACCGCGGGGGCTCCGGGCTGCGGCGGACAGCCCTCGAGTGGCTCCACGTTGCCGAGGCCGAGAGCCTCGAGGCTCGGCAGGTCGAGGCCGCCGACGGCCAGCGCGACGTTGCCGAGCGTGTTCGAGCCCTCGTCGCCGTACTGGGCGGCATCCGGCAACTCGCCGGCTCCGACAGCATCGAGCACGATGACGCACGCCCTGGGCACCGGGCTATTCTAGGTAGCACGTGTCGAACGTCCTCGGCCTTATCGAATTCGTCGTCTACGTCCTCGCGATCGTCGGGACTGCGGCCGGCGTGACCTGGGTCGTCGTCCGGCTGACGCCGAAGCGCAAGCCGAAGCCCGACGCCTCGACGCCGAGCTAGAGCTAGACAGCCGCGAGCGGCAGCACGTCGGCGAGCGGCGTGTAGTCGAGGCCGTGCGCCTCCGCGACCGCCTCGTACGTGATCTTGCCGTCGAGCACGTTCACGCCCCGCCCGAGCGCGGGGTCGCTTGCCACCGCCTCGGCGAGGCCGTGGTCGGCGATCGCCTCGACGTAGGGCAGCGTCGCGTTCGTGAGCGCCTTCGTGGAGGTGACGGGAACCCCGCCCGGCATGTTCGCGACGCAGTAGTGGACGATCCCGTCGACCACGTAGACGGATCCGAATGCGTGGTGGGGTGCGCCGTCTCGATGCAGCCGCCCTGGTCGATGGCCACGTCGACGATGACGGCGCCGGGCTGCATGTCCGAGAGCATCGCGCGGCTGATCAGCTTCGGCGCGCGAGCCCCCGGAATGAGAACGGCGCCGATCACGACGTCGGCGTGCGCGATCGTCTCCTCGATCTCGAGGCTCGACGACATGAGGAGGCTGACGCGTCCCGAGAGGATCTCGTCGAGATGCCGCATCCGGTCGATCGAGCGCTCGAGCACCGTCACTCGAGCGCCGAGCCCGAGCGCGATGATCGCAGCGTTGTAGCCGACGATCCCACCCCCGAGCACGACGACGTGGCCGGGCTGGACACCCGGGGTCCCGGCCAGGAGCACGCCTCGCCCGCCGAGGGGCTTCTCGAGGAAGTGGGCCGCGGCCTGCGGCGCGAGCCTGCCCGCTATCTCGCTCATCGGCGCGAGCAGCGGCAGCCGGTGGTCGTCCGTCTCGACGGTCTCGTAGGCGACGGCGGCGATCCCGCTGTCCGCAAGCGCCCGGGTCAGCGGCTCGTCGGCCGCGATGTGGAGATACGTGAAGAGGACCAGGCCCTCGCGCAGGCGCGGGTACTCCGGCTCGATCGGCTCCTTGACCTTGAGCAGGAGATCGGCCTGCTCCCACACGTCGTCGACCGAGGCGATACGCGCGCCGGCGCGCTCGTAGTCGGCGTCGGCGAACGCGCTCCCCTCGCCGGCGGCTCGCTCGACGAGGACCTCGTGGCCGCGCTGGATCAGCTCGCGGGCGCCCGCAGGCGTGAGCGCGATGCGGTACTCGTCGGTCTTGATCTCCTTCGGAACACCGATACGCAAGGCCCGGAGACCCTATCTCCCCGGCTCAGCCGAGGTAGCGCCCGAACCAGTCGCGCATGCGCGACCACTCGTCGACGATGTGCTCGCGCTCCAGCACGCCGTGGCCTTCGCGCGGGTAGACGACGAGCTCCGTCTCGGAGCCGGCCTCGACGAGCGCTTGGTACATCTCCTGGGCCTGGCCGACGGGGACGCAATGGTCTTCCTCTCCGTGGATGAGGAGGGTCGGGGTCTTGCAGTGCTTCGCCTGGACGACCGGCGAGCGCGTGTCGTACTCGCCGCCCACCTCGAACGGGTCTGCGTCGAGGAAGAGCTCGTCGAAGCGGCCGATGTTGGTCGTGTGATGGAAGCTGCGCCAGTCCGTCACCGCCGCCAGCGGAATCGAGCAGGCGAAGCGGTCGGTCTGCGTGACGGCCCACGCCGCCATGAAGCCGCCGTAGCTGCCGCCCATGATCCCGACCCGGTCGCCGTCGACGATGCCCGCCGCCACCAGCGAGTCGATGCCGGCGAGGATGTCCTCCAGGTCGCCGCCGCCCATGTCGCCGAGGTTCGCGCGCGCGAAGCTCTGGCCGCGGCCCGCGCTGCCCGCGCGGATTCGGGAGGAAGACCGCGTAGCCCTCCTGCGCAAGCAACTGGCCCGTCGCGCCGAACGGCGTCCAGGCATGCGACCAGCAGCCGGTCGGGCCCCCATGCACCACGACGACGAGCGGAACCGGCTCCGCCGCGCCGTGCGGACGGCAGAGGAGGCCCTCGATCTCGAGCCCGTCGGGCGAGCTCCACGTCCACGCCTCCCAGGCGCCGGCCTCGTGCGCATCGGGTGCGGCGGCATTGATCGACGTCAGCGGGCGCCACTCGCCCGCTTCGAGGACTGCGACCTCGGGCGGAGCGGCCGGCGCGTCGAGGACGCTCACGACCACGTCTCCGCCGGCGGCGATGCGCGGCCCAATATGACCGCCGAGCGTCGCCTCGCCGCTCCAGAGCTCCTCGACGTCGCCGTCGATCGACAGACGCCCGCAGACGCTGCCCATCCCGCGCCAACCGGCGAACCAGAGTGCGCGCCCCTCCGCCCGCTCGAGGTATGAGACGTCGCAGCCGGTCGGGACCTGCCGGACTTCGCGTGTGGCGAGGTCGAGCACCTTCACGTCGCCGGCCAGCACGCCGCGATCCGAGCAGAAACCCTCCACGAAGCACACGGCTCCGCCGTCGCCCGAGAGCCGGACGTTCTGGACCTGCCACTCCGGGTCGTACAGGCGCTCGGCCGTGCGCGCCTCGAGGTCGAGGAACGCGAGATAGGCGTTGTACCAGGCACTTTCGGAGGGCTCGTCCGAGCAGATAGCGACGGCGTCACGGCCGTCCCAGTCGAGCTCGAACACGTTCACTCCCTCGGGGCTCGCCACGGTCGTCTCGCCCGTCTTCGTGTCGACGAGATACAGCCGCCGCCAGGCCTGGAAGGGGCGAGTGACCTTGGGATCGTCTTCCTCGCCGCCCTGCTCCGCGATCTTCGTCGCCGCCTCGATGCCGGCGCGGTCGGCGCCCAGGTCGGCCGCGAGCACGAGGAGCCGCGTTCCATCGGGCGACCAGGCAATGTCCTCCACGGAGCCGGGAATGTCGCCGAGCGGAAGCGCCTCGCCGGGCCCCGGTCTGAGCACCTGAAGGGCGAGGCGGCCCGGGTGGCCTCGATCGGAGGCGAACGCGAGCGCTCCGTCTGGGCCCCAGCGCGGCATCGAGTCCACGCCCGACCCGCGCGTCGCCTGCTCGGCCTCTCCGTGCACGTCGCCCGTCCAGATGCTCGTGGCCGGCCGCGAGCCCTTCTCCGCGCACACCGCCGAGACCGAGAAGGCGATCCGCTTCCCGTCGGCCGAGACCACGACGTTGGTCACCCGCCGGAGCTCGAGGAATTGCTCGAGCACGAGCTTCCCCGTGGACTTGCGCTCCTCGACTGCCATCGCGGAGAGACTAGTCCTGCCGAAGGTAGAGCAACAACCCGGCGAGGGTCTTCGCGTCCTCGATCTCGTGCAGCCTCGACTCGATCTCCGAGACCGGCCAGCGGACGAGCTCGAGCTCTTCGTCCGGCTCCGGCGCGGCTTCGCCGCGCTCGACGCCCTCCGCCGCGAACAGGTGCATCCGCTCCCTGCAGAAGCCCGGCGTCGTCCAGAACGCCGCCAGCTCCCGCCACGTGCCGCCGCTCAGGCCGCACTCCTCCTTCAGCTCCCGTTGCGCAGTCTCGAGCGGCTCCTCGCCCGGCTCCGCGGTTCCCGCGGGTAGCTCGAGGAGATAGGCCCGGGTCGCCTCGCGTAGCTGCCGGACGAGCGCCACGCAGCCCTCCGCGTCCACCGCCACGATGGCCACCGCGCCGGGATGCTCCACGATCTCGCGCTCGTTCTCGCCCCAGCGCTCGACCGTGAGGCTCAGTAGCCGGCCCTCGTACACGCGCCGCGCCGAGTCCGGCTCGAGGCTCACGCTCGCGCCGCCTCGACCAGGGCGACCGTCACATCGACCATCGCCTCGAGATCCGTGACCGTGATTCGCTCGTCCGGGCTGTGGAAGTCGTAGACGCCGTGGGTGAGATTGAGACAGCGGAGCCCGCGCTCGTTGAAGACGTTCGCGTCGGCCGCCCCACCCGAGAGGCCGTAGCGCACCTCGTGGCCGCAGCGCCCGAGGGCGTCCGCGGCGAGCCCGACGACGTCCTCGCTCTTCGCGAAGCGGTAGCCGCGGTACGTCTTCCGCAACTCGCTCTGCAGCTCGCACTCGGTCTCGCTCGCCGCGAACGTGCAGGCGTCGAGCATCTCCTGCACGACCTCGCCGAGCTTGCGCTCGTCGTGAGAGCGCGCCTCGGCGAGGAACGAGCACGTCTCTGGGACGATGTTGCCCGCCGTCCCACCGCGGATGACGCCGACGTTCGCCGTCGTGATCTCGTCGACCCGGCCGAGCCGGAAGTCGGCGATCGCCTTCGCCGCAGCCTGGATCGCCGAACGTCCCTCCTCGGGCGACATTCCCGCGTGGGCGGCGCGGCCGTGGAAGGTGATCTCGAGCCCCTGCGCGTACGGCGCGCCGAGGATGATCTCGCCGATCGCGCCCTCCTGGTCGTAGACGAAGCCGAGCTCGGCCTGCAGCCGCGTGTGGTCGAACGCCGCGGCCCCGAGCAGGCCGATCTCCTCCTGGCGCGTGAACAGCAGCTCGAGCCCCGCGTGCGGGACGTTCTCGACGAGAACGCGTCGTGCCCCCTCGAGCATCTGCACCACGGCCGCCTTGTTGTCGCCGCCGAGGATCGTGCCGCCCGCGTTCCGGATCAGGCCGTCCTCGACGACCGGCCGGAGCTCTCCGGCCGGCGGCACCGTGTCGAGGTGGGCGCAGAAGAAGAGCGGCGCGCCCTCCGCCGTCCCCTCGATCCGCGCGTAGACGTTGCCGAAGCTGTCCTCGTCCGCCTCGAGACCGAGGTCGCTCAGGTAGCGGAGGACGACATCCGCAACACCGCGCTCCTCGCCTGAAGGGCTCGGGATCGCGGCAAGCTCGAGGAAGAGGTCGACCGCCTGGGACACGCGCCGATCCTACGGAGGATCGGTCAGGCTGCGACGCGCTGGCCGGACCGCGAGCGTGCGCGGTCGAGCGCGGCGCCGACGAACCCGCGGAAGAGCGGCGCCGCCCGCGTCGGCCGCGACTTGAACTCCGGGTGGAACTGGCTCGCGACGAACCACGGATGATCGGGCAGCTCGACGATCTCGACGAGCCTGCCCTCCTGGAACGTGCCGCTCACGACGAGGCCGCTCTCGACGAGCCGGTCGCGATAGGTGTTGTTCACCTCGTAGCGATGCCGGTGCCGCTCGTGGATCGTCGCCTCGCCGTACAACTCCCGCGCGCGCGACCCCTCCGCGACCTCGACCGCCTGTGCGCCGAGCCGCATCGTGCCGCCGAGGTCCTCGATCCCCTTCTGCTCCGGCAGCAGGTCGATCACCGGATACGGGGTCTCGGGATCCATCTCCGTCGAGTTCGCGCCTTCCAGTCCGACGTGCCGCGCGAACTCCGACACGGCGACGTGCATCCCGAGGCAGATCCCGAGGTATGGGATCCGCCGCTCGCGAGCGACCTGGCAAGCCAGGATCTTCCCCTCCCAGCCGCGGGAGCCGAAGCCGCCCGGCACGAGCACGCCGTCGACGTTCTCGAGCAGCTCGGCCGCCTCGTCGTAGGACATGTCCTCGGCGTCGAGCCAGCGCACGCGAACGGCGCAGCCGTGCTCGAGCCCCGCGTGCTTGAGCGCCTCGTGCACGGAGAGGTACGCGTCCTGGAGCTTGACGTACTTGCCGACGAGCGCGATCTCGACGGACTCCCGGCGGCTGTGGACGCGCTCGAGCAGCTCGTCCCACTCGGTCAGGTCCGGCTCGCCGAGATCGAGGCCGAGCCGCTCTCCCACCAGCCGGTCGAGCCCTTCGCCCAGGAGCACCCGCGGCACCTCGTAGACGTCGGCGACGTCCGGGCTCGCGACGACGGCGCCGGGATCGACGTCGGCGAACAGCGCGATCTTGTCGCGGATGTCGCGCGAGAGCTCCTCGTGCGAGCGGCAGACGACGACGTCGGGATGGATGCCGATGCGGCGCAGCTCGTTCACCGAGTGCTGCGTCGGCTTCGTCTTCAGCTCGCCCGCGGCCTCGATGAAGGGGACGAGCGTCACGTGGACGTAGACGACGTTCTCGGGCCCGACCTCACGCCGGAACTGGCGGATCGCCTCGAGGAACGGCTGTGACTCGATGTCGCCCACCGTTCCGCCGATCTCCGAGATCACGACATCGGCCGGGGTCGCTTCGGCGGCGCGGCGGATGCGCGCCTTGATCTCGTTCGTGATGTGCGGGATCACCTGCACCGTGGCGCCGAGGAAGTCGCCTTTGCGCTCCTTGCGCAGGACCGTGTCCCAGATCGCGCCGGCGCTATGGCTCGCGCTGCGGAGGAAGTTCTCGTCGACGAAGCGCTCGTAGTGGCCGATGTCGAGGTCCGTCTCCGCCCCGTCCTCGGTCACGAACACCTCGCCGTGCTGGAACGGGCTCATCGTCCCGGGGTCGACGTTGAGGTACGGGTCGAACTTCTGAAGCTGGACGCGCAGGCCGCGCGCCTTGAGCAGACGACCAAGCGACGCGGCGACGATTCCCTTCCCCAGAGCCGAGACGACGCCCCCGGTCACAAAGACGTACTTGGGGGCCCGTGCGCTCACGGGATTTCAGGGTAGCACCCCCTACGGTCGAACACTGTCAGCGGGCGCCTACTCCGTCTCGTGGGGCGGGCGGACGAGGTCGGCGAGCTTCGCCAGCACCTCCGACGGGAACGCGCGGCCCAAACCGCTGAACCGCGGCGCCTCGACCACGAGCGTCGCGGCCGCGTCGTCGTCCTCGTTCGGCTCGAGCTCCAGCTCGACCCAAATCCCCGCGGCCATCAGCTGGAACACGACCTTCGACTGCGGCACTACCTCGATCAGGAGCAGGTTCCCCGACATCTCCGGCTTGCGCCGGAGGCTCGGCTTGGGCCGTCCGCCGTCGATGCGCCAGAGTCCTCCTGGCACGAGGCCCCGACGTCCCGGGTCGACGGCCTCGACCTCCGGCCACCACTCTGCAAACCGCTCGGGCTCGGCAAGGACCGTCCACACGCTGTCGACGGTCCCCGGCAGGACCCGCCTAGCCGTGTACCGCGGCAAGGAACTCCTGTCCGCCGAGCATCCGCTCGAGCTCGGCTTTCCGCTCCTCGTCGCCGAGTTGCTCGATGCGCGTGTGCGTCGGGTGGCCCGGCGTCTTCTCGACCCGGAAGTGGCGGTCGGCGAGCGCAGCGATCTGGGGCAGGTGCGTGATCGTCACGACCTGAGCGTGCTCGGCGAGGCGCTGCAGCAATCGTCCGACGGCGTGCGCCGTCTCGCCGCCGATCCCCGCGTCGATCTCGTCGAAGACGAGCGTCTCCCCGCCCGCGACGGCTGCGATCGCGAGCGCGATCCGCGAGAGCTCGCCGCCCGAGGCGGTCTCCGCGACCGGTGTGAACGGAAGGCCGGCGTTCGGGCGGACGAGGAACGCGGCTTCGTCGACGCCGGTCGCGGCCGGCTCGTCCCGCTCCCGCAACTCGCAGAGGAACTCGCCCTCCCCCATGCCGACGTCGCGAAGCTCGGCGGCGACGGCGTCGGCGAATGCGGGCGCCGCCGCATTCCGCTCGGCGCGCAGCTCGAGCGCGAGCGCGTGGACGCGCGCCTCCGCGTCCGCGAGCTCACGGGCGGCGACCTCGGCGGGGTCGGAGCCCTCGGCGACCGCCGCGAGCTCGGCCTCCGCCCCGTCGCGCCGCGTGAGGAGCTCCTCGTATGTCGCGCAGCGGAAGCGGCGTTTCGCGTCGGCGATGCGGTCGAGCTCGGCCTCGAGCTGCTCGAGCCGGCCCGGCTCCGCCTCGAGCGAGCCGAGGAAGGCGTGGAGGTCGGAGGCGGTCTCGCGCAGGCGGAGCTCGGCCTCCCGCAGCTCGTCTCCCGCGCGCTGCAGCTCGGGCGCGAGCCGTTCGAGTGGCGCGACCGAGTGCTCGGCCAGGGCGACGAGGCCGGTCGCCCCTTCTCCCTCGTCCGGGGCGAGCGCCGCCGCCGCTGCGGCGGCCCCGGCGGCGAGCTCGGCGACGTGCCGGTGCCGCTCGCGCTCGGCGCGCAGCCGCTCCTCCTCCCCCGCCTCCATGCCCTCGGTGTCCTCGACGAGCGCGCGCAGCTCCGCGAGCCTGTCCTGCGCGAGCGCAGCGTTCGCCGTCAGCTCGTCGTGCCGGCGCCGCGCCGCCTGGAGCTCGCGCCACGCAGTGCGCGCCGCTGAGCGCCGAGCGAGCTGCTCGTCGCCGCAGAAGCGGTCGAGCACCTCGAGCTGGTACGCGGGCCGTGCGAGCCGGCGCTGCTCGAACTGGCCCGACATCGCGACCACCCGCTCGACGGCGGCGGCCACGTCTTCCCGCGCGGCGGCCCGTCCCCAGGCGTAGGCGCGCGTGCGCCCGTCCGCAAAGACGCGGCGGGCGGCGAGGAGCGCGTCCTCGTCCTCCGGTCGCAGCTCCCCGAGCTCCGTCGAGCTCGTCGGGGAAGCTCGAGCTCCGCCTCGACGTACGCCTCGTCACCGGCCGCGCCGACATAGGAGTCGTCGCCCTTCGCGCCGAGCAGGAGTCCGAGCGCCTGCGCGAGGATCGTCTTGCCCGCCCCGGTCTCGCCCGTGATCGCGTTCAGGCCCGGCGCAAGCTCGAGCTCGGCCTCGCGGATGAGGACGAGATTCTCGATACGGAGCCGCCGAAGCACGGAGTCGATGCTAGACCCGCGGCCCGACGCCGCCCATTCGCACTTTCGGACAGGTCCGGCGCTACGAGGTGAACGTCTCGCGGTAGCGGCCGAAGAACGTCGTCTCCGGCAGCGTCGCGAGCAGGCTCCGCTGCTCGCCCAGCCGGATCGACAGCGAACGGCCGGGCTCCAGGTCGCCGCTGCGGTGGCCGTCGGCGAGGACCGCGGCGCCGACGTCGGCGGACGCGTTCCGCACGGTCAGCTCTGCGCCCCGCGGCACGACGAGCGGCCGCGCCTCGAGCGAGTGCGGCGCGATGAACGTGATCGCCATCGCATCGATCCCCCGCACGAGAACAGGCCCGCCGTTCGAGAGGTTGTACGCGGTCGAGCCGGAAGGCGTGGAGCAGATCATCCCGTCGCAGGAGACCACGCCGAGGTCCTCGCCCGCGATCTCCCAGCCGAGCTCGATCATCCGGCCGAGCGTCGAGCTCGTCGCGACGACGTCGTTGACGGCGACGAACCTCTCGCCGTCTAGCTGCGCCTCCAGCGTCGGTTGCTCGATCGTCCGGTACTCGCCGGCGAAGACCCGGCCGAGGTCCTCCTCCAGCCGCTCCGGCTCGATCGAGGCGAGGAAGCCCACGCGCCCGAAGTTGATCCCGATCACCGGGACGCCGGTGCCGAGCAGCCGCGCGAGCGTGCGGAGGATCGTCCCGTCGCCGCCGACGGCGACCGCCAGCTGCGCGCGCTCCGGCTCGTCGACGAGCTCCACGCCCGAGCTGTCGGCGACGGCCCGTACCCGCTCGACCGCATCGCGCACGTCGACGCGGCCGTGCGCGACGACCGCCGCCGTCTCAACCGGCGAGTGCCTGCTCGATTCGCTGGTCGAGGTCATCGGGAAGCGTCGGCTGCTCGGAGTGCACGAGGTGGACGAAGATCTCCCGGTTCCCCTTCGGCCCCGGGAGCCCCGAGTCTACGACGCCGCGCGTGCTCGCCCCCCACGACAGCGCGGCCTCTGCCACCTCGCGGACGACGCGCCGCCGCACCTCGTCGTCGCGCACGACGCCGCCCTTCCCCACGTCGGCGCGGCCTGCCTCGAACTGCGGCTTCACGAGCACGACCGCCTGCCAGCCGGGCGAGCACAGGCGCAGCACCGGCGGCAGCGCGAGTCGCACCGAGATGAAGGAGACGTCGCAGACCGCGAGCTGCGGCGCGAACGGGAGCTCGGCGACCGTGCGCGCGTTCGTCCGCTCGAGCACGGTGACGCGCGTGTCGCCGCGCAGGCGCAGATGGAGCTGGCCGTAGCCCACGTCGAGCGCGATCACGCGCGCCGCGCCGCGCCGGAGGAGGACGTCGGTGAAGCCGCCGGTCGACGCGCCGACGTCGACGCAGTCCAGCCCGGCGGGGTCGACGCCGAGGAGATCGAGCCCGTGCGCGAGCTTCTCTCCGCCCCGCGAGACGTACTCCGGGCGTTGCTCGACGACGAGCTCGGTGTCCTCCGCCACCTGCTGGCCGGGCTTGTCGTAGCCCGGGACGAGACCCGCCATGACGAGTGCCTGCGCCTGCGCCCTCGACTCCGCGAGCCCTCGCTCGACGAGGAGGACGTCGAGCCGCTTCTTCAAGCCGTGCGAACGGCGAGGACGTCGACGATGTCGCGCAGGACGGAGGTGTCCGCGTCGACCTCGCCGAGCCGCGCGCGCGCCCGCTCGGCGGCCTCGTCGGCGTAGCGGCGCGCGCCGTCGGGGCCGTGCTCCCGGACGTAGCCGTCCTCGTCGAGGATGTCGTCGACGATCTGGAACAGCAGCCCGAGCTCCTCCGCGAAAGCGCGCCACGGCGCCTGCTCCTCCTGCGGGCAGCTCGGCTGCCCAGAGCGCCAGCGTCACCGAGGCGTAGAACAGCCGCCCCGTCTTCAGCCGGTGCACGGCGGCGAGGTCGTAGCCCTCGACCATCGTGTCGAGGTACTGGCCGCCGATCATCCCGAGCGTCGCCTCGGCGAGCTCGCGAGCGACGGCCGACGACTCGTAGCGCGCCGCGAGCCGGAAGGCCTCCGCGAGCAGCGCGTCGCCGGCGAGGACGCCGACGCCCTCCCCGAACTTCTTCCACGTCGAGGGCTGGCCCCGCCGCTCGTCGTCGTCGTCCATCGCGGGCAGGTCGTCGTGGACGAGCGAGAACGTGTGGACGAGCTCGATCGCGAGCGCCGCCGGCATCACCTGCTCGACCGGCGCGCCAGAGCGCCTCGCCGACCGCGAGAGCGATCACGGGACGCACCCGCTTGCCGCCGACTTCGAGCGAGTAGCGCACAGACGTCGCCTGCCCGTGGAGCTCGGGCCACAGGTCGAGCCGCTCGAGCGCCTCCTCGGCGAGCGCCTTCAGCTCCTCAGGACTGTGCATCCTCCGCCTCCCGCTGGGCACGCGTCAGCTCGTCCTCGACTGCCTTCGCGAGCTCGGACAGCTCGCCGAGCAGCTCGATCGCACGCTCGGGCGAGCCTGCCTCTCCCTCACCGAGCTCCTCGAGCTCCTTGCGCACGGCCTCCACCCGTTCGAGCAGCTGCTCCGCCCGCGTCAGCGCCTCGTCCGCACTCACCGCGCCTCCTCCCGCACGAGCTTGCCGAGGATCCCGTTCACCAGCCTCGCAGCATCCTCGGATGCGTAGCGCTTCGCAAGCGTCACCGCCTCGTCGAGGACGACCTCGATCGGAACCTCGCCCTCGTCGAGCTCCTCGAGCGCGACGCGGAGGACGTTGCGCTCGACCGCGCCGAGCCGGTCGGCCGTCCAGTCGTCGGAGGCGGAGGTGATGCGCGAGTCGAGCTCGGCCGCGTGCTCGGTCACCGCCCGGGAGAGGTGCAGCGTGTAGTCGTCGACGTCGCCCTCGTAGAGCGAGCCGAGCGGCCGGCCGGTGACGTCCCACTGGAAGAGCATGAAGACCGCGGCCCGGCGCGCCTCGCGGCGGCTGATCCCGTTACTCGACACGCTCGAGCGCCTC
Organism: uncultured Actinomycetes bacterium; assembly: GCA_963825805.1. GTDB lineage: Bacteria > Actinomycetota > Thermoleophilia > Gaiellales > Gaiellaceae > Palsa-739. The sequence continues at coordinate 22,935 of CAWGVE010000066.1, read as the reverse complement.
CACCGTCACGTCGACCGCCTCGACCTCGACCTCGCACATGCGCGCGAGCGCGTCGGCCACCCGCTCCTGCACCGCTGCCGCAGTCTCCGGAAGCACCCGGCCGTACCCCACGGCGAGCTGGAGCTCGGCGCGGGCGCGGCCGTCCTCGAGCTCGACGCCGAGCCGGCGCCGCCCCTTGCGCAGCCGGGCGCCGTCGACCGACTCGACCGCCCGCCGCACGATCTCGGCGAGCGCGACCTCGCTGACCCGTACCGAGCCGCCGGGCTCCGCGACGAGGACGCGGCTCATGAGCCGGCCAGCGCCGGCAGCCGCGCGCCGGCCTCCTCGAGGAAGGAGGTCGAGTAGTGGCCGCTCCGGAACTCCTCGCTCGCGAGGATCTCGAGCGCCGCCTCGCGGGTCGTCGGCACGCCGGCTGACCTCGAGCTCGCTCAGGGCCCGGTGAGCGCGGGCGAGCGCCGCCTCGCGCGTCTCGTCGAGGACGATCACCTTCGCGATCAGCGAGTCGTAGTTCGGCGAGATCACCGTCCCGTCCTCGACGAAGGTGTCGACACGGACACCTGGGCCGAGCGGCGGCCGGAACCTCTCGATCAGGCCGGGCGTCGGCGCGAAGCCGCGTGCGGGATCCTCGGCGTTGATCCGGATCTCGATCGCGTGCCCGCGACGCGGGGCGCGGCCGGTGAGCGGCAGCGGCTCTCCGGCCGCCACCAGCACCTGGAGCCGGACGAGATCGAGCCCCGTCACCGCCTCGGTCACCGGATGCTCCACCTGGAGGCGCGTGTTGATCTCGATGAACGAGAACGAGCCGTCGGGGCCGACGAGGTACTCGAACGTGCCGGCGTTGCGGTAGCCCAGGTGCCTGCACGCGCGCTCGGTCGCGGCCTCCATCTCCTCCCGCAGCTCCGCGTCGAGGGCCGGAGACGGCGTCTCCTCGATCAGCTTCTGGTGCCTCCGCTGGATCGAGCACTCGCGCTCGCCGCACGTGACGACACCGCCGTGGTCGTCACAGATCACCTGGATCTCGACGTGGCGCGCCGGCGCGATGACCTTCTCGACGTAGAGCGTCCCGTCGCCGAAGGCCGACAGCGCCTCCGAGGAGGCCCGGTCGTAGAGGGTTGCGAGATCGGCCGGATCCTCCACCTGTCGCATGCCTCGCCCGCCGCCGCCGGCCGCAGCCTTGAGGAGGACGGGGTAGCCGAGCTCGTCCGCCGCCGCGCGCGCCGCCTCGACGCTCGCGGTTCCCTCGGTTCCGGGGACGAGGGGCACGCCGGCCGCGCGCATCTCGGCCTTCGCGTGTGCCTTGTCCCCCGTCTTCTCCATCACGTCGGCCGACGGGCCGATGAAGACGAGGTCGTTGTCCTCGCAGGCGCGGACGAAGTCGGCGTTCTCGGAGAGGAAGCCGTAGCCGGGGTGGACGGCCTCGCAGCCGGTCGTGTCGGCGGCCGCGACGAGCGCGGCGATGTTGAGGTAGCTCTCGGCGGCGGCGGGCGGGCCGATCCGGACCGCCCGGTCGGCGAGCCGGACGGGGAGAGTGCCCTCGTCCGCGGTCGAGTAGACGGCGACCGCCTCGATCCCGAGCTCGTGGAGCGCGCGGATCACCCGGACGGCGATCTCGCCCCGGTTCGCTACGAGGACCCGCGAGAACATCGCCTACAGCGTAGGACGGCCGGCGAGCGGCTCGAGCTCGAACAGGAGCTGGCCGAACTCGACGGGCTGGGCGTTCTCGGCGTGGACGGCGCGCACGACTCCTTCGACGTCCGCCTTGACCTCGTTCATGAGCTTCATCGCCTCGAGGATGCAGAGGGTCTGGCCCGGCCCGACGACGTCGCCGACCTCGACGAACGCCGGCGCGCCCGGCTGCGCCGCGCGGTAGAAGGTGCCGACCATCGGGGACTCGACGCGGAGGAGGGCGCCGTTGACGGCGGCCGTGCCGGTTTCCGCCGGCTCGGGCACCGCGAGCGGAGCCTCCCCGGGCGCGCCGGCCGGTAGGTCGGGCGTCGAGCGGACCGTGAGCCGCATCCCGTCCTCCTCGATCGTCACCTCGGCGATGCCCGAGTCCTGCACGATCCGCACGAGCTCCCGGATGCGCTGGGCGCGGGCTTCGTCCACGCCGGCGGTCTCGTCGTCGCGTTGGCCGCGGCCGCGGATCCCGCGCAGCAGCCGCTCGGCGTCCTCGCCGAACAGGCCGAGCAGGAGCAGCTCCTCCTCGCTCGCCGCCATGCCTTCGGCGCGCTCGCGCACCTCGTCGAGCGGCGGCGTGACGTCCTCCTCGCTCTCGGGGTCGGCGGTGAGTTGCACCACGCGCTCGAGCGCCGGGTCGATCGGCGCCGGCGGCGTGCCGAAGCGCGCCGGTCACGAGCGCGCGCACCTCGTCGAGCAGCGTAAGGTAGCGGCTCGCCGAGAGGACGTTGATGATCGCCTGCGAGGCGAGCACCTGGCCGATCGGCGAGGCGAGCGGCGGCCAGCCCGTCTCGGCCCGGATCCGGTCGAGCTCTGCGAGCACCTCGTCGAGCCGGTCGCCGGCGCCCTCGGCCCGCAGGGACTGCTCGATTCCGGCCACGACGCTCGCCGGCACGTCGTGGCGGGCGGCCAGCACCGCGATGCGCGGGACGAGCGGGCTCACGACCTCGTCGCCGATGTGCTCGTCCACGAGGTCGGTCGCCTCCCAGAGCACGTCGACGTCGACGCCGGGATCGAGGCCGACGCCGCTCAGCGCCTCGGCGAGCGCCTCGCCCGAGACGCGGTGGAGGGTGAGCGCGAGCGGATAGATCGCGCAGGCGATGAGTTGGGCGCCCGCACGGGCGGCGGCGAGCGCGGCGGCGAGAGCGCTGCCGCCGGCGCCCTGCGCGTAGATCCCCACGGGCAGCCCGCTCGCCTCGCCGAGCGCCCGCACGAGCTCCTCCGCGGTGTGCGGCTGCAGCGAGCCGGTCGGGTCGTGGAGCAGGACGCGCACCGCGCCGAGCTCGGGCAGCATCTGCGCGCGCTCGATCAGCGTCTCGATCTCGCCGGTGCGGCCGGGGCTGTAGACGAGCCCGGCCTCGAAGTCGCGGTCCGCCGCGACGATCGCCTCGGCGGCCTCGCGCAGGTTCGAGACGTCGTTGAGGGGGTCGTGGAGCCGGAAGACGTCGATGCCGTTCGCGGCGGCAGAAGCGACGAAGCGGCGGGCGAAGTCGGCGTCGACCGGACGAGAGCCGACGAGGAAGCGGCCGCGCAGCGCGAGCCCGAGCGGCGTCTTGACGCGCGCCTTGAGGGCGCGGATCCGCTCCCACGGGCTCTCGACGCCGCGCTTGACCGCCGCGTCGAAGCAGCCGCCGCCCGAGACCTCGAGGTACGCGAAGCCGGCCTTGTCCAGGATCTCCGCGAGCCGCAGCTGCTCGGCCGCCGGGATCCGCCCCGCGAGCGGCTCCTGCCCGAGCAGGCGAATCGTCGTGTCGGCTAGAGAAGGCACCGCGAGACCTTACCGCGGTCCCTCAGCCGTTCTGCACGGCGCCCGGCCCCGTCCCGCGAGCCACGGCCGGTACCAGGTACCGGACGTGGCCCCGGGAGACATGGTCGGGCTCGCCGGACGGGCGCCGTTCAGCGCCAGGTACTTCGTCTACGGCTTGACCGACACGTCTTCTTTAGACACGGCTGGAACCAGGTTCCGGCCGTGTCCGCAGGGGACACGGATAGGCGCGGCGAGGAAGTTGGGGCCGCCGACTAGGAAACGAGCCTGCGGCGTCGTACAGTCACGCGAAATGGGCAGGCGTCGCACACGCCTCGTGTTCGCAGCCGCCGCCGGGATCGCGGCCGGCGCGGCGCTGGCCGCAACGGCGGTCACCGGCTCCTCGGCTGCGGCCAAGCCTCTCCACCGCGACTCGTCCCGAACAGCGTCGCCTTCATCGATGCGTCCCACGGCGCGCTCGGCACCGGCTGGCAGTCCGCCGGCGGCTCGGGAGGCGGCACGATCGCGCTCACGTCGGACGGCGGCCGCACCTGGCGCGTCGTCAAGCGCACGCCTCGGCCGGTGGTCTCACTCACGGTCTACGGCGGCTCCTACCTTGCGAAGTACGACGACGGGGAGACGGTGAGAAGCAGCGGCGGCGGCCGGGTCTGGCGCCCGACGACGCTGACCGCGACCGACATCGGCACCTCTTTCTCCGTCTGCCCGCAGGGAGCTACGGCCGGCATCAACGCCGACAGCTCGAATTGGTCCGTCTGCTCGAGCGTGCCCGGCGCCGGCAACCAGGGCAAGGCCGTCTACCGCGACCTCGTCGACCGCGGCTGGGTCCGTGTCGCCTGCACCGATTTCGGTGGCCCGAAGCCGGCGTGCGGCAGCCGCGGGCACGGAGGGATCAGCCTCTACGGGTATCCGATCGGGATCGCGGGCGCAGCGGACGGCTTCGGGCTGATCTGGGAGTCACGCGGCACGCTCTATGTCACCCGCGACGGCGGGCGCAACTGGACTGCCCTGGCCAAGCTCGTCCACCCGGAGGCTCGACTTCGGCAGCTGGGCGTTCACGCTCCCCGGCGGCGTCGGCTGGGCGCTGGTCGGCCACGGAGGCGGTCCCTGGCGGTTGCTACGGACCACCGACGCCGGCCGCACGTGGCACGTCGTCCACCGTTGGGCCGCGCCGAAGCTCTAGGCGCGGGAGATGTAGCGCTTCTCGCGCGGGTCGACCTTGAGGCGGTCGCCGACGTTGACGAAGAGCGGCACCTGGACCACGCCGCCCGTCTCGAGCGTCGCGGGCTTCGTCACGTTCGAGACCGTGTCGCCCTTCACGCCCGGCTCGGTCTCGACGACGGTCAGCTCCACCGACGCCGGCATCTGCACGCCCGACGGCTTTCCGTTGACGGCGAGCACCTGCACCGTCGCGTTCGGCTGCATGAACGGCAGCGCATCCTCGAGGTCGGAGCGCGGGACTGCGAACTGCTCGTACGACTCCGAGTCCATGAAGTGCACGTCGGAGCCGTCGTCGTAGAGGTACTGGACGTTCTTCGTCTCGGTGTGCACGCGGGGGAACTTCTCGCCGGCGCGGAAGGTGCGGTCGACGACGGCGCCCGCATCGAGGCTCTTCAGCTTCGTGCGGACGAACGCGCCGCCCTTGCCCGGCTTGACGTGCTGGAACTCGACGATCCGCCACACCTTGCCGTCGAGCTCGATGTGCATCCCGTTCTTGAAGCTGTTCGTGTCAACGGTCTCGGCCACGGCGGCGATGGTAGCTAGCTGACGCTGAGCAGCTCCTTCGTGAACCGGACGGGGTTCTCGATCCCGTCCTCGGTCACGACGACGTCGTCCTCGATGCGGATCCCGAAGCGGCCGGGGAGATAGACCCCCGGCTCGACGGTGACGACGTTGCCGGCGACGAGCGTGTCGGGGCTCTCGGTCGACAGCCGCGGCGCCTCGTGGACGTCGAGCCCGAGCCCGTGGCCGAGGCCGTGGCCGAAGGTGCCGGCGAAGTCGCTCGCCTCGATCACGTCCCGCGCGGCGGCGTCGGCGTCTACGCCCGTCACGCCGGGGCGGATCGCGTCGAGCGCAGCCTGCTGCGCCGCGCGGACGACGTCGTACGCCGTCCGCATCTCGTCGTCGAGCTCGCCGGTCGCAAGCGTGCGCGTGTAGTCGGAGACGTAGCCGTCGAGGCGGCAACCGGTGTCGATCACGACCAGCTCTCCAGCCTCGATCACGCGGTCGCCGGCGCGCGAGTGCGGCCGCGCGCCCGTCGGCCCGGAGCCGACGATCGACTCGAACGCCGGCTCGTCGGCGCCTTCCTCGTGAAAGAGCCGCTGGATGTCCCAGGCGACATCGCGCTCGCGGCGGCCGACGAACCGCACCTCGCTCACGAGCCGCTCGAACATCCGGTCGGTGATCGCGCACGCCCTGCGGAACACGTCGAGCTCGCCCTCGTCCTTGACGGCCCGCAGCCGCTCGACGATCCCCTTGCGCGGCACGAGCTCGAGCCCGCCCTCTCGAAGCTGCTCCGCGAACGACCACGGGAGGACGTTCGCCTCGAAGCCGATCCGCCCGTCCAGCTCGTCCGCGAGCCAGCCGATGAGCGATCGCTTCGTCTGCACGGTCTCGACGCCTTCGACCGCTTCGGCCGCCTCGAGGTAGCGGAAGTCGGTGTAGAGGCGCACCCGGTCCGGCTCGACGAAGAGCGCGGCGTTCGAGCTCTCGAAGCCGGTCAGGTAGAGGACGTTGACGAGATTCGTGACGAGGAGCGGCTCCTCGAGCAGCTCGCGAAGCCGGTCGATCCTGGTACTCATGCGGCACGCTCCTTGAGGTAGTCGAGCGCCAGCTTGTAGCCGTCGGGACCGTGACCGACGAAGCGGGCGGCCACCAGATCGGCGACGACGGACTGCCGCCGCCACTCCTCGCGCTTGTCGACGTTCGAGAGGTGCACCTCGACGATGGGGATCGTGAGCGGCTCGAGCGCGTCGTGGATCGCCCAGGCGTAGTGCGTCCAGGCCGCGGGGTTGACGACGATCCCGTCGACCGTGTCGTACGCGGCGTGGCACCACTTGACGAACTCCCCCTCGTCGTTGGTCTGGCGGCACTGGACGGTCAGCTCGCGCTCGCGCGCCCACTCGTAGATGCGGCTCTCGAGCTCCGCGATCGAGAGGCCCCCGTACAGCGCCGGATCGCGGCGGCCCAGGATGTCCAGGTTGACGCCGTTGAGGACGAGCACCCTCACGCGATCAACCTATCGAGTTCGCGGCGCACGTCCTCCTCCGGCACGACGACACCCGACTCCGGCCCGTCCGCGCCGAGGAGGACGAAGCGCGGGACGCCGGCCAGCGCCTTCTTGTCGCGCTTCATCGCCTCCCAGGCGCGTTCCCGGTCGACGCGCACCGGCTGCGGCCGCAGCACCTCCTCCACGACCTGCGTGTCCCGGCCGGAGAGGCGCAGCGCCGCGAGCAGGCCGAGCGCGACCGCCCGCCCATGCGTGAGCCCCTCGTAGCCGGCGGCGGTCTCGAGCGCGTGCGCGAAGGTGTGGCCGAAGTTGAGGATCGTCCGCTCGCCGCCGCGCTCGAGCGGATCGCGCAGGCAGATCGCCGCCTTGTAGGCGATCGAGCGGCGGACGAGCTCCTCGTCGGGAAGCTCCCAGAACGGCTCGTCCGCCAGCAGCCCCGCCTTCACCACCTCGGCCATGCCCTCGAGCCGCTGCGGCTCGGGCAGGGTCTCGAGCAGCGCAGGGTCGACCACCGTTCGCGCCGGCCAGTGGAAGGCGCCGACGAGGTTCTTGCCCTGGGGCAGGTCGATCCCGGTCTTGCCGCCGATCGCCGCGTCGACCTGCGCGACGAGGCTCGTCGGGACGGGCGTCCAGGCGATGCCGCGGAGATAGGTCGCGGCCGCGAAGCCGGCCGCATCCGTGGTGCAGCCGCCGCCCAGCGCGACGATCGTCCCGCTCCGGTCGAGGCGCAGCTCCTGCCAGAGCCGGTCCACCGCGGCGAGCGTCTTCGCCTCCTCGCCCGGCGGCAGCTCGTGCGTCTCCGCGAGGCGCGAGCCGAGCGCGAGCTGCGCGTCCATGCCGTGGATCCCCGCGACGTGCGAGTCCGAGATGAGGGCCACCGCCCCCTCGCCCGGGACGAGCTCGCCGAGCCGCGCGAGAGCGCCGCGCTCGACGTGCACGCCCGAGACGGCGAGGACGACGTCGTCGAAGTCGCGCGCGACGACGTCGGCGACCTCCGCGTAGACCAGCCGCCGCTCCTCGTAGAGCCGACCGAAGTCCTCGAAGTTCCGGGCGAGCGGGCGGCCGCTTCCCTCCACCCGCTGCCACGCGGTCTCGACGTCGACGTCGAGCCAGACGACGGTGGCGCGCTCCTCGAGCAGCCCGCGCACCTCGGGAGTGGTGACCGCGCCGCCCCCGAGATCGACGACGACCGGCCCGGCGCGCAGGAGCACGTCGCGCACGACCTCGGCCTCGCGCAGGCGGAACGCTTCCTCCCCCTGCTCGAACAGCTCGATGGGGACGTCTGCGTCGGTCTCGACATGCGGCAGCCCGAGCGCCCGGGCGATCGTCGTCTTGCCCGCGCCCATGAAGCCGACGAGCGCGATGTGCCTGTCTAGCGGGGCGTCCAGTCGATCCGCTCCACGTATGCGCGGTGGGCGCCGACGAAGTCGCCGAGCGCGTCGCCGCCGAACTTCTCGCGCGCCGCGCGTGCGAGCTCCCACGCCACCGCTGCCTCCGCGACGACCGCAAGCGCCTCGACCGCCGAGACGTCGCTCCGCTCGACGAGCGCCTCGGCCGCCTCGCCCGTATCGAGGTCGACCGAGCGCAGCGGCCGCATGAGCGTCGGCAGCGGCTTCATCGCCGCGCGGACGACGATCTCCTCTCCGTTCGAGACGCCGCCCTCGATGCCGCCGGCCCGGTTCGTCTCACGGTGCAGGCCATGCTCGTCGCGAACGATCTCGTCGTGCGCCTTCGAGCCGCGCAGCCCGGCGAGCGCGAAGCCGTCGCCGATCTCGACCCCTTTCACCGCCTGGATGCCGACCACTGCAGCCGCGAGCCGCGCGTCGAGCCTGTCCTCTCGCCGCGCATAGGAGCCGAGCCCCGGCGGGACTCCCCGCGCTCGCACCTCCACGCGGCCGCCGAGCGTGTCGCGGTCCTGCCGCGCCTCGTCGACGGCGGCGGCGTCCGCGCCCGCCTCGGCCAGCGCCTCCCCCGCGACCTCGATCCCGATCTCGCGCAGGAGCGCCTTTGCGACGCCGCCGGCCGCGACGAGCACGGCCGTGTGCCGCGCCGAGGCGCGCTCGAGCGCGTCGCGGACGTCGGCGAGCCCGTGCTTCTGCGCGCCCGCGAGATCCGCGTGGCCTGGCCGCGGCAGCGTCACGGCCTTCGTGCCCTTTCCCTCGGGCTCGCCCTCGGGCGGCCACGGGCTCATCCCCCACGTCCAGTTCTTGTGGTCGCGGTTGCGGACGACGAGCGCGAGCGGCGTGCCGAGCGTGCGGCCGTGGCGGAGGCCCGCCAGCACCTCGACCTCGTCCGTCTCGATCTGCTGGCGCGGCGAGCGGCCGTAGCCCTGCTGGCGGCGACGGAGATCGGCGTCGATGGCCTCCCTGTCGAGGACGAGGCCCGCGGGCAGCCCCGAGACGATCGCCACGAGCGCAGGCCCGTGCGACTCACCGGCCGTTGCCAGCTCGAGCGTCATGGGCGAGAGCGTAGTGGGCTAGAGGTAGGAGAGCACCCGCGAGACGAGGCTCCGCCCCCGCCGCGATCCCGCCGTGTCGAGGAACCGCGCCAGCCGTCCCGACTCCTCGGGGTCGAGCGAGATCGCCGCCTGCGCCTCGTCGCCGCGCCAGACGCTGAGGCGCGTGTGCCTCGGCTCGGTCAGGTAGACGGAGACGCGCAGGCCGCCGTCGCCGACGTCGGGGTGGCCGCGGAAGTACTCCACGATCTTCGTCCGCTGCGCCTTGCCGCAGTGCGGGCAGAAGCGGAACTCGTCCTGAACTCCTCCCCCGCATGCCCTGCAGCGCCGCATCGTGCTCGTTCTATGCCCCGGCCGCCTCAGGTCAAGCCAAGCGCGCGACGCATCTCGTCGACTGGCGCCGGCTGCCGGTCCAGAGCTCGAAGCTCGCGGCCCCCTGTGCGACGAGCACTTCGAGGCCGTCGAGGACTCGCGCGCCCGCCGCGGCCGCCGCCTTCGCCGTCGCCGTCCGCGGGTACGGGAGGTCGACCAGCGTCTGTCCCTCGCGCAACTCGAACAGAACCTCGTCCCTTACCGGCGTGGCGTGGACGACGAGATCCGCGTCGCCGGCGTCCGGCGGCCACGCCCCGCGACGCGAGAACACGCGCGCCCCGGGCAGCGCCTGCCGGAACGCCGCCGCCGCCCCGCCGTCGCCCACGATCGCCGGCTTGTGACAACTTGTTACTTGCTCGAGGATTGCGGCGTCGGTCGAGAAGCCCCGACCGCGCGCGATCGTGTTCACCGACGGCAGCTCGCTGCCGAGGATCCGCGCGGCATCCAGCTTGTACGGCGCCGTCACATTCGCGTGCTCGACCTCCCGCACTGCGGCTTCGAGCTCCTCCGGCCGGAGGTCGCGCAGGACGTACTCCCAGTCCAGCCCGGCCGCCGCGAAAGCTGCGTTCTGCATCCGGGGCGAGAGCGAGTGCGCCACCGGGTGTCCCAGCAGGACTACCTCAGTAGCCGTACTGAGCCTCGTGCTGGAGGAAGTCCTGGTAGTTCGAGGTGAAGTAGTGGTGCCGGTGGTCCGGCTTGCGCACGAAGTAGAGGTAGTCGACCTTCGCGGGACGCGCAGCTGCCTCGATGGCCGCCATCCCCGGATTGTCGATCGGCGTCGGGGGGAGGCCCGGCCGGTTCCGAGTGTTGTACGGGTTGTTGCTGTTGAGCTCCGAGTCGGTCAGCGATTGCGTCGGCGGGATGTGCAGGCCGTAGCGCGTGGTCGCGTCGATCCCGAGGGGCATGTGGGCATGGAGCCGGTTGTAGATGACTGCCGCAACGAGCGGGCGTTCGCTCGGCACCTGCGCCTCTCCCTCGACCATCGAGGCGATCGTGAGCACGTCGTACGGCGTGAGGTTCTTGCTCTTCGCGTACGAGAGGTTCAGCGTGCTCCACTTGGAGCTGAACTCCTGGAGCTGCTCCTGAACGAGCTGCGCCGGGGTCGAGAGGCGATCGAAGTCGTAGGTGTCGGGGAAGAGGAAGCCCTCGAGGGGCAGCCTCTTGGAGCCGAAGCCCTGGATCAGCACCGGCTTCGCGGTCGCCGCGGCGTAGCCCTTCCCCGTCAGCTTCACCTTGTGGTGCGACTCGTGGACCGCGATCTTCGCCACGGTCTGCGCGCGCTCGGCCATCTTGACGCGCGTGAACCCCTCGGGGAAGACGATCCTGAACTGCCGCAGCTGCTTGACCGTCGTGGTCGGCGGGTTCGCAGCGTCGGACCCGCCGCAGCCCGCCACCACCGCCGCGAACAGCGCGGCACAGCCGACTACGAGCGCGCCGCGCACCACTCGAGGTAGGTCGAGAGAAGATGGGCTGCCGCGAGCGCATCCTCCGGCGCCGCGCCGGCGGTCTGCTGGGCGAGGTCGGTCGTGAAGCGCTCGTCGAACAGCTCGACGGGGACGTCGAGGACGCCGCGGAGCGTCTCGACGAAACGCTCGGTCTCGGTTGCCTGCTCGCCGCGCGTGCCGCGCAGCGTCAGCGGGAGCCCGACCACGACGCGATCGACCTCCTCCTCGCGCGCGAGCCGCGCCAGCTCGGCGAGCCCGCTCTCGTCGCCGGCCCGCTCGACGACGCCGAGCGGACGCGCGAGCGTGCCGGTCGGGTCCGAGACGGCGACCCCGGTGCGCGCCGAGCCGTAGTCGAGCGCCATCGCCTTCACGCGGTGACGAGCTCCTTCGCGGCGGCGAGCGCGTCGGCGATGCCGTCGGGGTTCTTGCCGCCGGCCTCCGCCAGCGTCGGCTTGCCTCCGCCCGCCGCCGCCGATGTGCTTGCCGAGCTCGCGCACGACCTGCACGGCGTCGAGCCCTCGCTCGACGAGCGACTCGTCGAAGTTGACGACGAGGAACGCGCGGCCGTCGTCGACCGACGCGACGATGGCGCCGTCCGCCTTCTCCTGCTGTCGCAGGCGGTCGGAGAGGTCGCGCAGCGGCCCGCCTTTCACGGCCTTCGCCTCGACGAGGACGACGTCGCCCTCCCGGTCCACGATCGTGAAGTCGACGTCCTGGGCCACGGCCGGCCGCTTCGATTCCTTCCGCGCCCGGTCGAGCTCGCCCCGCAGCACATCCGCCTCCCGTGCCCGCTCGTGCAGAAGAGCGAACGCCTCTCCGGCCGTGACCGCCTCGATCCGCCGTGAGCCGGCGCCGACCGAGCTCTCCGAGAGGATCGAGAACGGGCCGATCTGCGCGGTCGAGCCCACGTGCGTGCCGCCGCAGAGCTCTACCGACCAGCCGTCGATGTCGACCACGCGGACGACGTCGCCGTACTTCTCCCCGAACAGCATCGTCGCCCCGAGGTTCCGGGCCTCCTCGATCGGCGTCTCGAAGATCCGCACCGGCAGGTTCGCGAAGACGCGCTCGTTGACACGGCTCTCGACCTCCGTGCGCTCCTCCGGCGTCAGCGCCTCGGGATGCGTGAAGTCGAAGCGGAGCTTGTCGGGCCGCACGGCGGAGCCGGCCTGCCGGACGTGGTCGCCGAGCACCTCCTGCAGCACCTTGTGAAGGAGGTGCGTCGCCGTGTGGTTCGCCATCGTCGGGTAGCGGACGCCCCACGGGACGACGGCGCGGACGCGGTCGCCCTCCGCGAAACCGGAGCCCTGAAAGACGAGCTCCTGGTCGTTCTCGAGCCGCAGCGCGTCGACGAGGTCGGCGCGCGTTCCGTCCTCCTTCTCGATCCAGCCGGCGTCGGTGACCTGGCCGCCGCCCGCCGGATAGAACGGCGACTCGGCGAGCTTGACCTGGAAATAGCCGTCGCCGAGGTCGGCGTAGGCGGTGATCGCGGTGCGCACGTCGACCTGCTCGTAGCCGACGAACTCCGTCCTCGGGCCGCCGGCGAGGCGCGGCTCGTAGCGGCCGGTGCCGCCCTGCCGGGAGATCTCGCGGTGCTCCTCCATCAACGCGCGTGTACTCCTCGTCGTTGAAGGCGAGACCGCGCTCGCGGGCGAGCTCCTCGCGTGAGCTCGGGCGGGAAGCCGTACGTCGTCTGCAGGTCGAAGATGTCCTCGGCCGCGATCTCGCCCTTGGCCGCCGCCTCCTCGAACTTCACCATCCCGTTCTCGAGCGTCACGCCGAAGCGCTCCTCCTCGGCGGCGAGCACGCGGTGGATCTCGGCTCGGTGCTCGACGAGCTCGGGATAAGCCTGCCCCATCTGCTCGATCACGACGTCGGTCAGGCCGGGCAGGAACGGCGACTGCATGCCTATTCGCAGCCCGTGCTGGACGGCACGGCGGACGACGCGGCGCAGGACATAGCCGCGCCCCTCGTTCGACGGCGTCACGCCCTCGGCGGCGATGAACGCCATGCCCCTCCCGTGGTCGGCGAGCACGCGATGCGCCTTCGTCGCGTCCTGGGACGAGCCGTACGCGACGCCGGACTCCTCCGCGACCCAGTCCATGATCAGCTGGTAGCCGTCGGTGTCGTAGACGGATGCCACGTCCTGGACGACGCGGGCGACGCGCTCGAGCCCCCAGCCGGTGTCGATGTTCTTGCTCGGGAGCTCGGTGAGCGTGCCGTCGGGATGCAGCTCGTACGACATGAAGACGAGGTTGCCGATTTCGAGGAAGCGCTCGCAGCGCGTGCACCCGGGCTTGCAGTCCTCGGTGCCGCAGCCGACCTCCTCGCCCCAGTCCCAGTACATCTCCGAGTCGGGGCCGCACGGCCCCGGACCGCCGACCGACCAGAAGTTCTCGGAAGAGGGCAGCGGCACGATCCGCTCCGGCGGCATCCCCACCGCCTGCCAGAGCCCGATCGCCTCCTCGTCGGGCCCGAGCTTCAGCTCGGGGTCGCCCGCGTGGACGCTGACCCAGACCCTGTCCCAGTCGAGCTTCAGGCGCTCCTGGATGAACTCCCTTGCGTACTCGATCGCGCCCTCCTTGAAGTACTGACCGAACGAGAAATTTCCGAGCATCTCGAAGAGGGTGAGGTGGTATGTGTCGAGGCCGACGCCGTCGATGTCCACGGTGCGGAAGACCTTCTGCGCGATCGTCGTCAGCGGCGCCGGCGGCGGCTCGAGGCCGAGGAAATACGGCATCTGGGGCTGCATCCCCGCCGAGATGAACAGGGTCGAACGGTCGTCCGCGCGCGGGATCAGCGAGGCGGACGGCCGTCGCAGGTGTCCCTTCTCCTCGAAGAACGCGAGGAACCCCTCACGCAGCTCGGCCGTGGTCCGCACGGCGGCCATTCTAGGAGCGGGGTCCTTCGGGCCCGCCGCTCACCTCGTTAGCATCGGTCCGTGTCGTTGGACGTCCTGACGCCGGTCGCGCCGCGGCGGCGAAGGCGCCGCTACCGGCTGCGCAGGCTCGTGCTGCTCATGCTCGTCCTGCTGCTCGCCGCCGGCGCGGGAGTCTGGGTCGGTCGCCGTTCCGCAGCGAAGCCGCACCAGCCGGCCGCTGCCTCAGCCCCCGAAAAGCCGGCCGGCGCCGCGCGCCGTCACGCCGCAGCCCTCGAAGCCGCCTCGCCTCCTCGTCGGGACGCCGCTCCTCGAAGGGCGAGCGCTCGTACACATCCACGCCCCCGCTGCGATGCTCGTCGATGCCGACACGGGCCGCGTCCTCTGGACGAAGCGCGCGCACGAGCGACGGAAGATCGCGTCGCTGACGAAGATCATGACCGCGACCCTCGCGCTGCGGGAGGTGCCCTGGGACAGCACGATCACCGTCGACAAGAGGGTGACGACCGTCCCGCTGGTCAAGGAAGGGCTGCGCACCGGCGAGCGTGTCAAGGCGTGGAAGCTCTTCTACGCGCTACTCCTCTACTCCGGCAACGACGACGCGGCCCAGCTCGCAATCTCTGCCGCCGGCTCGATTCACGGCTTCCTGCACCAGATGAACGCGAAGGCGCGGCAACTCGGCCTCCACGACACGCACTTCCGCAGCCCGAGCGGCGTGATCGACGAGGGGAACTTCTCCACGGCCTGGGACCTCGCCGCGCTGACGCGGTATGCGCTCCGGAACCCGCGTTTCGTACGGCTCGTGCGGACGAAGCGGATCCAGGTGCGGTGGTCGAGGCCGACGAACTCGAAGATCTACCTCAACAACAACTACCTCCTCCACGCGTATCGCGGCGCCAACGGCGTCAAGACCGGCTACACCCACGAGTCAGGCACCTGCCTGGTGGCAACGGCGACCCGGCACGGCAGGAAGATGCTTGCGGTCGTCCTCGACTCGCCGTACATGTACGCGGACGCAAGGCAACTGCTCAATCTCGGCTTCAGTCACTCCTAGCTACCGTTCCCGCTGCGGCGCCGGGACCGGCGTTGTGGGGGTCGAGGTGGAGAAGTGCGCATGAGATTGCCGTCGCTTGCAGCCGGCACGGATCTCGCCGTCGATCTCGGGACGGCGAACACCGTCGTCTTCCGGCGCGGCGAGGGCATCGTCCTGTTCGAGCCGTCGGTGGTGGCGATGGACCAGCAGACGGGCCAGGTCTACGCCGTCGGGGAGAAGGCCCGGCAGATGCTCGGCCGGACGCCTGCGACGATCGTCGCGACCCGTCCCCTCCGGCACGGCGTGATAACGGACTTCGAGACGACCGAGCAGATGCTCGGCCACTTCATCCAGATGGTCGGCGGCGGGCGGCTGCGGCGCACGGTGATCGTCTGCGTCCCGAGCGGCCTGACGCAAGTCGAGCGTGACGCGGTCGTCGAGGCGACGCTGGCGGCAGGAGCACGCGAGGCGCATCTGATCGAGGAGGCGATGGCGGGCGCGATCGGCGCCGGCCTGCCCGTCGAGGACGCGGTGGCCTCCCTCGTCCTCGACATCGGCGGCGGGACGAGCGAGATGGCCGTGATCGCCCTCGGCGGAATCGTCGTCGCGAGCTCGGTGCCCGTCGGCGGCTACGACCTCGACGAGGCGATCGTCCGCTTCGCGCACGAGCAGCACCGGCTGCTCGTCGGTCACGAGCAGGCCGAGCGAGTGAAGCTCGAGATCGGCAGCGCGCTGGAGGGACACGCCGCAGCCGCCGAGACCCAGGTCGCCGGGAGGCACATGTCCACCGGCATGCTCACCCGGATCGCGCTCGGCGAGGACGAGGTCAGGCAGGCGCTCGAGCGGCCGCTCAACCGGATCGTCCTTGCTCTCAAAGACCTGCTCGAGCAGACGCCGGAGCAGCTGGCGTCCGACATCGCCGACCGCGGCGT
Organism: uncultured Actinomycetes bacterium; assembly: GCA_963825805.1. Classification (GTDB taxonomy): domain Bacteria; phylum Actinomycetota; class Thermoleophilia; order Gaiellales; family Gaiellaceae; genus Palsa-739. Next base: position 7,155 of record CAWGVE010000066.1, on the reverse strand, counting down.
GACGCTCGTCGGCGGCGGGACGCTTCTGCGCGGCTTCCCCGAGCTCGTGCGCCGTGAGACCGGGCTCCCGGTCAGCCGCGACCCGGAGCCGCTGACGACGGTCGCCCGCGGCGCCGGTGCGGCGCTCGAAGAGCTCGGCACGCTCCGCCGTTCGCGAAAGAGCAGCCGCAGCCGCCGTCGCCGCGGTTGAAGCGAGGACGAACTCGCCGGATAATCGACGCGTGGCGTCCTCGCAACCCCGTAGGCGCGTCGCGACCGTCCTGTTCGTCGACATCGTCGGCTCGACGAAGCTCGCCTCCGAGCTAGGTGACGACGGCTGGCGTCAGGTACTGGGCCGGTTCCGGCAGGTCGTGCGAGGCGAGCTGAAGCGTTGGCGCGGACGCGAGCAGGACACGGCGGGGGACGGCTTCTATGCGACGTTCGGAGAGCCGGCCCAGGCGTTGCGCGCCGCTGCGTCGATCGTGGCGGCCGTCCAGGAGCTCGGGCTCGACATCCGCGTCGGCCTCCATACCGGTGAGTGCGAGCAGATCGACGGCAAGCTGACGGGGATCGCCGTCCACATCGGCGCGCGGGTGATGGCCGTCGCCCGGGCGGCAGAGGTTCTGGCAACGCGAACGACGCGGGATCTCGTGGTCGGCTCGGACGCGGTCTTCGAGGAAGCCGGGACGCACGAGCTCAAGGGCGTCGAGGGAACGTGGCTCCTGTACCGCCTCGTCTCGGTGGCGGAGCGGCTGCCGGGGCCGCTCGACCCGGACGTGGCGGCCGAGCGGCTGGCCGAGGTCGTCGGAGGCCGCGGGCGCCGGCGGCGCTGGCCGATCGTGGCGGTGGCGGCCGCCATCGCAGCCGCGATAGCTGCGGCCTTCGCGTTCGGGGCATTCGGAAGCGGCGGCGAGAAGGGGACCGCGAGCCTGCTGCGGATCGACCCGACCGGCGGGAAGGTCGTCGCGACGGTGCGCGACGCGCAGATCGGCTGCGGGTGCGGAGCCAACCTCTGGGCGGTCGACGGAACGCTCTGGGAGCGAGGCGGCAACAACGGACAGACGTTCGCGGTACGCGAGCTCGGCAGCGGATCGCTGCGACGCACCTTCCACGTGCCCGACGACATGGCGGCCTTCGCGATCGGCGACGGAGCCCTCTGGATTGCGCGCAACACGTTCGTCGCCGGAAGTGGGCGCAAAGCCGGCACGCCCTACTCGGTCCTCGACCGGATCGACGGGCTGAGCGGCCGCCGCACCGCCCGGATCCGCCTTCCGGGCAGCTTCGGCCAGGGCGCGCTCGCCGTCGGGGGCGGCGCGGTCTGGGCGCTCGAGGGCGACGCGACGCTGGTGCGGATCGATCCCGCGACGAACCGCGTCAGCGGCCGATTCACGACAGGAGCCGTCGAGACCTCGATCCTGATTCCCGCAGCCGGCTACATCTGGATCTGCGAGTGCATCACCCACGAGGTGCTCCGCTTCGACCCGCGAACGAGGGCCACGAAGACGTTCCATTTCACGCAGCAGCCGTGGCACCTCGTCTCCATCGCGGAACACAAGCGCCAGACCCTGTGGCTCCTCGACGGCCGCGACGCGACGCTCACCCGCCTGAACCCGGAGACCGGTCGAACCGGGCCGCCGCTGGGGCTCGCGGGGAACCCCACGGAGGCCGTGATCGCGCGCGGCAGCATCTGGGTCGCTGCGGGCAAGATCGTCGACCGCGTCGTGCTCTCGAGCGGCGTCCGAACCGCGATCCAGCTGCCGAAGGGGACACACGCGACGGGAATCGCGGTCGACCCGGTCAGCGACGCGGTCTGGGTCGACAACAGCCGCAAGTCGGACACGGGCGGCCCGCCGCATTCCGCCGCCGCGGGACTGTCTCGCGGCGCCGGCCTGTTCTCGACGCTCCTCGTCAAGTCTCTTCTGCTGACGCTCGTCCTGCCGAGCGGCTGGCGGATTCCGTACCTCACCACCGCCGCTGCCGGCGACTTTGCCCTGACGTCGATCGAGCAGGACGGAACGTGATGCGCGAGCAGGACGACCGGGTCGCCGCCTTCCGCGAGCTGCATGGCGACGGCTGCTTCGTGATCCCGAACCCCTGGGACGTCGGCAGCGCCGTTGCGCTCCAGCGTCTGGGCTTCAAGGCGCTCGCAACGACGAGCGCCGGCCTCGCCTGGACGCTGGGGCAGCGCGACAACGAGATCGACCTCGGCCAGGCGCTGGCGCATCTGCGGGCCGTGGCCGGCTCGGTCGAGGTTCCGGTGAACGCGGACTTCGAGGGCGGCTTCGCCGTCGAGCCCGAGCAGGTCGCGGCGAACGTGAAGCTCGCAGTGGCGACCGGGATCGCCGGGCTCTCGATCGAGGACTCGACCGGCGACCCCGACGAGCCGCTGTACGGATTCGAGCTCGCCGTCGAGCGTGTCCGCGCCGCGCGCCGGGCGATCGACGAGACCGGCACGGGCGTCCTTCTCACCGGCCGCTCGGAGGGGTTCGTCGTCGGGCGTCCCGACCTCGACGAGACGATCCGCAGGCTGAAGGCGTACGCCGAAGCCGGCGCCGACTGCCTCTACGCGCCGCGGCTCACGACCGCGGAGGAGGTGTCGGCGGTAGTGGCAGCCGCAGCGGCGAAGCCCGTGAACCTCCTCGCCTACGCGCCGTTCATCACGGTCGCGGAGGCGGCTGCGCTCGGCGTCCGCAGGATCAGCGTCGGCGGCACACTCGCGCGAACCGCGTGGCGCGGCTTCCTCGAGGCCGCGCAGGAGATCGCGGACCACGGCACCTTCACGCGGTTCGAGGGGCTGCCCGACGTCGACGCGGTGCTCGGCGACCCGCAGGTATAGGCTCGCTCGCGACCGTCCCGCCGACCGAAGGAGTTCTAATGGCAGTCGCCTACGTTCAGGAGTTCGCAATCGCGGATCGCTCGACGACGAATTACGACTTTGTCGCCGACCAGATCGGCGATGGGCCGTTCGACGGTCTCATCGTCCACACCGCCGGGTTCGACGACGAGGCCGGCGTGTTCAGGATCCTCGACGTCTGGGAGACGCGCGAGCAGGCCGAGAAGTTCCTCGCCGAAAAAGTTCAGCCGCTGGTCGAGGGTGGCCCGGCTGCCTTCCCGAATCCCGAGGCCTTCACCGAGCCGAGCAGGGACGGTTTCTACGAGCTGCACCACGTCGTGAGCTGAAGGTAGGGCTTCAGCCGCGCGGCTTCGGAACCCTGTCCGGGTGCCAGATGACCTCCCAGAGGTGGCCGTCGAGGTCGCGGAAGTACCCCGAGTAGATCCCCCACGGCCGGTCGTGGGCGGGCGTGACCGTCGCGCCCGCGGCCGCCGCGGTCTCCAGTAGGTCGTCGACCTCGTCGCGGCTGCGCACGAGCTGCGCGAGGCTGAACTCACCGCTTTGCGGAGGACCGGCCGGAATCGCCGCGTCCTTCGCGAGATCGGCGCGCGGATACAGGTTGAGGAGCAGCCCGCCGTCGAGCTCGAACATCGCGACGGCGCCGTTCGCGCCGGTCCTCTCGTCCACCCACTGCGTCCCGACGACGCCCTTCGACTCGAGACCCAGCCGGCGGTAGAACGCGAGCGCGAGCTCGAGGTCGGCCACGGCCAGGGTGATCACGTCCAGGCGCGGCTCCACAGTGTCCGTCCTACGGCTCCACGACTTTGGTCACGACCCAGCGGTGCTTGCCGATCTGGCGGTCGCGGACGAATCCCAGCTTCTCGTAGGTCGACAGGGCGCCGTTGAAGAGGAAGCCGGCAGGAACCGAGCCCGCAGGTTCGGGGTAGCCCTCCACCTTGCCGCCGCCGAGCCGTGCGATCAGATCGAGCGCCCCCGCGAGCGCCGCCGTGGCGACGCCCCGGCGCCGGTGCCCCTTGCCGACGAAGTTGCAGGCGATCCGCCAGTTAGGCAAGGTCGTGAGGCTCTTCTCGTAGGCGGCCCGGTTCTTGACCTTCGGCACCTCGTCGGGCGCGCCGAACTGGCACCAACCCACACAGTCCTCGCCGGCGAACACGAGGGCCGCATGCGCCGTGCCCGCCCGCACGCGTGCGAGCTTGCGCGCCCGGTTCAGCGCCGGCTCGCGGCTGTCGTCCGGATGAAAGCCCATGCACCAGCATCCCCCGAAGACGCCGTTATTCGCCTCGACAAGTCCGGCGAAGGCATCCCAGGTCGACTCGTCGAGAGCCTTGATCGTGTAGCCCGTCGCCACGATCGAATTCATTCGCCCACGCCCGGCACGAAGAACTCGACGTGGCCGCACGACGTGCAGGCCCATACCTCGAGGCGCGTGCTGTCCTCGAACAGTGCGCCGAGACGACCGAGAGCGAGCACCCACCCGCCGGTACCTTCCCGGAAGTCCCGCTCTGCCACGAACACCAGGGGCGTCTGGCAACGCAGGCACGGGAGGAACTCGTCGCGGTCATCTTCTGTGACGCCCGTCACGACCTCCGGCGCCTCTGCCTCACCGTCCCCAAGGCGTCTACGCCATCTCACGTTGCGGCGACCTTATGCCCCTCAGCGCGGTGGTGTCGGCCGGCCAGCGGTTCACTCCTCCTCGTCGAGCTCCTCGCATTCGAGACAGACCCAGTCGCCTTCGTGATCGTCGTCAGCGCTGAGCGCGGCCGGCACCATGGTCACGCCACAGCGCGGGCAGATCGGCGGGCGGTCGTCGACATCCATGCCGAGAGTATCCAGGCCCCACGGGGTCGGACTACGTACCATCACTCCAGATGCCTCGACGGCGGCATCGGTGGACACGTGAACACGAGCGGGGTCGGGCCGGGCCTGCAACTCCAGCTGGGCTAGATGTGTTCGGGAAGACCGAAGCGGCCGAGCAGCGCGGGGTCGGCGAAGAAGGTGATCTCGTCGACCTTGCTCCCGCTCAAGGCGAGCACCATGATGCCCCAGGGCTGCGAGCGCAGGTAGCAGCCGAAGGCGGGCTGGCCGTTGGCGCGGGTCGGGCGTACCTGTAGCGGGGCGCCGCGGACCTCGGCGCCGTGGTCGAGGTACATGCCGATCGCTTCGTGTCCGATGAGCTCGCCCGGCTGTGGCGGCATGGTCACACGAGCGTCGGAGCTGAGCAGAGTGAGGAGGCGCGCCGTGTCGCCGGTTTCGACGGCGTCGCTGAAGGTGGCGAGAAGGTTCCGTTCGGTCGGCGAGTCGGGAAGCGGCGCCTGCTGGCGTTCGACGGTGTACGAGTCGAGCGTTGCGCGTGCGCGTTGGAGCGCGGCTTTGACCGACTGCGGCGTCGTCTCGAGGATCGAGGCGGCTTCGTCGGTCTGGAAGCCGAGCACGTCGCGCAGCACGAGCGCTGCGCGCTGCTTCGCAGGCAGCTGCTGCAGCGCGACGATGAACGAGAGCTGGATCGCTTCGCGCTGCTCGTAGCGTGCTTCAGGTCCGGGAGCGGGATCGGGAAGCGCGCGGTCCGCGTAAGGCTCGAGCCAGCTGGGCTCGACGGCGCGGCGGGTTCTTGACGGTCTCATGGTGTTCTCCGTGGCGGGGCGGCGCCCGCGTTCGCGAATTGCGTTGAGACTCCGGTTGGTTGCGATCCGGTAGAGCCAGGAGCGCAGCGACGCCCGCTCCTCGAAGCCGTTGAGCCCGCGCCAGGCGGCGAGCAGTGTTTCCTGGACGAGATCCTCGGCGTCCTGTACGGAGCCGAGTAGCCGGTAGCAATGCAGCTGAAGCTCGCGCCGGAACGGCTCGACCAGCGACGCGAACGCGCGCTCGTCGCCTCCCTTGGCCCGCTCGAGATCGACGGTCATCGCATCAATGACACCAGGTCCGTCGGAAACGGACCGGCGGTCCGTTTCGCGGCATCGCGGTGTCTTTTACGTCCGCACAACCCGCGAATCGGAGATGAGCTGATGCAGAAGCAACGTTGGGGTAGCGCGCTCGCACGTGTGTTCGCCGTTTGGCGTACAGGCCTACCGAGGCCTGTCCTCGTGCTCCAGGGCGGGAACGCGCTCAACTACTTCGGCACCGGACTGATCCTTCCCTTCGAGATCATCTACCTCCACTCGGTCCGCGGCTTCTCGACGGCGACCGCGGGGCTGGTGCTGGCGACGGTCATGGGCACTGCCGCAGTGGTGACGCTCCCGTCGGGTGCGCTCCTCGATCGTTTCAGTGCGAAACGGATCCTGATCGCGGGCACTGTTTTGAACGCACTCGGCTACGGGGGCCTGGCGTTTGTCGACCGTCCTTGGCAAGGCTTCGTCTGCTCGGCCGTCGGCGGTGCCGGCTTCGGACTCGTGGGAACCGCCGGCCAAGTCCTGACCTTGACCCTGGTCCCGGCGGAGCAGCGCGCCGCATCGACCGCGCTCCGACGAGTCGCAGGCAACTTCGGTCTCGGCCTCGGCGCGACGGTTGCGGGCGTCATCGTCGCGGCCACCCATCATCACCTCCAGGCGTTCCAGGCCCTCTACCTCTTCGACGCAGTCACGTTCGTCGTCTTCGCGCTGGTTGTGCTCGTCTGGATTCCGGATCCAGGCCTCGCGGATGCTCCGTCGGCGAGCGAGGGCGCACGGGGTTTCCGATCTGTTGCCCGGGATCGGCTCTTGCTCGCCTTGATCGCGGGCAACCTCGCGCTTGTGATGATCGGCGGCGCGTTCTTCTCCTACATCCTCCCGCCGTTTGCACAGGCGCATACACCTGTCGGGCCTGTTGGGATCGGTGTCGTCGTGTTCATCAACACCTTCTTCATCGTCGTAGCGCAGGTACCGGCGACACGGGTGGTGGCGCGAATGCGCCGCACTCACGCTCTGTTCGCCACCAGCGTCATATTCGCAGTCGGCCTGCTCGCGGTCCCGCTCGCAACGCTCACGCACTCGACGCTCGCCGCTACCACCGTCTTGGCCGGCGTCGCGATCCTGATCGCGATTGCTGAGTGTGGCCAGTTCATCGTGCTCGGCCCGCTAGTCGCGGAAATCGCGCCGCCGCATCTGCTCGGCCGCTACATGTCGCTCTACCAGCTCAGCTTCATGGTCGGCGTGGCTCTCGGCCCAGCGGTCGGCGGCGTGCTGCTCGGAACGTCACCCGACACCATCTGGTGGGGCGGCGCCCTGGCGCTGACACTGACCGGAGCCGGCTTCCTTCGACTCGGAAACCGGATACCCGACCCCCTCTTGCCCGCAAAATCCCCGCAGCTGCAGGCCGCGTCAGAGGCGACCTGATGCGCCGAGGGATGG
>CAWGVE010000065.1:0-12363 GCA_963825805.1 uncultured Actinomycetes bacterium | reverse complement strand
GCGCGCGCCTCCACTACTGCGACCTCCTCGGCCACCCGATCGACGCCGTCGCACGCGTCTCCGGACAGGCGGCGACGATGAAGCCGGGCTCGCGGCCGCCCCTCAACTCCGCCTACTTCAAGCGGATGGAGGCGATCGAGTTCGCCGTCCGCTACGACGACGGCGTCGCGCACGGGCTCCACGACGCCGACGTCGTCCTCGTCGGCGTCTCGCGCACCTCGAAGACGCCCCTGTCGATCTACCTCGGCTATCTCGGCCACAAGGCCGCCAACGTCCCGGTCGTGAAGGGCATCGAGCCGCCGCCGGAGCTGTTCGAGATCGACCAGGCGAAGGTCGTCGGGGTCACGATCGACCCCGACCGGCTGGCCGAGATCCGCCGCGCGCGTGTCCGCGCCATGGGCGCCCCCGGGCGCAACCGCCAGTACGCCGAGCTCGTCGAGATCTACGAGGAGCTGGAGCAGGCCAAGAAGCTCCACCGCCGCCTGAGGTGCCCCGTGATCGACATCTCGGAGCTCTCGATCGAGGAGACGGCGCACCGGATCCTGCGTGTCGTCGAGGAACGGGCGGCCGAGGCGAAGGCGCAGGGGGCGCGTTGACGCAGGCACGCAAGCCTCCGGTCCCGCTGCGCCGCTGGGCGCTGTGGTGGGCCGCCCTCGCCCTCGGGGACTTCATCTTCTACGTCGTCCTGACGCCGTTCTGGATCGGGCTACGCGCTCTCGCCTGGATTGCCGAGCTCCGGCGCCGGCGCGAGAGCTAGAGCACCCGCGTCTCGAGCGGCTCCTCGCCGCCCGGGCCGACCCGGTAGCCGCGCGCGCCCTCCGCGGTGGCGACGACCTCGACGAGCTCCGTCCCGTCGAAGCGCGCGGCCGCTGCGTCGTCGAGCGCCAGCCCCGGCGGGAAGCCCTCGGCCACGAGCTTCGTGTAGACCGGCCGCCGCTGCTCCTCACCGTCGTAATGCGGGCACGCGCTGCCGGAGAGGAAGCCGAGGCCGTCGCGCATCCCTGCGAGCTGCGGGCCGAACGAGTCCGTGACGCCGGCCTCGAACCAGCAGAGCATCCCGGCGCTCCAGCCGAAGAGGACGACGCCCGCCTCCCAGGCCTCGCGCAGGATCCGGTCGAAGCCGTGCACGCGCCAGACGGCAAGCATGTTCGCGGTGTTTCCGCCGCAGACGCAGATCGCGTCCTGCGAGAGCGCGAGCTCGCGCAGGCCTTCGGGCGGCCACGAATAGAACGAGAGCGGCGTGAGCTCGGCGTCGAGGTCCGGCAGCCCGTCGAGCTGCGGGCTCGCGGTCGTGTCGACGAGCACCCGGCGGCCGCTTGCGAAGCCGAGTGCGTAGTCCACGAGCGCGGCGTCGGGGGAGCCTCCGCTGCCCACGATGGTTTGGCGGGCCATGCTGGACCGTATGACAACATCTGCGCTCATGACTCGCTTGATCTACGACTTCGACGAGCCCGCCGACGGCGGCCGGGAGCTGCTCGGCGGCAAGGGAATCGGGCTCGCCGAGATGACGCAGCTCGGGGTTCCCGTACCCGCCGGGTTCACGATCACAACCGACGCCTGCCGCGCCTACATGGCCTCGGGAGGCGAGGTCGAGGGGCTCGACGAGGAGGTTGCCGAGCACATCGAGCGCCTCGAGGAACGCACGGGCAAGCGGTTCGGCGACCCCGAGGATCCACTGCTTGTCTCGGTCCGCTCCGGGGCGGCCGTCTCGATGCCCGGGATGATGGACACGATCCTCAACGTCGGGCTCAACGACGAGTCGGTCGAGGGGCTGGCGCGCTCGACGGGCAACGAGGAGTTCGCGCGCGACTGCTACCGCCGGCTGATCCAGATGTTCGGCGAGACGGTCGACGGGATCCCGCACGAGAGCTTCGCGGTCGACGACACCGTCGAGCGGGCCAGGGAGGTCTACGAGCGCGAGACCGGGCACGGCTTCCCGCAGGACGCGCGCGAGCAGCTGCGGCTCGCGATCACCGCCGTCTTCGACTCCTGGAACTCGCCGCGCGCGCAGGTCTACCGGCGCACGTACGAGATCCCCGACGACCTCGGCACGGCCGTCAACGTCGTCCAGATGGTGTTCGGGAACAAGGGCGACGACTCTGCGACGGGCGTCTGCTTCAGCCGCGACCCCTCGACGGGCGAGCAGGGCGTCTACGGCGAGTTCCTCCTCAACGCGCAGGGCGAGGACGTGGTAGCCGGGACCCGCACGCCGCAGCCGCTCGCCGAGCTGCGGGCGCAGATGCCGGAGGCGTACGACCAGCTCCTCGAGACGATCGCTGCGCTCGAGCACCACTACCGCGACATGCAGGACATCGAGTTCACGGTCGAGGAGGGGCGGCTCTACCTTCTGCAGACCCGCACCGCGAAGCGGACGGCCGCTGCCGCGATCAAGTGCGCCGTCGACATGACCGCGGAGGCCCTGATCGAGCGCGAGGAGGCGGTGGCCCGGATCGACCCGGCGCAGCTCGACCAGCTCCTCCACCCGCGGCTCGACCCCGACGCCGAGTTCGAGGTCGTGGCGCACGGCCTCAACGCCTCGCCCGGCGCGGCGTGCGGGAAGATCGTCCTCGACTCGCCGACGGCCGAGGAGCGCGGCAAGAGCGAGCCCGTGATCCTCGTTCGCTGGGAAACCTCCCCTGACGACTTCCCGGGGATGAAGCAGAGCGTCGGGATCCTCACCGCCCACGGCGGCCTGACCTCGCATGCGGCCGTCGTCGCACGCGGCATGGGGAAGCCGTGCGTCGCCGGCTGCGAGGGCCTCGAGATCGACGGGAAGAAGGTCCGGCTCGGCGGCCAGAAGCTCAAGGAAGGCGACGTGATCACGATCGACGGCGGCACCGGCCGGGTCATCGTCGGCGAGGTGCCGCTCGTGCCGCCCGCGATCAACGAGGACTTCGAGACGATCCTCGGCTGGGCCGACGAGCTGCGCCGGCTGAAGGTGCGGGCGAACGCCGACAACCGGTCCGAGGCAGAGCAGGCGCGCGAGTTCGGCGCCCAGGGCATCGGGCTCTGCCGCACCGAGCACATGTTCCGCGAAGGCGAGCGCCTCCACATCGTCCAGGAGATGATCCTCGCCTCGGACGTTGACGGCCGTCGCGCTGCGCTCGATCGGCTCCTCCCGTTCCAGCAGTCCGACTTCGAGGAGATCTTCGAGGTGATGACGGGGCTGCCCGTGACCATTCGGCTGCTCGACCCGCCTCTGCACGAGTTCCTCCGCTCGCTCGAGGGCAGTACCGACCGGCGCGTGCAGAGCCGCCTCAAGGCGCTCGAGGAGGAGAACCCGATGCTCGGCACGCGCGGCTGCCGCCTCGGCATCCAGTGGCCGGAGATCTACGAGATGCAGGTGCGCGCGATCGCGCGGGCGGCGAAGGCGGTGGAGGAGCGCGGCGGCGACCCGCCGCTGGTCGAGATCATGCATCCGCTCGTCGGCTTCCGCGAGGAGCTGCAGCGCCTGCGCGAGCTCACCGAGCGCGTGATGGAGGAGGAGGCGCCGGAGCTCGACTACCTCTGCGGGACGATGATCGAGCTGCCGCGCGCGGCGCTTCGCGCGGACGAGATCGCCGAGGTGGCGGACTTCTTCTCCTTCGGCACGAACGACCTCACGCAGACGACGCTCGGCATGTCGCGCGACGACGCGGAGGGCAAGTTCCTCACCTTCTACCTCGAGGACGGCGTGCTCGAGCGGAACCCGTTCGAGGTGCTCGACCAGGACGGCGTCGGCGACCTGATGCGGATCGCGGTCGAGCGGGGGAGAGGGACCAAGCCGGAGATCCACCTCGGCATCTGCGGCGAGCACGGCGGCGAGCCGAGCTCGGTCGAGTTCTGCGACCGGATCGGCCTCGACTACGTGAGCTGCTCGCCGTACCGCGTCCCGCTCGCGCGGCTCGCGGCGGCACAGGCCGTGCTCAAGGAGTCGCACCGCGCCGAGTACGTCCAGACCGGCGGGTGACAGACGGCGCTTCCGCGCCGTATAACGACGGGATGAAGGTCGCACGGGTGGCGCTTTTGGCAGCCGTCGCAGTCGCGACGGCAGGCTGCGGCAGCTCGGGCTCGCGGCCGGGCCCGACGCCTCCCGACGTCTTCGCGGGCGCGCATCTGCTGGAGGCTCCTCAGGCCCAGGTGGTCGCGTATCCGGACGGCAGCGTCTGGATCTGCCCCCCGTACGCGGACGGGGGCGTCGCCGGCCTGCCGGCGGCTCCGAATTGCCGCGGCGGCCTGCGCGCCAAGGGCATCAAGGTCGACGGCCTTCACAGCCACGTGAACGGTGTCCATTGGGGCCTCCTTCACGTCATGGGCGTCTACCGAGACGGGACGTTCTGGGTCAGGTCGCAGGGGCCCTGGCGAGTCGCGCCGAACCCATACTCGCCGTTCGAAGGGCCCGTGCCCTGCCGTGCACCCAGCGGCGGCTGGAGGTCCGCCGAGTCGCCGGAGTCGCAGCGCGCCACGATCGGCACGTACCAGCGCGCGCATCGCGGGGACCTCGTCTCGGTCTCCTTCTTCCACAACGTCCTCGTCGTTGCCTCCAGCCATCCGGCCCGGACTCGCGCTCTCCTTGGACCGGACTGGCCGAAGCAGATCTGCGTGGTGCGTTCGACCTACTCGCGGCCGTTCGTCAACCGCGTGCGCGAGAAGGTGCTCGGCCTCATGCGACCGATGTCGCGCGCGGCGCGGTACGGCTGGGTCACCGGAGCGGGCGGCGTACGGCGTGAACGCCAACGGCGAGACGACGATCTCGCTCCAGATCCTGATCGAGACGCGGCAGCTACGCGCGTTCCTGCGGCGGTTGCCGCGCGGCATCGTCGCCCTGGAGTCGGAGTTCCAGCCGGCGCGCGAAGGTCAGGCGTAGCCGCGTACTTTCCAGTACGCGAGCGCCACGCTCCCGGCAGCGACGAGCACGACCCCGAGGATCGCCCCGAGGTCGACGCTGCGCCCCGCGACTCGGCGGAGATTTCCCCCGTACATGTAGGCGAGCGTGATCAGGATCCCACCGATCAGTCCGCCGATGTGTCCGCCGATCGAGATGTTGCCGCCCGCGCCGTTGAACGCGAAGCCGAAAGCCAGGTTGATCACGATCAAGGTCATCGCCGTCCCACCGAGGCGGCCGGTCGCCCGGTACTCGATGATCAGCATCGCCCCGAGAATCCCGAAGATGGCGCCCGACGCGCCGACGGTGGGGACGAGCGGAGCAGCGATCAGCGCGCCCGCCGACCCGGCGAGGCCGGACACGAAGTAGAGGCCGACGTACCGAGCACGACCGAGGTACCTCTCGACCGGGGCGCCGATCCACCAGAGAGCCAGCATGTTGAGGCCGATGTGCCAGACGCTGGCGTGGAGGAACGCCGCGGTAATCAGCCGATACCAGCCTCCGTTCGCTACCTCCGGTGCGTCGAGCCAGAGCCGGTGATAGAGGCTGTTCGGGTCGAAAAAGACCTGCGCCGGCATCGGATTGAAGAGGCTTGCCCCTGCCTGGGTCGCGCCGAGTAGGTACACGACGACGTTGATCCCGATCAAGATCTTCGTCACGAGCACGTCTGTCGCGCCCAGGCGGCGTTGAGCCCGCGCGACCTGGCGCGGAGCGCTGCTCACCGGCGCGGGAGCCGTGCGGCGTCGGCTGTCGGCGTGATCCGGGCAGCGGATGCCGACGGGCGCGAACGTCGCGCAGTCGGCGCAGATCGGCTTTCCGCAGTCCGAGCACGACAGCCCGGTCTCGCGGTCGGGATGCCGGTAGCAGTAACGGGTCTCGACCTTCGACATCCGGACTAGCCTAGTCCGGTGCGCGTTCACGTCGCCTTCACGCCCGGCGAGCTGACGCCCGCTCCGATCGGGGTCGTCGTCGACGTCCTCCGCGCCACGTCCACGATCTGCCAGGCGCTCGCCTCCGGTTACCGCCGTGTCCTCTGCTGTGCCGAGATCGACGAGGCGAGGCGCTCGCCGAGAGCGAGGGGCCGGCGAAGCTCGCCGGGGAGCGGCGGCTGGAGCAGATCGAGGACTTCGACTTCGGCAACTCGCCGAGCGAGCTGGAGGGCGCGCCGGCGGCCGAGACGCTCGTCCTCACGACGACGAACGGAACGCGGCTCCTCGTCGCCGCGGCCGAGCGGTTCGACCATGTCTACGTCGGCTCGCTGCTCAACCTCGACGCCGTTGCGGCCGCCGCGCGCGAGAGCGGGGAGGACGTCGCCGTGCTCTGCGCGGGTGTGCTCGGCGAGCTCGCGCTCGACGACGCCTACTGCGCCGGCCGCATCGCCGAGGCGCTCGGCGGAGAGCCCGAGGACTCGGCCCGCGCCGCGATCCTGCTCGCCCGCAGCTTCCCGAGCGCGATCGAAGGGCTCGGCTCGAGCCGTAGCGCCGGGAACCTGCGCCGCCACGGCCTCGAGGCCGACGTCGAGCGGTGCGCGCGGGAGAACGACCTCGACGTCGTCCCGCGCTACGTCCGCCGCGTCGGCCCCGCGGCCGAAGTCACGGCCTGACTACGTGGTCATCCGGTGTCGCGACGTGGTACTTCGTGACCGCCGTGCGACTGCCCGGCGTGTCGCACGCCGGCATCGACGCCGAGGATCTCGTCGCCCTTCCGGTAGTCGTCCTCGTTGTCGAAGATGACGATCGCGAGCGACCTGCTCGGCATCGGGATCGTGGAGGATCAGGAGCTCGCCCGACTGCATCCCCTCCGGCGGGTCGCCGCCCTCGATCTGGCTACTCATCTCCGCCATGCGGTCCGAGTTGACTCCGTCGAACGAAACCACGCGTGCAATTGCCATCGAAGCTCTCCTTTCCCTCGCCTGTTGGCGCGAGCCTACGCCTCCGCGGCGAGATCGGCCAGCGCGGCCACGGTGCGCCAGTTGCGGTGCGTCGCGCGCACCTCGAGGAGGCGCTCGAGCCGCGCCGCCGAGAGTCGCGAGCCCTGGACACCGGCCGAGTAGCGGAGGTAGACGTCCGCGCCGGCCAGCTCGGCCCGGTCGGGCGAGGGGTCGACGTCGGCGAACCGCCTGGCGGCGCCCGCTGCGGGTTTCGCGGCCAGGAAGACGACGTGCGATTGCGACGTGTCTTTGCCGAAGGGATGACCGGCGAGAACGGACTCGAGCTGGGCGGGCGTGCGGAGAATCACGGTCGTCTCGACGCCGAACGCGTCCGCGATCAGGCGCTCGAGCTCGCCCGCGACCTTGGGCCGGCTTCTCGGCCCGTCGAAGACGACGTTGCCGCTCGCGATGTACGTCCGGACGTTCTCGTAACCCGCCTGCTCGAGCTGTGCCCTGAGCTTGGCCATCGGCACCTTGTTGCGGGCGCCGAGGTTGACCGCCCGCAAGAGCGCGACCCACCTCACCGCCGGCGCTGTCCCCGCCGCAGCGCGTCGAGCCGACGCCGCTCCTGCTTCGTCGGTCGCGCCCCGAGGTCGGCGCCGATGGGCCGCGCCATGCGGCGCTCGGCCGCGAGCCGCTCGCGCTCCTCACGCGACTCGGGCGTCTCCTCGTAGAGCGTGGCGGCGACCTTCGCCGAGCCACGACGGTCGGCCACGCCGGTGACGACGACGGTGCGGCGAGACTGTCCGAGCCGGATCTCGAGCCTGTCGCCGGCGCAGACCTCCCGGGCCGGCTTCACGCGCTCGCCGCCGACCTTGACGTGCCCGGCGAGGACGAGCTCCGTCGCCGCGCTGCGCGTCTTCGCGAAACGCGCGGCCCAGAGCCACTTGTCCACCCGTACCCGCTCCATGCACTCATCCTGCCCACGGCAGCTCGGGCCAGGCGTCGGGCCGTCCCGGCTGCCAGTGGCCGAACCGCGCGTACGCCTCCTTCGGGTCGGGCGTCTCTGTCTCGACCCCGGCGCCGCGGGCGAGCGCGTGCTCGGCGACCGGATAGAGGAGCGTCTTCCCCTCGCGGCGGGCGCCGGTCATGAAGATCGCGCACGGCCCGTCGCCGGTGCCGACGAACGTGTGGCGCGTTCCCGCGGGGCAGTGGACGAAGTCCCAGGCGCGGAGCGGCTGCTCGCGATCTTCCACGAGGAGCAGACAGGTCCCGGCGAGGACGAGGAAGTCCTCCTGGGCGGACTCCGCGTGGAACATGCCCGTCGGCTTGCCCGGCTCGAGCACGGCGAGCGTGAAGCCCGTGTCCGAGAACATCTGCGGCTCGGCGTCCGGCCGCTCGGCCAGCACCCGCGCGGCTGCTCTCGAACACGCAGCGACCGCCGAACGCGTCGTTTCGCAGCCACGCCGCGTCGGCGACGTTGACGACGAACCAGCCGGCAGAGACCGGCGCGAGCCCCGAGCCGACGTTCTCCAGGCGTGCCTCCTCGACCATTCCAGCTCCTCTCCTCGAATGTTTCGCGGGATCTTGACAGGAGAACACCTGTTCGTATAGAACATACGTTCCCGTGATCGCATGTATCTCCATCCCAGGGCTCGAGCTGAAGGCGGCGCTGCAGCGGATGCCGACGCTGGCGCTGCGTCCCGCCGCGCTCGCGCCCGAGCCGCAGGGGGAGCCGCTGCTCGGCCCGGTGACAGCGGCCGCCGAAGAGGCGGGCGTCCGGCCGGGGATGCGGCTGGGAGAGGCGCTCGCCACGTGCCCCTCGCTCGTTCTCGTCGAGCCCGATGCGGCCGGCGCCGAGCGCGCCTGGGAGGAGATCCTGCAGGCGCTCGAGGACGCGGGCTTCTCCGTCGACCCGGCTTCGCTCGGCGTTGCGTATTTCGAGACGCGCGGAGTCGAACGGCTTTACGGCGGCCTCGAGCCGGCGTTGCGCCGGGCAGTCGCCGCGGTCGGGACGGAGTGGGACGCCTGCATCGGCGCGGCAGGGCGCCGCTTTGCCGCGCTCGCGGCAGCTTCGGTCGCGCGACCCGGGCAGGTGGTCGTGGTCGCCGATGAGGAGCTGCCGCAATTCCTCGCACCGCTGCCGCTCACGCTCCTCCCGCTCGAGCGCGGGCGCTACGAGGAGCTCGAAGCGCTCGGAGTCCGGAAGCTGGGGCAGCTTGCCGGGCTCCCGGGAGGCGCCGTCGCCGAACGATTGGGGCCGGACGGCCGGCGCGCCTGGGGCCTGGCGAGAGGTGGGACGGCCGCGCGCGTGCGCGGCCGGCGCCCGCCCGCCGCCGTCTTCGCCTCGCTCGAGTTCCCGGAGGCGGTCGGGAACGAGCTGACACTGAGACGTGCGCTCGCAGGTCTCGTCGACACTGCGCTCGCGCGGCCCGAGCGGCGCGACCGCTTCGTCCGCAAGCTCGCGCTCGCGGCCCAGCTCGAGAGCGGCGGCTCGTGGCGGCGGACGCTGACCCTGCGCGAGCCGAGCGGCGACGCCGACCGGATCCGCGTCGCGCTCTCGCCGCGGCTCGCAGAGCTGCCTGCGCCTGTCGTCGAGCTCCGCCTCGAGCTCGTCGAGCTGACCGAGCCGACCGGCCACCAGCTCGAGCTGCTCGCCGCCGGCGCCGAGGACCGCACCAAGCTGCGGAACGGGTTGCGCCAGGTGCGCGCGAGCACCGGCTCCGGCTCCGTGTGCACCGTCGTGGAGGTGGCGCCGTGGTCGCGCGTACCGGAGAGTCGCGCGTTGCTCGTGCCGAAGGACGAGTAGCCGCACGCTTCAACGCCCCGCGCGCGGCGCGTGTGGAGGCGAACGCGAATGGAAGGCCGCTCGAGGTCAACCACCGCGCCGTCGCGCTCGTGCGCGAGGAATGGCGCGTCGTCGACCGCTGGTGGACCGAGGAGCCCGTCGTCCGCGACTACTTCGAGCTCGTGCTCGAGAGCGGCGAGAACACGGTCGTCTTCCACGACGGCGCGAGCGGCGGCTGGTATACCCAGCGAGGCGCATGACGCGACTTCGCCGAAGTGGAGCGCGAGGAGATCGCGGTGCAGTTCGTCCGCGTGCCCGACGGGCTTCCGCACATCCGACGCGCCTGGGACGAGCTCGAGGCCGTGGTCGACCTCCACGGACGCCACTTCTACGGCGCCTTCGACCCGGTTGCCGACGACTACCGCGCCTGCGTCGAGGTGCGCGAGAGCGACGAGCTCGTGCCCGGCCTCGAGTCCGGCACGCTGCCCGGCGGCCGCTACCTCCGCGCCCGCCTGCGCGGCGAGCCGCCTGCCGTGTACGAACGGATCGGGCCGACCTTCGAGGAGCTCATGCGCCTGCGGAAGCCGGACACGAGCCGCCCCAGCCTCGAGCACTACCGGCGGCTCGACGAGATCGACCTACTCCTGCCGATCTAGCGCAGCGCGGAGCTTCGCCGCCGCCGTCTCGGGATCGTCGACGTCCCGGATCGCTCGCACGACCGCGACGCCCGGCGCGCCGGCGGCCACGACCTCCGTCACGTTGGTCAGGTCGATCCCGCCGATCGCGAACCAGGGGATCGTCAGCATCGCCGCCGCGGCGTGGACGAGCTCCAGGCCGCCGGCGACTGCATCCTCCTTCGTCGGCGTCGCGAACGCGGTGACGCCGACGTAGTCGGCTCCGGCGACGTCGCCGAGCTCGGCGCGGGTCGACGCGGACACCCCGAGCAGCCGGCCGATCCGACGAGCCCCTGGCCTCGTCGACCGGCGTGTCGCTGCGGCCGACGTGCACGCCGTCTGCTCCGCATGCCTCCACGAGATCCGGGCGGTCGTTGAGGACGAAGAGCGCGCCGTGCTCGTCGCAGGCAGCGCGGAACGGCCCGGCCGCGGCCACGAGCGCCTCGTCGGCGAGCTCCTTGTCGCGAAGCTGGACGACGTCGACGCCGCCGCGCAGCGCCGCGTCGAGCAGCGGACGCGGGTCGTGGCCGCGCGGCCGCGCCTCGAGGACGAGGTAGAGGCGCGCCTGCGCGAGCCGCTCGCGGCGGGTTGAGGCGTCCACGCCTCCAAGCTACTGGGTTGCTCACGGCCGGCTCACGTCGCCCCGAGTAGGGTCGCCGTCATGACGTCGCGGCTCGCCGTCGTACTCGCCGTGCTCGCGGCGATCGCGCTGGTCGGTGCCTTCGTCCAGCGGTCCCACGGCGGGAGCGCAAGCCCGCCGGCGACGAGCACCACGAAGCCGAAGCCCAGGCTCGACCCGAACCGCGTCGTCACACCCAAGGGCGCGCTTCCCGGGGCGCTGCTGATCGCCGATCGCGGCAACGACCGGATCCTGCTCGTCGACCCGCACCGCCGCACGCTGTGGAGCTTCCCGACGGCCCACGACCGGGCGCTGCACCGCAAGCTCGTCTTCGACGACGACACGTTCGTGGAGCCCGGCGGCAAGGCGCTCGTCACGAACGAGGAGGATCACGGCGACATCCTCTCGATCGACATCGCGACGCACCGGGTCACGCGCCTGTTCGGCGTCCCCGGCCCGCAGGCGGGGCCCGGGCGCTCGGCAGGCCCGGCCTACAAGCTGAACTGGCCCGACGACGCGTACGTCCTGCCCGACGGGACGATGACCGTGGCCGACGCCTACCGCTGCCGCATCCTCTTCGTCCGCAACCGCAGGATCGTGCGCCAGATCGGCCGCACGGACGCCTGCGTCCACGATCCGCCGCGGACACTCGGCGCGGTCAACGGTGACACGCCGATGCCCGACGGCGGCGTCCTCGTGTCGGAGATCAACGGCTCCTGGATCGACAACTTCAGCAGCACCGGACGGCTGCGCTCGTCGTTCGAGGCGCCGGTGTCCTATCCCTCGGACCCGCAGCCGCTGCCCCGCGGCCGGATCCTGCTCGCGGCCTACTCGAAGCCCGGCGCCGTGGTGATCCTCGACCGGCACGGCCGGGTGCTGTGGCGCTACGGCCCGGCCTCGGGCTGGGGCGAGCTCGAACCACCCCTCGCTCGCGATCATGCTCCCGAACGGGGACATCGCGATCAACGACGACTTCAACGACCGCGTCGTGATCGTCGATCGGAAGCGGCGCCGCATCGTCTGGTACTACGGCCACGTCGCCCGGCCCGGCAAAGGCCCGAACGAGTTGAACACACCCGACGGGATGGACTTCGTCCCGCTCGGCGCGCACGAGAAGCCGCTCTGGCAACTCGTGCACCACCCGTAGCGCACGAACATACGTTCGCCTAGACTGCGTAGGTGACGCTAGTCCCGCAGACGCTCGACGAAGCCGGTGTTCGGCGCGTGGAAGTTGAGCAGGCGGAACGGCTCGCCGCAGGGGCGGAAGCCGTGCACGACGTCCGGCGGCACCGCGAGGAACGTGCCCTGGCCGGTGCGGTGCCAGACGCCGTCGAGGAAGAACTCGACCTCGCCCTCGAGCACGTAGAACGAGTCGACGTGGTCGGCGTGGGTGTGCGGAGGGACCCCCTCGAAGTCCGGCTCGAACGAGAGCTCGATCGCCTCCAGCTGCGGCAGCTCGGCGAGGACGCGGTGGCCGCGCTCGCCGATCCGCTCGCCCTCGCGGTGCTGGACGAAGAACGTCTCCTCCATCGCCGCGGATCATGACCT
>CAWGVE010000064.1:0-4100 GCA_963825805.1 uncultured Actinomycetes bacterium | reverse complement strand
GGAAGGACGCCCCGGGACGAGCCATAATGCGCGGCGATGGACGAGCCGTACTTCATCCGCCCCGGCGAGGGCGAGCGAGTCGGGCAGTACGGACACCGCGTGCTCACCGAGCTGCCGCACATCGAGGCACTTGAAAGCTCCTTCCCGGCCGACTTCGAGGGCGTCGACCCGCACATCCACCCCGACCACACGGATTCGTTCTACGTGCTGGAGGGCGAGGTCGAGTTTCTCCAGGACGGCGAGTGGCACCGCGTCGGCCCCGGCACGTTCCTCTCGGTGCCGCCGAACGTCGAGCACGGCTTCCGTCCCTGCGGCGTCGACTTCCGCCTGCTCAACTTCCACACGCCGAACACCGGCTTCATCGGACGGGTGCGGGACGGGTAGCGCCATCCCCGCAGTCTAGGCGAACATATGTTCGTGCGCGACAGACTGGGTCGCTCCCGCCTCTACCTCGTTCTCGCCGGCGGTGACGCTCACGTCCTCGAACCGGCGCTGCGCGGTGGCGTGGACATCGTCCAGCTGCGGGACAAGGACCTCGACGACGCTGCGCTTGTCGCCGCCGCCGAGCCGTTCCGCGCGGCGTGCGCCGCCCACGGCGCGCTCTTCGTCCTCAACGACCGTCCCGACCTCGTCGAGGCGTGCGGTGCCGACGGCGTCCACGTCGGCCGGAGTGACATGGCCGTCGACGAGGCGCGTTCGCTCATCGGTCCCGATCGGCTGCTCGGGCTCTCCGTCTCGACGCCGGCCGAGCTCGAAGACGTCGCCGGCGCGGACTACGTCGGGGTCACGGCATTCGCCACACCGACGAAGGAGGATGCGGTAGCGGGTGGTCTCGGCCTCCTGCGAGCCGCAGCCGCGCGCCTCACGGTTCCGTGGTTCGCGATCGGCGGCATCGACCTCCCGAACGTCACCGAGGTCGTGGCCGCAGGAGCGCCCGGCATCGCAGTCGTCCGTGCGATCCGCGACGCTCCGGACCCGGAGGCGGCCGCCCGGATGCTGAGGAGCCCGCTAGATCGGGAGGAGTAGGTCGATCTCGTCGTGGCGGCGGTAATGCTCGAGGCCGGGCCGGGTCTCATCCGGCTTCGCCTGGCGCGCGAGCTCGTCGAACGTCGGCCCGATCCGCTCGTAGACGCCCGGCGGATCGCCCTGCAGGCGGGCACGGAGGAACCGCCCGCCGGGCAGCGTGCCTGACTCGAGGTCGGGCACGAGCTCGTCTCCCTCCCGGATCTCCACGCACGCGCGGTAGTCGTTGGCGACGGGATCGAACGCGCCGTAGAAGTGGCGCCCGCGCAGCGGGACGACGGCCTCGAGCTCGTCCCACGCCCGGCGGATGTGCTCGAGCCCGTCGGGGACGCGGACGAACTGCACCGCGATCTCCTCTCGCACGATCTCCCGGAACTCGCTCATGCCCCGCGCTGGGTATACCAGCCGCCACTCGCGCCGTCGTGGAAGATGACGGTGTTCTCGCCGCTCTCGAGCACCACCTCGAAGTAGGCGCGGACGACGGGCTCCTCCGTCCACCAGCGGTCGACGACGCGCCATTCCTCCCGAACGAGCGCGACGGCGCGGTGGTTCACCTCGAGCGGCCTTCCGTTCGCGTCGGCCTCGACGCGTGCCGCCCGCGGCGCGTTGAAGCGTGCAACTACTCGTCCTTCGGCACCAGCAGCGCGCGGCTCTCCGGCACGCGTGACCATGGCGCCACCTCCACGACGGTGCACACGGAGCCGGAACCGGTGCTCGCCCGCACCTGACGCAGCCCGTCCCGCAGGCGGGAGCGATCCTCGGCGCCGGCGGCGAGCAGCTCGAGCTGGTGCCCGGTGGGCTCGGTCAGCTCGACGAGCTCCAGGCGAAGCTCGGCGACCGGACCGGGAAGCTCGGCGAGGCGCGGCGAGAGGGCGACGCGGATCCGGTCCGGGTCCGCGCTCGGCTCGCGGAGCGTCAGTGTCCGCCGCCACGAGCCGCCGCTCTCCATCCGGGCTGCGAGCGCGACCTTGCGGACGAAGCGATCGCGCCGCTCGGGGCGCGCGAGCGCGGTCTCGACGAGACCCGCGAGCGCGCGCCTCAGCGTCAGCTCGTTGCCGACAGCCTCCGGGAACTCGAGCGAGGCGGCGACGAGAAAGGGCGGGCGACGACCGCGCACCCGCGCGGCCGTCCCACCTCTCGCCAGGCCCCAGGCGCGCCGGCCGTCCGGCCCCAAACGTTCGGCGACGGCGCCTCCCGGGAGCCCGGCAAGCTGTCCCAGCTTGCGAACTCCGAGTGCTTCGAGCTCTTCGTAGCGGCCGCGCTCGAGCGGCAGGAGCGTGAGCGGCAGCGGCGCGAGGAACTGCGGCAGCTCCTCGTCGGCGACCACGACCACCTGCCCGGGTCGCGCGACGGAAGCTGCCGCGAGCGCGGCGAAGCGCCGTCCGGCGGCGCCGATGCGTGCGTCCCATTCGGTCCCGATCGCGGCGAGCGCGCGCCGGAGCGCAGGCTCGAGGCCGCCGTAGAGCCGCTCGACTCCCCGCGTCTCGAAGTACGCGACGCCGAGCGAGGCAGGGTCGACCGCAAAACCCGCGTCCTCGAGCGCATGGAGGATCTCCTCCCAGGCCTGTTCGGCCCCCGCCGCGTCGGGCTCGACGAGCGCGAGCGACGGACAGGTGGCGAGTCCCTCCCCCAGCCGCATCCCCGGTCGCACGCCGGCCGCCTCGGCAGCCGCCGTCACAGGCCCGAGCAGCGGCTCGCCCTGCGGCTCGGGAGCCAGCGCCGCCGGGCAGAGCGCGAGCGTCGGCGTCCGCCGCAACGCTGCCTTGAGCTCGAGACCGGGAATGGCGAGACATGCGATCACAGGAACGTATGTTCTATACGAACACGTGTTCTCCTGTCAAGCGTAGGATTTCTCTCATGGATCGGGTTCGCGTGGACAAGTGGCTGTGGGCGGCGCGCTTCGCCAAGACGCGGAGCGCTGCGACGGATCTCGTCCTCGCGGGGCACGTCAAGGTCGGCGGCGAGCGGGTCAAGCCGGCACGGGAGGTCACAGCGGGCGACACGCTCGAGATTCGCCTCGGAACGACCCGCCGCGTCCTCGTCGTCACCGGACTGGCCGACCGCCGCGGGCCGGCGAAGGTTGCCGCGACGCTCTACGAGGAGACGCCCGAATCGCGCGAGGAGCGGGAGCGGCTCGCGCTCGAGCGCGGGCTGGCACGGCCGCTCGGCGCCGACCTCGGGGCGCGACCGACGAAGCAGGAGCGCCGCCGGCTCGACGCGCTGCGGCGGGGACAGCGCCGGCGGTGAAGTGGGTCGCGCTCCTGCGCGGCGTCAACCTCGGCGCGCGCAACAAGGTGCCGATGGCCCAGCTGCGGACGCTGCTCGAGGACGCCGGCTACGGCAACGTCAGGACGTACATCGCGAGCGGCAACGTCCTCCTCGACGGGCCTGCTGCCCGCAAGAGCCTCGGCCTGGATCTGGAGCGTCTCGTCGCAGACACCTTCGGCGTGACGACCGCGGTGATCCTGCGCAAGCCGCGAGAGCTCGCTGCGACCGTCGAGGCGCACCCGTTCGACCGCACAGCGGACACCCACGTCGCGTTCCTCGCCAGCCGGCCGGCCAAGAGCGCGGCCGTCCGGCTCGAGCCCTTCGCCGCCGAAGCCGTTCTGCTGGGCGCCGAGCTCTACCTCCGGCTGCCGCGCGGCGTGCATGGATCTCGCCTCTCGAACGCGCGGATCGAGTCGCTGCTCGGCGTCCAGGCCACACTCCGGAACTGGCGCACGGTCGTCGCGCTGGCCGAGCTCGCTGCCCAGGCGTAGGCTCCCGCCCATACCCAACGACAGGAGAACCCGATGGCACTGGCAAGAGTCGTGACGTTCGAGGGCATCGACGCCGACCGGATCGCGGCGCTGAAGAGCGAGATCGAGGACGGTGAGCGTCCCGAGGGTCTTCCGGCGACGGAGATGATGATCCTCCACGATCCAGACGCACAGAGCGCCATGGCGATCGTCTTCTTTGACAACGAGGACGATTACCGGACCGGCGACGAGTTCCTCAGTGCGATGCCCACCTCGGATACGCCGGGCAAGCGAACCTCGGTGACGAAGCACGAGGTCGCAGTCCGCGCGATGGGCTAA
>CAWGVE010000063.1:0-112699 GCA_963825805.1 uncultured Actinomycetes bacterium | reverse complement strand
GCGCAGGTCCGCGAACAGGCGAAGTCCGGCTAGCGGCTATCCTGGGTCGCCGGATGTCCAAGGTTTGCGCGATCTGCGGTAAGAAGCCCGGCTTCGGCAATCACCGGAGCCACTCGATGGTGGCCACGAAGCGGCGCTGGGAGCCGAACCTCCAGCGCGTCCGCGTCGTGATCGGCGGCACGCCGCAGCGGGCGTACGTCTGCACGCGCTGCCTCAAGGCCGGCAAGGTCCAGAAGGCCCTCTAGTCCGCGGCGTCCTTCGGGACGTCGTAGATGAACCAGAGCTGCTCACCCGTCTGCGAGCGGGACGGTCCCTGCACGGTGATCTGGCCGAGCTCCGGATACTCGCCGACCTCGGGCGCCTGCCGGGACGAGGCCACCAGGTACCGGCAGCGCCCCTCGCCGTCGTTGCGGAAGCCGTGCGCGCCCGCCGGCCCGACCGGGAAGATCACCGTCTCGCCGCGCCGCACCAGCCGCTCGCCCTCCTCCGTCTTCATCGTCATCTCGCCGTCGAGCACCACGAGCATCTCCTCGGCGCCGTGGTGGAAGTGGTAGGGGACGAAGTTGCCGGGCCCCAACTCGTAGACGGTCGCGCCGAGTCGCTCGGCCCGCGGCAGCCGCTTGGCGCTGCCGCCCCCGCCCGACCAGTCCTCGCCCTCGTCCCACTCGTCCGTCCAGATGTTGTCGTCGCTCATGCCCGGGATTCTGGTACATCGGCGGCGTGGACCCCGTCCAGCGCTTCCGCGAATGGCGGATCGACCGGATGACCGACCGCGTCGCCCGGCGGCCGAGCGGCCGGAAGGCGCGGGAGACCTACGGCGCCGACGACGCACACGCGTTCCTCTGGGAGCCGGTGCTCGAGGCGCTCGCGCTGCAGCCTGACGACCGGCTGCTCGACGTCGGCTGCGGCGGCGGTGCCTTCCTGCGCCGCGCCCGCGAGAGCGGCTGCTCGATCGCCGGGGCCGACCACAGCAAGGAGATGGTGCGGCTCGCGCGGGAGAAGACCGGCGCGCGAATCGAGCTCGCCGACGTCGAGGCGATGCCGTTCGCCGACGGCGAGTTCACGGCCGTCTCCTGCCTCGTCGCGTTCTTCTTCTTCGGAGACCCGGTGGCCGCATTGCGCGAGCTGCGGCGGGTTCTCGACCCCGAACGCGGCCGGCTCGCCGTGATGACGACAGCGCCGGAGGCGAAGGGAACCGAGGCCGCGCCGTATCCGCTCGCACACCCGCGGCCACTTCCACACGGACGACGAGCTCGTCGCCTTCGCCCGCGAGGCCGGCTGCCGCGAGGCGCGGATCGCCCAGCGCGAGCCGTGGGCTCAACTTCTCGTCGCGCAACCCTAGGTGCTCCAGGCAGGTCCAAGACCCCGTATGGAGGCAAGCCACGCGCTTTCCTCGCGGCTCGGGCGGATCACGATCTCGAGCGAGGCGATCGCCCAGATCGTCGCGGAGACGGCGCTCGAGTGCTACGGCGTGGTCGGGATGAAGGGCTCGCGGCTCGGGCGCCTCGCCCGCGCGCGGGGGCGCCCGAGCGGCATCGAGATCGGCCGTGAGGGCGGAGAGGTGACCGTCGACCTCCACGTCGTGGTCGAGTACGGCCTCAACCTGGCCGAGGTCGCCTCGAGCGTCCGCAACCGGATCGCCTACGAGGTGGAGCGGCTCACGGGACTGACGGTGCGCGCGGTCGAGGTGCACGTCGACGACGTCCGGACCGGAGGAAAGTGAGCGCCGAGGCCGATCTCGAGCGGGTGCGCGGCCTTGTCGGCTCGGCGCTCGCGTCGCTCGAGGCGAGCCGCGGCCGCATCGACGACCTCAACGTCTATCCCGTCCCCGACGGAGACACCGGGACCAACCTCACGCTGACCGTGCGCGCGGTCGCGGACGCCGTCGGCTCGGCCGAGCCGAGCGACCGGCCGACGCTGGCGCACGCGGTCGCCCTCGCCGCCCTGATGGGAGCACGCGGCAACTCCGGCGTCATCCTCTCCCAGATCGTCCGCGGGATCGCCGACGTCCTCGCCGAGGCGACGAACGGGGTCGACCCGGCGCTCACGGCCCGGGCGCTGCGGGGAGCCTCTGACACCGCCTACCGGGCCGTGAGCCGGCCGGTCGAGGGCACGATGCTCTCCGTCATCCGCGAGCTCGCGGAGGAGGCCGAGCGCCGCGCCGCCGAGCCCGAGCCGCTCGGCGAGCTGCTCGTGGAGCTCGTGCGCCACGGGGAGGAGGCCGTCGCCCGCACCCCGGAGCAGCTCGAAATCCTGCGCGAGGCGGGCGTCGTGGACGCGGGCGGCGCGGGCCTCGTCGAGCTGCTGCGCGGGCTGACCGGCGCGGTCACCGGCGAGGCGGTGCCTTCGGCGCCCGTGACGACCGCGCCCGTCGGCGTGGAGGCGATCCATCTCGAGCCGTCGCGCTATCGCTACTGCACCGTCTTCGTCGTCGAGGGCGAGGCGCTCGACCGCGACGAGCTCGAGGCCCAGCTCGAGCCGCTCGGAGACTCGCTCGTCGTCGTCGGCGACGAGACCGCGCTCAAGGTGCACGTCCACACAGACGATCCGGGCGCCGCGCTCGCCCTCGGAACCGCCGCGGGGACGATCGACGGCGTCGAGATCGCGAACATGCACGAGCAGCAGGAGCGGCGGGAGCGGCGCCTCTCCCTCGTCCCGTCAGCACGGACGAAGAGCGGCATCGTCGCGGTGGTTGCCGGCGAGGGGAACCGGCTGCTCTTCGAGTCGCTCGCCGGCAGCGGCGCGATCCGGGTGGTCGAGGGCGGGCAGACGGCGAACCCGTCCACCGCGGAGATCGTGGAGGCGCTGGGGGAGCTCGAGGCCGAGGAGGCGGTGATCCTGCCGAACAACCCGAACGTACGGCTCGCGGCCGAGCAAGCGGCCGAGAGCGGGGAACGACCCGTCGTGGTCGTGCCGACGGAGTCGATTCCCGCCGGGCTCGCCGCGGCCCTCGCGTACGACGGCACGCGTTCCGCCGCGGAGAACGCGGCTGCGATGGCCGAGGCAGCGGCGGCCGTTGCGACCGGCGAGGTCACTCGCGCGTCGCGTGACGTCTCCCTGAACGGGCTCGCGATCCGCCGCGGCGACTGGCTGGGCCTCGTCGACGGAGAGCCGGTCGGCGGCGGGGAGGAGTTCATCGACGTCGTCCTGGCGTTGGTTGCGCGGCTGCTCGCACAGCCCCGCACAGTCCTGACCCTCCTCACCGGCGACGAGCCGCCGCCGCTCGACGGGCTCCTCGAACGCCTCGCGGCCGACCATCCGGAGCTCGAGGTCGAGGTGCACGAGGGGGGCCAGCCGCACTATCCGCTCTTGCTCGGAGCGGAATAGTCTTCAGCCGGATGCGACCGGTGCGGATCCTGCTCGTCGAGGACAACGAGGTCTTCCGCGATGCGCTCGAGCTCCTGCTCGGGATGCGCGAGGACGTGGCGATCGTCGCCTCGGTCGGCGACGGGGCCGCAGCCGTCTCGGCCGCGGTCGAGCACCGCCCGGACGTCGTGCTCATGGACTACCGGCTCCCCGGGCTCGACGGCATCCAGGCGACGATCCAGGTCCTCGAGGCCGCTCCGGAAGTCGCCGTCGTCGCGCTGACCGCGTCTGCAGACGCCGCGGAGCGCGAGGCTCTCCTCGAGGCGGGCGCGGTCGCCTGCCTGGCGAAGGACCAGGAGCTCGACGAGATCGTGGGCGCGATCCTGCACGCCGCCGCCTTGGCGTGAACCTGACGAGCGTCAACACGGCGATCGTCCTCGACTCGACGGCCGACCTGCCCGACGCCGCCGACAGGTTCCCGAACTGGCGCGTCGTGCCGCTCTACGTCCGCTTCGGGGACGAGAGCCTGCGCGACGGCGTCGACATCGACGCGGCGGAGTTCTACCGGAGGCTCAGCGAGGGGAGCGTCTTCCCGACGACGTCGCAGCCGACGCCGGGCGATTTCCTCGCCTGCTACCGGGAGCTCGGCGCCTACGAGCGGATCCTCTCGCTCCACGTCTCGGCGCGCGTCTCGGGCACCTTCGCGAGCGCGGAGGCCGCCGCGACCGAGCTCGGGGACGGCCGGGTGCGGGCGATCGACACCGAGACCGCTTCAGCGTCGATCGCGATGCTCGCGCTCGCGATCCAGCGGCGGCTGGACCGCGGCACGAGTGACGAGGAGGTGGACGCGCTCGTCGAGCGCTACCGCCGCGAGCGAGGTCTCCTCTTCACGGTGGACACGCTCGAGTTCCTCGCGCGGGGCGGCCGCATCGGCAAGGCGGCCGCGTTCGCGGGCACGCTGCTGCACGTCAAGCCGATCCTCTCGATCGAGGACGGCGTCGTGGAGCCGATCAAGCGCGTGCGGGGAGAGCGCAAGGCCTTCGCCGAGCTTGCTGCGGCTCTCGAGACGCAGACGCGCGACGAGCCGGCCTTCCGCCTCAGCGTGGGACACGCCGCCGCGCCGGAGCGGGCCGCCGAGCTCGAGGCGCTCGTCCGCGAACGGAGGCCGGACGCGCAGCTCGAGCTTGTGGTCGCGCTCGGCGCCGTGCTCGGCGCGCACGCCGGGCCGGGCACGCTCGCCCTCTTCTGGTTCCGGGATGACGAGTAGCCGGATCTGGATCGGCGGCGGGACGGGCGGAGGGAAGTCGACCACCGCTCGCGCCCTCGCGGAGCGGCACGGGCTGCGCCGGTTCGCGATCGACAGCTTCTGGTACGCGTACGACGCACGCTGGGACCAACCGCGCAAGTCGCCGGACGAGCAGTGGCTCGAGACGCCGCCCGAGGTGCAGGCCGCCGAGTTCGAGGAGACGTCGCGGCGGATGATGCGCTACGCCCTCGACGACCTGGCCGTCCTGCCCGCAGCGCCGACCGTGGTCGAGGGGCCGCAGATTCTTCCGGATCTCGTCCCCGAGGGCGAGCAGGCCGTCTTCCTCGACCCGACGCCGGAGTGGCAGCAGAGCGTGCTCTCGGCCCGCTCCATGCCGTCGAGCGACCCTGCGCGCGCGCTCGAGGCGCGGCTCGTCAAGGATCGCCTCTACGCAGACCGCGTGGCGGCGCTCGCACGCGAGCGAGGCTTCCCGGTGGTCGAGATGGACGGGTCGCGCGAGCTCGTCGCCGAGGTCGAGTCGCTGCTCGAGGTCCCGGAAGGAGCGGCGGACCTGCCGGCGGTCCGCCGCTGGGAGAACGAGGCTGCGGCGGCGAACATCCGCGCCTGGCTGGCCTCGCCGGAGGCGCCGCGCGAGCACTACGGCTACCCGTTCGCCTGCGAGTGCGGCCGCCGCGGCTGCGGCGAGGTCGTGCTGATGACGATCGAGGAGTTCGACGCCGCGTCTCTGGTTCTCGCCCACGCCTGACGTCCGGTCCGCGCGAAATACTCCCGTACGCCCGGTGGCGCCCACGATGACAGCTACCCGTCGACAGACGGCCTTCGCAGCCCTGGACCCGCCCGGGGCCTGGCCGCCGACGCCCCGTGCCCTGCGACCGGAGCGCCTCGAGCTCGGCCTCGACTCGCTGCCGGGCGTCGCCGCGACGACGCAGCGCAAGCTCGGCAAGCTCGGGCTGGGCACGGTGCGCGACCTGCTCGAGCACCGCCCGAGACGGTACGAGACGGCCGCCGACGAGGTGCCCATCGCGAAGCTGCGCGAGGGGGAGGAGGTCGTCATCACCGGCCGTGTGCTCAAGGCCGAGAAACGGCCGCTGCGCGGGCGGCGCCGGTCGCGGATCGTCGCGCGGGTCGACGACGGCACGGCCGCCGTGAGCGTGACCTGGTTCAACCAGCCGTGGCTCGCCGAGCGGCTCAAGCCGGGGACCGAGGTGCGGCTGCGGGGCAAGCTCGGCCGCTGGGGCTTCGAGCCCCGCTCCTACGACATCGGCGAGACGCACGCCACGGCCGACTTCGCGCCCGTCTACCCGGCCGCCGAGGAGATCGCCGCGGCGACCGTGCGGCGGGTGGTGGACGCGGCGCTCCCGCTCGCTGTGAACGTCCCCGACCCGCTGCCCGCCGAGCTGCGCGAGCGCGAAGGTCTCGCGTTGAAGCGCGACGCCCTCGCCGCCGTGCACCGTCCCCGCGACCTCGACGAGGCGGAGACGGCCCGGAAGCGGCTCGCGTTCGAGGAGCTGCTCGTCCTCCAGATCGGCATCGCCCGCCGCGTTGCGGAGCGGGAGCGGACGCTCGCACCCGGCCTCGGCGCGCCGGGCGACCTGATCCGCCGCTACCGCGAGGCGCTGCCCTTCGCTCTCACGCCGTACCAGGAGCAGGCGATTCGCGAGATCGACGGCGACCTCGCCCGCACCGCCCCGATGCAGCGGCTGCTGCAGGGCGACGTCGGCTCGGGCAAGACCGTGGTCGCGCTCTACGCGCTCCTCCGCGCGGTCGAGAACGGGCGCCAGGGCGCGCTCATGGCTCCCACGGAAACCCTCGCTGAGCAGCACTTCTTGACCATCGCAGACCTTTGCCTGGAGCTTGGCGTCCGCTGCGCCCTGCTGACGAGCTCGTCCCCGAAGCGCGAGCGAGACGCGGCGGTCGGCGCGGACGTCGTCGTCGGGACGCACGCGTTGATCCAGGAGGGCTTCGAGCTGACCGACCTCGCGGTCGCGGTCGTCGACGAGCAGCACCGCTTCGGTGTCGAGCAGCGCTCGGCGCTCGCAGGCGGACGCGCGCCCCACGTGCTCCACATGACCGCGACGCCGATCCCGCGCACCCTCGCCCTCACCGTCTACGGCGACCTTGCCGTGTCGGAGATCGCGAAGCCGCCGGCGTCGCGCAAGCCGGTGATCACGAGCTGGATCACCGAGGACCGCGCCTCCGAGGCGTACACGCGGCTGGCGCGGCTGCTGCGGGAGGGACGCCAGGCGTACGTCGTCTGTCCGCTCATCGAGGCGTCGGAGACCTCGCTCGCGCGCGCGGCGGAGGAGGAGGCCGAGCGGCTGCGCCGCGCCGAGCTGCGCGACTTCCGGGTCGGCTGCCTCCACGGCCGGCTCAAGGCTGCCGACCGGCGCGACCTCATGGCCCGCTTCAAGGCGCGCGAGCTCGACGTGCTCGTCGCGACGACGGTGATCGAGGTCGGCGTCGACGTGGCGAACGCGACGGTGATGATCGTGCAGGAGGCCGACCGCTTCGGGCTCGCGCAGCTCCATCAGCTGCGCGGCCGGGTGGGCCGCGGCGCCGAGCAGTCGTACTGCCTGCTGGTCTCGCGCGCGAAGGAGGAGCTGACCGAGTCGGCGCACGCGCGGCTGCAGGCGCTCTGCGACACGAGCGACGGCTTCGAGCTCGCGGAGGTCGACCTCGAGCTGCGGGGCGGCGGCGCCCTGCTCGGCACGCGGCAGTCGGGCCTCTCCGACCTCCGCTTCGCCCACCTCCGCCGCGACCGCGACCTGCTCGAACGCGCGCGGGCCGCTGCGCCTGAAATCGGGCCCGGGCCGCTGCAAGAGGTCGCCGCCGCCCTGTTCGCGGACGTCGAGCGTGAGGCGCTCGCGTGAGGAGGCTGCTCGCGCTCCTGCTGCCGGGCCGTTCGAGGCACACGGTCACGCGCATCGATGCCGAGCGGCTGCACCGGATCTATCGCGAGACGCACCGCCAGGTGGAGGATCTCCGCCGCGCCGCCTGAGAGTGTCTTCTCGAGACCCGTCTGGAACCAGGTTCCGGACAGGTCGCACAGAGCAATGTCCGTGCGGCGGAGGTGCGCCATCTGAGCCGACGGACACGCCCGGAGCGGGCACGGCCGGTACCAGGTTCCGGCCGTGTCCGCCTGAGCCGTGTCCCGCTCTAGGCTCCTCTCGTGAGGGTCATCGCCGGCAGCCGCAAGGGTCAGAAGCTGAGCGCGCCGCGCGGCCTCGACACGCGGCCGACGTCCGACCGCGTGCGCGAGAACGTCTTCAACCTGGTGGGGCCGCTCGAGGACGCGCGCGTCCTCGATCTCTTCGCCGGCTCCGGGGCGCTCGGGATCGAGGCGCTCTCGCGGGGCGCCGCGAGCGCCGTCTTCGTCGAGCGCGATCCCGACGCGGTCCGCACGATCGGGCGCAACCTCGAGCGGCTACGGCTGACCGGGGCCCGCGTCGTCCACGGCGACGTCCTCCGCACGATCGCCGAGGAAGCGACGGCGGGCGCGAAGTACGATCTCGTGCTGGTCGACCCTCCCTACGGAATGCTCACCGAGATCCAGCCACGCCTCGCGCGCCACCTGCCGTCGCTGCTCGCAGCCGACGGCGTCCTCGTCGTGGAGACCGACGCGCGCGTCGAGCCCGAGTTGCCGCTGCCCGTGCGGACGAGCCGCAAGTACGGCCAGACCCGCGTGACGCTGTTCGAGGCTGCTGAGTGATCACCGCGATCGCCCCGGGGTCGTACGACCCGGTCACGAACGGTCACGTCGACGTGATCGCGCGGGCGGCCGGGATCTTCGACCGTGTCGTCGTCGGAGTGGTGGGGACGCCGCACCACAAGGAGCCGATGTTCACGGTCGAGGAGCGGATCGAGTTCCTCCGCGGCGCCCTGGCCGCCCACGAGAACGTCGAGATCGACGTCTTTCGCGAGCTCGTCGTCGACTTCGCGCACAGGTGGGACGCGAAGGTGATCGTCAAGGGGCTCCGGGTCATCTCCGACTTCGAGTGGGAGTTCCAGATGAATCAGCTCAACCGAACGCTGGCGCCGGAGGTGGAGACGGTCTACGTGATGGCGAGCCCGCAGGTGAGCTTCGTCTCCTCCAGCGGCGTGAAGGAGATCGCGGCGTTCGGCGGGGACGTGTCCGCGCTCGTCCCGCAGCCGGTCGCGCGCCGGCTGGCCGAGCTCTTCCCGAATGGGCGCCCCGGGACGCCGGAACGTCCGGACGAGTGATCGAGCTCGACGTCACCCTGCGCGACGGACGGACGCTGCACGTCTATGACCACGGCGACCCGGACGGGCACGTCGTCGTGCAGCATCACGGGACGCCGGGTAGCGGCCTCGCCTACCCGCCGGACGTCGAGAAGGGGCGCGAGCGTGGGCTGCGTCCCATCACCTACGACCGCGCCGGCTACGGCGGCTCCACGCCGAGCCCGGGCCGCTCGGTCGCGGACGTCGTCCCCGACATCGAGGACGTGCTCGACGCGCTCGGCGTCGAGCTGTACGTCTCCGTGGGCGGCTCCGGCGGCTGCCCGCACTCGTTCGCGTGCGGCGCCCTCTCGGAGCGGTGCCTCGCCGCGGCCGCGATCGCGGCTCCGACGCCGTACGAGGCCGAGGGGATCGACTGGCTCGCGGGCATGGGCGACCAGAACGTCGTGGAGTTCGAGGCGGCGCTAGAGGGCCCGGCGGCGCTCGAGCCGATCCTCGAGCACGAGGCCGCGGAGCTGCGCGACGCGACGCCGGACCAGATCGCGGAGGTCTGGGCCTCGGTTCTGCCGCCGGTCGACGCCGCCGTCCTCACCGGAGACCGCGCTCGGCACTTCAAGCGAAGCTCCGACCGTTTCCTCGCTCAGGGCGTTGCGGGCTGGCGTGACGACGACCTGGCCTTTGTCAAGCCATGGGGCTTCGAGCTCGCCCAGATCCGGGTCCCGACACTCCTCTGGCAGGGCGCGCAGGACCTGATGGTTCCCGTGGCCCATGCCCGCTGGCTCGCCGAGCGCATTCCCGGCGTGGAAGCGCACATAAGCGAGGAAGACGGCCACCTCTCGATCTCCGTCGGCCGCCTCGGCGAGATCTACGACTGGCTCGCGAGCCGCTTCTAGAACCGCCCGCCCACCTGTCTCCGGGCCGCTCTGGGCATGGCCCGGGCCGCTCCGAGGCGGGCTATTCGACCGCGTCCTCCGCTCAGGGGGCTACACTCCGGAGCCAATGGACGTCCTTGTTCTGATCGACAAGCTCGACGACCTCGTCCACAACGCGAAGGCCGTACCCCTCACCGACCAGGTGCGGATCGACCGCGAGGAGATCTACGACATCCTCGACCAGATGCGCGCGACGATCCCCGAGGAGATCAAGCAGGCTCGCTGGATCGTCAAGGAGCGGCAGGAGATGCTCGCCGAGGCCAAGCGCGAGGTCGACCGGCTGCTGGCCGAGGCGCGGGAGCAGGCCGTGCGTGAGGCCTCGCAGACCGAGATCGTGAAGATCGCCGAACGGCAGGCCGACGACATCGTGGACGACGCCCGGCGCAGCGCGCGCGAGATGAAGCTCGAGATGGAGGACTGGGCCGATACCCAGCTCCAATCTCTCGAGGTCAACATGGAGCGTTTCCTCACCGCCGTCCGGCGGGGACGCGAGCGGCTGCACGAGCGCTCGCAGGAGACGGTCATCGCGGGCCTGAGCGCCAACGGCGACGTCGCCGACGACGACGTTTTCTAGCCGCTAGTCCGACGAGTCGGCAGCGAGCTCCTGCGCGAGCTCCACGAACGCCTGCGCCGCCTGCGAGCGGTAGCGGTCGCGATGCCACGCGAGGACGATCGTCCGCGGCGGGATCCGCGAGCCGAACGGGAGCATCTTCACGTCACGGTCGCGGGGGTCGACGACGAGGCGCGGCTCGATCGCGGCGCCGAGGTCCTCGGCGACGAAGGCGGCGAGCGTGCCGTTGTCGTCGGTGCGGAAGACGACATTCACGTCCGGCACCCGGCCCGCCAGGAACCGCTCGGGCTCGTCGGTGCTGCGGCGGCCGATCAGCGGTAGCTTCGCGACCTCGCGCAGCGACGGAGCCGACTCCAGCGACGCGAGCTCGGACCGCGCCGACACGAGTAGGACGTACGGATCCTGCAGCAGCTCCGCCCACTCGAACGGCCCGTCCCTCAGCGGCAGGTCGGCGAACGTGAGGTCGAGCTCGCCGTGCTCGAGCAGCCGCAGGAGGTCGGCCGCGGCGCTCTCCTCCCGCACGCGCACGCCGACGAGGGGCCACTGCTCGCGGAACCGGCGCACCAGCGTGGGGAGGAGGCGGGCGCCGACGCTCTGGTAGATGCCGACGCGGAGCGTTCCCGCGGCGCCCTCGGCCAGCGCGGCCATGTCGGCGCGGGCGGCATCGAGCTGCGCGACGATGGCGTCGGCGTGGCCGAGCAGGAGGAGGCCGGCCTCGGTCAGCTCGACCCGCCGCGGGCCGCCGGGCCGGTCGAAGAGCTTCTGTCCGACGATGCGCTCGAGCTGCGCGATCTGCTGGCTGACGGCCGACTGCGTGTAGCCCAGCTCGCGTGCAGCGCGGCCGAACGAGCCGGTGCGCGCGACCGCCTCCAGCGCGGCGAGATGGCGCAGGTCGATACCCAGCCAGTCATTAGCAGACATGATCGAAACGAACGATAACTCAACTTGTGCTGATCGACCGGCCTAGGCACCATGAAGCCATGAGGACGAAGATCGCCGCCGCGCTCGGAATCGTCTACGTCGTCTGGGGATCGACGTATCTGGCGATCGCGATCGCCGACAGGACGCTGCCGCCGCTGCTGATGCTTGCAGTCCGGTTCGCCCTGGCCGGCGGGCTCCTGTACGCCTGGTCCCTCCGGCGCGGAGACGTCGCAGCCGCCCGGCTCGGCCGCCGCGAGTGGAGCGCCGCCGCGATCGTGGGTGGACTGCTTCTGTTCGTCGACACGGGCGGAATCGCCTGGGCCGAGCAGCGGGTCGCCTCGGGACTGACCGCTCTCCTCGTCGCCACCGTGCCGCTGTTCACGGCGCTGCTCGACCGCACGTTCTTCGGGATCCGGCTCTCCTTCGGCGCGCTCGCAGGGATCGCCACGGGCCTGTTCGGAGTCGCTCTGCTCGTCGGGCAGAGCGCGCACCTCGACCCGGTCGGCGCCGCCGTCATCCTCATCGCCGCGCTCTCCTGGGCTGCGGGCTCCGCGTACGCACGCGTGGCGCCGCTGCCGAGAGCGCCGTTCCTCTCGGCCGCGATGCAGATGCTGTGTGCAGCCGCGTTGCTCGCCGTCGCGGGCGCCGCGATGGGCGAAGTCGGACGCGTCCACCCGGCCGCGATCTCCCCGGGATCCGCCGCGGCGTTCGGGTTCCTCGTCGTCTTCGGCTCGATCCTCGCCTTCACGGCCTACGGCTGGCTCCTGCGGAGCGGGGCGCCGAGCGTGCTCGTGTCGACGTACGCCTACGTCAACCCGGCCGTCGCCGTCCTGCTCGGCTGGCTGTTCGCCGGCGAAGCCGTCGGGGGGCGCGAGCTCGCCGCCGGAGCCGTCGTCGTAGCCTCGGTGGGGATGCTCGTCCTCGCACGCAACCCGCACGGGCATGAGGAGGCCGAGCTCCTGCCGGAGACGGTCGGGCCATACCTGCGGCACAAGGAAGCGCAGGACACGATCCCGCGGCGGGTGCCGCAACTTGCCGATCTTCGCCGCGCCGCGCCTTAACCCAGGCATCATTGCGGCGTGCGCGGGCGATTCCCGATCCTGCGATCCAGGCGGGGACTGCTCGTCACAGCGGTGGCGCTCGCCGTCGTGGCGGCAGGCTGCGGCGGCTCGTCGAGTAAGCACGGCAGCGATCTGGCCCTGGCGCGCTTTCCCGGCTTCCGGCTGGCCTTCCACTATCCGGCGAACTGGCAGCGCGAGGGCTGGTGCTGGGTCGGCACGTCGGAGTCCCCGCTGACGCTGCTTGCGACGACGCATCCGCCGCTCTGCTCGCCGGGGAACCTCTTCGGCTTCGAGACGCCCCTCCCACCGCCGCTGCGGCTCGGCCCGAACGGCGTCGCGGCCTGGTGGACGGCGTTCACGAAGCCGGCTCTGGACGACGCCCCGAACGCGCGCATCGCCGGCAAGCCGGCGCGCATCGTCGTCCGGCAAGAGCCCACCAAGCGAACGTCGAGCTCGTACGTGAACTGCCGCGGCTCAGGAGCGAAGCAACGGCATCTGACCGCCCAGGTTCGGGGCCCGGGCTCGGGGGTCGGGCGAGTCGAGGTCGGCGCGGTCATCTGCGGGCCAAATTTCGCGGCGGGCGAAGCCGACGTCCGGCAGATGCTGAACAGCCTCCGCTTCACGCGCTGAGAGGCCGCTACGGTGGCGGGATGACCACCTTCGACCTCCGGACGCTCCGGATCCGCAGCGGCGACCAGGCACGCGAGCGGGTCGAGATCGAGCTCGAGCCCCTCGTTCTCGGCGGCCAGACGTACGACGTGACGCCGAACCCCGCGCCCGCGAAGCTCACCGTGACGCGCGCCTCGAGCGGCACCGTCCTCGAGCTCACGCTCGACGTCTCGCTCGACGGCCCGTGCTTCCGCTGCCTGCAGGACGCCGAGCTGCCGCTCTCGCTCGACCTGCGCGAGTACCAGGCTGCGAAGCCCGAGGGGGACGAGGAGCAGACCGAGTACCTCGACGACGACCGGCTCGACCTCTCGGCCTGGGCACACGACGCCATCGCGCTCGCGCTGCCCGACAAGATCCTCTGCCGCGACGACTGCGCCGGCCTCTGCCCCGTGTGCGGCAAGGACCTCAACGTCGAGCCCCACGAGCACTCCGAAGAGCGCACCGACCCGCGCTGGGAAAAGCTCAGGGAGCTGCAGAGGGAAGCATGAACGGCGTCGTCGTCGTGATCGCGACGAAGCCGAGCCGCTCGAGGATCGGGCGGCTGGTGGGCAGCGCGTCGGAGTAGAGCCAGCGGTGGCCGGCCTCCCGCGCGATCTCCGCGCGCTTGGCGACAGTCGCGCGGTAGAAGCCGCGACCGCGGAACTCGGGGAGCGTGATCCCGCCGAAGAGGCCGGCGAAGTCGAGGCCGGGATAGAGATCGACCCGGCCCCCGGAGACCGGTTCCCCGTCCACGAGCGCGACGACCGCAACGGCCTCCTTCGGCAGCTCGAACCGACTGCCGAAGACGCGGGCCGCGAGCTCGACGAACTCCTCGGTCACGATCCGAAGCTCGACGTCGGCAGGTGGAGGCGGGATCGACCCGGCCTCGGCGACCACGACCGTCTCCTCGTCGTCGGGCTCGAGCCCGGCGGCGACGAGGCGCTCGCGCAGCTCGGGACCGTCGTGCGCGTAGTACTTCCACTCGACATGGCCGGGCAGCTCGCGCATCCGCGCGATCAGCGGCTCGACCTCGCCGTCTGCAGGGGCGCGGAGCACGGCGCTCCAGCCGTCGCCGACATACAGGCCGTCAGGCTGGTTCGCGTCGCGCATCTGCGCGTCGAACAGCTCCAGGAGCTCCGTCGTCTCCACGGGCGCAGGCTATAGTGGGCGGCCGGTCATGGCCGTTCCGAAGCGGAAAACCTCCAAATCCCGCCGCGACAAGCGGCGTGCGACGCACGCGATCAGCGCGCCGAAGGTCAACGTCTGCCCGAACTGTGGCCAGCCGAAGCGCCCGCACCGCGTCTGCCCGACCTGCGGCACCTACAAGGGCCGCGAGGTCGAGCCGCTCCGCGTCCACGCCCCGTAGGACATGACCCGCGTCGCCGTCGACGCGATGGGTGGAGACAGGGGGCCGGAGGCGGCGATCGAAGGCGCGCTCGCCGCGCGCGACGTCGGCATCGAGACCGTCATCTTCGGCTCTGCCGATCTCGACCCCCGCGGGCTACCGCTCGTGGAGACGACACAGGTCGTCGGCATGGACGAGAAGCCGGCGGACGCGTTTCGCACGAAGGAGGACAGCTCGCTCGTGCGCGCGGTCAAGGCCGTCGCCGACGGCGAGGCGGATGCGGTCGTGTCGGCCGGCAACACGGGCGCGATGCTCGCCACGGGCCTCGTGCTGCTTCGCCGCGTCCCCGGGGTGCGCCGCCCGGCGATCGCCGTGCCCATCCCCGCCCGCAAAGGGCCGTCGATCCTGATCGACGCCGGGGCGAACGCCGACTGCCGCGCCGAGCACCTGCTGCAGTTCGCGACGATGGGAGCGGTCTTCGCGGAGGAGATCCTCGGCATCGCGCGGCCCAGCGTGCGCCTCCTCTCGATCGGCGAAGAGCCCGAGAAGGGAAACCAGCTCACGCTCGAGGCGCATGCGCTGCTCTCCGCCTCCGACCTCGACTTCCGCGGCAACGCCGAAGGCCGCGACATCCTCGAAGGCGCCGCCGACGTGATCGTCAGCGACGGCTTCACCGGCAACGTCGCGTTGAAGGCGGTCGAGGGGACGATCCGCACCCTGCTCGACTCCCTGCGCGAGGAGATCACGGCGACGAACGCCGGAAGCCTCGGCGGGCTGCTCATCCGGCCGGCCGCACGGCGGCTGCGCGCTCGTCTAGACCCCGACACGTACGGGGGCGCCTACCTTCTCGGGCTGCGCGGGCTGGTGGTGATCGCGCACGGCAATTCCTCCGCCAAGGCCATCGCGAACGCGATCCGGCTGGCCGCCCGCGGGGTCGATCACGACGTCGTCGGACGCCTCGCAGCCCGGCTGATTGTATGATCGGCGCGCTTTCCAGCCCCGACGACACAAGAGGTGACATGGCAGCGCCGCGCGAGGAAGTCTACGAACGGGTCAAAGAGGTCCTCACCGAGCAACTCGGCATCGACGAGGCGGACATCACGGAGGAGGCATCCTTCCAGGAGGACCTCGACGCCGACTCGCTCGACCTCGTCGAGTTGATCATGGAGCTGGAGGATCAGTTCGGGATCAAGATCTCGGACGAGGATGCCCAGAAGATCCAGACCGTCGGCCAGGCGGTCGACTACGTCACTTCGCACCAGTAGCCGCGAACGGGGACCTCGCGCAGCTGATCGAAGCGCTCCCGCCGGAGCTGGCGGAGCACGTCTTCACGCACACGTCCTGGGCGAGCGACCGTGGCGCCTCGTACGAGCGGCTCGAGTTCCTCGGCGACAGCGTCCTCGAGCTCGCCGTCGCGCACGCGCTCTACGTGCGCCATCCCGACTTCTCCGAGGGAAAGCTCGCGAAGGTGCGTTCGCACGTCGTGTCGCGGGCGACCTGCGCGGAAGTCGCGCGGGACCTCGGCCTCGGACGGCGACTTGTCGCGAACGGAGGCTCCACGCAGACCGAGGAGGAGCTCGAGCGGCTCTCGCGGAACCGGAACGTGCTCGCCGCCGTGATCGAAGCGGCGCTCGGGGCGCTCTTTCTCGAGCACGGCTTCGCCGCCATCGAGGACGCGGTGGTTGCGGCGTTCTCGGCCCAGATCGAGCATGCCCTCACGACCCGCGTCGACCAGAAGACCGACCTGCAGGAGGTACTCGCCCGCAGCGGCCGGCACGTGACGTACACGGAGATCGCGGTCGAGGGGCCGCCGCACGAGCGCAGCTTCACGTGTGCGGCGCTCATCGACGGCGAGGAGCTCGGTCGCGGCGAAGGGCGGACGAAGAAGGCCGCCGAGCAGGAGGCGGCCCGCGAGGCGCTAGCCAAGCTCGACGCGGGCGAGGTTTCTTAGTTTCCCGCTATATTTCCCGGCCT
Source organism: uncultured Actinomycetes bacterium (assembly GCA_963825805.1). Lineage (GTDB taxonomy): Bacteria > Actinomycetota > Thermoleophilia > Gaiellales > Gaiellaceae > Palsa-739. Next base: position 96,477 of record CAWGVE010000063.1, on the reverse strand, counting down.
GATGGCTGAGCGGCGGCCCACCAACTCGGAGCGGCGCCTGCGCCGCCTCACGGAAGAGGAGCCCGATTCGGAGCCCCGCGGGATCCTGGAGCTCTTCCACGACGACGAGCCGGCAGACGAGGACGCCCCGCTCGCCCGCGACGACGAGCACAGACCGCAGCAGTAGCGTCCTGCCGCCTCGTTAGGGTCAGCGCGGTGCATCTGCGCGCCGTCAAGCTGCGTGGCTTCAAGTCCTTCCCCGACCCGGTCGAGATTCGTCTCGAGCCGGGCGTCGGCGTGATCGTCGGCCCGAACGGCTCCGGCAAGTCCAACGTCTCCGACGCCATCCGCTGGGCGGCCGGCTCGCTCAGCCCCACCGAGCTGCGCGCCGAGAAGCCGGACGACGTCCTCTTTGCCGGCGGCGGCACACGTGGAACGGCGGACTTCTGCGAGGTCGAGCTTCTCTTCGACAACGCCGACGGCGCGCTGCCCGTCGACTACGCCGAGCTCTCCGTGGCGCGGCGGCTGCACCGCGGCGGCGAGGGCCAGTACCTCGTCAACCGGGCGGCTGTGCGGCGGCTCGACCTCGTCGAGCTGCTCGCCGACCTCGGGCTCGGCCAGGGGATGCACTCGATCATCAGCCAGGGCAAGGTCGAGGCGATCCTTGCCTCGCGGCCGGCGGAGCGGAGGGCGCTGATCGAGGAGGCCGCCGGGCTCGGCCGCTTCAAGGCCCGCCGCCACCGCGCGGAGCTCAAGCTCGCGCGCGTCGCGGTCGAGGTCGAGCGCGCCCGCGACGTCGAGGCCGAGGTCAAGAAGCGGCTGCGGCCGCTCGCGCTCCAGGCGACCGCGGCCGAGCGGGCGCAGAAGCTCGGCGTCGAGATCGCCCGTCTCCAGGCACGGGTCGCGGAGCTCGACCTGGCCGGGCTCGAGGAAAGGCTGCGCGACATCGATCAGCGCCGCGGCGGCGCGGCCTCCCGGCGGTCCGGCGTCGAAGGGCGCCTCGAGCTGCTGCTCGGCGAGCGCGGGCAGGCGGAGGAGGAGCTCGCCGACGCGGCGGGCGCGCGCGAGCAGGCGCTGCAGGCGCTCTACCGGCTGCGCAGCGCCACCGAGCGCCTCGGGCTGCGGCGCGAGTCGGCCGAGGCGCGGGTGGTCCGGCTCCGCGACGAGCTTGCGCGGCCCCGGCGCGTGCTCGACGAGCGCGTTCGCGCCGAGAGGGCCGGCCTCGCGGCCGAGCTGCGCCTGCTGGAGGAACGGCTGCGGGCCCTCGACCGGGCGCTCGCCGAGCAGGAGGGGCTGCCGCCCGCGGCGCGCGCGCTGGCGGAGGACGGCGAGCGGATCGCGCTCTCGCTGCTCGACGTCGAGCCGGGCCGTGAGCGTGCGGCCGCGGCCGCGCTCGGCCGCCTGGCCTCCGCCGTGGTCAGAGACGACCCGGCCGGCGGGCTGGCGCTGCTCGAGCGCGCGCGCGAGACGGGCCTCGGGAGCCTCGTCGTCCTCGTGGGGCGCGACCCCGCGCAGCTGGTCTCCCGGATGCCCGTCGTCGCGAAGGAGGATCTGCTGGCCTCGCCGGTCCCGGCGGTGACGCCGGAGGGCTTCGGCTACGACCCGGAGCGCGGCGAGCTGTGGTTCGCGGGCGAGACCGCCGAAGCGCTGCTGCTCGAGCTGCACGCCCGCCGCCGTTCGCTCGCGTCCGAGCTCGACGAGCTGCGTGCGCGCGTCGAGACGCCGATCCCCGACGCCGCATACTCGCTCGAGAAGAACCCTCTGGCCGACCGCAGCATCGAGATCGCGGAGCGGCTCGTCCGAGCGCTCGACGTCTCGCTCGAGCGCCTCGAGGCGCCGCTGCGGACCGAGGTCGAGTCGGGGGCGGCGCGCAGCGGGGAGCTCGGCGCCGACCTGCGCCGGCTCGGCGCGGCCGAGGTCGAGCTGCGGCAGGAGCTCGCGGCCTCCGGCGAGGCCGTCTCCGCCGTCGAGGTCGAGGCCGCTCGAGTCGAAGCGGAAGCGGACGAAGCTCGCCGGCGGCTAAAGGATGCAAACGCTGACGAGCCGGCGGTAGGAGACGACCGCGAGCAGCTTGTCGCCACCGTCGAGCGGCTCGAGCGCCGGCGCGAGACGCTGGGCCAGGTCAACCCGCTCGCGCACGAGGAGTACGAGGCCGAGAAGGAGCGACTCGAGGAGCTCGCGGCGCAGCGGGCGGACCTCGAGGCGAGCCTCGCCGAGCTCGAGAAGCTCCGCACCGAGCTGACGGAGACCGTCGAGCGGCGCTTCGCCGAGACGTTCGACGCCGTCCAGCGCCACTTCGCGGACGTGACCGCGACCGTCTTCCCGGGCGGCGAGGGCCGTCTGCGCCTGACCGACGCCGAGGAGAACGAAGAGGAAAAAGAAGAGGCCGGCGTCGAGGTCGAGCTGCGTCCGGCGGGCAAGCGCGTGCAGCGGCTCTCGCTCCTGTCGGGCGGCGAGAAGGCGCTCGGCGCGATCGCCTTCCTGTTCGCGCTCTTCCTCGCGCGGCCGTGCCCGTTCTACCTCCTCGACGAGGTCGAGGCGGCGCTGGACGACACGAACATCGGCCGCTTCGTCGAGCTCCTGCGCCGCTACTCCGACCGGGCGCAGTTCGTCGTCATCACGCACCAGAAGCGGACGATGGAGGCCGCCGACGTCCTCTACGGCGTCACGATGGGCGGCGACGGCGTGTCGCAGGTCGTCTCGCGGCGGCTGCCGCGTAACGAGGCCGAGGCCGTCTCGGCTGCCTAGCCGAGCACGCGCTCGAGCTCGTCGCGGCCCACGGGCTCGCCGTGCGCCGGCAGGATGAGCTCGACGGGGAGATCGAGCAGCGGCCGGAGCCGTTGGACCACGTCGTCGCGCGTGACGTGCTTGCGACCGCCGGCTGGATGTCCAGCCCGTCGCCGAAGTCGGAGAGGGAGTCGCCGGAGACGATCGCGTTGATCGAGGGCAGCCACAGGACGAGGTCGTTTTCCTCGCGGCCGGCGTAGGCCTGGATGCCGAACGGCCACGCGCCCGGGCCGTGGAAGTGCCCCTCGGCTTCGCCGGCACGCAGCCACGCGAGATCCTCGCTCTCCATGCCGCGCACCTGATCGGGGTCGACGCCGAACTTCTCGACCCAGTCCTGCCAGGTGTCTGCGGGCGGCGTGTGCACCGGGAGGCCGAGCCCGCGGGCGTCGCGCTCGTGGTACGGCGCGGTCAGGACGACCGCGGTCGCGCGCTCGCGCAGCTCGTCGGGGACGGAGAGCGGGTCGAACAGCACGAGGTCGCTTCCGAGCTCGATCGCGTATGACGACACCTCCCGCGACCACGGCGTGCCCTCCTCCCAGTCCGGGTGCGGCGCCTGCCAGTGCCAGATACCGGGCCGAAGCTCGCGCATGCCGCGGATCCTAGTGAAGGGGTCCACGTAGGATCGCGCCCGTGGACGAACGCCTCGAGCGCTATGCGGAGCTCGTCGTCACGGTCGGCGCGAACGTCCAGAAGGGCCAGGAGGTCTTCCTGTTCGCGGCCGTCGAGCACCACGATCTCGCCCGCGCCCTGACGCGCCAGGCCTACCGCGGCGGCGCCTCGTACGTCCACGTCCTCTACAACGACGCGCACGCGCGGCGGGCGATGATCGAGCTCGGCCCGGACGAGGCGCTGACGTACTCGCCCGGGTGGCTGAAGGAGTTCGTCACCTCGATTGCCGGCAACGCGCTGATCGCGACGACGGGCGATGCGGAGCCGGAGCTGCTCGCCGACCTCGACGGCGAGCGCGTAGGGCGGGCCGTGCCGCACGAGCTCGTGCAGATCCGCATGCAGCAGCTCGCCGAGAGCACCGTCAACTGGTGCGGCGTCGGCGCGCCGACCGAGGGCTGGGCGCAACAGGTCTTCGGCGAGCCGGACGTCGAGCGCCTCTGGGAGAAGGTCGCGTTCTGCATGCGGCTCGACGAGCCGGACCCTCCCGCCGCCTGGCGCGAGCACCTCGCGCGGCTCGAGCAGCGATCGACGCAGCTGAATGAGCTGAAGGCCGACGCGCTCCATTACCGCGGCCCCGGCACCGACCTCACAGTCGGGCTGCTCCCGTACGTGCGCTGGCTGTCGGGCACGGGCGTGACCGCGGACGGGATCCGCTACGTCGCGAACATGCCGACCGAGGAGGTCTTCACGTCCCCCGACGCGCAGCGCACAGAGGGGACGATCCGCTCCACGCTGCCGCTCCCGCTCGGGGGTCAGATCATTCGTGGGCTGGAGCTGACCTTCGAGCAGGGCCGGGCCGTTCGCGTCGAGGCGGAGAGCGGTGCGGACCTCGTCCGCAGCCACTTTGCGACGATCGAGAACGCCGACCGGCTCGGCGAGGTCGCGCTCGTCACCCGCGAGTCTCGCGTCGGCCAGTCGGGCACGCTCTTCTACGACGCGCTCTTCGACGAGAACGCGACCTGCCACGTCGCATACGGCACCGGCTTCCCCTTCCTCGTCGACGGCGAGCCCGACGAGCGGCTCAACCTCGCGAACATGCACGTGGATTTCATGGTCGGCGGGCCGGAGCTCGAGGTGGACGCGGTGCTCGCGGACGGAACCGAGGTACCGCTGATCCGGGACGAGGAATGGCAGCTGGCGTGAAGCACGACGAGCGTCTCGAGCGCTACGCCGAGCTCACGGTTCGGGTGGGCGCGAACGTGCAGGAGGGTCAGGAGGTCTTCATCCAGGCGCTCGTCGAGCACGCGCCGCTCGTCCGTGCCCTCGCGCGCCAGGCGTACCGGGCCGGCGCGTCGTACGTCAACGTCCTCTACCGCGACCAACACGTCCGGCGGGCGATGATCGAGCTCGGCCCGGAGGAGGCGCTCACGTACGCGCCGGAATGGATGAAGGTCGCCATCGAGTCCTCCGGCGGACAGGCCTTCATCGCTACGGCCGGAGATCCGGAGCCCGAGCTGCTTGCGGACCTCGACGGCCGCCGCGTGGGCCGTGCCCGCATGCTCGAGGTGTCCGAGATCATCAACCGGCAGCTGGCGGAACGCGTGGTCAACTGGACGATCGTCGCGTCGCCGAACGAGGGCTGGGCGCGGCAGATCTTCGACGAGCCCGACCTGGAGCGGCTCTGGGAGGCCGTCTCGTACTGCATGCGCCTCGACGAGGCCGATCCGGTCGCCGCCTGGCAGGAGCACATCGCTCGGCTCGACCGCCGCGCCGCCGCGATGAACGAGCTGCGGCCGGACGCACTCCGCTACAGGGGGCCGGGCACCGACCTGACGGTCGGGCTGATCCCCGACGCGATCTGGACCGGCGGCGCCGGGACGACGGCGAGCGGGATCGAGTTCGTCGCCAACATGCCGACCGAGGAGATCTTCACGACGCCCGACCGCGAGCGTGCCGACGGCACGATCCGGTCGTCGCAGCCGCTCGTGCTGCAGGGCCAGATCGTGCGCGGGCTCGAGCTCACGCTGGAGGGCGGGCGGATCGTGAACGCCGACGCCGAGCAGGGCGCGGACGTCGTCCGCGGCGAGCTCTCGACCGATGAGGGTGCAACGAGTCTCGGCGAGCTCGCGCTCGTCACGAACGAGTCTCGCGTCGGGCAGACCGGGATCACGTTCTTCAACACGCTGTTCGACGAGAACGCGACCTGCCACATCGCCTACGGCTTGGGTATCGCCGACGCGTTCGAGGGCGAGCCGAGCCCGCAGATGAACGTCTCGCACGTCCACACCGACTTCATGGTCGGGGGACCGGACCTCGAGGTCGACGCGGTGCACGCGGACGGGACGGCGGTGCCGCTGATCCGGAACGAGGAGTGGCAGCTGGCATGAACCACGATGAACGGCTCGAGCGCTACGCCGAGCTTGCAGTTCGCGTCGGCGCGAACGTCCAGGAGGGGCAGGAGGTCTACGTCTATCCGCTGGTGGAGCACGCAGAGCTCGGGCGGGCGCTCGTCCGGCAGGCGTGGCGTGCCGGCGCCTCGTACGTCCACCTCATCTATCGCGACGACCACCTGAGGCGGGCGCGGATCGAGCTTGGGCCGGACTCCGCGCTCACGTACTCGCCCTCCTGGGAGGTGAAGCTCGTGAAGGAGATGGCGGGCAACGCGCAGCTCGGGACGACCGGCAAGCCCGAGCCGGAGCTGCTCGCGGACGTCGACGGGGAGCGGATCGGCCGCGCGATTCAGGTCGAGCTCGCGGAGATCGTCCAGCGCCAGCATCGGGAGAACACCGTCAACTGGTGCGGCATCGGAGCGCCGAACGAGGGCTGGGCGCGGCAGGTCTTCGGCGAGCCGGACGTCGAGCGGCTCTGGGAGAAGGTCGCCTTCTGCATGCGGCTCGACGAGCCGGACCCGGTGACCGCCTGGCAGGCGCACCTCGCCCGGCTCGACGCGCGCGCCGCGGCGCTGACTGAGCTCCACCCGGACGCCATCCACTACCGCGGCCCGGGTACCGACCTCACTGTCGGGCTCCTGCCGAGCGCGCACTGGGGAACCGCACGCTTCCGTACCTCGGGCGGCATCGACTACGTCGCGAATATGCCGACCGAGGAGGTCTTCACCACGCCCGACTCCCGCCGCGCCGACGGCACCATCCGCTCGAGCATGCCGCTCTCCCTCAACGGCCAGATCATCCGTGGGCTCGAGCTCACGTTCGCGGAGGGGCGGATCGTCGGCGTCGAGGCCGAGAGCGGGGCGGACCTCGTCCGCAGCCAGATTTCCACGAACGAGAACGCCGACCGGCTCGGCGAGCTGGCGCTCGTGACGAGCGAGTCGCGCGTCGGCCAGTCCGGGACGCTCTTCTTCGACACGCTCTTCGACGAGAACGCGACCTGTCACATCGCCTACGGCATGGGGCTCCCGTACGCGTTCGAGGGCGAGCCCGACGCAGGGTGCAACGTCTGCAGGATCCACGTCGACTTCATGGTCGGCGCCCCCGAGCTCGAGGTCGACGCGGTGCTGGCCGACGGCACCGAAGTCCCGCTGATCCGCGCCGAGACCTGGCAGCTCGCGGGCTAGAAACACCAGACGGGACAGCGCCCGGGCGAGACAGCACTAGGCTGGGGCGATGGCGCGGAGCTGGGGGGAGCTGCTGGGCGAGCCGGACGCGGCGCCGGAGCCCGACGACGAGGATGGCGGCCGCTTCTTCTCGCGGCTGCGCGACTCGCTCTCGAAGTCGCGCCGGGCGCTGACCGGCGAGCTCGCCGCGGCGGCGGCCTTCGACCCGGGCGACGACGCCGACTGGGAGCGGCTCGAGGAGGCGCTCATCGCCGGCGACGTCGGCGTCCGCGCGACGGCCGAGCTCGTGCGCCGGCTCGAGGCGCGCGGTGAGCTCACGGATCTCAACGCTGCGCTCGCAGACGAGGTGGCCGAGCTGTTCGGCGAGCCGCCCGTCCTCGACATCGCCCACGAGCCGGCCGTGATCCTCGTCGTCGGCGTCAACGGCACCGGGAAGACGACGACGATCGGCAAGCTCTCGGCGAGGCTCGCCGAGCACGGCCGCTCGGTCGTCGTCGGCGCGGCCGACACGTACCGCGCGGCGGCGGAGGAGCAGCTCGAGATCTGGGCGCAGCGGGCCGGCGCCGACTTCGTCGGCTCGGAGCGCGGCGCCGATCCGGCGTCCGTTGCCTACGACGCGCTGGACGCCGCCGTGGCGCGCGGCCGCGACGTCGTCGTCGTCGACACTGCGGGCCGCCTCCACACGCAGGTGAACCTGATGGAGGAGCTCGCGAAGGTGCGGCGCGTCATCGCGGGCCGCATCGAGGGAGCGCCCCACGAGACGCTGCTCGTCGTCGACGCGACGACAGGACAGAACGGGCTCCAGCAGGCGCGGCTGTTCGGCGAGGCGGTCGGCGTCACGGGCGTCGTCCTGACGAAGCTCGACGGCTCCGCGAAGGGCGGCGTCGCGATCCCGATCGCGTACGAGCTCGGCCTCCCCGTGAAGCTCGTCGGCGTCGGCGAGGCGCTCGAGGACCTGCAGCCGTTCGACCCACGCGACTACGCGCGCGCGCTCGTGGCCGGCTAGCCCGGTACCCTGCCGCCGATGTTCGACGCGCTCAGCGAGAAGCTCCAGAGCGCCCTCGGCGACCTGCGCGGGCGCGGCGTCCTCGACGAGGAGGCGATCTCCCGCGCCATGCGCGAGGTGCGGCTCGCGTTGCTCGAGGCGGACGTCGAGTTCGGGGTCGTCAAGGAGTTCGTCGCGCACGTGCGCGAGCGCGCGCTCGGCGAGGACGTGCGGAAGAGCCTCACGCCGGGCCAGCAGGTCGTGAAGATCGTCCACGAGGAGCTGACGGAGCTGCTCGGCTCGTCGGACTCCCGGCTCGCGTTCTCGCAGCGGCCTCCGACGACGATCCTCCTCGCGGGCCTCCAGGGCTCGGGGAAGACCACTGCGGCCGGCAAGCTCGCGCTCCTGCTCCAGAACGAGGGGAAGAAGCCGGCGCTCGTCGCGGCCGACCTCCAGCGGCCCGCCGCCATCGACCAGTTGACGCAGCTCGGCGAGCAGGTGGGAGTGCCGGTCTACGCCGAGGAGCGCGCCGACCCCGTCAAGGCGGTGCACGACGGCATCGAGCGGGCGCAGGCCGAGGGGCGCGACGTCGTGATCCTCGACACGGCAGGCCGCCTCCATGTCGACGAGGCGCTGATGGAGGAGCTCGCCGCCGTGCGCCGCGAGGCCAAGCCGACGAACGTGCTCCTCGTCCTCGACGCGATGACCGGCCAGGAGGCCGTGAACGTCGCGAAGGCGTTCCAGGAGCGGATCGACTTCGACGGCGTCGTCCTCACCAAGCTCGACGGCGACGCGCGCGGCGGCGCGGCGCTCTCGGTGCGCGCGGTCACCGGCCGGCCGATCAAGCTGGCCTCCGCCGGCGAGAAGCTCGACGCGCTGGACTGGTTCCACCCGGACCGGATGGCCTCGCGGATCCTCGGCATGGGCGACGTGCTGACCCTGATCGAGCGGGCCGAGGCGGCGATCGAGGAGGACGAGAAGGAAGAGCTCGAGCGCCGCATGATGAAGGGCGAGTTCACGTTCGACGACTTCCTCTCGAGCTACAAGATGCTCCGCCGCATGGGCCCGCTTCAGGGCGTGCTGAAGATGATCCCCGGCCTCGGCAGCCAGCTCGACGGGCTCGACCAGGTCGACGAGGGCCAGCTCAAGCGCGTCGAGGCGATCATCCTCTCGATGACGCCGCACGAGCGGCGCGTCCCGCACGTGATCGATGCCTCTCGCCGCAAGCGGATCGCCGCCGGCTCGGGCAGCACGGTCGAGCAGGTCAACCAGCTGATCGAGGCGCGGAAGCAGATGGCGAAGATGATGAAGATGGTGGGATCGGGCAAGATGCCGCAGTTGCCGGGTGGGATGCCCGGCGGCAAGGGTCTCCCCGTCCAGAATCCGCTGGGAGGCGGCCCGCCGCGCCCCAGCGCGACGCGCAAGTCGAAGTCCAAACGCAAGAGGAAAGCGAGAAGGTAGCCAGATGGCAGTGAAGCTCAGGCTGACGCGGGTCGGGTCGAAGAAGAACCCGATCTACCGCGTCGTCGCCGCCGATTCGCGCTCGCCGCGCGACGGCAAGTTCATCGAGATCGTCGGCCGCTACAACCCGCAGTCGGACCCGTCCCTGATCGAGCTGGACGAGGCGAAGGTGCGCGCGTGGCTTGAGAAGGGTGCGCTGCCGACCGAGTCGGTGGCGAAGCTCCTCAAGACGCAAGGCATCCAGTAGCCCGTGGCGGAACTCGTCGCCGAGCTAGCGCGCCGGCTTGTCGACGAGCCCGACGCGGTGCGGGTCGAGGAGGTCGAGGAGGCTGACGGCACGCTCCTCCTGCGGCTCCACGTGGCCGAGGGCGACGTCGGCAAGGTGATCGGCCGCCAGGGCCGGCTCGCGCGGGCGCTGCGCACGGTCGTCCGGGCCGGCGGCGTCGAGGCGGGACGCAGGCTCCAGCTCGAGATCGTCGGCTGATGCCCCCGGTTGCGGCGCTGTACGACATCCACGGCAACCTCGCCGCCCTGGAGGCGGTCCTCGCCGAGGTGCCGGACGACGCGACGATCGTGGTCGGCGGCGACATCTGCGCCGGCGGCGACCAGCCGTCCGAGACGCTCGCTCGGCTGCGCGGGCTCGGCGACCGCGTCCGCTGGGTGAGGGGTAACGCCGATCGCGAGCTCTATCCCGGCGAGGGAGGGCTCGTTCCCGAGCCGCTCGTCGAAGCGACGCGCGACAAGCTCGGCGAGGAGGAGATCGCGTTCCTCCACGAGTTGCCCGAGACGCAGCAGGTCGGCGACGTCCTCTACTGCCACGCCTCGCTGCGCAACGACGTCGACATCTTCACCGAGCGGACGCCCGAGGAGAGCATCGCCTTCCTCTTCGAGGGGCTCGACGTCGCCGCGGTCGTCTGCGGGCACACGCACACGCAATACGAGCGCAAGGTCGCGGGCGTCCGCGTGGTCAACGCGGGCAGCGTCGGCATGCCCTACGAGGACGAGCCGGGCGCCTACTGGCTGCTCGACCTCGTCCACCGCCGCACGCCGTACGAGGGCGCGGAGCTGAAGGCGTCGCGCGAGGAGGCCGTCTCGGAGTTCACCGAGCGTGGGCTCTGAGCTCGTCTCCATCGGGCGCGTCGGGAAGCCGCACGGGCTCGACGGCGGCTTCTTCGTCGAGGGTGCGAGCGAGCGGGAAGACGTCTTCGCCGCGGGCGCGACGGTCTATGTGAGCGGGGAGGAGGCAAAGGTCGTCGCCAGGCGGCGCGGCGCCGGCGGACGGCCGGTGGTCCGTCTCGACCGGCGCGTCGAGCGGGGAGCCGAGCTCGCCGTCCCGCGCACGACCCTGCCGCAGCTCGACGACGAGGACGAGTTCTACGTCTTCCAGCTCGTCGGGCTCAGCGTGGAGGAGGAGAACGGAAGGCTTCTCGGACGGGTGCGAGAGGTAACCGAGTACCCTGGAAACGACGTGCTCGAGCTCGACTCCGGCGCGTCGCTGCCCCTCGTCGAGGCGTGCGTCCGGCAGGTGGATCTGACCGGACGGCGAATCGTCGTCGCCGCGGGGTTCGCAGACCCGGAATAGTCGCCCGTTGCGCATAGACGTCTTCACCCTCGTCCCTCACGCCTACGCCTGGCTGACCGAGCAGCGCCCGCTCGCGAACGTCCTCGGCGGAGAGCTGGAGCTGCGCCTGTTCAACTACCGCGACTCGACACCGCTGCGCGCAGGGCAGGTCGACGACGAGCCTTACGGCGGTGGGGCGGGGATGGTGCTCCGCGTGGACGTCGTCGCCGCCGCCCTGGAAGCGGTCTACGGCGGCGAGGCGCCCGGCCCGGTGATCGCGCTCACGCCGAAGGGACGGCCGCTGACGCAGGCCGTCGTCGAGGATCTCGCCGAGCGGCCTGCTCTGACCCTTCTCTCCGCCCGCTTCGAAGGCTTCGACGAGCGGATCGTGGAGCACCTCGCCACCGATGCCGTATCGGTCGGCCCGTACGTCCTCTCCAACGGAGACCTGCCGGCGATGACCATCCTCGACGCGGTCGCACGGCGGTTGCCCGGCGCGCTCGCCGAGGGCTCGGGCGAGCTCGAGAGCTTCTCCGCCGAGCTCGGCGGCGGGCTCGAGTACCCGCACTACACACGACCGGCCGAGTTCAAGGGCTGGGCGGTGCCCGACGTGTTGCTCTCGGGCGACCACGCCCGGGTCGACGCCTGGCGGCGGGAGCAGGTGCGGTGAGCGACGAGTTCGAGAACGACGACCTCGAGCACAAGGCCGACGAGGCGGACTCCGAGACGGAGGCGCCCCAGGAGGAGCGCCTGTTCGACTGGCCGGAGCCCGAGTGGTCACGGCAGTCGCAGGGCGAGGAGCCGCCGCGCGAGCCGTACACGCGGGATCCGTACTCGAGCGATCCCTACTCGAGCGATCCCTACACGCACCAGCCCTACTCGAGCGAGCCGGACTCGCACGATCCGTACTCGCACGACACGTACGAGAGCCGCATCCCGCCCCGCCGGTCGCGCGATCCGCTCGCCCGCCTCTTCCCGGGGCTGCCGCACAGCGTGCGCGTCACGCTCGATTGGATCCTCACGATCGCCGGGGCGATCCTCATCGTGCTCGCGCTCAAGCAGTGGGTGGTCAACCCGTACCGCATCCCGTCATCCTCGATGGAGCCGACACTCAACTGCGCGAAAGGCCCGGCCTTCCCCGGCTGTCTCGGCGACTCGAGCGACCGCGTGCTCGCCTGCCGCATCTGCCTGCGGTTCAGCGCGCCGTCGCGCGGCGACATCGTCGTCTTCAACACGCCGACCGACGCGGCGACCAAGTGCGGCGAGGGCGGCACGTTCGTGAAGCGGGTGATCGGGCTGCCCGGCGACACGATCCGGGAGGACGACAACGGCTTCATCTGGATCCGAGGACCGGGCAAGAAGGAGTTCGTGAAGCTCAACGAGCCGTACCTCTCCGCCTCGCGGCGACTGGCCGACAGCCAGCACTTCGGGCAGAAATGGACGGTCCCGCAAGGCGAGTACTTCATGATGGGCGACAATCGCCCAGAGTCGTGCGACTCCCGCGCGTGGGGGTCCGTGCCTCGCAACAAGCTGATCGGGACGGTCTTCTTCGTCTACTGGCCGCCCGATCGGATCGGCTTTCGCTAGCGGATCGCGCCGGATTCGATTCCGCTACCCTTGGCCGTCGGCCGTCAGGCCCTCTTTTCATGAGCAACGTCATCCAGGATCTCGAGCGCGCCCAGCTGCGCAACGTGCCGCGCTTCAAGGCGGGCGACACCGTGCGCGTCCACTTCCAGGTGATCGAGGGAACGCGGCGCCGCGTGCAGGTCTTCGAGGGCATCGTGCTCAAGCGGCAGGGGGCCGGCGCGCGCGAGACCTTCACCGTGCGCAAGCAGTCGTTCGGCGTCGGCGTCGAGCGGACGTTCCCGCTCCACTCGCCGAAGATCGAGAAGATCGAGGTCATCGCGATCGGCGACGTCAACCGCGCGAAGCTCTACTACCTGCGCGGCCGCGTCGGCAAGAAGGCGCGCGTTCGCGAGCGGCGCTACGGCGCCGGCTCGGAGCTGCCGGTTGCGGTGGAAGCCGCGGCCACAGAGCCCGAGGAGGAACCGACGGCCGTCGAGCCGGAGGACGCCGAGGGGCCTCTGTCCGAGGCGGAGCCCGTCGCGGCCGAGGCGGAGGAGCCGACTGCGGAGGAAGCGCCCGCCGACGAGCCTGTCGAAGACGCTCCCGCAGACGAAGCCTCCGAGCCGGAGGCGACGGCCGAAGAGCCCGAGGCGACGGCCGAAGAGCCTGAGGCGACGGCCGAAGAGCCCGAGCCGGCTCAGGCCGAGTAACGACTTTCCGTCAGCCTCCGGGTCGCGCGCTATGGTCGCGATCGTGGAGAAGCGCACCGGCCAGAAGCTCCTGCGCTTCGATCGCCGCCTGGGCGCGCGCTTCGTCGCCGGCGCCGACGAGGCGGGTCGCGGCTCCCTCGCGGGCCCGCTCGTGGTGGCGGGAGTCCTGCTCGACTACAGCTCGCTCCGCGACCATCGAGTGCGGCCGCTCGGCTTCCTCAACGACTCGAAGCAGTGCTCGCCGGAGCGGCGCGAGGAGCTGTTCCACGCGGTCGTCGGCTGTGCCGAGCGGGTCGCCGTGCGGGTCATCCCTCCGGGCGAGATCGACCGCAACGGCCTCCACCGCTCGAACCTCGCGGGCCTGCGGGCCATGCTCGAGGCGCTGACTCCCCCGGCCGAGGCCTGCCTGGTGGACGGGTTCCGGCTCGGCCCCGCCGCCCCGGAGCACACCGCCGTCGTCGACGGCGATGAGAAGAGCGCGGCGATCGCGGCGGCGTCGATCGTCGCGAAGGTGACGCGCGACCGCCTGATGCGCCGCCTCGATGCGCTCTATCCCGCGTACGGTTTCGCCCGCCATGTCGGGTACATCACGCCCGGGCATTCGGCGGTCGTCCGCGCGCGCGGCCCGTCGGCGGTGCACCGGCTGAGCTTCCAGGCGCTCTGTTACGAGGCCGCGGAGGCTGTTGCGTGATCCGTGGATCTTCCCTGACGCTTCCGTAACGACTTCGGGCCTAGCCTCGATGAATGGCCGTGCTGCGTCCCGGCGCCGCAGCGGAGCGCCGCGCACGGCGCTGGTACCGGCTGCGCGGCTGGCAGATCCTCGGCACAAATGTCTGGGCAGGCGGCAACGAGCTCGACGTGATCGTCCGGCGCGGCCGGACGTTGCGCTTCGTCGAGGTGAAGGAGAAGCGCGGCCCGGGGTTCGGCGACCCGCTCGAGATGGTGACGGCCGAGAAGCAGCGGCGCGTGCGCCGCGCAGCAGCGGCGTGGCTCGGCGCGCACCCCGAGCTCGGGCGGCTCGCTGTCGGCTTCGACGTGATCGCCGTTCGCGACGGCCGCGTGCGGCGCCTCCCGCAGGCGTTCTGAGCTCGATGCCGAAATCAGGCGCGTGGCTGTCACGCAGGACGAGCTGTACGCGACGCTGGACCTCGACCTCTCGTGGTCGGAGGCCGAGCTGCGCGAGCGTGAGCGGACGAAGCATGTCCACCGGCTCCACCCGTACCACGGCAAGTTCATCCCGCAGCTCGTGGAGGTGCTGCTGGGCCGGTACTTCGCGCCCGGCGACCATGTTCTCGATCCGTTCGCCGGCTCGGGGACGACGCTCGTCCAGGCGCTCGAGTCGGGGCTCGACGCGACCGGAGTGGACATCGCGGCCTTCAACTGCCTCCTGATGCGCGTCAAGACGGCGGCGTACGACCTGCCGGAGCTCGAACAGGAGCTGCGGGACGTGTACGCACGCATCGAGTCGCTGGGGCTGCGCCGGCGGCGGCTGAAGGGCTATCTCCGCGAGTGGTACGCGCCGGGCGCGGCCACCGAGCTCCTCGACTTCGGCGAGCTGATCCCCGAGTACCGGCACGGCGACGTCCTCCGCGTGATCCTCTCGCGCTCGGCGAGGTCGGCGCGGCGGACCGCCCATTTCGACCTCGAGGCGCCGAAGATCCCACAGCTGGGCGAGTACTGGTGCCACAAGCACCGGCGGAACTGCCGCCCGGTCGAGTCGGCTCTCGGCTTCCTCAGCCGGTACACGCTCGACACGCTCGCGCGGGTCGAGTCGTTCGCGCAGGTGCGCGACACCGAGCGCGAGGCCGCCGTGCTGCACGGAGACGCGCGTGAGGTGGAGCTCGCGGGGCCGTACGACGGGATCCTCACGTCGCCGCCGTATCCGGGCCTGATCGACTACCACGAGCAGCACCGCTACGCGTACGAGCTGCTCGGCCTCGACGACCGGCGCGAGCGGGAGATCGGCGCCGCCGCGTCGGGGACGTCGCTCGCTGCGCTCGAGGCGTACCGCGCAGGCGTCGCGGGCGTGCTTGCCAGAGCCACGGCGGCGCTGCGGCCGGACGCTCCCGTGCTCGTCGTCGTCAACGACCGGCGCGACCTCTATCCGGAGATCCTCGCGCGCGCCGGGCTCAGCCTCGAGGCGCGGCTGCGCCGCCACGTCAACCGCCGCACAGGCCGGCGGGCGGGCGAGTACTTCGAGGACGTGCTCGTCGCGCGCGCGGCGGCCTAAGAGGTCCGCGACTTGCTGCGCCGGTGCTCGAGCCGGCGGACGTAGGCGTCGAACTCGTGTCGTGGAACGAGGCCGGGCCGGATCCCGCAGGCGACCGTCCGCAGCTCCCCGTCGCGAATCAGGGCGCGAACCTCGTCCTCGGAGCAGCGGAGCTCGGCCGAGATCTCGCGGACAGTCAGCGGTTCGGGCCAGTCCATGTCCGAACCTTATGCCGGAACGAATAGGCCCCGCGGCAAACCGGGCGCCGCGGCGGCGCGTAGGGTTCCAGTGTGGTCGTGAGACGTGTTCTGGGAGCCGTGCTGTTCCTGACGGGCGTCGTCTGGATCGGCCAGGGAACGAACCTCATCCAGGGCTCGTCGATGACGGGCAGCATGTTCTGGGCCGTGATGGGGATCGTGTGCGTCGTCGGCGGCCTCGTCCTGCTCGGCTGGCCGTGGCGCCAGTCCCGTGCAGAGTCGTAGCCTCAGGCTTCGCCGGTGAAGTAGTCGACCGCGTCGGCCAGGCGGAACAGCTTGCCGGGTGGCCACGCGCCGACCTTCTCCGAGTCCGGGTAGACAGAGGTCGCGACGGGCAACCGGTTCGCCCAGATGCACACGCGCACGGTCTCGTCGGTTCGGTTCGTCACCTTGTGAGCGCCGGCCTCGCCGGTGGGGAAGAAGGCGCAATCCCACGGCCCGAGCTCGCGCTCGCCCTCGAGCGTGCGCAGTGTGGGCCGGCCGACGAGGACGATCAGCCACTCCTCCTCGGCGTTCTCGTAGTGGTACGGGCAGATGCTCAGGCCGGGCTCGAGCTCGTAGACGGACAGGCCGAGCTGCTCTCCGCCCACGAGGGGGCCGACGCGGGCGTAGGTGGCGCCATAGCCGGGCGGCTCGTCCTCGTCGTCCGGCTCGAGCGGGACCTCGAAGAGGTTGACGACGCTCACGTCTCGCCCTCCCAGTACTCGACGGGCTCGCCGAGCCGGCCGCGGTGGTCGAACCCCGGCCCCGAGACACGCACCTTGCCGCTGTCCGGGTAGACGCTGGCGCCGCCGTGGCGCGCATTCGTCGAGGGCATCGCGTACCGCACCGGCGCGTCCGTGTGATTGCGCACCGCGTGCGCGCCGGCGGCCCCGGCCGGGAAGCAGGCGACGTCGCCCGCGCGCAGGACCGACTCGCCTGCGGGCGTGCGGAGGGTCAGCTCGCCCACGATCACGATCAGCCACTCCTCCTCGGTCGCCTCGAAGTGATACGGCCAGGAGGCATTGCCCGGCGCGATCTCGTAGACGCCCATGCCGGTCGCGACGGCCCCGAAGCGCTGGGTGAGAGAGGTGGCCGTGAAGTTGTGCCCGGAAGGCGCGTCGGGCGACCCCTGGCCGAGAGGGACGGCGAGTAGGTTCCGGACGCGCTCCACGCTGCTCACGGCCGCACCGTAGTACACGCGTCCGCAAGTTATGGCCCCTTCCGGGCGGCGTCTCGCCGTCCGTGGCGGCGTCCTCGGTCGCCCCGATAGGACACCGCTATCGGGGCTCCCTGCGTCCTTGCCACGAACGCCGAGCCACTCGCCGGTAAGAGACCGAACTTGCAGACGCGTGTACTGGTCGCGGGCAACTCGCGACGAAGCCGGTGAACTTGCGGCACGGTTGCGGCCCTAGCCTCGTTCCGTGCTTGCACGGGCGGTCACTCATGCGCTGGTCGGCCTGGAGCCGCGACGCGTCGATGTCGAGGCTCACGTTCGCGACGGTCTCCCCGGCTTCGCGATCGTCGGCCTCGCCGACCGTGCCTGCCAGGAAGCGCGCGAGCGTGTCAGAAGCGGGATCTCGGCCGCGGAGCTGAGCTTCCCGGACGGGCGCATCACCGTCAACCTCGCGCCGGCCGAACTCCGCAAGGAGGGCTCGGGCTTCGACCTGCCGATTGCGCTCGCCCTGCTCGCAGCCTCTCAGCAGCTGCCGCGAAGTGCCCTCGAGCACACGGCCGCCGTCGGCGAGCTCGCGCTCGACGGCTGTTTGCGCCGCGTGGGCGGAGTGCTCGCCGTCGCCGAGGGCGCGAGGCGGCTCGGCGTCGACCGCCTGCTGTGTCCGGGAGAGTGCGCGCGGGAGGCGGCTCTTGCCGGCGTCGACGCGATCCCGATCCACCATCTCGCCGAGGCGGTCGCCTACCTGCGCGGCGAGCTCCAGCTGGAGCCCGAGCCGCCGCTGGCGCCGAACGGCGACGGTGCGGCAGCGACGCCCGACCTCGCCGACGTCCGCGGCCAGGAACGCGCCCGCCGCGCCCTCGAGCTGGCAGCCGCAGGCGGCCACAACCTCCTTCTCGGCGGGCCGCCCGGGACGGGGAAGACGATGCTGGGACGCCGGCTGCCGGGGATCCTGCCGCCGCTCGAGGCCGAGGCCGCGCTCGAGGTGACGCGGATCCATTCGGTCGCCGGGCTGGTGGACGGAGAGCGGCCGCTCGTCTCGCAGCCGCCCTTCCGCGCGCCGCATCACAGCGCGTCGACCGCGGCGATCGTCGGCGGCGGACCGCACCTGCGCCCGGGCGAGGCGAGCCTCGCGCACCGCGGAGTCCTCCTCCTCGACGAGCTCGCCGAGTTCCAGCGGCCCGCCCTCGAAGCCCTGCGCCAGCCGCTCGAGGACGGCTTCGTCTCCGTCTCCCGCGCCGCCGGCCGCGTCGTCTTCCCGGCCTGCTTCCAGCTGGTGGCGACGATGAACCTCTGCCCGTGCGGCGGCCGCGGCGACCCGGCCGCCCAGTGCAGCTGCTCCGCGCAGCGGCTCGCGCGCTACCGCGACAAGCTCTCGCGCGCCCTCCTCGACCGCTTCGACCTCGTCCTCGCGATGCCGCGCGTGCGCGGGGAGGAGCTCGCTGCCCGGCCGGCCGAGGCCTCTGCTGCGGTGGGCGAGCGAGTGACGGCCGCCCGGGAGCGGCTCGCGACGAAGCTGCCGCCGCGCGACCCGGAGGCGGACGCGCTCCTCCGCCGGGCGGCGGACCGTCTCCACCTCTCCGGCCGCGGCTACGCCCGGGTGGGGCGAGTCGCGCGCACGATCGCGGCGCTCGCGGGGTCCGAGAGCGTTCGCTCCGAGCACGTCGCCGAGGCGCTCTCCTACCGCTCGCCGCAGGAGCTCGAGAGTGTCTGAGCTCGCGCTCGCCGTCTTCGCCTCCGAGACCGGCTCCCACCTCGTCCGGCCGCCGCGCGGGGAGCGCTGGCGCTCCTTCGAGCGGCGCTTCGACGAGCGCGCGTACCTCGAGCGGCTCGCTGCCGCGGGTCATCGATTTGTGCCGCGGTCGGCGGGCGAGTTCCCACCGCTGCTGCGCGCGATCCACGACCCGCCGGCGGGGCTCTTCCTGCGCGGTGAGGCCGAGCCGGAGCTGCTGGCGCGGCCCGCGGTGGCGGTAGTCGGAGCGCGCGCGTGCTCCGGCTACGGCGCCTCGGTGGCCCGCAGCCTCGCGCGGGATCTCGCCGCCGCCGGGCTCGTGGTCGTGAGCGGCCTCGCCCGCGGGATCGACGCAGAGGCGCACCGCGGCGCGCTCGAGGCGGAGGGAGCGACGGTCGCAGTTCTCGGCTGCGGCATCGACCGCGACTACCCCGCGGCGCACGCAGAGCTCGCGCGCCGCGTCGCGAGCTCCGGCCTGATCGTCTCGGAGTACGCGCCCGGCGTCGAGCCCGCTCCCTGGCGGTTCCCGGCGCGCAACCGCATCGTCGCCGGCCTGTGCGCGGCGAGCGTCGTCGTCGAGGCGCGCGAGCGCAGCGGCGCTCTCATCACCGCGGATCTCGCGCTGGAAGAGGGACGCGAGGTCTTCGCGGTGCCGGGCGAGATCACGTCCTCGCTCTCTGCGGGCACGAACGCCCTGCTCAAGCTGGGCGCGGCGCCGCTGACCGCCGCCGCCGACGTCCTCGCCTCGTTCGGCATCGAGCCGGAGCCGGCGCAGGGCGAGCGCTCGCCGCTCCTGGAGCTACTGCCGGCGAGCGCAGACGAGCTCGTCCGCCGGACCGGGCTCGGCGCCGACGAGATCGCGCGGACCCTGGTCGAGCTCGAGCTGGCCGGTCTCGTATCGGCCTGCGAGGGGCTCTATCGCGCTAGAGCGTCTTGACGTCGGCGATGAGCTTGTCGACCGACGCCTTCGCGTCGCCGAACAGCATCACCGTCTTCGGGTTGTAGAAGAGCGGGTTCTCGACGCCGGCGAAGCCGGGGTTCATCGAGCGCTTGAGGACGACGACGGCCTGGGCGTCGTCGACGTTGAGGATCGGCATCCCGTAGATCGGCGAGCCCTGGTTGTTGCGCGCGTCGGGGTTGACCACGTCGTTCGCGCCGACGACGACCGCGACGTCGGTGCGCGGAAACTCGCCGTTCGCATCGTCGAGCTCGTGCAGCTCGTCGTACGGGACGTTGGCCTCGGCCAGCAGCACGTTCATGTGTCCCGGCATGCGCCCGGCGACCGGATGGATCGCGTACGAGACCTCGACGCCCTTGGACTCCAGGAGATCCGCGAGCTGGTGCAGGTCATGCTGCGCCTGCGCGACCGCGAGCCCGTAGCCGGGGACGAAGACGACCTTGTGCGCGTACGCGAGCATCACCGCGACGTCCTCGGCGCTCGCACTGCGCACGGTCCCGCCGTCCGCGCCGGCGGCCGCTGCCGCACCGCTCTCCTGGATCTGGCCGAAGGCGCTGAACAGGACGTTGGCCACCGAGCGGTTCATCGCCCGCGCCATCATCAGCGTCAGCAGCGTGCCCGAGGCGCCGACGAGCATCCCGGCCACGATGAGGACGTTGTTCTCGAGCTCGAAGCCGCTCGCTGCGACGGCGAGGCCCGTGAACGCGTTCAGGAGCGAGATGACGACCGGCATGTCCGCGCCGCCGATCGGGAGCACGAAGAGGACGCCGAACAGGAGCCCGAGGGCGACGAGCACCCAGAGGAGCCACTGGTCCTGCACGCCTGCCACGAGCGCGAGGCCGAGCCCGAGCGCGGCGAGGAAGATTGCGCCGTTGACGAACTGCTGGCCCGGGTAGGTGATCGGCCGGCCCTGGATCAGCTCCTGGAGCTTCGCGAAGGCGATCATCGAGCCGGAGAACGAGATGGCGCCGATCAGCGCGGAGAGCACGACCGCGAGCGAGATGTCGACCTTGGGGCGCCGGGCGGGGGGAGGATCCGATGCAGCTCGTCGAGCGCGATCAGCGCAGCCGCGCCGCCGCCGACGCCGTTGAACAGCGCCACCATCTGCGGCATCGCGGTCATCCGCACCTTGCGCGCCGCGACGGCGCCGAAGCCGCCTCCGATCAGCATCCCGAGCGCGATCGCCCACCAGCTCGTGGTGCCGATGCGGATCCAGGTGACGACGATCGCGAGCAGCATCCCCGCCGCGCCGATCTGAACCCCGCGCCGCGCGCTGGCCGGGTTGGAGAGGTCGCGCAGCGCGAGGATGAACGTGACGATCGTGATCAGGTAGAGCAGGTTGGCGGTGTTCGAGCTCACTTCTCGTCCCGCTGCGGCGGCTCGCGCTTCTTGAACATCTCGAGCATCCGGTCGGTGACCACGAAGCCGCCGACGACGTTCGCGGACGCGAGCACGACCGCGACGAAGCCGATGATCCACGTGAACGTGTCCTTGTGGTCGACGCCGAGCACGATCATCGCGCCGACGATCACGATGCCGTGGATCGCGTTCGTGCCGGACATCAGCGGCGTGTGCAGCAGCGCCGGCACCTTCGAGATCACCTCGAAGCCGAGGAAGATCGCGAGCACGAGGATGGTCAGCTCGAAGACCAGGAGGGTGTCGTGACTCATGGGGCGGCTCCTTCCTTGCTGCCGGCGACGCAGGCGCCGCTCGTGATCTCGTCGCTCCAGTCGAGTGCGAGCTCACCCTCCGGGGCGAGGTGGAGGAGGAGCGCCTGGACGTTGCGCGAGTAGAGCATCGAGGCGTGGTACGGCATCGTGCTCGGGAGGTTCGTCAGCCCGACGAGCGTGACGCCTGCGCGCTCGACGATCTCGCCCGGCTCCGTCAGCTCGCAGTTGCCGCCCGTCTCGGCGGCGAGGTCGACGATCACGGAGCCCGGGCGCATCGCCTCGACGGCCGAGGCCGGGATGATCTTCGGCGCCGGCCGGCCGGGAACCGCAGCCGTCGTGATCACGGCGTCGAACTCCGCGATCCGTTCCTCGAGCCCCCGCTGCTGCGCCTCCATCTCCTCCGCGGTCAGCTCGCGCGCGTAGCCGCCTTCCGCCTCTGCCCCGGTCACACCGAGGTCGAGCCAGTTCGCCCCGAGGCTCTCGATCTGCTCGCGCACGGCGGGACGGACGTCGAAGCCGGTCGTCACGGCGCCGAGCCGCCGCGCCGTCGCGATCGCCTGGAGCCCGGCGACCCCCGCGCCGATCACGAGCACCTTCGCGGGCGGAACGGTGCCCGCGGCGGTCATGAGCATGGGGAAGAAGCGCGGCAGGTGCTCCGCCGCGAGGAGAGCTGCCCTGTAGCCGCCGACGGTCGCCTGCGACGAGAGCGCGTCCATCGCCTGGGCGCGCGTGATCCGCGGTACCGACTCGAGCGCGAACGCCGTGACGCCGCGCCCCGCGAGCGCCTCGATGCCGGCCGGATCGGAGAGCGGCTCGAGGAAGCCGATCAGGAGCTGCCCGCTGCGAAGCCGCCCGAGCTCGTCCGTCGACGGCTTGCGCACCTTGACGACGCCGTCGGCCTCCCACGGGTCGCCGAGTGTCGCTCCTGCCTCCGTGTACGCCTCGTCGGGGAACGAGGCCGCGGCGCCCGCGCCTTGCTCGGCCACGAGCTCGAAGCCGGCCGCCGCCAGCTTGCCGACGGTTTCGGGTACGAGTGCGACACGGCGCTCGCCCTGCGTCGTCTCGCGCGGAATCCCGACCCTCATCCGGCGAATAGCCTACGCACCTTGACGCACTTCTTCACGAGCCACGGTCTTCCGCTTCTCTTCGCCGTCGTCATGCTCGAGTCGTTCGGCCTGCCGCTGCCGGGCGAGACGGCTCTGATCGCCTTCGGCGTGCTCGCGTCGCAGGGCCATTACTCGATCGTCACGGTGATCGCGGTCGCCGCAGTGGCCGCCATCATCGGCGACAACCTCGGCTACTGGCTGATCGGCCGGCTCGGCGGCCGGCGCCTCTTCGAGCGCTGGGGGCCCCTGCGTCGCTACGCCGACCGCTTCTTGCCCGCGGCAGAGCGGTTGATGGCGAAGCACGGCGGCAAGATCGTCTTCTTCGGGCGGTTCGTCGCCGTCCTCCGCTACACGGCCGCTTGGGCGGCGGGGATCGCCCGGATGCCGTGGGGGGAGTTCCTCTTCTGGAACGCCGCGGGTGGAATCTGCTGGGCGACGGCAGTCGGGCTGGTCGCCTACTACGGGGGCAGCGGCGCCGCCGACGCGATCCAGCGCTACGGGATCTACGCCGTGGCCGTGATCGCCGGGGCCGTCGTGCTCGGCTTCTTCTTCGCGCACTACGGCAAGAAGTGGCTGGAAAACCGGCTGTAGGAGGGCTCCTGGCGCTCGGCCTCACGGTCGCGGCCCTCGGCTGCGGCGGGGGTCGGCCGGCGTGACCGTTCCGACGACGGCTCCGCCGTCGGTCTACGTGCCGGCTTTCACGCACGTCGTCCTCGTCGTGTTCGAGAACCACGAGGCGTCCTCGATCGCCGGCAACCCTGATGCTCCGACCTTCAATGCGCTCGCGCGCCGTTACGCGACGCTGACGGACTACGACGCGGTGGCGCATCCGAGCCTGCCGAACTACCTCGCTCTCGTCTCCGGCTCGACGCAGGGGATCTCCAGCGACTGCACCGACTGCATCGTTCAGGCCCGCAACCTCGCCGACACGCTCGCCGCGAACGGGAAGACCTGGAAGACGTACGCCGAGGATCTCCCGTACCCGGGCTTCACCGGCGGCTCGGCCGGCCGCTATGCGAAGAAACACGACCCGTTCCTCTACTTCCAGGACGTCGCGGGCTCGCGCGCCCGCCGCGACCGGGTCGTCCCGTACACGCAGCTGGCTCGCGATCTCGCCGCTCACCGACTGCCCGACTTCTCCCTCGTGATCCCGAACCTCTGTGACGACATGCACGACTGCTCGGTGGCGACGGGCGACGCCTGGCTGAAGGCTCACGTCGTGCCGCTGCTGCGCTCGCCTGAGCTGCACGGCGGCGTCGTCTTCGTCGTCTTCGACGAGGGGACGAGCGACACCGGCGGCGGCGGCCGGGTCGAGGCGCTGGCGCTCGGTCCGACCGTGCGGCGCGGCGCGAGGTTCGCGCGGGCCACGAACCACTACGGCCTCCTGCGGACGATCGAGGACGCCTGGCGACTGCCGCGACTCGGCTTCTCCCGCACGGGACGCCCATCGGCGGTATCTGGACGAGGTAGGAGTCGGGTCGCGGGCGCGGAATCCTTCGAAGCAATGCTCCACTCGATCGCCCGCGCACTCGAGGAGCGCGACCACACCCTCGGCCACGGCGCCCGCGTCGCGGCTCTCGCGGAGCCCGTCGCGGCGGCCCTGGGCTGGGATCGCGAACGGATCCGGTCGCTTCGCTTTGCCGCTCCGCTGCACGACGTCGGCAAGGTCAAGGTGCACCCGCAGCTGCTCGGCAAGACCGGCCCGCTCACGCTCGAGGAGGTCGCGGAGATCCGGCGTCACACGACGGCAGGCGCCCAGCTCGTCCTGCCGCTGCGCAGGTTCCACGACGCGCTCCCCTACGTCCTCTTCCACCACGAGCGGTGGGACGGCGGCGGCTATCCGGCGGGGCTGAGCGGACGGAGGATCCCGGTCGAGGCCCGAATCCTCGCGATCGCGGACGCCTTCGACGCGATGATCTCGCCGCGGCCCTACCGCCGCGCGCTCACGCATGACGACGCGCTCGTCGAGGTCCAGCAGGGGGCCGGCACCCAGTTCGACCCGGTCGCCGCCGACCTGTTCGTCGCGGCGTGGGCGGACGGCTGGGACACCTGGCACGCTGCCGCAGCTTCTTAACACACGCCGCCGTGCTTCTTAACAGTCGGGGATTAGGTTCACGGTCATGAAAAGCCTCCGTTGGACGGGATTGTTGCTCGCACCCGCTCTGCTGGTGTTCGCGCCGGCGGCCGGGGCGGCGAAGTCGCAGCTGAACACGGTCAAGAAGACCTCGGCACCAATCTGGACGCTCGCCATGGACGGCTCTCGCGTCGCATACGCGAGCGGCGGCCGGATCCACGTGTGGAACACCGCGACGGGGGCGACCTCGGTCGTCCAAGGCAAGTACGGCAGCGCCAAGCCCGGTGTGGACGCCGTCGCCGCCCAGGTGGCGATTGCGGGGAAACGGGTTGCCTGGATCAAGGGGCAAGGGGCCGGCAACACCGAGGCGAGCCAGACGCTCTACACAGCGTCGCTTGCCGGGCGGGCCCACCAGCTGAAGCACGTGTACCGCTACGGCACGGACGACCTCTCCCACACGACGGGCGGCTGGATCGCGGGTCTGGTCGGCTCGGGCAAGGTGCTGGCGGTCAGCACCTGGAAGACGAACCACGGCGCCCCCCGCGTCGAGCAGCTGAACCTGATCACGCCGACCGGGTTGCTGCCGATCGCCTCAGGCGCAGGCGCTCTGGTGGCCGAGGCGGCCGACGGAGGCCACATCGCCGTCCTCCGCTCGGGAACGGACACGTGGCCGCACGACGGCCGGCGCGCTCTGAGCGCGGCCCCCACCGTCGGCATCTACGCGGCCGACGGCACGCTGCTCCACGAGGTCGCGCTGACCCCTCCCGACCCGGACAGCCTCGGCGTCCAGATCGCGCTGAGCGGAAACACCCTCGTGGCTCTGAGGACCGCGCTGCACGAGCCGTCAGGCCCCTCGACCGTCACGCTCGAGGTCTACGACTGGACGACGGGCGAGCTCGAGCACACCTGGTCGGTCGCGATCGACAAGTACACGGGGGAGGTCAGCTTCGCGGTGCACGGCAACCTCGCCGCCGTCGAGGGCCCGTACAGGCTGCACCTCGTCGACCTGGACACCGGCAAGGACGTCACGATCGCGCCCGCCAGCCACACCGACAGCCCACCTGCGATCGGCCCCCGCGGCCTCGTCTACAGCCTCAACCCGCACTACAACGGCCCGGGGAAGCTCGTCTTCGTGCCGATGGCGAGGCTGCTCGCGGCTGACGGGCTAGAGGCTCGCCCAGACCTCGAGCTTCGCACGCACGCGGCCGATCACCTCGTCCGTGAACTCGCTTGTGCCGAGGTGGCCGCCGAGGTCGGCGGTACGGCTTCCCTGCCCGACGGCCTCGAGGGACGCCTCGCGGATCGCGCGCCCAGCGCGCTGCGTCTCCTCGTCACCGTGGGAGAGGAGAGCCGCGCCGGCGAGGATCATCGCCATCGGGTTGGCGACGTTCTTCCCCAGCAGGGAGGGCGCCGTGCCATGGGCCGCCTCGGCCATGATCGCTGCGGGCTCGAAGTCCGACTCGAAGGCGACGAGCAGCGACTCCGAGCCGGCGATCGAGCCGAACAGCGGCAGGACGAGGTCGGACAGGATGTCGCCGTCGCGGTTGAGGGCCGGGATCACGAGCGGATCGCCGGCGGAGGAGAGGAGGAGCGCGAACGTCGCATCGATCAGCTGCGGCTCGTATGGGACGTCCTCGTGGCGCGCGGCGGCCGCGTCCATCTCCTCCTTCAGCATCCCCTCGTAAGTCGGGCTGACGGTGTACTTCGGGCCGCCGAAGACCTTGGCGCCGGTCCGCTCGGCCTGGCGGAACGCGAACTCGGCGACGGCGTGGCAGATCCGGCGCTCGATCCGCTCGGTGCGGAACGCGACCTCGTCCTCGCCCTCGCCCTCACGCCATTCCTTGGCGCCGTAGGCGTCGCCGACGGCCATCCGCACGATCGAGATCGGGGAATGCACGCCGCCGAGCGGGGCGACTCCCGGGATGCGCCGGCCTGTGCGGACGATCACCTTGCCGCCGATCTCCTCGCGGAGGATGCGGTTGGGAGAGCCGACGTCGCCGCGCCCCTCCGGCGTGATTGTGGCCGCCTTCAACCCGAGGCCGTGCTCGCGGATCGCGCTCGCCGCCTCGTGCACGACGCCGTTGTCGGTCTCGCGGCGCCGGTCGAGCGAGAGGTCGAAGCGCGGGAACTCGAGCTCGACCCCGATCACGTCGGGCTCGAGAACGCGGAGGCTCTCCTCCAGCAGTTCTTGCCCCGTCTCGTCGCCCTCGAGGACGACGATCGTCCGCTCGTCGCGCATCGGCGGCCAGTCTAGTGTCGTTATGAGAAGCGGATGCCGAGCCGGGTCGGAAGCAAACGCGCGTTTCGCTACCTCGACGGTCGCGGAAGGCAGATCCGCGACCCGGTCGCGCTCGAGCGCATCGAGTCGCTCGCGATCCCTCCCGCGTGGCAGGACGTCTGGATCGCCGCCCGCCCCGGAGCGAAGCTCCAGGCGACCGGTTATGACAAGGCCGGCCGCAAGCAGTACCTCTACCACCCGGACTACCGCGCGGCGCAGGAGGAGGAGAAGTACGACTCGCTGATCCGGTTCGGCGAGCGCCTGCCCGAGCTGCGAGCTGCGATGACGGAGCACCTCGACAAGGACGAGCTCGATCGCGAGCGCGTTTCCGCGGTGGCGCTCCGCCTCATCGCGCTCGGCTGGTTCCGCGTCGGCTCGGAGCGCTATGCCCGCGATGGAACCTACGGCGTGACGACCCTGCTCAGGCGGCATGTTCACGTCCGCGGCACGCGCATCCGGCTCTCGTTTCCCTCGAAGGCCGGTATCCGGGTCCGATCGGAGCTCGTCGACGACGAGCTCGCCGACGCGATCCGCGGCCTCCTCAAGGTGAAGGGCGGCCCCCGCGTCTTCAGGTACCGCTGGGAGGACGACCTCTACAACCTCACCAGCAAGCGCCTCAACGACTACGTGAAGATCTACCTCGGAGAGGACTACAGCGCCAAGGACTTCCGCACCTGGGGTGGGACGCTGCTCGCCTCGATCTACTTCGCGGAGCACGTCGACCAGCACGGCTGGCCGGAGTCCGTCACCGCAGAGAAGCGGTCCGTGACCGCCGTGATGCGCCGGGTTGCGAAACAGCTCGGAAATACACCCGCTGTGACACGCAGCTCGTACGTCTCGCCTGCGGTGATCGAGCAGTACTTGGATGGGAGAACGATCGACGATTTCCGCCCGCGGCAATTGCGCGTCGTCAAGGCGCGCGATCCGGCGCTCTCGCCGGAAGAGGAGGCGTTGCTCAGCCTGCTCCGCTCGTGGCGTATCCGGCGCGCACGGATGGCCGCATAGTTGCGCCCGAGTTTCTATACGCTTTCACCGAATCGCCCCAATGCGAAGGAGGAGAACGTTGGCTCGCAAAACAGTGCTCGTTTGCGACAACTGTGGCAAAGAAGTGGACGAGGGCAAGGGTGCAATCCTGCGCCTCACGTACACGGACGCGCGCCGTGGCGCGAAGCAGGCAGACCTCTGCGACGACTGCTCCGGCAAGATGCCGGGCCGCGCAGCCGCACGCCGCGGCCGCAGGCCGAAGTCCGCGACGGCAGCCTGAACCAGTGATGTGGCCGGTGACGTTGCCCGGTTCCCGGGTCGCGAGCACCAAGCGATGCAAGGACGCAGGGCGCGTTCATAGCTGAAGCTATGGGCGCGACCGAGGACGCGGCAGCGCGCCGCGTGATCGCGGGCCGGGGGCCTGGCGAAGGTTGCCGGTTACATCACTAGCGCCGTGGGGAGCGGCACGAGGGCCGCTCCCCCGCGAGGTCGCCTGCTAGCTGAAGAACGCGAAGATCGCCGTGTGGGGCGGGGTGCCGTCGTTCAGCTGCAGGCTGAACCGGCGGCAGGTACCGGCCCACGAGGCGGAGGTCTGCCAGCCGTAGCTGTAGTGGCCCGAGGCGACTCCGAATGAGAGCCCGGCGGCCGTGCCCGCGCCGGCCTGGTTGACCGTGTGCGCGAACCAGGACATTGGGCAATCGACCTGTGACGAGCTGAAGGTGCCGATGCTCAGCCCCTGGTTGCCGTTGAGGCCGAAGCCGACCTTGATCAGGTCTCCGGCGTGCACCAGGTTGAGCCTCGAGCTCGACTCGTTGCCGACCGGGCTGAAGAAGCCGTTGAAGCGGTAGAAGACCGTGTAGTGGACCGTCTTCGTCGTCACGTTGCCGGCCTTGTCGGTGCCGGTGACGGTGAAGGAGTGCGTTCCGGCCGTCGACGTGTCGATCGGGTTCCCGTTCGCCACCGTGCCGACACAGGTGTCGATCCCGGATTGGTTGTCCGTACACTTGTACTTCGCCGCCAGGACCTTGCCCAGCTTGTACACGGCACCGTCGACCGGCTTGGTGATGTTCACGGTCGGCTTGACCGCGTCCACCTTGAACGCGAGCAGCTTCGTGCTCTCCACGTGCCCGACGTTGTCCGTCGAGCGGTACTGGACGAAGTGGTTGCCGGTCGAGAAGCCCGAGATCGGCCCCGAATACGTCGTCCACGACCCACCGTCGAGTGAGTAGTCGGTGTGCGCGATCCCGGAGCCCTGCCCGTCTCGCCCGTCAGCGTCAGCGTCGGCGACGCATACCAGCCGTTGTGCAGGCCGGGCGTCAGCGTCGCCGTCGTCGTGGGTGCCGTGGCGTCGATCTTGAACGACTCCGAGACGAGGCCCGAGTTGGCGACCAAGGCGTCGGTCGCGGCCCCGACGCGTGCGCGAACGCAAGAGCCGGCGTGAACGTGACGCCGCTGCCGGTTGCGCCGGCCGAGCCCACGGTGGTCATCGTGACCGTCTCCGGGTTGGCCCCGGTCGAGTCGATCGTGATCGTGTTGCCCGCGAAGAGGCCGGCCACACTCGCCACCTTTACGTTCGTCGCGCCCGCGGCGGCCGCCGCGGGCGAGCGTCGACGGTGTCCTGACCGTGACGCCGCACGACCTGCTGTACGTCCCGTCGGCCGAGACCGTCTCGTTGACGCAGCCGTTGTTCGTCGCCGTCTGGGGCGCCGGCACCGTCGGGAAGCCCGACCAGACAAGCGAGACCGGGCCTGAGTACCAGCCATTCGCTTCGTCCGGGCTCGCAGGCGTGACCTGAGCGCAAGTGAAGCCGGGGCCGTTCAGGCCGGGGCCGGTGATCTGCGGCCTGTTGCCTGCGCCGCTCGGGTACGCGGTATCGAACCACTGCGTGAAGAACGAGGTCAGCCGCGCGTTGCAAGACGCGCTCTGCACCGGCAGGTGCTGGCGGAAGATGTCCTCCAGTTGCGGCTCGGTGATGTTCCCCTGCGCGTAGGTCGACTGGATCTGCTTCATCGCGGCGATCATCCCATCGCGCGTGAGGGTCTCCCACAGGGCGACGTACGCCGTGCCGGGCCGCGTGTAGGTGTTGGACGTCGTGAACAGGCTGCCGACGGTCGGGTTCGACGGCGCCGTCGTCCAGAAGGAGGAGCTCGTCGTGTTGTAGTTGCCGGTGCCGTTGAAGCGGTTCACGAGGCTTGCCTCGAAGGCGGGACCGCCGGTGACACCGGGCGGCGTGCCGCGCGCGGTGCTGAGGTACTCGCCGAGGGTGGCGAAGCCCTCTTTCCAGAACGTCATGTTGAACGACGACTCGGAGACGTTGTCACCGAACCACTGGTGCATGTTCTCGTGGTTGAAGGTGGTCAGCGAGGGGCCGATCGAGCCGCCGGCGAAGGTGATCTTCCCCTGCATCTCCTCCTCGAAGCTCGCCGACGGCGTGCCGACGACGATCCCGTCGGTGGTGAGGGGCCACGGCCCGTTGAAGTTCGTCTGGAAGTTGACGATGTCTTCCTGGTTGTCCATCGCCGTCTTGTTCGTTGCCTTCTTGGCGGCCGTGATCGAGTTGGCCTGCGCTTCGAAGTACTGGACGCCCGAGGCCGGGCTCGTCCGCGCGCTGAGGTCATATTGGCCGATCGAGTTCTCGACGAGGTAGTTCGCGATGCGCTCCGGCGAGTGCCAGTGCCATGTCACCGAGCCGCTCGGGAAGTTCGCGTCCGGCGCGTTCGACGGCGGCGGCGGCACCGTCTGGTACGTCGTGCCGACAGGAGCCGTGTAGCCAACGAGCTCGCCCGGGCCGACCGCGGTCTTGCCGATGTTCGTCGTGTCGTAGATGTCGTACGTCGGCTTCGCCTTCGGGAAGTTGTTCATCGGCATCCACGAGTCGTTGCCGACGGGCTCGGTAGTGACGAACGAGCCCTCCTGGCCGGCGGTTGCGATGCGGACCAGCCCTCGGTGGAGCCGTCACCGTCCGTGTGCACGCCGGGTCGTCCCGTGTAGTCGATCGTCACGGTGAACGTCGTACCGTTCGGGATCGGCGACGTCGGGACGACGACGAGCTTGTTCGCCGGGCACTGCAGGCCGTTCTGCGTGGTGCTGTTGATCTGCGGCGAGCAGGCGGGTGGGTTCGGGTTCGTCGCGCTCACCGGGTTCGAGTTCGAGACCGCGTGCGCGAGGGGGTCAGGGTCGTCCTGGCCGTTCGGGTCGCCCGGGTAGGTGGGCTGCGCGAAGTGGAACGACGCGGGCTGGCCGTCGACCTGGACCGAGTTGACCGTCATGTTCGGCCCCGACCCGTCCGCCGTGTGGCCGTTCGTCTGCTCGAAGTCGAAGCTCAGGTCGCTGAGGCATTGGGTCGAGTGCACCTGGAGGTCGGCATGGGTGCCGGGCAGGAACTGGTTGGCGATCGCGTCGTAGTCGAGGGAGAGGTCGGTGTGCTGGCTCGTGTAGCCGCCGTTCCCCATCTCGGGGTACAGCCGGTCGCCGAAGTGGGACAGCGTGTGCGCACCGGACGTGCAGTCGGCCGGCGTCGCGAGCGGCGTTGTCAGGCTGGCGAGTACGGGAGCCTGCCCCTTCAAGAACGCCACGGCCGCCCTGGCGTATGCGGCGGAGTCGACGGCCGATCTCGGTGTCGTCCGCGCTCCTGCCGACCCCACGATCTGAAACGCAAGGACGGTCACGACGACGAGCACGCAGAGCTTCCACGATCTCTTCACGATCGATCTCCTCCCCCTGACGCCAACGACCTTTGCGTTCACCCCGTCACGGCGAGCGCATCACTACAAGGGGCGCCTCTATCCGCCCGGAAGCCGCGCTAGCGTAGGCGGGTGCCTCTCCGCCTCATCGCGGGGCCCGCCAACGCGGGCAAGGTCGGGCTCCTGCTCGGCCGCTATCTCGACGCGCTCGAGTCCTCCCAAGGGCTCGAGCCGCTGTTGATCGTGCCGAACCGGGCGGACGTCGACCGCGTCGAGCGCGAGCTCCTGGCGCAGCGGCCGGCCCTGCTCGGCGGCTCGATCGGCACGTTCGACGACGTCTTCTCCCGGCTTGCGACCGACGCGCGCCCGCTGCTGGGACGGGCCCAGCAGACGTTGCTCGTTCGCCGCGCCGTGGGCGGCACCGAGCTGAGTGCCTACGCCGCCTCGTCTTTCCGCGCGGGCTTCGTCGACTCGCTCGAGCAGGCGCTCGACGAGCTCGAATCCGGGCTGCTCGCTCCGGACGCGGTGGAGGGCGAGCTCGGCAGGCTGTATGCCGCCTACCGCGAGGAGCTCGACCGGCTCGGGCGCTGGGACCTCGGCTTGCTCCGGAATCGCGCCGTCGAGCGGCTTCGCACCGATCTCGGCGCCTGGGACGGCGAGCCGGTGTTCGCCTACGGCTTCGAGGACCTCACGGGCGCCGAGTGGGCGCTGCTCGAGGCGCTGGCCGCTCGCGCCGAGGTTACGGTCTCGCTCCCCTACGAGCCCGGCCGGCCCGTCTTCGCGGCACTGCGGCGTACCGCCGAGGACCTCGCAGGACTTGCCTCCGGCCCGGTCGAGGAGCTGCCGCCGCGCTACGGAGACATCGCGCCCCCGCCGCTCGCGCACCTGGAGCGCGCCCTGTTCTCGGACGAGCCGGGAGCTGCGCCGTCGCTCGACGGCGTCGTCCGCTTCTTCGAGGGCGCTGGCGGCCGCGGCACGCTCGAGCTCGTCGGCGAGGAGGTGCTCGCGCTCGCGCGCGGCGGCATGTCGCCGGAGCGGATCGGGCTCGTCGTCCCGGGCTACGACCGGATTCGCGGCGCGGTCGAGACCGTGCTCGGCTCGTTCGGCATCCCGTACACCATCGACGGCGAGCTCCGGCTCACGCAGATGCCGTTCGGCCACGCGCTCGGCGCGTTGCTGCGGTTCGCGTGGGGAGAAGGGACACGAAACGACCTGTTCGCGTTCCTCCGCTCGCCGTTCTCCGGGCTCGAGCGGCGATCGGTCGACTTCGTCGAGGGACGGCTGCGCGGGAGAGCCGTGCAGGCGCCGGAGCGGGTCGTCGAGGAAGCGGAGCGCCTTCGGGAGGGGCCGCTTCCCGCGCTCGCGGAGCTGCGCGAGGCGACCGACCCGGTCGCGGCGGTGCGCGAGCTGGCGGCGAAGATGCTGCGGAACGCGTACGGCGTCGAGCGGCCGCCCGCCGATGCCGCGAGCCGGCTCGACCTGCGGGCCTACGAGGCCCTAACCCGGCTGCTCGCCGAGCTCGAGGGCTGGCGTGACCTGACGGGTGAGCTGAGCCGGGAGGGCGTCGTCGCCGCGGTCGAGCGCGCCGCGCTTCGTCCACGGGCCGGTGACGACGCGGGTCGCGTCGCCGTCCTCGACCTCCTGCGCGCCCGCACGCGGCGCTTCGACGCCGTCTTCGTGCTCGGGCTGGAGGAGGGGACCCTGCCGCGACGCGGCGCGGGCTCGCCGTTTCTCGACGACGACGCCCGCCGCGGGCTCGATGAGCGAGGGGCCAGGCTGGCGCGGCCCGACGCCGTCGCCCGCGACCGCTACCTCTTCTACACCGCCTGCACGCGCGCGTCGCAGCGGCTCTATCTCGTGCGCGAGGCGGCGGACGACGACGGCAGCCCGCGCGAGGCCAGCCCGTTCTGGCACGACGTGCAGGCGCTCTTCGTCGGGGACGACGTGCGGCGCTGGATCCGCCGGCGGCCGCTCTCGGCGCTGACCTGGCCGCTCGAGGAGGCTCCGACCGAGCGCGAGCGGCTCCGGGCGCTGGCGGAGCTCGCCGCGCGCGACAGCGCGGCCGCGCGGGCGCTCGCGCGCGCCAACGGCTGGGAACGGAGGCTCGACCGCGCGCTCGGCGCCTTCCGGCGGCCGACGCGGCTCACGAACCCGCTCGTGCTCGAGCAGCTCGGCTCGCGCTCGTCGTTCTCGGTGACGGAGCTCGAGCGCTTCGCCGACTGCTCGTCTGCCTGGTTCGTCGAGCGATTCCTCTCCCCGAAGACGATCGACGCCGAGCCCGACGCGATGCAGCGCGGCTCGGTGGCGCACACGGCGCTGCACCGTTTCTTCACGCGCGTGCCGGCGGAGCTCGGCGTCGAGAAGCTCGAGCCGCGCAACGTCGAGGACGCGAAGCGGCTGATGCGGCAGTGCCTCGATGAAGCGGTCGGCGGCGTCCGGATGGAGCTCACGGACATGCAGCTCCGCGAGCTCGACCAGACGCTGTGGCGCGACCTCGAGGCGGTCGTCGAAGAGGAGTGCGAATCCGGCCTGTCGCTCGTCCCTCGCCGGTTCGAGGTCGGCTTCGGCAGCGAGCGGGCGGCGCCCGAGCTGCAGCGCGGTCTCGAGCTGGGGCCGGGGCTGACGCTCTCCGGGAAGATCGACCGGATCGACGTCGACCCGTTCGGGGCCCGCGGGATCGTGC
The DNA here is from genome assembly GCA_963825805.1 of uncultured Actinomycetes bacterium. Taxonomy (GTDB): domain Bacteria; phylum Actinomycetota; class Thermoleophilia; order Gaiellales; family Gaiellaceae; genus Palsa-739. The sequence continues at coordinate 62,458 of CAWGVE010000063.1, read as the reverse complement.
AGGACTACAAGTCCGGCAGGCACGCGCACTCGGCGGCCGAGATCGAGAAGGAGCTGCGCCTCCAGGTCCCGCTCTACATGCTCGTCCTCCGCGACCTCGTCGGGCTCGAGCCGCTCGGCGGTCTCTATCGGCCGCTCGCCGGCACCCGGCGCGCGCGCGGCCTCGTGCGGGCCGAGGAGGCGGAGACGCTGCCCGGCTACGTCAAGAGCGACTACCTCGACGAGGAGGCCTTCTGGGGCGTCGTCTCCTCGGCGCGGGAGACGGCGACCGCGCTTGCCGGGCGGATCCGCGAGGGAGACGTCCACCACGACCCGCGCGGCGGCACCTGCCCGACGTGGTGCGACCTCTGGCCGATGTGTCGAATCGAGCGGCCGTGAGCGCATACGAGCTGAACGAGCAGCAGCTCGCGGCCGTCGAGGCGGGCGGTGAGGTCTTCGTCTCCGCCGGCGCCGGCACCGGAAAGACGGCGGTGCTCGTCGAGCGGGTCGTCCGCGCCGTGTGCGACCGCGGCCTCGACGTCGACTCGATCCTCGTGATCACGTACACGCGGCGCGCCGCGGGCGAGCTGAGGACGCGGATCCGCGCCGCGTTCGCCGAGCGGGGCCGGCCCGACCTCGCCCGCGAGCTCGACGGCGCCTGGATCTCCACGATCCACGGCTTCTGCGCCCGCCTCCTCAAGGCGTACCCGCTCGCGGCCGGGCTCGACCCGCGCTTCCGCGAGCTCGACGAGGCGCAGGGGGCGGTGCTGCGCTCCGAGGCGTTCGGAGAAGCGCTCGCGGAGTTCTGCTCGGGAGGCGACCCGCAGCGGCTCGAGCTCCTCGCCACCTACGGGAGCGGCGGGCTGCGCCGGATGCTGACGAGCGTCTACGAGACGCTGCGCGCCGCCGGGCGGGAGCTCGACCTCGAGGTGGCGCCGCGGCCCGAGCTCGGCGAGCGGGTCGAGGAGCTGAGGGCGGCCGCGACGTCGCTCGCCGGCGACACCGACGCGACCGAGACCCAGCAGCGTGCCGCGTCCGAGCTGCTCGAGCTGCTCGAGCGGGACCTGCGCCCGGACCGGCTGATGAGCCTGGGCAACCTCAAGGCGCGCGGCGATCGCGCGGCGGCTTACTGCGAGGCGCTCGCCGCGGTCGAGCAGGCGGCCCTCGACGAGGCTGCCGCCCGCGATCGGGCGCTGCTGCAGGAGCTCCTGACGCTGTTCGCAGCCCGGTACGCGGCGGCGAAGGCCCGCGAGTCGGCCCTCGACTTCGAGGACCTCCAGCTCTGCGCGCGCGACCTTCTCCGCTCCCAGCCCGAGCTCCGCGAGCGCGAGCAGGCGCGCTTCCGCTCGATCCTCGTGGACGAGTTCCAGGACACCAACCGCCTGCAGACCGAGATCGTCGATCTGCTCCGCACGCCGGAGACGGAGCTCTTCTTCGTCGGCGACGAGTTCCAGTCGATCTACGGCTTCCGACACGCCGACGTGCAGGTCTTCCGGGAACGGCGCGACGCCGTCGAGCAGCCGCTCTCGCTCACGCTCAACTACCGGTCACGGCCCGAGGTGCTCGCCGTCGTGAACGAGCTCTTCGGCGCCCACTTCGGCGGCGAGTTCCAGCAGCTCGCGGCCGCGGCGGAGTTCCCGGACCCCGTCTTCGGCCACCCGGTCGAGCTGCTCGTGACCGACAAGGAGAGCTACTCCGACAGCGGCGTCCACTGGCGGCGCGGCGAGGCCCGGGCGGTCGCGCGGCGCGTGCGCGAGCTCGTGGACAGCGGCGCGGCGAGCCCGGGCGAGATCGTCCTCCTCTTCGCCGCCGGCACCGACGCGGAGTGGTACGAGGACGAGCTGCGCCGCGCCGGGCTGCCGACGTACCGGGCGACCGGCAAGGGCTACTTCGGCCAGCAGCAGGTCGTCGACCTGCTCTCGTACCTCCGTCTGCTCCAGAACCGCTACGACGACGCGGCGCTCCTGGCGGTGCTCGCGTCGCCGTTCGTCGGCGTCTCGAACGACGCGCTCTTCCTCCTCCGCCGCGTCGCGTCCAGGCGGCCGCTCTTCTCCGGCCTCGAGCACGCGCTGCCGCCGGGCCTCGGCGAGCGCGACGAGCGGCTGATGCGCGCCTTCCGCCAGCGGTACGAACGCCTCGTTCAGACTCTGCCGCGTCTCTCGCTCGAGCGGCTGTGCGAGCAGATCGTGGCCGAGCACGACTACGACCTCGCCGTGCTCGCGCAGTGGGACGGCCGCCGGCGCTACGCGAACATGCGGAAGCTCGCGCGGCTCGCTCGCTCGTACGAGGAGCTGCGCGGGCCGGACGTCGAGGGCTTCGTCCGCTTCGTCGCCGAGCAGGAGGCGGTCGGCGCGCGTGAGCTCGAGGCCGTCGCCGAGGAGGAGGGCGCCGACGCGGTGCGCCTCCTCACGATCCATGCGGCGAAGGGGCTCGAGTTCAAGGTCGTGATCGTCGCCGACGCCGGGCGCGACCGCGTGCCGCCGTCGCCGGACGAGATCCTCGCGCTGCCCGACGGCCGCTTCGGGTTCCGGGTCGCCGACCCCGTGACGGCGAAGCGGCGCGGCGCCTTCGACTACGAGGCGGTGAAGGAGGCGCGACAGGAGGCCGAGCGGGCCGAGCGCCTGCGCCTCTACTACGTCGCCATGACGCGGGCGAAGGAGCGGCTGATCGTCTCCGGCTCCGTCGATCTCGGCACCGAGCGCGAGGTGCCGACGCCGATCGCGTGGGTGCTCGACCGGCTCGAGGCCGACGAGGAGCTCGCGAGCGCGGGCGAGACACCGCTCGAGCTCGTCCGCGACGACGCACGCCTCCTGGTCCGCGTCGACCGCTTCCGGCCGGATGAGGCCGCCGTCGAGTCGGTGGAGGAGCCGGAGCCGGAGGAAGGACAGCTCGCGCTGTTCGCGGCAGTCGAGGACGTGTCGGCGCTGCCCGCCGCGCCCGAGCTGCCTCCGCTCCTGGCGCTTCCCGAGCCGCCGCTCCTCCGCGTGCGCCGGCTCTCGTTCACGGCGCTCTCGATGTTCGAGCAGTGCGCGTACAAGTACTTCGCCCGCTACGGGCTGGGGATGAGCGAACGACCGGTCGAGGTGGAGGAAGCCGCCCCCGGCGAGAGATCGGGGACCGAGATCGGTAGCGCGGTGCACGCGCTGCTCGAGGAGATCGACCTGGCCGCGCCGGCGGTGCCCGAGCTGGAGGACGAGGTGGTCCGCGGCTTCGTGGCGGCCTACTGCGAGTCGGACCTCGCGCGGCGCGTCGCGGCCCTCCCGGGGGTCGAGAAGGAGCGCCACTTCACCTTCGAGCACGATGGGGTCCTCGTCCACGGCTACCTCGATGTCTTCCAGCTGGCGGACGGCCGGGCGCTCGTTCTCGACTACAAGACGAACCGTGTCGGCGAGGCGTCGCCGGAGGAGATCGTCGAGGAGGACTACCGCCTGCAGCGGCTCGTCTACGCGCTCGCGTGCTTCCGCGCCGGCGCCGAGACGGTCGAGGTCGTCTACCACTTTCTCGAGCGGCCGGACGCGCCGGTGGAGGCCGTCTTCTCGCAGGCCGACGTGCCCGAGCTGGAGGCGGAGCTGTCCGCGGCGATCGCGCGCATCCAGGCGGGCGAGTTCCCGCCGACGCCGAGCGAGTTCGCCTGCGCGGGCTGCCCGGCGCTCGACCTCGTCTGCGCGGGGCCGCGGCTGCGTTCGCGTCAGGCCGAGGTCGTTGCCTCGTAGCTACATCGGCGAGGCCCGCAAGCGTGTCGGGCCGAAGAAGGAGCGGATCCGGCCGATCATCGAGCGGCTCGCCGTCGAGCACGCCGACGCCGCCATCGCGCTCCGCTTCCGCAGCCCGCTCGAGCTGCTCGTCTCGGTGATGCTGTCTGCCCAGACGACCGACGTGAACGTCAACCGCGTCACGCCGGCGCTGTTCGAGAAGTACCACCGGCCCGAGGACTACCTCGCGGTGCCCCAGGAGGAACTCGAGCGCGACATCTTCGCGACCGGCTTCTATCGCCAGAAGGCGAAGGCGCTGCGCGGCACGATGCAGATGCTGCTCACCGACTACGACGGCGAGGTCCCGAGGCGGCTGGAGGAGCTGGACCGGCTCCCCGGCGTGGGGCGCAAGACGGCGAACGTCGTCGCGGCCGAGCTCGGCGAGCCGCAGGGCATCGTCGTGGATACGCATGTCCGGCGGCTCTCGCAGCGGCTCGGTCTCACGCGTCAGGATGACCCGGTGAAGATCGAGCGCGACCTCGTCCGGCTCGTCCCGCGCGCCGACTGGGGACGGTTCCCGCACCTCCTGATCTGGCACGGTCGCCGCGTCTGCGACGCCCGCCGCCCCCGTTGCGAGGACTGCGTCCTGACCGATCTCTGCCCGTCCAGCCGTGTCTGAGCGGGCGAGGAGCTTCGAGACCGTGGCCGCGGAGTACGAGCGGCACCGGCCGGACTACCCGGAGGAGGCGCTGAGGTGGGCGGCGGATGCGCTCGGGCTCGCGACGGGCGCACGCGTGCTCGACGTCGGCGCCGGGACGGGAAAGCTCACGCGCGGCCTCGTGGCGCTGGGCTTCGACGTCGTGGCCGTCGAGCCGGGTGCGCCGATGCTCGACCAGCTCCGGCGGGCGGTGCCGGAGGCCGAGGCGCTCGAGGCGCCGGCCGAGGCGATCCCGCTCCCGGCTGCGAGTGTCGACGCGGCCTTTGCGGGACAGGCGTTCCACTGGTTCGACCGCGAGCGCGCCCTGCCCGAGCTGCACCGCGTGATCAGGGCCGAGGGCGGCCTCGCGCTGCTCTGGAACTGGTGGGACGAGCGAGATCCTCTGCAGCGCGAGCTCGGCGAGCTCATCGGCTACGCCGGACACCAGCCGTACCGCGAGGACGAGGCGCCCGGCGACCCCTGGTTTCGCCTGGTGGGGCAGGTCGTGGTCGAGAGCACCCCGGAGTCGACCCCGGACGAGCTCGTGGCGCAGCTCGCGACGACGAGCGCGTACCTCACCGCGGAGCCGGCCGAGCGCGAGGAGTCGCTGCGCGCGGTGCACGAGCTCGCCTCGCGCTATGGCGAGCGGTTCCCGCTCCCGCGCCTGACCTACGCGTTCGCCTTCGCGAGACTCAGTTGACCCGCGGGTCCTCGGGCATCCGGGCGACGAGCTCGTAGACGCCGCCCTTGCGACGCAGCACGTCGCGCCACAACTCCTCCGGATCGTCGGTGAAGGCGTCGTCGGGGAGCGCCGGCTCGAGGATCCAGTCCTCCTCCGCGACCTCCGCCTCGAGCTGGCCGGCGCCCCAGCCTGCATAGCCGGCGAACACGCGGCGCCGGGTGGTGGCCGGGGCGATGTCCTCCGGATCTGCGAGGGACGGGAAGCCGAGCGAGTCGAAGAGCGGCACGGCCGCATCGTCCGGGTCGACGAACTCGCCCAGCACGAGCACCGCCTCGGGCTGCACGGGGCCGCCGACCCAGACCGGGTCGCCGTCGTCGACGACCGGCTCGAGCTGCGGCACCGCGGCCGCGACGTCGACCGGCGACGGCCGGTTCAGCACGAGCCCCGCAGCCCCCTCTTCGGTGTGCTCGGTCACCAGGACGACGGCGCGGCGGAAATTCGGGTCGAGCAGTCCGGGTGAGGCGACGAGGAGGTGGCCGCGGAACGAGTCCACGCTCCCATTGTGACCGTCAGGTACTAGTTGTCGCTAGAGCGGTACGAGACGATCTGCACGCGCTCGAGCGTGAGCATCCCCTCGCCGACCATCTCGTCGAGGATCGGCACGACCCGGTCGATCTGCTCCGGCGTGTCCACGATCTCGATCACGACCGGGAGGTCCTCCGAGAGGCGCAGGATCCGTGAGGTGTGGAGGCGCGAGTCGGCGCCGAAGCCCTCGATGCCGCGGACGACGGTCGCGCCCGCGAGCCCCTCCTTGCGCACGCGCTCCACGATCGCCTGGTAGAGCGGCTTGCCGTGCCACGTGTCGGACTCCCCGATGAAGAGCCGCAGCAGCTTGCCCTCGCCTTCGAGCCTGGTCACAACGCCCTCCCTGCGACGACGCCGAGGTAGACCGCGACGAGGCCTGCGGCCGCGCTCCCGAGCACGTTCGCGGCCGCGAGTGCGACCGCGCCGTCCTCGAGCAGGCGGTACGACTCGTACTGGAGCGTCGAGAAGGTCGTGTAGGCGCCGAGGAAGCCGATCGTGATCGCCGACCGGAGCCAGGGCGCCGTCGTCAGCTGCTCGGTCATGAGTGTCAGCACGAACCCGAGCACGAGCGCGCCGCTGATGTTGACGACGAACGTCCCCCACGGGAACGAGGTCGGCAGGCGCCGGCTCACGACGCCGTCCAGGCCGTAGCGCGCGAGCGCCCCGAGCGCTCCCGCCACGGCTATCGCCACGATCGTCCGCATCTGATGCTCCTCTCGATCCTAGGAGCCATCAGCCTCTGGCGGCGGTTCGTGGCGAGCTCCATCGCCCGGCGCCTCTCGGCGCCGCGAGAAATCTAGCCGTGCGCCGGGGTGAGCGCGACGAGCAGGCCGCCGTCGTCGTCGAGCGCGGGGAAGAAGTCGCCGACGACGCGCTTCACCTGGCCGCCGCGCGTTCGCAGCTGGAGCTGCTCGTTCAGCCGCCGCACGCCCCACTCGAGCGACAGCTTGACCGGGTTCTTCTCCTCCACGAAGCCGGCGAGCCCGAAGGCGGTGACGACGTCGTTGCCGAGCACGTCCTCCTCGCTCCAGCCGCTCAGCTCGAAGACGCCGCGTCCGAGCGCGAGGATGCGCCCCTCCTGGTCGCAGGTGACGAATCCGGTCGTCGGCGCCGGGTAGTAGTCGTCCATCAGCTCGAACAGGAAGCCGAAGCCGCAACGGTGGCAGGCGACGGCTTCGTCGTAGAGGCCCTCCTTGCGGTCGATGTCGACCGAGCGCTCCTTGCAGTTCGGGCAGATGAAGTTCGGCATGCGTTCAGGTTAGCCGCGGTCAGATCCAGTGCTTGCGGCGGAACCACCACACCTGCAGCGCCGTCGTGACGACGATCAAGCCCCACACGTACCCGTAGCCGTAGTGCCAGCGCAGCTCGGGCATGTTGCGAAAGTTCTGGCCGTAGAGGCCGACGATGAAGGTGGGGAGGAGCAGGATCGACGCGATCGCGGTCAGCCGTTTCATGACCTCGTTCTGGTCGTTCGCGATCTTCGCCAGGGCGTAGTCGCGGACGCCGGCGAGCAGGTCGCGTGCGAGGTCGAGCCCGTCCGACGCGCGCAGGAACTTGTCGTAGGCCGCGTTGAAAGCGACCTCGACCTGGTGGGGGAACACCTCGGGCCCCTCTTCGACCTCGACCGTCCCGTCGATCACGCGGCGAACGGCGTCGCGCGTCGGGCTGAGGGTGCGCCGGATGTGAAGGAGGTCGTGGCGCAGCGCTGAGACCCGCGTCCGGGTGCGCTCGGCCGACTGTGACTCCACCACGTCCTCGAGCTCGTCGATCTCCTCGTCGAGCGAGTCGACGAGGTCGAGGTAGCGCTCGGCGATGTCGTCCAGGAGGCGATATGCGAGCAGCCCGGCCGAGTCGGCGGGCTTCGCGGCTTTCTGCACGACGGCGATGTCGCAGGCAGGCTGGCCGGACGGCGGCGTCTTGCGGACGGTGAGGAGCGTGTCGTGGGTGATGACCAGGTCGATCTCCTGGTAGTAGACGATGTCCTGCTCCCGGACCGCGACGGCGATGAGGAAGACGCCGAAGATGTAGTCGCCGTGGCCCTGCAGTGTGGGCCGCGGCTCGTCCTCGTGCTGCGGCGGGGCGAGCATCTGGGCGATGGCCGTCTCCTCGAGCTCGTGCGGCGCCTTCTCGCGGAGCTCCTCCGCGGTGGGGTCGAGCAGGTCGATCCAGGTTGCTGCCATCGCAGGCCGATTCGCCGCGCAACGCCCGAGACCTGCGGCCCTGTCCCCGCGAGACAGTCGGCGCGCCGGGCTAGTACCTAGACCTGCGTCGGCTCGGCTTCAGGGCGGGGGGCCGTCAGCGCGGTGCCCCCGTGGCCCTCCTCGGCGGCGAGGAAGCGCTCGGCGTCGAGCGCTGCCATACAGCCGCTGCCTGCGGCTGTGACCGCCTGCCGGTAGACGTGATCCTGGACGTCGCCCGCGGCGAAGACGCCCGGCACGTTCGTCTCGGTCGTCCCCGGCTTCGCCACGAGGTAGCCGTTCTCGTCGTGGTCGAGTTGGTCGACGAAGAGCTTCGTGTTCGGATCGTGGCCGATCGCGACGAACAGCGCGCCTGCGTCGACATCCTCCGACTCGCCGGTCTCGGTATTGCGCAGCCGGAGCCCGCTGATCGAGTCCGCGCCGAGCACCTCGTCGACGACGAACGGCGTCTTGAACTCGATCTTCTCGTTCGCACGAGCCCGCTCGATCATGATCTGCGAGGCGCGGAAATCGTCGCGGCGGTGGACGAGCGTGACCTTGTAGCCGAACCGCGTGAGGAACATGGCCTCCTCGAACGCGGAGTCGCCGCCCCCGACCACGACGATGTGCTTGTCGCGGAAGAAGGCGCCGTCGCAGGTCGCACATGCCGACACGCCGCGGCCCTTGAGCCGATCCTCGGAGTCGAGGCCGAGCCAGCGGGCGGTCGCGCCCGTGGCGACGATGACCGACCGTGCCTTGTACTCCTCGTCCTCGATCCAGACGCGGAAGGGCCGTTGCGAGAAGTCGACGCGTGTCACGTCGTCGGTCACGAACTCCGTGCCGAACCGCTCGGCCTGGCGGCGGAACTCGGCCATCATCTCCGGGCCCATGATCCCGTCGGGGTAGCCCGGGTAGTTCTCCACGTCGCTCGTGACCATGAGCTGGCCGCCCCAGCTGAAGCCCTCGATCACGAGCGGCTGCAGGTTCGCGCGCGCAGCGTAAAGAGCTGCGGTGTAACCCGCAGGCCCTCCGCCGATCACGATCACGTCACGTACGTCGCTCATTGGTTCCTTTCCTAAAAGACTTGTATGTCGTATTAAACGATTTGGGCCGGATTGACGTTCCCGTGACGGGGGAAAGAGGGGCGACGTGGCGCGATCGATCACGTGGGAGCAGCTTCGCGAGCTGGCGGCCTTCCGTGCGGAGCATGGCTGCGCGGTGAGCATCTATGTCGGTCTCGATCCGAGCACCGTTCCGACCGTGGGAGATCTCGCCACGCACACGCGTTCGCTGCTCGCGAGCGCCGAGCGGCAGCTCGACGAGCGCCGAGGGGAGCTGGCACACGACGAGCGGAAGGCGCTACAGAGCGACCTCGAGCGGATCGCGGACTGGTTCGAGAGCGAGTTCAGCCGCGAAGGCGTGCGGGGAGTCGCGGTCTTTGCCGCCGAGCTCGACCGCCTCTTCCTGCCGCTACCGCTGCCATGGCCCGTCGAAGACCACGCGCGGATCGCGCAGCAGCTCTACCTCGCCCCGCTCGTCCGCCTCGTGGGGCGAGGGGACGGTGCGCTCGTGGCGTACGTCGGCCGGGAGCGTGGCGACGTCTATCGGCTCAGCGCAGGCGAGCTGATCCCGCTCGTGGACGAGACGGCGGACGTTCCGGGCCGCCACGACCAGGGCGGCTGGTCGCAGTCGCGGTACGAGCGCCACATCGAGACGATCGTCGACCGGCACCTGCGCGAGGTGGCGGACGCTCTCGACCGCTGCGTCCGCGAGCTGCGGGAAGTGCGGGTCGTCCTCGCGGGAACCGAGGAGACTCGGGCCGGATTCGAGGCGCTGCTCTCGCCGGAGGTGCGCGCGGCGCTCGTGGGCTGGGTGGCGGCCGAGGCGCACGTCGACGCGCCGCGCCTGCTCGAGGCGGCCCGGCCGCTGCTCGACGAGTGGCGCGCCGGACGGGAGGAGGAGCTGCTCGCACGCTGGCGGGAAGAGGCCGCGCGGAACGGCCGCGCCGCCACGGGCTGGGAAGAGACCCTGCAGGCCGCATCCGACGGTCGCGTCGAGCTCCTGCTCGTGCAGGAGGGCGCCGACCGCCCGGCGTATGTCTGCCCCGCCTGCGGTCGCGCGCAGGTGGTGGCCGGGAGCTGCCCTCTCGACGGCACGACGCTGAAGCCGGCCGACACCGGCCTCGACCTGGCCGTGCATCAGACGCTGACGCACGGCGGCACGGTCGAGGTGATCGGCGAGGAGCACCGCGACCTCGAGCCGGTCGGCGGCCTCGCCGCCCTGCTCCGGTTCTAGTCAGTCGCCGTCCGAGCTCAGGCGGCGTCGAGCGCGCGCGGCAGCGCGGGCGGCGCGGGCGGAGCTGCCTCGACCTCGAGGTCGGCCGCACGGTCGAGCCTCGTCTCGAAGCGGTCGAGCCGCTTGTCCGCGTCCGCGTACTTGCTCTGGGCCCGTGACAGGTGCGTTCCCACGAGCTCGAAGTCTTCCCGGAACTTCCCGAAGTCCTTCTGCAGCGCGGCGCAGTACGCCATGACCTCGTGCGCCGTCTGCTCGATCTGCAGGCCCTTGAGGCCCATCACGATCACCTGCAGGTACGCGGCGAACGTCGTCGCCGAGACCGGGAAGACCCGTCGCTCGTGCGCATACGTGAGGAGATGCCCCGTCTTGCCCGAGACGAGCTCGTAATAGATCGCCTCGGCCGGGAGGTACATGAGCGCGAAGTCGTAGGTGCCTTCGTCCGGGAGGATGTACTTTCCCGCGATCGCGTCGATGTGCCCCTTGACGTCGCGGGCGAAAGCCTTCTCGTGCAGCTGGCGCTGCGCGTCGTCCTCGGCGGCGACCATCAGCTCGAAGTTGTCGAGCGGGAACTTGGAATCGACCGGGACGAGCCTGTCGGCCCGGATCACGGCGTCGACCCGGTCGCCGGTCGCGAACGTGTACTGCATCGCGTAGCCGTCGGGCGGGAGCCGGTCGCGCAGCAGATTCTCGAGGAGGAGCTCGCCGAAGCCGCCGCGGGCCTTGGGTGGGCGCAGCGCCTGCTCGAGTCGCCCGAGATCCTGCGCCCTGGCGATCATCGTCTCGGTCGCCTTCGTCACCTCGCCGAGGCGCTCGTGGATCTGGGTCTGGGTCTGTGTCGACGCGGCGAGCCGGCCGTCGACCTTGGTGTCGAGCTCGGACAGCCGCGTGCTCAGGGTCTTCTCCATCCCCTGTAGTCGCAGCTCGACCTCGGCGTTGCGCGCCGAGAGGTCGGATGCGGTCTGCTCGCGCAAGGCGCCCAGCTCGCCGCGTAGCAGGCGAGGCAGGAACACGGCCGCCGCGGCGAGCGCGACGAGCACGAGAAGGATCAGGAGTCCGGCGATCATCGGGGCGCAGAACCCTAGAGACCCGGTCGGACGGACCACATAAATGCCGCCCCCGACGAACCCGAAGGTCCATTGGAAGCGGCTCGGAGAGCCTAATCGCGGGTCAAGCTAGAGGTCAAGCAGGAAAAGCGCGCTCTTTGCGCACTTTCGCGCGGGGGCGGCGCGCTAGCTGTTCGCCAGAGCCTGCTTGATCGCCTGCTCGGTGATCGGGAGCGTCGGCGCGTAGCCCGGCGGCATGATGTCCTGCAGCTTGCCGCCGGTGGGGCCGATGAGGATCGTCGGCGTTCCCTGCACGTTCGCCTTCTTCGCCAGGTCGTCGACCTTGCTCGCGATCGTCGCGGAGTCGGAGTCGCCCTTCTGCGAGAGGACTTGCTGCACGTTGAGCCCGTTCACGCTGGCGGCGATCTGACCCATCGCCGAGTCGGTCAGCCAGCCGCTCTCCTCCTGGCCCTGGTTGTCATAGAGGACCTTCGCGTACTGGAAGCCCTTGTTCTGGAAGGAGGCGGCGATCAGGGCGAGACGGCCGGTCTTCGACTGCTCGCCGAGGAAGGCCCACGGCTGCAGGTGGAGCTGCACCTGCCCCGAGCGGATGTACTTCTGCACGATCGTCGGCAGGCTGCTGACCTCGTAGTCGCGGCAGATCGGGCACTGGACGTCGATGAACATCTCCATCTCGACCGGCGCGGTGGGCTTGCCGAGCACCAGCCCCTTCTGCGGGATGCCCTTGAAGAGGGCGTTCGCCTCCGGAGCGCCCTGCTCCGCGCCCGCCCAGGTGTCGTTGCCGATCTTGGGCAGGTCGCTGGGCGGAGAGGATGACTTCGAGCCGCCACTACCGAGGACGACCGCGAGCACGATCGCGATCACGACGATCAGGGCGATACCGCCCGCGATCCCGAGCGCGCGCGGCGACGCCTGGCGCGGGCGAATCCCGCCGGCGCCTTTCGAGCGCACGGGCGGCGGCGTCCGTCCTGCGGTCGCTGCAGCCGCCTGGCGCTGCTGTCTGGCTCTTTTACCGCTCGGCATGCGCGGGAAGGGTAGCCGCATCGTCGGCTTCTCCGGTGGTCGCAAGGACCAAGAATCCAATGAGAAGGAGGAAGCCGGTGAGTGCGAGGGTCGGGATGGTCATGTAGCCGAACTCATTGATCCACTTGAAGGCACAGCCGGTGCCCGGGGCCGAGGCGAGGCATTGCGTCGGTTCCTTGATCACGCCGTTCTCGATCAGCAGGTGGTAGATCGAGACGCAGGCCCCCACGATGGGGAGCGGGAAGAGGTAGCGCGCCGCCCGGTTGTCGCCGCGCCAGGCCATGAGCAGCGTGAGGATCGAGAGCGGATACATGCAGATCCGCTGGTACCAGCAGAGCTCGCAAGGCAGGAAATGCGCGACCTGCGAGAAGAAGAGGCTGCCGCCGGTGGCTACTGCGGCGACCACGAACGCCGCCCACAGCTCGTAGCCCCACAGCAGCCGGCGAACGCCGTTCAGCGGTCCCCGGACGCCGAAGAGGGCGAGCAGTCCGACCAGGATCATGATCCCGACCAGCACCTGCCCGATCACCCCGAGAACGGAGAGGAGGACGATCGTGTTGTGCGTCATCGGGCCGCAGCGTATCCACCGCGCCTGTCGACGAGGCCCACGAACCCGAGCTCAGCAAGCCGCACAATTCTTGCCTGTCGGAGGCTCGACGACCGTGGTGCCGTCGGCGAAGTGGGCGCTGACAGATTGGAGTGCGTACGGAGGCTCCGTGTCGTTGGTCTTGTAGGTCCAGAGGTTGTGATCGACCGGCACCGTGACTTCCGGCCCGGTTGCGCCTCCGTCAACCGCCTGGGCCGGCTGGAACGAGACGGAGGTGACGCCGTCCAGGGCGACACCGAAGGTGACCCAGCGCTTGGCAGATGGATCCTTGTCGTTGACGGCCAGGTAGGTGAAGATCGTGGACGGGTGCGAGCCGCTGAGCGGGGTGTTGACTTCCCACGTGGGGTGAGGCGGCCCGACCACGGTGCAGAGGTTGTCCTGGGCACAACTGAGGACGTAGATGTTCTGGCCGTCCGGTAGCCGGCCGATGTGACGTGCGGTGTCGAGCTGCAGTCCGATGATGCTTCCCTGGCAGGCAGGCTCGCCGGGCCCGTTGCAGTTCTTGTCTTCCATGTACGCCGCCGTCGCCGCGTCGATCACGTCCGCGCCGGTCCGCGGATGCTGCGCGGCGCCGATGCCGTTGAACGCGCCGAGGCCGGCGGAGATGGCGGCGCCCACGCCCGCGAGCGCAGCGACCGCGACGCCCACGGCCACGGCGGATCTCCGGGGACGCGGTCGCTTGAGCAGCCGAATGCTCGGCAGCGAGAGACGAGGCCGCTCGGGCTCGTGGGCGATCTCGGCGAGCAGGTGCTGCTTCCGCGCCTCGAGGCGGCCGGGAGGCAGTTCGCGAAGGGGAGGGAAGGAAACGGTCTCGGTCATGGCTGGCGTGCCTCGTGCAAGGTCGTGCATTCACCCTTCTCATGTCCGAAGCCGGCATCGAGTTCCCGCAGCCTGCCCCGGGCGCGCGAGAGCCGCGAGCGCACGGTGCCGACCGGCACGTCGAGCGCCAGGGCGGCGTCCTCGTAGCTCAGCTCCATGACCGCGCAGAGGACGAACACGTCCTGCTCGCGCCGGGGGAGCTTCCCCAGGAGCTTCAGAGCGCCCTGTGCCTGCCACTCGTCGTCGACCCGCTGATCGGAGTCCGGAGCGAAGTCGCGGGACGGCTGGGCTCTCGGCATCCTGCTCAACGCAGCCGCGAAGCGTCGCTCGGAGCGCCGCCTGTTCCGGACGACGTTCGTCGCGATGCCGTAGAGCCAGGGCAGCACCTTGTCCGGCGGCAGTTCCTTGTCCCGCCTCCGCCAGGCTTCGATGAAGACGACCGAGAGCAAGTCCTCGGCCGTCGCCCAGCTCCCGACGCTGCGGAAGCAGTAGTTGTAGATCGGCTTCGCGTGCCGCTCGAACAGCGCCCCGAACGCGTCGCGATCGCCGAGACGCGAACGCGCCCACAGCTCGCCGTCTGACGGCTCCATCGCCCTGTCATGTCCGAAGTCGGTGACGCGGTTCCCGACAACTCCCACGAGGTCAATCTACGGCGGCTGACAGCGGTACGCTCAGGCCGCCGGGGTGGCGGAACTGGTCAGACGCGCCCGACTTAAAATCGGGTGGCCCTCGGGCCGTGCGGGTTCAAGTCCCGCCCCCGGCATCGCCTCCTACAACGTGGCGGGAGTCTTGATCGCCCGCTCGCGCCGCACGCGCAGAAAGTCGACGATCAGGACCTGGATCGCGCCGGCGACCGGGATCGCTGCGAGAGCGCCCAGTATTCCCGCGAGCTCGGCGCCCACGAGCACCGAGACGAGGATCGCGAGGGGCGACAGGGAGACCGTTCGGTTGTACACGAGCGGCTGCAGGACGTGGTTCTCGAACTGCTGGTAGACGATGAAGAAGACGATGAGCACGACTCCCGCGAGGAACGAATGCAAGAACCCGACCGCGACGACGATGACCGCGGCGACGGTCGCGCCGACCAGCGGTATGAGGTCGAGCAGGGCTACGAGGAGCCCGAGCGCAACCGCGAAGGGGACGCCGAGCGCAAGCAGCACGAACGTCGCCAGCGAGCCTGCGATCAGGCTGATGGCGAGGTTGCCCGTGACGTAGCCGCCGACCTGGCGGTAGATGTCGTGGCCGACTGCGCGCCAGCGCGGTTGCGACTCCGGCGGCAAGAGGCCGTAGAAGCGCTCCATCCACGCCGGTCCCTCGAGCAGCATGAAGAAGGTGAGGAAGGCGACCGTCACGGCTCCGACGATGAAGCTGAGGACGCCCTTCGTCACCGTGATCGCGGCGCCGGACAATCCGAGCAGCTTCTTCGCTCCGCCCTGATGCACGTACCTCTCGAGCCTCTCCACCACGTGGTACCTCGTCTCGAGGAACCCGAGGCGTCCCTTGCCCTTGGTCAGGTCGTGGACATAGCCCGGAGCCGCATCGACGAAGTTGTTCACGTTGTCGACGAGCGTCGGGATGAACGCGAAGCCGATCGCCGCAATGGCTGCGAGCACGAGCAGGCACGCGATGCCCGAGGCGAGGCCGCGGGAGCGCACACCGCGTCGCATGAGCACCGCGACGAGGGGGTTGATCGCAAGCGCGAGGAAGATCGCGATCAGGATGTAGACGATCACCGAGCGCGCGACGACGATGACGTGAAGCAGCGCCCAGACCGCCAGGATGAGCCCGAGGACGGTGAGGATCGTCTTGACGGGGAAGCGGACGAGACGCTCCATCGAGGCAGGATCTCCTACGCCTCGGACGTTTCCCGCGTACCGTCCCGTCGTGGCCGACCTGCGCCTGACGAGCGCCGAGCGCGTCCTCTTCCCGGACGACGGGATCACGAAGGGCGACCTCTTCGCCTATTACCGAGAGGTCGCGCCCGCGCTCGTCCCGCACCTGCGCGACCGGCCTTTCACCCTGAAGCGCTACCCGCACGGCATCGACGGCGAGGTGTACTTCCAGAAGCAGCTGCCACGCGGAGCGCCCTCGTGGATCAGGACGCGCCGCTTCACGACGCATCCGCGTGAAGGCGGCTCGCGGGAAGTCGACTTCGCGCTCGTCGACTCGCCGGACGCCGTCCTCTGGGCGGTGCAGATGAACTGCATCGACATGAACGCCTGGTACTCGCGCGTCGACCACCCCGACCGCCCCGACTACGTCGTCTTCGACCTCGACCCGCCCGACGAGCCGGACGGCTTCGAGCAGGCGATCGAGGCGGCGCGTCTCGTCGGCGAGCTGCTCGACGAGGTCGGCCTCCCCGGCTACCCGAAGACGAGCGGCGCCGACGGGATCCACGTGCTCGCGCCGGTCAAGCGGCGCTCGACCTACCACGACACGTACGCGTTCGCCGAGGCGGCGTCGCGACTGCTCGAGCGCCGGCACCCCGGCCTCGTCACCACCGAATGGCTGAAGCGGAAGCGGGCCGGTGTGCTCCTCGATCACCGGCAGAACGGCTCGGGAAAGACGATCGCGTCGGTCTACTCGGTGCGGCCGCGCCCGGGCGCACCCGTGTCGACACCGTTGCGCTGGGAGGAGCTGAGACCGGGGCTGCGGCCCACCGACTTCCCGATGCGGGTGGCGCTCGAGAGGCTGGAACGGCACGGCGACCTGTATGCACCCGTTCTGGAGGAGGCGCGAGCGCTCGGCGCCGCAGCGAAGAACCTGGCGCGTCTCAGCCGTGCGGTGACGTGACGATCACGACGACGAGGTAGATCCCCCAGGCGGCCATGGGTGCGAAGCGCGCCCAGGCCCAGCGACCCGTGGGGCAACGGAAGGCCAGGACGACCGTCGTCACGATCGCCGGGAGGACGACCGCGAGCCAGAACGTGGCATCGGGGTGGTGGTCGACGGGACGGCAAGCCGCCGACGAGCCGACGTTTTCGCCCCTGCAGACCGCGAGGGAGGCGACGTACGCGATCCCGCTGAGGACGAACGTGCCGACGCCGATCGCGAGCACGCTCGCAAGCCGCGTAGCCATCCCAAAAGACTCTCACAGTTGCGGGAAATTGCGGATCTCGCCTCAGGCCGGGCACGGATTCCGGCGGGGGCGCCGGCTCCGATCATGCGCGGAAGCAGAAGGATCCCGCAGATCGAAGGAGTCGCAATGAAGATTCTCGCCGCTATCTCTGTCATCGCAGCCCTCGCGCTCGGCGCCGGTCAGGCGCTCGCGGCCGGAAGCCACCACAGCGCCGCGCCGAAGACGCTGAAGGTCGTCATGCACGACCCCGGCTGCCACTGGTTCCTCGTGCACGGCAAGGTCGTCAAGACCGCGTCCGTGGCAGGCCCAATCCGTCTGCAGAACCTCGACGAGGCCACGCTCAAGATCGCCTCGCGGACGAAGATGCGCTACGACCGCGTCGGCAAGTCGATCGTCCTCGCCCGCGGGCACTACGTGGTGATGATGGTCAAGCAGGCCATCGACGACAACTACTTGAAGCTGACGGTCCGTTAGCGGCCGAGCACCTCGGCGTAGACCTGCTCGAGCTGCGCGGTCGGGTCGCCGAAGCGGGCGTGCACCTCGCGCAGGTTCCGCTCGCCGTAGCGGCGGCGCAGCTCGGGGTCGCGCGCGAGGCGGAGGATCGCCTGGGTCACCGCCTCGACGTCGCGGCGCTCCACGACTTCGCCGCCCTCGCCCTGCTGGATCCACTCCTCCATCGACGGCGCCCGCCCGACGACGAGCGGGACGCCGCTCGCCATCGTCTCCAGCAGCGAGGCGGGGGAGGAGTCCACGTCCGCCAGGGTCACGGCGAAGTCGGCCGAGGCGTTGATCGAGGGAAGCTCGGCCGCGGGCACGTCCTGCACGACCATGTACGGCTCGAGCCCCAGCTCTGACGCCAGCCGGTCGAACTCGGAGCGGGTCCAGCCGCCTCCTGCGCTCGAGAAGAGTCGCAGCTCCGGCACCTCCTGTCTGGCCGCTGCGAAGGCGCGGAGCACGATGTCGAGGTTCGAGTACGGCCGAAAGTTGCGCAGCGAGAGGCAGACGATGGCGTCGTCGGGCCAACCGAGCGCGCTCCAGCGGCTGCGGTCGGCACGCTCCGGCGAGTAGGCGTCGATCCGCGCGTGCCAGAAGATGCGATGGAACTTGGAGCGGTCGGCTCCGAGCCGCACCGCTGCGTCCTCGAGCGCCTGGGAGTTGACCACGTAGGCCCGCGCGCGCTCGGGAGCGATCCCCACGCGCGCCCGCTCCTCCGCCTCGGGCGACTGCCACGCGTCGACGATCGCGTCCTTGCCCCATGGGCTGACGACGAGCGGCTCGAGCCCGGCGCGCGCCGTCCAGTAGCCGTAGGGCAGGAGGTAGTGCGAGTGGACGACGTCCGGCTGGACGTCGCGGGCGAGGCGGGTCAGCGCCGGCACCATGCGATAGCGGCGCAGCACCGGCACGCGCAGGAGCGGGTCGAGCTCCTGGAACCGGTGCACCTCGATCCCCTCCAGCTCGCCGCGCGGGTTGACGCGCCCCGAGGCGACGTGCACCTCGTGGCCGCGCTCGGCGAGGCGTCGCGCCCAGCGCGCGAAATGGCGCGACTTCGCGTCGCCGATCCCGAGGATGCGCAGCTTGTCGTCAGCCATCGATCTCGCGCGTGAACACGACCATCTTCTGGTTGTCGGGATGGCCCCAGTCGCCCGCGTACGACATCGTCAGGCCGGTTCCCTCGCAGACGGCGCCGAGGGTCGCGAGGTCGTAGTGGTACTTGTCGCGGTCGGGGTAGGAGACGACCCGCTCCGACTGCTGGATCTCGCCGAGGTACGTCTTTCCCTGCGGGTTCTCGTAGATCGTCGCGTAGAACCGGCCGCCGGGATTCAGCACCTTCGCCATCTCGACCAGGCAGCGCACGATGTTGTTCGCCGGCAGGTGCGTGAACACCGACTGGGCGATCGCGTAGTCGAACGTCTGCCCGAGCTTCGTGAACTCGAAGGCGCCGTTCACGAGCAGGTTCGGGTTCTTGTCCTGGACCCCGTAGCGCGGCAGTTCCACCTCGCGCGCGCGCTCGAGCGTGTCGCCGCGCTTGTCGATGCCGGCGTAGTGGCCCGGCTCGAGGTAGCCGATGAAGTGGACGCCGGCGCGCAGCGGCCCGCAGCCGACGTCGAGGACGTAGTGCTCGGGCTTGAGCCCCTGACCGACGAGGTAGTCGAGCTGGAGCTTGCCGAGCTCGTCCCAGAACGCGTCTGTCCCGCGCACCGTGCCGCGGTGCCAGTTCGGATCCCACAGGCGGCGGTAGCGGTCGGGAAGCGTCCGCCGCACGCGCCGCTTCACGCCGATGGGCACGTACTGCTTGATTCTCGTGACGACCGCCTGCTTGTCAGCTGCCATGGGCTCCTCCGGAGGTGGTCGCGGCCGGCCTCAGCCGCCGGATCCCGCGGTGGGCGAAGCGGCCGAGCTGCACGAGCGTCGGCTTTGGGTCGTCGCGCGCGAACACGGCGTCGACGTACGGCGGCCGCTCGACCGCGGCGGGCAGGCCGGCCATGAGCGTGATCGCCCAGCGCTTTCCGTCGCCGTGCATCCGCGCCGGCGGGAGCGGGTCGCCGACGAGGTCGCGGTAGGCGATGTAAGGGAGGTCGACGCCGCAGGCGGCCGCGAGGCTGTGCCACTGCCAGAGCCGTGGGTTGACCTCCATCAGCTTGAAGCGGCCGTCGCGCGGGTCGCGCTTCGTCTCCACCTGCGAGATGCCGTGGAAGCCGAGCGCGCGGAGAAGGGCGAGGCCCTGGTCGGCGACCTCGTCCACCCAGAGCGCCTCGCCGACGCGGGCGCTGCCCATGAAGCCGCGGGTCTGGCGCAGCTTGTGGCCGGTGAAGAGCCCGAGCGCCTCCCCGTCGGCGCTCACGTAGCTGCCGAGCGTGTACAGCTCCTCGTCGCCGCCCGGGATGAGCTCCTGCACCATCGGCTCGTAGGGCGCGGCCGCCTCGTAGGCGTGCTCGAGCTCCGCGGCGGTTTCGCAGCGGAAGAGCTGGCGCCGGAGGCTGCGCCGGAAGCCGACGTTCGCCGACGGCTTGACGAGCACCGGAAAGCCGAGCTCCTCGCCGGCTGCGAGCGCCTCCTCGAGCGAGGCGGGGTGGAGCGTGCGCGGGACCGGGACTCCGATCGACTCGGCGGTCTCGAGCTGATGGCGCTTGCTCTGGATCCGCTCCAGCACCTGCCAGCTCGGGAAGGGGAAGCGGTAGCGCTCGGCGAGCTCGTCGGCGTGGCGGGCGATCGCGTTCACGTGCTCGTCGTGCGTGGGGAAGACGGGCAGCACGTCGTCCGTCTCCTCCGCGATCGAGCGCAGCACCGCGACGAAGCCGTCCTCGTCGTCGAGCGGATCGGGCGCGAGGCGCGGCTCCGCGTAGCGGGAGCGGAAGCCGAGCGCGTACGGCCGGTGGTCGAGCGCGATCACCCGCAGCCCCTTGCGGCCCAGCGAGCGGATCGCCGCGAGGCCGTTCACCCACGCCACCTCCGCGACGACCGCGGTCCCCTGTCCAGACATCCGCGCGAGTCTAGTGATGCGCCGGAAGCAGTCGTCTGAGCCGCCGACGCTCGACCGGCAGGTAGAAGCCGAGCAGCCCGAGCGCGAGCGGGTACGCCACCGTGAGGCCGATCGCGAGCGCCAGCGACTGGGGTAGCAGCTTGCCGGCCGCCGTCAGGGCGCCGGCCGCGCCGAGCACGATGCCGACCCTTCGCCACTGGTAGGGCGTGGGGTAGATGTGCTGCGCGTTCAGGGTCCTGACGACCATCAGGAGCGCGTAGGCGGCGAGCGTGGCATAGGCGGCGCCGAGCATTCCGTACGCGGGAATCAGCCAGAGGTTGAGCGTGAAGTTGAACACCGCTGCGAGCGCGGCGGCGATCCAGTTGAACTGCGTGTTCTTCGTGCGGCCGGCGCCGATCGTGACGACGATGAAGCCGGCATAGAAGACGCTGGAGTAGGCGAGTGCCGGCACTGCCTCGGAGGCCGGCCAGAAGTGGTGGTTCCTCGGGGCGAGGATCCGCACGATCCACGGTGCGAGCAGGCTGAGCCCGATCGCCGCCCAGCACGCGAGCAGCATGAGATAGGTCAGCACGTACGCATATGCACGCTTGGCGTCCTTCTCCTCGGAGATCGAGTACGCGAACGCGGGCCAGGCCGTCTGGAACGCCGTGAAGATCAGGACCATCACCGAGCCGATGTTCACGGCGAGCGAGTACTGGCCGACCTGGCCGAGCGCCGTCTGCTCCGGGAGGAGCCTCACGAGCATGAACCGGTCGCCGAAGTTCGTCACCCAGAGCGCGAGCGCCGAAGGAACGAGCGGCAGGCCGAAGCGGTTCACGGCCCGCAGCAGCTTGCGATCGAACTGAAGGCCGAGCTGCTCGCGCCGGTAGGCGAGGAGCACGAGGAAGACGATCAGCGTGCCGCTGAAGTTGCCGACGAGCACTCCGAGCGGCCCGAGCTTGTAATGGACCACGAGCAGGACGGTCAGCGGGACCGTGATCGCGATGTTGGCGAGAGTCGCCATCGAGAAGGCGAGCGACCGCTGCTCGGCGCGGAAGAGGTTCGTCAGCTGGGCGTAGTTGACGTTGACCCAGAGGAGGACTCCCGTCGCGATGACGAGACTCGTGCCGCTGCTCGAGAGATCCTGGTTGTCCAGCCTCAGCCAGCTCGCGATCTGGGGCGCGAGGGCGACGCAGAGGACGAGGCCGACCGTCGCCATCGACATCTGGAACCAGAAGATGGTGCGGAGCAGCCGCTTCCGGTAGACGGGGTCGTCCGAGTCGTACCAAAACCGGATGAAGCCGTAGCCGGCGCCGGCCCGCAGCACCACGGTCGCCACCGCCGATGCGGCCATCAGTGTCGCGATGGCGCCGTAGTCCGCCGTCGTGAGGTACGCCGTGTAGAGCGGCAGCAGGAAGATCGCGAGGAAGCGCGAGACGATGCCGCCGACTCCGTAGACGAACGAGTGGCGCGTCAGCTCGAGCAGCTGTGAGACGAGGCCCTGGGGCTTGCCGTCCGCGGAGGCACGGGCGCTCGGCCGCGGCTTCATCTCCGTGCTCACGGCTCCGAAGGGTACTGAGCGCCCTGTCCAGCACTGGCCTGGGCGTCCCTGGCGGCTGCAAGGCTTCGCGACTCCTCGCTTCGCTCGTCGGCCGGCTTCGCCGGCTGCTGCGTCCTCGGGAGCGCCGATAGGAACCGCTATCGGCGCTCCCTGCGTCCTTGCCTCGCTCGCCTTTCGCTCGCCAGTGACGCGAGGCCAGCACTGGACAGGACACTAGGATCCCGGCGATGTCGGCCACGGTGGGGGTTCCCGAGCGCGTTCAGCAGCGCGCTCGCTGGGTTCTGGACACGCTCGGCGCCGGGGACCTTCGTCTCGGCGGCGACCTTCCCTACCGGGCCGAGGCCTGGGAGCAGGTCGAGCGCGGCGAGCAGCCATCCGGCGACGAGCTGGCCGCTGCCTTCTTCCACCTCGCGCGAATCGAGGAGGTCGGCGCGCCGCGCGACCGGCACGGGCGCTTCTTCGCCTCCTCGTCGCGGCTCGACCCGCTCGATCCGCCGCTCGAGCGCCTGCGTCGCGAGCTGGGGCTGCCGGCACCGCGCTACCGGGACGGCGCCCGGTTCGCCGTGGCGCTCACTCACGACGTCGACGTCCCCTGGAAGTGGACGCCCGTCGGGATGCACGGCGCAGCCGCGCGCCTCAAGGGACACGTGCTCGCGGGCCAAGCCGGGCCGGCGCTGCACGAGGCGCGCGGGCTCGCCCGCGTGCCGCTCCACAAGTTCCGCGGCAGCGACCCGAACTGGCGCTTCGCCGAGATCGTCGCGGAAGAGAACGAGCACGGCGCGCGCTCGACGTTCTTCGTCATGGCGGGCCACGGCCACCGCGCCGACGGCGCCGCTCCCGAGTCGTACGAGCGGCTCCGTCCCCGCCTCGTCGAGACGCTCGTCGAGACGGGCGCGGAGGTCGGGCTCCATGGCAGCTACCTCGCCGCCGAGGACGTCGACCGGCTCGCCCGCGAGCGCGCGCTGCTCGCGCAGCTCGACGGCCCGCTCGTCGGCCACCGCTACCACTACCTCCGCGTCGACCCGCACCGGAACCTCGTGCCGCTCGTCGACGTCGGCTTCCGCTACGACACGTCGCTCGGCTTCCCCGACGCGCTCGGCTTCCGGGCCGGGATCGCGCATCCCTTCCGTCCCTGGGATCTCGAGCGCAACCGGCCGGCCGACCTCGTCGAGGTGCCGCTCGCGGTGATGGACGCCACGCTCGCCGAGGAGCGCTACGAAGCCCTGTCGGCCGAGGCGGCGAAGCCGCGCGTCCTCTCGCTGCTCGACTGGGCGGCGGAGCACGGCGGCGGCTTCTCGATCCTGTGGCATCCGGAGCGGTTCGACGCGCCGAGCTCGCGCGGCTGGGACCGCCTCTACTTCGACGTGATCGACGCCGTCCGGGAGCGGGGCGGCGTGTGCGTGTCCGCCGGCGAGCTCGCCGGCTCGGTGGCGGACAGCCTGGGCATCCCGACGGGTTAGAGACGTTCCGCCCGTACACTCCCGCCGTGTCCGAGCTGGATGCGTCGCAGGCGGAACCCGTCCTCGAGTGGGACACGCACCTCTTCCGTATGGCGCGCGCCCAGTACGAGCAGGCGCTCCCGTACGCCGACGTCTCGGATCCGGTGGCCGAGCGGCTCGCCGTCCCCGAGCGCGCGGTCATCGTCAGCGTCCCGCTTCGCCGCGACGACGGCTCGATCGAGATCTACGCCGGCTACCGCGTCCAGCACTCGACGGTGCTCGGCCCGACGAAGGGCGGGATGCGCTACGACCCGGAGGTCTCGCTCGGCGAGTGCGCGGCCCTCGCGACCTGGATGACGTGGAAGTGCGCTCTCCTGCAGCTCCCGTACGGCGGCGCGAAGGGCGGCATCCGCTGCGACCCGCACGCGCTGTCGCAGCGCGAGCTCGAGAAGCTCACGCGCCGCTTCACGTCGGAGCTGATCCGCGAGATCGGCCCGAAGACCGACATCCCGGCGCCCGACATGGCGACCAACGAGCAGACGATGGCCTGGATGATGGACACGTACTCGATGCAGAGCGGCTACGCCGTCCCGGAGGTGGTCACCGGCAAGCCGATCTCGATCGGCGGCTCCGTCTTCCGGCGTGAGGCGACCGGCGCGGGCGTCGTCATGGTCGCGGAGCAGGCGTGTCGGCAGCTCGCCTTCGAGTTGGCGGGGCGCTCGTGCGTCGTCCAGGGTTTCGGGAACGTCGGCGGGGTGGCTGCCTCCGAGCTGCACGACCGCGGTGCGCGGGTCGTCGCCGTCTCCGACGTCTCGGGAGGCCTGCACGACGAGCGCGGCCTCGACATCCCGGTCCTCCATGCGTACGCGGCCGAGCACGGGTCTCTCGAGGGCTACGACCGCTGCGAGCGGATCACGAACGAGCAGCTGCTCGAGCTCGAGTGCGACGTGCTCGTGCTCGCCGCCCGCGAGGACCAGCTCACGAGCGCGAACGCCGACCGCGTGCACGCGTTGATCGTCGTCGAGGGTGCGAACGGCCCGACGACGATCGAGGCCGACGAGATCCTCGCCGCACGCGGGATCCCGGTCGTCCCTGACATCCTCGCGAACGCCGGCGGGGTGACGGTCTCGTACTTCGAGTGGGTGCAGGACCTCGGGCGGCTCTTCTGGGACCGCGACGAAATCCGGCGCAAGCTGGCCGACAAGATGAGCTCCGCCTTCGACCGGGTCTACTCGATCTCGGGCGAGAAGGGCGTCACGCTCCGCCAGGCGGCGATGATCGCGGCCATCCGCGAGGTGGCCGCGGCGCTCGAGGCTCGCGGGATCTACCCGTAGGAGGGCTTGCCGGGGCGGTGCTCGTCGCATGGGTGCGACGGGCGTCGCCTGTGCGCCGAGCCATCCACGGCCGGAGCTTGATCTAGAGGGTTGCGCCAGCTACTATGCGGAGCATGGTAGCCGTGCAAGCGCCGCTGATATCCCAGATGCGACGCGGCACGCTCCAGTACTGCGTCCTGGCATTGCTCGCCACTGAGGAGCGGTACGGCTTCGACCTCGTCAAGGCGTTGGGTGAGGTCGAGGGGATGGTGACGAGCGAGGGGACGATCTATCCGCTCCTCACTCGGCTGCGGAAAGAAGGGCTGGTGGAGACGAGTTGGCAGGAGTCTCCGAGCGGGCCGCCGCGACGCTACTACAGCCTCACGGCGGCAGGACATGCGGCGCTCGAGGCGTTCGCGGAGGAGTGGAGCCGCTTCCGCGACGCCGTTGACCACTTCATCGAGGGGAGGCGACCGTGAGCTACGACCCGGAGCCGGAGATCAAGCACTACCTCAAGAGACTGACCAAGGCGACACGAGACCTGCCGAGGAGGAGACGCCGCGAACTGGTGAGCGAGATCGAGCAGCACATCCGCGAGACGCTCATCGAAACACCCGTCGCTAACGAGGCCGAGATGCTGACGCTGCTCGACCGACTCGGCGACCCGGACGAGATCGCCGACGCCGCCAGCGGCCACCCGGAAGTCACTCGCTCCACGACAATGGAGACCTGCGCGATCATCCTCTTGCTGCTCGGTGGCTTCGTATTCCTGGTCGGCTGGCTAGCCGGTGTGGTGCTGCTCTGGAGTTCGAACCTCTGGACTCGGCGCGACAAACTCATCGGCACCTTTGTCATCCCCGGCGGCCTCGCCACAGGGCTTGTACTTTTGCTCACGCTGTCGGCAGTTGGCGGCGGTCAGGTCTGCGGCTCGAGCGGGCCTGTCTACCGAATCGGCAAGAACGGCAGCAAGCACCTCGTCCGAGCCGCCAGCCATACAACCTGTCACGGCGGAACATCGACACCCGCAACGATCGGAATCCTGATCGCATTCGCGGTGCTACTGATTGCGCCAATCGCCACCGCCGTCTACCTCGGACGCCGACTCAACAAGCAAAAGCACACCCAGATCGGAGACGCCTCAGCCGCAATCGGCTAACGCAAGCCAGTGCTCGACCCGACAGCGCGGCCCTGCGGCACAGTCACTGCCGCGCCAAGTCCTCCTCGAATCGGGAAGATGTGTGCGATGGCTATCGAAACGGTGCGCGACGCGATGGTTCCCGAGCCGACGACGCTCGCCGCCGGCGCGAGCGCGCAGGACGCGGGGCGCTCGTTCGCCGAGAACGGCGATGTGCGCGCGATCTTCGTCACCGAGGACGGCGGGCGGCTGCTCGGCGTCGTGACGCGGAAGACGCTCGTGCGGGAGGTCGTCGCCGCGGGCCTCGACCCGCAGGCGGTGGCCCTCGGCGAGATCGCCGAGCCGCCGAACTTCACGCTCGACGCGGGGCTCGAGCTCGAGGTCGCGTTCCACTTCCTCGAAGAGCAGGACCTCGAGCGCGTGCCGGTCGTCGAGGAGGGCGGGCGCCTCGTCGGTGTCCTCTCCCGCGCGGTCGTGCAGCGGCGCCTCGCCGAGGACGAGCCCCCGGCGCCGGACCCGATCCGGACGCCGGCTCGCTCGTTCTCTAGTTTTTCGCAATCCGATCGGGGCGCAGCGGCGTAGTATTGGATCGTGGCGAGATTCGTCTCTGCCCTTGTGGTGCTTCCGGTCGCCGCGCTTGTCGCGGCCGGTTGTGGCGGCGGCGCGCAGATGTCGGCCGGCAGCCACGCCGCATCGCTCTCGATCCGCTGCTCGACACCTGCCACGGCGTCCTCGAGCGCGAGCCTGCTCTGGCTCGGAGGAGCGCAGTCGCGCGTCTACTACGTCCACGGCGGCAAGGTGATCTCGTCCGTGGGCCGCAGCCGCGCGCTACCCGCGTTCGCAAGGGCCGCCGGCTTCCGCGCCTGCAGCAAGCCTGTCGTGCTCTACACGTTCGGCAGCGAGTTGCGCGCAATGGCGCTCGCCGGTGCACCCAAGACCGCAACGCTGGGGCAGAACGCCGCCGTCGCGCCGGATGGGCAGCTCGTCTCGTACGCGGGAACCCGCGTCAGCTACCCCGGCGGCTCCTCGTTCGCCGCCCAGGGGCTGCCGCTGAAGTGGAAGATCGCCAGCGTCGTCGTCTCACCGCGCGACTCGCATCTCTTGCTCGCCGCGGCGCAATCGCCCGAGGCCGGCATCGAGACGTGCGGCAAGGGCCTCGGCGGGATCTACCGGGTGACGCCGAGCGGGAGCAAGACGCTGCTCGTCGACAACCCCTGCCACGACCATCCGCAGGCGGCCTTCAGCCCGAGCGGCTCCACGATCTCGTTCGTCTCGGGCTCCGGAAACGACCTCCACGTGCTCGCCTCGAGCGGTGCGCATCCGCGCGCCCTCACCTCGAACGCCCAGGTCCGTGGCTATCTCTGGTCGCCGGACGGGACGAAGATCGCGTACGTGACGAAGCAGGGCGAATGCGCCGTCGTCACGGTCGCATCGGGCAAGACGCTCGACCTCGGTCGTGGTCAGCCGCTCGCGTGGTCGCCGGACGGGCACGAGGTCGCGCTGGCCGCCGCGGGCAAGCCGACTGTGGAAGCTGTCTCGGCGACGGGCGGCAGCTCGCACGTCCTTCTCCGCCTGCCCAAGTCCTAGGAGGTCTTGGGGGAGCGGCACAGCACTGTTTCGCCAAGGCCTCCTAACAGCAGGTGTAGGCGCCGGGAGGCGCCGCGCCTTCTTCGGGCTCGGGCAGCTCCGCAGCTGCGAGTGCCGCGCCGTCGAGCAGGTCTCGCTCGCTGACGCGGATCGCGTCGAGCTCGTAGGCGTCGAGGATCGCGACGAGGATCGCCGCGCCCGCGACGATGACGGGCGCGCGCTCGGGGTCGAGCGCCGGCACGCGGCGCCGCTCCTCGAGCGGGAGGGCGGCGAGCCGTTCCAGCTGCGCGCGGGCGCCGTCGCGCGTGAGGACGTGACCGTGCACGCGCTCGCGGTCGTACTCCTCCAGGCCGAGGTCTAGCGCGGCGAGGCTCGTGATCGTGGCCGCGACACCCACGGCGTCACGAGGCTCGAGCTCCGGCAATAGCGCGCGCGCCGCCTCGCCGCTCGCGGTTGCGTCGTCGCCGTACCGTTCGGCGAAGCGGACGGAGCCGAGCGGCAGGCTCGTGTGGAAGTCGTCGAGGACGAGCTCGGTCGAGCCGCCGCCAAGGTCCACGAGCAGCGTCGCCGGGTCGAGCGCGCCGACGCCGCGCCCGGTCAGCTCCGCTTCCTCGTCGCCCGAGAGCAGTTGTGTCGCGAAGCCGTAGCTCCACTCGATCTCGCCGAGGAACGCCTCGCCGTTCTCGGCGTCGCGCACGGCGCTCGTCGCCACCAGCAGGATCCGCTCGGCGCCGAGCGACTCAGCCGTGCGCCGGTAGTCGGAGAGGGCGTTGCGGACGCGCGCGATGGGGAGGGGGAGGAGACGGCCGCGTGCCTCCACGCCCTCGCCGAGGCGCGTGATCCGAGTCTCGCGGTGCAGCTCCTCGACGCTGCCGTCGTCGACGTCCGCCACGAGCAGGCGTGTCGTGTTCGTCCCGAGGTCTACTCCCGCGACGATCACTTGCGCGGCAAGACGGCCGCGACACGACCGACCATCTGGTCCACCTCGTCGAGCGCGCCGGTCAGGACGGCGAGCTGGGCGAGCGAGACGCGGAGGCGCTCGAGGCTCTCTTGCAGCTCGGACGTGGCGCCGGCCGCCGCCTCGGCTCTCGCCGCCGTGGCCTCCCCGCGGGCCGTGACCTCGTCGAGCTCGCGGACGACGGCCCCGTGGGTGCGGTCGAAGTCGCGGTAGGCCGCGCGAGTGCGCCGGCACGAGCAGCACGAGAGCAGCGATTCCCGCCACGAACGCGACGATCAGCGCGCCCCAGATCGCCCAATCCCACATCGAATCGATCGTAACGAGGGTTGCTACAATCGGGGCCGCGACGCGGGGTGGAGCAGTCAGGTAGCTCGCCGGGCTCATAACCCGGAGGTCGCAGGTTCAAATCCTGCCCCCGCTATCAAAAGGCCCGCTCCGGCGGGCCTTTTCTCGTTCGGGAGCTCGGGTGCCTGTGTTTTGTCGCTTGAAGATCTCCCCCGTTCGAGGGACAGCCTCTGTCGCCGCCCGCGCCGATCGAAGCAACGCATGGCGATGGTCGAGCAGCAAGTCCCGAGCGACTGGAGCGAGCCCGCTCAGGTTCCGCCGCATACCTATCCCCTCTGGGTCGTGCTGGCGGCGGTCCTGGTCTTGCTTGCGGCCCTTTACTCCTTCACGCGGGTGCCGACGCTCGTCGAGGCCGGAAGAAATCTCCGCGTGGGGGAAGCTGCAGTTGCACGCCACGACTACACGACCGCCGTCGTGCAGCTCGAACGCGCACACGAGGAGTCTCCCTCCTCGCGCAAGGTCACGATTTACCTCGCTACAGCCGATTTCGGCGCGAACCAACCCCAGGCCGCACTCGGGCTCTTACAGGGCATGCGCTTGACGCAGAGCGAGTGGTCGACGCTCACGCAAACCATGCCGGCATCGATCCAGGCTCAATTCCATCCGACAGGCTAGGAGCGACTCACTTTGATCCCCGGCTGGCTCATTTCCCTGGTCACATTCCCCGGTGTCGTCGTGCATGAGGCGGCGCATCGGTTCTTCTGCGACGTGACCGACACGCCGGTCTACGAGGTCAGCTACTTCCGGCCGAGGGGCAAGCCGGCGGGGTACGTGATCCATGGACGGCCGAGAACCCTCGGTGCAGCGCTTCTCATTTCCGGGGGTCCGCTGCTGATCAACACCGCGTTGTGCGCACTGCTCACGCTCGCGGTCGCGTACCAGCACTTCGTTCTCAACGCCGGCGTACACGGGCCTGTCTTGCTCCTCCTCGCGTGGCTCGGCTACTCGATCGGGATGCACGCGATCCCCAGCCGACAGGACGCTGCGTCGTTCACCGCCCAGGTGAAGGAGGCGCGCGGCCAGGGGATCACCCTCATGCTCGCCCAGATCCTGTCGGGTCTGATCACCGTGGCGAACGCCCTGCGAATCATCTGGTTCGACGCGATCTACGCGGTCGGCGTCAGCCTCGCGTTCCCAGTGCTCCTGGGCGCTTTCTGAGCGAACCTGGGAAGGCGCGAGTTGGGGCGCACGCGCCGGGTACGCTGACTCGATGGACGAGGCGCCGCGCGATTTCGGGTTCAACACGCGCGCGGTGCACGCCGGGCAGCGGCCGGACCCGTACACCGGCGCGAGCGCGACGCCGATCTACCAGACCGCGGGGTTCGTGTTCGAGGACACGGAGTCGGCGTCGGCGTACTTCAACCTCCAGGAGTACGGCAACGTCTACAGCCGGATCATGAATCCGACCGTGGCCGCGTTCGAGGAGCGGCTCGCGAACCTCGAGGGCGGCGCCGGCGCGGTTGCGTTCGCGAGCGGCCTCGCCGCCCAGGCCGGGCTCTTCTTTGCGCTGCTCGAGCCGGGCGACCGGATCGCGGTGGCGAAGGCTCTCTACGGCGGTTCGACCGCGCAGCTCAACCACCTCGCGCGCAAGCTCCAGATCACCCTCGACTGGGTGGACATGGACGACCCCGACGGGTGGCGCCGGTCGGTCACGGCCGAGACGAAAGCGCTCTTCGCCGAGACGATCGCGAACCCGGGCGGCAACGTCCTCGACATCGAGCTCGCCGCGGCGGTCGCGCACGAGGTCGGCGCGCCGCTGATCGTCGACAACACCTTCGCCACGCCGTACCTCTGCCGGCCGCTCGAGTTCGGGGCCGATTTGATCATCCACTCCGCCACGAAGTTCCTCGTAGGGAACGGGACGACGATCGCGGGCGCCGTGGTCGACTCGGGCACCTTCGACTGGTCGAACGGCCGCTTCCCGTCGATCGCGGAGCCGTCGAGCGCGTACCACGGCCTCAAGTTTCACGAGACGTTCGGCGTCTACGGGCTGCTGATGAAGCTGCGCTCCGAGACGCTGCGCGACTTCGGCGCCGTGCTGGCGCCGTTCAACGCGTTCCTCCTCCTGCTCGGGATGGAGTCGCTGGCCGTGCGGATGGACCGCCACGTCGCGAACGCGCTCGCGGTCGCCGAGTGGCTGCGCGACCGGCCTGGCGTCGGCGCGGTGCGGCATCCCGCGCTTCCCGACAGCCCGTACCGCCCGCTCGTCGAGCGCTACCTGCCCGCAGGCGCGGGCTCGGTCTTCTCCTTCGACCTCGAAAGCGGCCGCGAGGGTGGGCGCCGCTTCATCGAGGCGCTGTCGCTCTGGAGCCACCTCGCCAACGTCGGCGACACGAAGAGCCTCGTCATCCATCCCGCCTCGACGACGCATCGGCAGCTGTCGGACGAGGAGCTCGCCGCGTCAGGCGTCGCACCCGGGACGGTGCGCCTGTCGGTGGGGCTGGAGGACGTGGACGACCTCGTCTGGGACCTCGAGCGCGGGCTGCGCGCCGCTCGCGACTCTGCCGTCGTGGCGTGACCGCGTTCCAGGACCGGGGCACGATGCAGGAGATCGTGCGGGGCGCACGCACCGTGGCGATCGTCGGCCTCTCGGCGAGCGAGCTGCGCGCCAGCCACTTCGTCGGCTACTACCTCCAGCGGCACGGCTACCGCGTCATCCCCGTCAATCCGAACGAGGAGCGGGTGCTCGGCGAGCAGGTCTACCCGAGCCTCCGCGACGTGCCGGAGGAGATCGACGTCGTCGATGTCTTTCGCGCTCCCGCCGCGGTTCCCGACATCGCGCGCGAGGCGGTCGAGGTCGGTGCCGGTGCGCTCTGGCTGCAGTTCGGCGTCATCAGCCCCGAGGGCGCCCGCATCGCGCAAGACGGAGGCCTGGCCGTCGTGATGGACCGCTGCCTGAAGGTGGAGCACGCGCGGCTGCTCGGCCGCATGCACTGGATGGGCTTCGACACCGGCGTGATCGCCGGGTCGCGACAGTCCGGCTAGCAGTGATGTGGCCGGTGACCTTGCCCGGTTCCCGGGTCGCGAGCACCAAGCGATGCAAGGACGCAGGGAGCGTTCATAGCGGAGCTATGGGCGCGACCGAGGACGCCGCAGCGCGCAGCGTGATCGCGGGCCGGGGGCCCGGCGAGGTTGCCGGTTACATCACTTAGCCCAGCCCGAACGCCTGCGTGAGCAGGAAGACGTTGAGACCTGAGATGAGAACCGCGAGCGTCCAGGCGGTCCAGGTCGTGATCCGCTTGTTGACGTGGACGCCCATGATGTCGCGGCGGCTCGTGAGCATCACGAGCGGGATCAGCGCAAACGGGATCCCGAACGAGAGCACCACCTGGCTCAGGACGAGCGCGCTCGTGGGGCTGACGCCGACGGCGAGGACCACGAGGGCGGGGACCATCGTCACGATCCGCCGGATGTAGAGGGAGATGTTGACGTTGATGAAGCCGGCCATGACCACCTGGCCGGCGTAGGTGCCGACGCTCGACGAGGAGGCGCCGGACGCGAAGAGGGCGATGGCGAAGGTGAGTGCGGCGCTGCCGCCGACGAGGTTGCCGAGCTGGAGGTGCGCGCCGTCGATCGTGTCCACGCCGGTGAGGCCGGTGCCGTGGAAGAGCTTGGCCGCCACCGCCAGCATGGACAGGTTGATCAGCCCGGCGAGCCCGAGCGCGATGACCACGTCGGTTCGCTCGAAGCGGAGCACGCGGCCGCGCTCGGCGTCGTTGTGGACGGGCATCCGGCCCTGCGTGAGCGCGGAGTGGAGATAGATGGCGTGCGGCATGACGGTCGCGCCGATGATCCCGACCGCGAGGTACATCGCCTCGGTCGAGCCGAGCCGGGGCGGCAGGAAGCTCTGGAGGCTGTCCGAGGCGGACGGCCCGATCTTCAAGGTCTCGTAGAGGAAGCCGAGGAAGATGATCCCGAGCAGCGCCGTGATCGCGAGCTCGAACGGGCGGAAGCCGCGGCGGCGCAGCTCGAGGAGGCCGAAGGCGATGAACCCGGTCATCACGCCGGCGATGAAGAGCGGCACGTGAAAGAGCAGGTTGAGCCCGAGCGCGGCGCCGAGGAACTCGGCGATGTCGGTCGACATCGAGATGAGCTCCGCCTGCACCCACATCCCCCAGGACAGCGGGCGCGGGTAGTGCGCGCGGAAGCTCTCGGGGAGGTTGCTGTCGGTGACGATCCCGAGCTTGGCCGACAGGTACTGGATCAGCATCGCCATCAGGTTCGCGGCGAGGACGACCCAGAGCAGGAGGTAGCCGAAGCGGGCGCCGCCCTGGATGTTCGTGGCGAAGTTGCCCGGATCGACGTAGGCGATGGACGCGACGAAGGCGGGCCCGAGCATCGTCAGCGTCGCCCGCAGCCGGCCGCGACGCAGCAGCGCCTCGAGCGGGGTGATGCCGGCTTCGCGCGCCTCGATCGAGAGGGTCTCGACCGTCGTCAAGCAGCCTCCACGTGCATCGCGCGCGCGAGCACCGAGCCGAGCACATGGACCTTGCGGCCGACACGGACGAAGAGCGGCCCGTCGAACGGCTGCCGCTCGACCAGCTCGAGCGTCGTGCCGGGGACGATCCCGCGCTCACCGAGGAAGCGGAGCATGTCCGGGTCGGAGTCGGAGATGCGGACGAACGTCGCGACGTCCCCGGGCTCGAGCTCGGCGAGCGCCTGCGACGGCGTCTCGGCGAGCTCGAGCTCGCGGCTCGGGATCGGGTCTCCGTGCGGGTCGACCGTGGGGTTGCCGAGCTTCGCGGCGATCAGCTCCTCGAGCTCGCTCCGAGAGCGCGTGCTCGAGCACCTCGGCCTCGGCGTGCACCTCGTCCCAGGTCATGCCGAGGCTCTCGACGAGGAACAGCTCGACGAGCCGGTGGTGGCGGATCACCTCGAGCGCGACCCGGCGGCCGCGCTTCGTGAGGCGGACTCCGTGGTAGCGCTCGTGCTCGACGAGGCCCAGCTCGGAGAGCTTGCGCAGCATCCCCGAGACCGAGCCGGGGCGGACGTCGAGCAGCGCCGCCAGCTCGGTGGTCGAGGCGGCGCCCTCACGGGACTCGAGGGTGTAGATCGCCTTCGCGTAGTCCTGGACCGCAGCGGTCAGGTCGCGCGTAGCCGGTTCCGAAAGTTGAGCCATGCCTAAATTATAGGTTAGGCACGGTGTATGAGCAAGGTCCGATCCGAGACCAGCGGCATGATTGGCCCGTGCACGCCCACGCGCACGGCCACGACACGGAGGACGCCCGCCGGCTAGGGATCGCGCTCGGCCTGATCGTCGTCTTCATGGCCGGCGAGGTGGTCGCCGGGATCGTCGGCCATTCGCTCGCGCTGCTCTCCGACGCGGCGCACATGCTCACGGACGCCGGCGCGCTCGTGGTCTCGCTCGTCGTGCTCCGGCTGGCGGCGCGTCCGGCAGGCGGGAACCGCACGTTCGGCCTGCGCCGCTCGGAGATCCTCTCCGCGCAGGCGAACGGCGCCACGCTCCTCGTGCTCGCCTGCCTGATCGTCTACGGCGCCGTCCGCCGCCTGTGCTCCCCCGGACGCGAGCGGCGCGGTGATGCTCGCCGTCGCGCTTGCCGGGATCGCCGTCAACCTTCTCGCCACCTGGCAGCTCGCCGGCGCGAACCGCCGCTCGCTGAACATCGAGGGGAGCTTCCAGCACCTCCTGACCGACCTCTACGCCTTCATCGCCACCGCGCTCGCCGGCGCCGTGATCATCGCGGGCGGCTGGGTGCGCGCCGACCCCGTCGCGGCGCTGTTCGTCGCCGCCCTGATGCTGCGCGCCGCCTGGGGGCTGCTGCGCGATTCCGGCCGTGTCCTGCTCGACATCGCGCCGGCGGGGCTCTCGGTGCAGGAGATCGGGACTGCGATGGCGGCCCACCCGCACGTCGTCGAGGTGCACGACCTCCACGTCTGGGAGGTGACGACGGAGTTCCCGACGCTGTCGGCGCACGTGCTCGTCGACCCCGGGGCCGACTGTCACGGAATCCGGCGCGAGCTCGAGGAGCTGCTGCGCGAGCGCTTCGGGGTCGAGCACACGACGCTGCAGGTCGACCACGCGCCCGCGAAGCTCGTCCAGATCCGCTAACCTTACGTAAACGTCAAGTTTGACGAAGGAGATGCACGCGTGCGGTTGGACGTGCGGAAGCTGGACTACAAGTGGGTGGCGCTCTCGAACACGACGCTCGGGATGCTGATGGCGACGATCAACGCCTCGATCCTGCTGATCGCGCTGCCCGACATCTTCCGCGGCATCGGGATCGACCCGCTCGCGCCGGGCAACACGAGCTACCTCCTCTGGCTGATCCTCGGCTTCATGGTCGTGATGGCCGTGCTGCTCGTCAGCCTCGGCCGGCTCGGCGACATCTACGGCCGCGTGCGGATGTTCAACCTCGGCTTCGCCGTCTTCACCGCCTTCTCGATCCTGCTCTCGATCACGTGGATGCACGGCAGCGACGGCCGCGCTGTGGCTGATCCTGATGCGCGTCGGGCAGGGCGTCGGCGGCGCGCTCATCTTCGCCAACTCGAGCGCGATCCTCACCGACGCCTTCCCTGCCGACGAGCGCGGGCTCGCGCTCGGCATCAACTCGATCGCCGCCATCGCGGGCTCGTTCATCGGGCTCGTGCTCGGCGGCGTGCTCGCGCCGATCTCGTGGCGGCTGATCTTCCTCGTCTCGGTGCCGGTCGGGATCGTCGCGACCGTCTGGGCGCTACCACTCGCTGCGCGAGCTCGGCGTGCGGCGGCCGGCGCGGATCGACTGGTGGGGGAACGCGACCTTCGCGCTCGGGCTGATCGGGGTGATGATCGGCATCACCTACGGCATCCAGCCGTACGGCGGGCACACGATGGGGTGGACGTCGCCGTTCGTGCTCTCGATGCTGCTCGGCGGCGCTCGCGCTGCTCGTCGCCTTCTGCGTGATCGAGAGGCACGTCGAGGAGCCGATGTTCCACCTCGACCTCTTCCGGGTCCGCGCCTTCGCGGCCGGCAACCTCGCGACGCTCCTCGCGGCGATGGGCCGCGGCGGCCTCCAGTTCATCCTCATCATCTGGCTGCAGGGGATCTGGCTGCCCCAGCACGGCTACGACTTCGCGCAGACGCCGCTCTGGGCCGGCATCTACATGACTGCCGCTCATCGTCGGCTTCCTCATCGCCGGGCCCGCGTCCGGCTGGCTCTCCGACCGCTTCGGCGCGCGCCCGTTCGCGACCGGCGGGATGCTGCTCGCGGCCTGAGCTTCCTGCTCCTGATCGTGCTGCCGGTGGACTTCTCCTACGCCTGGTTCGCGCTCATCCTGCTGCTGAACGGGATCGGGATGGGCCTCTTCGCGGCGCCGAACAACGCGGGCGTGATGAACTCGCTGCCGCCGACGCAGCGCGGCGCGGGCGCGGGCATGCTCGCGACGTTCCAGAACTCCGCCAGCGTGCTCTCGATCGGCGTCTTCTTCTCGCTGATGATCGTCGGGCTCGCGGCGGGCCTGCCGCACACGATGCAGACCGGCCTCGTCGCGCACGGCGTGCCGGCGGCCGACGCGGCGCGCGTCTCGCACCTGCCGCCGGTCGCGACGCTCTTCGCGTCCTTCCTCGGCTACAACCCGATGCGGACGCTGCTCGGGCCGCACGTGCTGCACGCGCTCCCGGCCGGCCAGGCGCAGGCCGTCACCGGCCGCAGCTTCTTCCCGCACCTGATCGCCGGGCCGTTCCACACGGCGCTCGTCTACGCGTTCGTGTTCGCGATCGTCGCTTGCGTCGTCGCCGCGGTCGCCTCGCTCCTGCGCGGCGGCAAGTACCACCACCAGGAGATCGAGGTCAGCGACCGTCGCTCGCGGTCGAGGAGGCGGCATGAGCGTACGCAACAGCGCGCTCCGCATCGGCGAGGTGGCGCAGCGCGTCGGCGTCACGACGCGGACGATCCGCTACTACGAGGAGCTCGGGCTGCTCGGCTCGGGCTCGGAGCGCGAGAAGGGCGCGCACCGGACGCTACGCCGAGGCCGACGTCGCCCGGCTGCAGGAGCTGATCCGGCTGCGCGACCTGCTCGGCCTCACGCTCGAGGAGCTCGTCGAGCTCGCCGAGGCGGAGGAGGCGCGGGCCGCGCTGCGGGGTCGCTGGGAGGAGGATCCGAGCGACGAGGAGCGGCTCGCGCATCGTCGAGGAGGCGATCCCGCACGTCGAGCGCCAGCTCGCGCTCGTCCGCGGGCGCCAGGCGACGCTCGAGGAGTTCGCGCGCGGAGCTCGAGGCGAAGCTCGCGCGGCTGCGCCGCCGCCGGCGCGAGCTCGCTAGTTAGTCGACCGGGACGAGCACGCGGTCCAGCGCGTCGTCCTCGCGCAGCCAGTGCAGCCTGCTCCACGGGCTCGCGGCGGCGTCGGCACGCCGCATCATGCGGGCCGCCGCTGCCGCCTCGGTCCTCGCTCGCTCCTTCCTCGCGGTTGCGAGGCTGAGGCTCTGCCGGACGGCGAGCCTCAGCGTCCCCGAGTCGACGCGCAGCCGCTCCGCCTCCGGCACGCGCCGCGCGGGCGGCGTCGACGCTCAGCGCAGCCATGGCTCCAGCTCGCGCTCGAGCTCGCGGCAGCCGCGAGGTGCGACGATGCGACGCCGCAGCTTCCGGTTCTCGACGATGCAGACGGTCGGCACCTGCTCGATCCGGAACTTCTCCGCCAGATCGGGGCGGCGGTCGACCGAGACCCGGACCAGGTCGAAGGTGTCGTGGTTGTGCCGCCGCTGCAGCACCTGGGCGATGAAGCCCTCGACGCGGCGGCAGCGCCCGGAGAGCGGCGAGTAGAAGAAGACGAGCCGGGGTCGCTCCTCCGGCCGAGTGACCGGCTCGGTCTGCGGGACACTGGCCACGGTCGTCCAATACCCGCGATGGGCGCGAGTTGAACCTCCGTTCAGCCGGTTCGGTCGGCGGAGACGAGCAGGATCGCACCGAGGGTGCCGTCCGCGCCCGGCAGGATCTCGAGCGGGGCGATCTCGATCCTGACGCGCACCGGCTTCCCCCGCCGGTCGTGGCCGTCGAGCTCGACGTCGGCCACCTTCTCGCCCGCGAACACCCGCTGGATCGGCTCGCGGAGCCGCTGCACAGGGATGCCGATGTCGAGGTTGAGGAGGTGCTCGCCCTCCACCTCGTCGTCGCGCAACCCCCAGAGATCCGTGGCCCTGCTGCTCCAGGCGAGGACTCGGAGCGCGCGGTCGATGACGATGACCCCCTGCTGGATGCCGGAGAGGACGGAGGCGAGGAACGAGTTCGCCTGCAGCGTCTCGTCGGTCCGGTCGCGGAGCTCGTCGTTCATCGTCTCGAGCTCCTCGTTGGTGGACTGGAGCTCCTCGTTCATCGTCTCGAGCTCCTCGTTGGTGGATTGGAGCTCCTCGTTCGTGGTCTCGAGCTCTTCGTTGGTGGATTGGAGCTCCTCGTTCGTGGTCTCGAGCTCCTCGACCGTCGACTGCAGCTCCTCGTACGCCGTCTCGAGCTCGCGCTTCGCCCGCTCGAGGTCCTGCTCGAGGGCGCGGTGCTCGGTCGTGTCGATGTAGGTGACGATCACTCCGGCGAACTGCTCGCCCGGCAGCGCCAGTGGATCGAGCTGGACGTCCAGGGCGCGCGCCTTGTCGTTGCCCCTCTGCCACCGGATGTCGCGCCGCACGAGGGCGCGGTGCTCCGTGCGCACCTCGTCGATCAGCGAACGGAGTTCGAGCGGCCGGTAGGAGAGCTCGAGATCCTGCACCGAGCGTCCCACGTCGCGCTGCCGCAGGGAGAACAGTGTCCGAGCCGCCTGGTTGATGCCGGCGATCCGGTTCTGCTCGTCCACGACGACCTGCGCGGTCGGTGCGTGCTCGAAGGCGACGTCGCCGAGATCGGGCGAGTCCTCGCGCTCGAGGAGCGCCGGGATGGGAAGCCGCGGCAGGCGGAAGGCCTGGTCGGCGGAGCCGTCCTTCATGAAGACCCGGCGCTTCAGGTTGTAGGGCACGAAGAAGTTGCGGCCGCTCTGCAGCGCCTCCGCCCTCCCGACCACGAGGAAGCCGCCGTGGTTGAGGGCGAAGTAGAAGTTCGCGAGGATCTGCTGCTGCAGCTCGGAGCCGAAGTACATGAGCGTGTTGCGCGAGACGAGCAGGTCGACGCGCGAGATCGGCGGGTCGCGGTGGAGGTCGTTGCGGCCGAAGATGACCGCACGGCGCAGCTCGTTGCGGAAGGCGAAGCCGTGATTCGACGGCTGGAAGTACCGCTCCCGCAGCTCGGGCGGAACCATCTCGAGCTGCTTCGCCGTGTAGGTGGCCTCGCGCGCTTCGGCCAGCGCCTCGTCGTCCACGTCGGTCGCGTAGATCTTCACGCGCCGCTGGAACCCGTCCTCGCCGAGCGCCTCGGCGAGCAGCATCGCGACCGTGTACGGCTCCTCGCCGGACGCGCAGCCAGCGGACCAGACCCTCAGCGGCGCGTCCTCCTGCCGTTCGTCGAGCAGGCGCGGGATGACCTCGCCCGCGACGACCTCCCACGTCTCGGCGTCGCGGAAGAAGCCGGTGACGTTGATCAGGATCGTGTTGAAGAGCTCGGCGAACTCCGCGCCGTGCTCGCCGAGGTAGGCGCGATACGCCTTCCAGTCTGCGGCGCCGACGGCCTGCATCCGCTTCTCGAACCGGCGCATCAGGGTCGGCCGCCGGTAGCCGGTGTAGTCGAAGCCGCGCTCGTCGCGGACGTACGCGAGCAGCTGCTCGAACTCCGGGTCGGGTGAGCTCACGGTGACACCGGCGCCCAGTCCAGCACGGCCGGCGCGATCTCGTCGAGGGGGAGGACCTCGTCCACTCCGCCGGCGAGGATCGCGGCCCCCGGCATCCCGAAGTACTGCGACGTCGCCTCGTCCTGGGCGAGCACGCGGCCGCCCGCGCTCTTGACGGCCGCGGTTCCCGCCGCGCCGTCGATCCCGGTGCCGGAGAGGACGATCGCCGTGCATGGGCCGCGATGGTTCCGCGCGAGCGAGAGGAGCAGGACGTCGGCGCTCGGTCGCACGTGGTGAACGAGCTCGGACTGGTCGAGGCGGATCGTCTCCTGCTCGTCCACGAGCATGTGCGCGTCCGGCGGCGCCACCCGCACGACACCGGGCTCGAGGGACGCCGCCGTCCGCCGCCTGCTCGACGCGCAGCTCCGTCGCCCGGTCGAGGATCGCGGGCAGGACGCTGGGCGCGAGCGGCATCAGGTGGATGATCGCGAGAACGGACGCGTCGAGACCGGCAGGAAGCCCGCCGAGGACGACCTGGAGCGCACCGATGCCGCCGGCAGAGCCGACGACGGCGACGACGTGGGTCGCCGGCCGCTCAGCCGTCGGACGCATCCGCCGCGCCGAGGAGGCGGCGGATCGCTTCCGCCGCGTCGAGCGTCGCGTGCTCGGTCTCGAGGCTCATGTCGTGTCCGTCATTCTCGCTCATCGCGGTCTCCTCGGTGAGACCTGTTCTGTCCGGCGGTTGCGGTGGGAAACGCGTGTGTGACTTCACTCCGAGCGGGCAACTTCGGAGGAATGGCCCGCGCCGCCTGGACCTACGAGCTGCCGCCGCTCACCGGCGACAGCGTCTGGCTCGAGGACTACCTCGTCTACGACGGCGACGGCTTCCCCGTCGGCAGGGTCTTCGCCGTGCTCGAGCACGAGGGGAGCCGCTGGCTCGGCATCGAGCGCGAGCCCCTGCCGACACGCAGCGACCGCCGCGTCGTCCCGCTCGAGGCGATCGCCGAGCTCGACCACGAGAACATGGCCGTCCACCTGACGCTCGAGCCGAATGAGATCGAGTCGGCGCTCGAGCTCGACCCCGGGAACGGGGTGGAGCAGGGCGGCGAGGCACAGCGGGTCACCAGGATCCTCCCCGTCGAGCTCTCGCCGCGCCGGGACCCGCCGGTCGTCCGGGCGCCGCTCGACAGGGGCCTCGCCTTCGGCGCTGCTCTGCTGGCGCTGTTCGGGGTGCTCGCCCTGTGGGCGGTCTTCGTCTTCTGGGGCTCGCGCAACGCCTCGACGGCGCTGCCGTTCCTCGCCGTGCCGGGCCTGCTGTTCGGCGCCGCGGCGTTCCTGGGCTACCGCGCCCGGTCGCAGCCGTGGTTGCGCAGTCGCTAGCTTCCGTCCTGTGCAGGAGACGCCCCGCCGGCTGAGCTTCGGAGCCCAGGCCGCCGCCTACGAGCGCGCGCGGCCGGAGTGGTCCGAGGAGGCCGCACGCTGGCTCGTCCCGCAGGACGCCGGCTTCGTCGTCGAGGTGGGCGCGGGAACGGGGAAGCTGACGCGGGCCCTGGCGGCGCTCGGCGTGCGCGTCCTCGCCGTCGAGCCGGACGCGCGAATGCTCTCGGTGCTGCGCGAGCGCGGGCTTGACGGCGTCGAGGGCTCGGCCGAGTCGATCCCGGTCGGCGACGGCGAGGTGGACGCCGTCGTGGCCGGCTCCTCGCTCCACTGGTTCGAGCTCGACGATGCGCTGGTGGAGTTCCGGCGCGTGCTGCGTGCCGGGGGCCGTCTCGGGTTCGGCTGGAACCACAGGGACGACCGCCATCCGACGATCGCCGCGATGTCGCAGGTGATCTACGCGAGCAGGCCTTCCCGGCAGACCTCGGGCTGGCGGCGCCGTGACTGGGCGCCGGCCGTGACCGAGACGGGATTGTTTCGGGACGTCGAGCACACGCTCTTCGAGCACGTCCACGAGCTACCGCGCGAGGCGCTCGAGGACCATCTCCTGTCGTACTCCGGCCTGGCCGCGTTGTCCGGCGAAGAGCACCGGCGCGTGCTCGCCGAGGTGGGGGAGATCCTCGACGCGGATCCGTCGCTCTCGGACGGCGACCGCCTCCGGCTGCCCTTCGTCGTGGACGCGTACCGCGCGACGCGAGCGTGACCTCTCCCGTCGAGACACGGCTTTCCAAGTAACACAGTGTTACAAGGTCAGAGAGGGACGAGCCGTGTTCCGGTGGCCTTGAACGTGGCGTAGGCGATCCCGCCGCGGGCGAGGTCGAGGCGCGCTGCCGAGGCTGCGGTGACCTCGGCCGTCACCGGGCCGATGCGGACGCGCACGCGGTTCGCCACCTCGAAGAGCGAGCCGACCTCGCCGCGCACGACGTTGAGCGCCGAGTCGGCTTCGGGCGTGTGCGTCCGTGCCACCGACACCTCCCACGGGTAAACGACGACGCCGACCTCTCCCTCGGCCTCGTCGGCCGAGTACAGCTCCTCGCCGCTCTCGAGCCGGATCGCCGTGAGGGCGCCGCCGTTGCGGTGGGCGCGCCCGCGCAGGAGGTTGGCGCCCGTGAACGAGGCGACGAAGGCGTCGCGCGGCCGTGCGACGAGCTCCGCCGGCGGGCCGAGCTGCCGCAGCCGGCCGTCGACGAGGACGCCGACCTCGTCGGCGAGCGCCGCCGCGTCCTCGTAGTCGTGCGTCACCAGCAGCGTCGGCAGCGCGAGCTCCCGCAGCAGCTCCGCGAGCTCGTGCCGCACCTCGGCCTTCGTGTGCGCGTCGAGCGCGGCCAGCGGCTCGTCGAGGAGGAGCACCCCCGGGTCGCGGGCGAGCGCCCGCGCGAGCGCGACGCGCTGCCGCTCGCCGCCCGAGAGCTCGTGCGGGTGCGCCGCGGCGAGGTGCTCGATGCGGAAGCGGTCGAGCAGTGTCTCTACGTCGCGGCCGCCCGCCCCGAAGGCGACGTTCGCGCGCACGCTCAGGTGCGGGAAGAGGGCGTAGTCCTGGAAGACGAGGCCGACGCGGCGCCGCTCGGGCGGGACGAAAACGCGACCCTTGGTGTCGAGCCACCGCTCGCCGTCGAGCGACACGCGGCCGCGAGGAGGCTCGGCGAGACCGGCGATCACGCGCAGGACCGACGTCTTGCCGGCGCCCGACGGCCCGACGAGCGCGACGGTGCGCGAGACGTCGAGCGCCAGCTCTAGCGCGAAGGCGCGAAGAGGAAGCGTGAAGTCGGCTTGGAGGGTTGCCATTGGAGGATGACCCGGAGCGTCACGAGCAGGGCGCCGCTGACGACGACGAGGAGCGCGCTCATCGCGAGCGCCGTCGTGAAGTCTGTATCGAACTCTTGATAGATGGCGAGCGGCAGCGTCTGCGTCACCGCCTGGAGGCTGCCGGCGAACATGATCGTCGCTCCGAACTCGCCGAGCCCGCGCGCGAAAGCGAGCGCCTCGCCCGCGGCGAGCCCTCGGCGCGAGAGCGGCAGGACGACGCGGAAGAACGTCCTTCCGCGCCCGGCGCCGAGCGTGCGCGACGCCGCAACGAGGTTCGGGTCGATCGTCTCGAACGTGGCGATCGCCTGCCGTACGTAGAACGGGCTCGAGACGTAGGCGACGGCGATCACGACCGCCGTCTGCGTCAATCCGATCTCGACGCCGAAGGCGGAGAGCGTCCCGCCGAGCAGCCCCAGCCGCCCGAAAGTCGCGATCAGAGCGATGCCGGCGACGGCGGGGGGAGGACGAGCGGCAGCTCGACGAGCACGATCGCCGCCGAGCGTCCCCGAAAGCGTCGCGTCGCGAGCACGTAGGCCAGCGGCGTGCCGAAGAGGAGGACGAATGCCTGCGCGATCGCGCTCGTCTTCAGGCTGACGAGGAGGGCGTCCGTCACGACCGGGCGCGAGAGCTGCGCCACGAGCGTCCCGGGAGAGACGCGGGAGAAGATCGCCACGATCGGCAGCACGAGGAAGCCGAGCGCGACCGCGGCGGCCGCGAACACGCCGAAGGCTGCGAGCGCGCGCCGGATCAGTGCGGGATCGGCAGGAAGCCGGCCGCGCGCAGCTTCTTCTGGACCGACTTGCGCCGTAGGTGCTTGACCCATGCCTTCGCCGCCTGGAGGTGCTTGCTCGACTTCACCGCCGCCGCCGCGTAGAGAACCTGCGGCTGCGCGGAGCTCTGGATTCCCAGCAAGGAGACCTTGCCCTTGACCGTCTTCGCGTCCGTCGCGTAGACGAAGCCCGCGTCTGCCTCGCCGAGCACGACCTTCGCGAGCACCTCGCGCACGTCCGTCTCCTGGCTCACCGCCTTGCCGACGAGGTTGGAGAGCCCGAGCTTCGCGAGCACCTTGCGCGTGTAGTCGCCCACCGGGACGCCCGGCGCGGCCATCACGATCCGCAGGCCCGACCGCTCGAGGTCGCTCACGCCGGCGAGATGGAGCGGGTTCGCCGTAGGCGATGACGACGACGAGCCGGTTCGAGGTGAAGACATACGGCGTCGTGACGAGACCCTCCTTGTGGAGCTGGTACGGGAGCTTCGTGTTCGCCGAGGCGAACACGTCCGCGGGCAAGCCCTGCTGGATCTGCGCCGCGAGCATGTTCGACCCGCCGAAGGAGTAGCGAGCGCGAGAGTCGATCTGCGGGAAGACGTTCGTGAGCGACGCGGCGGCGAAGACCGTGAGCCGAGGCTGCGACGTGGCGCTCGAGCCGCCGACGAAGACGGCGGCCGCGAGAATGGACGCCGAGACGGCGACCGCGAGCCTCATGCCTCCACCATCACCGACGTCGACTTGACGACCGCCGTCGCCG
The DNA here is from genome assembly GCA_963825805.1 of uncultured Actinomycetes bacterium. Classification (GTDB taxonomy): domain Bacteria; phylum Actinomycetota; class Thermoleophilia; order Gaiellales; family Gaiellaceae; genus Palsa-739. The sequence continues at coordinate 18,510 of CAWGVE010000063.1, read as the reverse complement.
CCATCCCGGGCTTGAGGCCGAGCTCCTCGACCGCGTCGCTCGTCACGACGGCGACGACGCGCACCGGCTCGGTCACGGTGAGCTCGACCTGCGCGAGGAGCCCCTCCACCCGCACGTCGGTCACCGTGCCGCGCAGCCGGTTGCGCGCGCTCATGTGCTGCGTGCCCCGTCCGCCGCGCAGACGCTCGATCTCCTCGAGTGGCACAAGGCGCCGGTTCGAGCGGTCGCGCTCGGTGCGGATCCGACCCTGGCGATCCCAGCGGCGGACGGTGTCGACGCTGATCCCGAGCTCGCGGGCGGCTTCGGTCGTCGTGTACGCCTGCTTGGCCACTCCGCGATCTTACATAGGCAATGCCTATGTGTGCTGGACGGGATTGCGCAGCCCGACGGCGCCGATCAAGCCCGCCGCAGATCAGCAGACCCGCGACGGCTCCCATCGTCACGTGGAAGCCGTGCACCGTGAGGTGGTCGCCGCCGCCGGCCGCCAGGATCCCGAGAATCGCGATCGCGAGGAGGCCCGCGATGCGCGCCACCGCGTTGTTCACGCCCGATGCGACCCCGGCGTCACCCGGCCCGGCGTCCGCAAGCACCGTGGTCGTGAGCGGCGCAACGGTCATCGACAGCCCGAGCGAGAAGACGAGGAGCGCCGGCACGATGTCCACCCAGTAGTTCAGGTTCTGCGGCAAGCGGGTGTAGGCGAGCACGCCGAGGCCGGCGATCATCGGCCCGACCGCCATGAACAGGTGCGGCCCGTACTGCATCGAGAGCCGCCCCATGCGCGGCGAGAGGAAGAACATGACCACGGTGATCGGGAGCAAGGCGATGCCGGCGTGGAGCGCGGAAAACCCGGCGAACTCGATCAGGAAGAGCGTGAGGAAGGTGCTCAGGGCGGAGAGCCCACCGTAGACCGAGAGCGTCTCGATGTTCGAGACCGAGAAGTTGCGCAGCCGGAAGAGCCGGAGGGGCAGCATCGGCATCGGCGTCCGCAGCTCGTAGGCGACGAAGGCGCCGAGGAAGAGCGCGCCGAGGATGAAGGCGCCGAGAATGAGCGGGTCACCCCAGCCGCGCTGAGGCTGCTCGATGAAGCCCGCGACGACGAGGCCCAGTCCGGCGGTGCCGAGTATCGCGCCCACCACGTCGACTCTCAGGTCCTCGCGCCGCTTCTGGTGCATCCCGCCGAGTCGCGCCAGGATCAGCAGAGTGACGGCCGCGATCGGGATGTTGAGGAGGAAGATGGCCCGCCAGGTCGAGACGTCGACGAGCCAGCCGCCGATGGTCGGGCCGACGATGAATGAGATCCCGGTCCAGGACGTCCACTGCCCGATGGCGTTGCCGCGGGCGGTGCCGGAGAACGTGGTGGTGAGCATCGCGAGCGAGGCGGGGGTGAGGAGCGCGCCGGCCATGCCCTGGATCCCGCGGAAGACGATGAGCGACGCCGCGTCCGGTGCGAGCGCGCAGAGCACGGAAGCGCCGGCGAAGCTCGCGACGCCGATCATGAAGATCCGCACCTCGCCGAAGATGTCGCCGAGCGAGCCGCCGACGAGGATCAGCGATCCGAGCGTCAGCAGGTAGGAGTCGACGACCCACTGCTGGGTCGCGAGCCCGCCGCCGAGGTCGGCCTGGATCGAAGGGAGGGCGACGTTGACGACGGAGCCGTCGATGAAGGCCATCGACGAGCCGAGGATGCTCGCGATGAGCGTCCACCGCGCGACGGACGAGGCCACCGGCGGCGCGGCTTCCGTCACGCCGTCCACGGAAGGATCCTACGGAGGAGGAGTCGCGGCGGGCGGCCGCTGTGGGCCGCCCGCCGCTGCGCAGGACGTCAGGAGGAGGGGTGCGAGGGCTGGACGGCCAGCGTGAGGGAGAGGTGCTGGGTGTTGCCGTTGCGGGTGATCGTGACCGAGACCTTCTCGCCGGGCTTCGCGTGGAACACCGCGGCGGTGAGGTCGTCGGCCGAGCCGATCGTCTTGCCGTCGAAGCTGGTGATCACGTCGCCGACCTTGAGCCCGGCCTTCGCGGCGGGCGCGCCGGCGACGATCTGGCTGATCTTGGCGCCGCCGTCGACGTCCTGGATCCGGACTCCGACGTAGGCGTGCTGAACCTTGCCGCCTGCGATGAGCGTCTGCGCGGCGGCCTTGGAGGAGTTGATCGGGACGGAGAAGCCGACACCGGAGTTGTCGTTCGTGTCGCTTTCGATCTGGTCGTTGACGCCGATCACCGTGTTCGTGGCGGTGTCGATCAGCGGGCCGCCCGAGTTGCCGTGGTTGATGGCGGCGTCGGTCTGGATCGCGCCCGTGATCGAGAACTGGTTCGGAGCGGTGATCGTCCGGTTCGTCGCGCTGACGATTCCGGCGGTCATCGACTCGGGCAGGCCGAACGGGCTGCCGATCGCGACGACGCTCTGGCCCGGCTGCACGGCGGCCGAGTTCCCGAGCGCGAGCGGGTGCAGCTTGGACGCGGGGACGTCGACATGGATCACGCCCGTGTCGGTCGACTTGTCGGGGGTGCCGACGAGAGTCGCCTTCGCGGTCGTGCCGTCGGCGAACTTGACGGTGATCGAGCTCGCGTTGGCGACGACGTGCTCGGCGGTCATGATGTCGCCGTTCGTGTCGATCACGAAGCCGGTGCCTTCGGCCTCCGACTTCTGCCCCTGCTTCGGGGCGCCGAACGGGAAGCCGGACGAGCCCCCGCCGGAGCTCGAGGTGACGGTGATGTCGACGATGCCCGGCGCGTCCTGCTTGTAGAGCTGCGTCAGCGAGTCGACGGTCGAGGTGGACGAGGCGGGCTGGGCGGGGACGACCAGGTTCGGTGCGGCGGTCGACCCGGAGTGATTGCTGGTGAGGGCGTACGCGCCGGCGCCTGCGGCGACGCCGATGGCGGCGGCGACCGCGAGAGGAAGGACGCGCCGCAAGCGTGTTCTGGCGGGACGGAAGCTCATTTCGTGGTTTCTCCTTGCATCGTGTCTGCACGCAGAGTGCCCGTAATCCCTAGGCATGGGATGAGAGACCTGTGAGGTTTCGCTAAGAACGGCGGCGCGCCCGCGATTCGCTCTGCGATGCTGGAGATGTGATCGGCGAGGCGCTCGTGGCCCTCTCCCTGGCGGCGAAGGCGCCCCCGCCGCCAAGCCGCTTCCTCGCGGTCGACGCGCACCGGCACAGGGTCACGATCACGCTCGTCGCCTCCTACGACGGCACGAACGGCGGCTTCAACTTCGACGGCTACTCGCGCTTCCTGATGTGGACGGTGCCGCGCGGCTGGACGGTGCGGGTCGTGTGCACGAACCGCGGGCCGCTGCGCCACTCGTGCGCCGTCGTGCGCGGCCCCGACTCGATGAAGCCGGCGTTCCGTGGCGCCGCGACGCCCCAGCCGCAGGTCGGGCTCGAGGCGGGCCACACCGCGCGCTTCACCTTCCGCGCGGGCAAGACCGGCGTCTACCGCTTCGCCTGTCTCGTCCCCGGGCACGAGGACGCGCGCATGTGGGACGTGCTGAAGATCGTCCGCGGCGGCAAGCCGTGCGGTGGTCGACCTTCGCGCGCGCGGGAGCTGAGACTAGGCGTCGTCGCCCGAGCGGCGGCGGAGCACGACCAGCCACCAGATCGTGATCGCCACGAGCAGGCCCAGCGGCAGCGCCCAGCTGAGGATCGCGCCGGTGAGGAAGTCGGCTGTCACGTCCATGAGAGCTCCTCGGGTCGGGGCTCGGCCACCGGCGCGTTCGCGCCGTCCGGCTCGAGCCAGCGGTAGAAGGCGACGACTGCCGCGACAAAGTACGTGAGCGATCCCGGCACCCACATGATCCCGGCGGCGAGCTGCTGGTCGGTAAGCGACGGGTACGCCGCATAAACCGGGGCCGGTGCGAAAGCCAGGTAGATGGCGAGGATCCAGGCCGGCACCATCGCGGCGACGAACCAGACGGCGCGATGGAGATGGTCGATGCGCGCGCGAACGGGCGCGGCGTCGAGCAGCGCGCCCCAGAACACGAGCGCGGGAGCGACGAAGCACACGTGCTCGAGGACGTGGATCCACTCGTTGCGCGCCGCCGCGTCGTAGAGCTGCGGCACATGCCACAGGGCGACCATCGCCGACTGCACGGCGAGCGCGACCCACGGGACCACGAGGAAGCCGGCGCTCCGCCGGAACGACGACGAGCGCGACAACGCTCCCCCGACGGCGCGCCGCGCGCCGAGCGGGAACGGCAGCCACATACGCGGCCAGGGCCGGCCGTACACGACGAGCGGCGGGATCACCGTCATGAGCACGATGTGCTGCGACATGTGCGCCGACAGCCACGTGTCCGCCCAGTCGTCGAACGGCGGCTCGAGGACGACGAACGCGAGCGCGACGCCGCTGTAGAAGCTCACCTCGCGCCAGACCCGCACCCTCCCGCGCCGTCCCAGGGCGTACAGCACCGCCGCCGTCCCGCACACGACGAGAGGCAGCGGATCCATCTCAGATGAGGTAGAGGATGATCCAGCTCACGACCGCGATCGCCGCGAGGAACGTCCAGAAGAAGCTGAGCGACACGAGCTCGGCGCGGACGAGCGACAGCGGCTCGCGGATGTCGTGCGCCGTGCGGTCCGGGTCGCCCGACGCGTGGCCGGGCTCCGGCCCACTCGGGGCGTTGCGATAGCGGAACGACATGGCGACGGTCATCTCGAGCCAGAGCAGCGTCCCGAGAACGAAGAGGAAGAGGAACGCCGTCCAGCCGAAGTAGACGCTCGCGAAGCCGCCGTCGGCCGGCCCGAAGCCCTCGTGCGTCCACGCGACCACCTGGAGGACGAGCCCCGCGATGCCGACGAGGAGCGCGGCGAGGCCCATCAGGCGCCACCGGCCCCGCCTGAGCGCACGGTGGTCGTTGAGCCCGAGGCGCACGAGCAGCGCGCTCGCCACGTAGCAGGCGACGACCACGGTTCCCCACGCGACGGAGGCGTCGACGCCGCTCGGCTTCCACATGCCGCCGTTGTCGACCGAGCGGAGGTAGAAGTAGGCGAAGACGAAGGAGATGAAGAAGAAGGCCGTGGCTCCCGCCAGCAGGTAGCTGGCGGAGACCAGGTTGCGGCCGAGGAGCTCCGGCGGCTCCTGCTCTACGACCTCGTAGCCGGTGCCTTCGTATGCGAGCTGGTCGGCCATGGCCTCAGTCCCTCCCTGCGGGCGCGCCGGCGGGCACGGCGACCGGCATCGGCCCCTCGCCGTAGCCGTACGGGTCGCTCGAGAACACCGGGATGCGGTCGAAGTTGTGCACCGGCACGGGCGAGGGAAGCTGGAACTCGATCGAGCGGGAGGCCCACGGGTTCGCCGCGGCCGGCTTCTTCACGAACGCCAGCGACCAGACGAGGTTGAAGAGGAAGACGAGCATCGATGCGCCGAGCAGGAAGGCCGAGACCGAGACCCACTGGTTGAGGAACTGCAGCCCGCTCGGATAGGTGACGACGCGCCGCGGCTGGCCGAGGAAGCCGATGGCGAAGAGCGGCGCGAAGGTCAGGTTGAAGAAGACGAACATCCCCCAGAAATGGATCTTCCCGAGCGTCTCGTTCAGCTCCCAGCCCGTCATCTTCGGCAGCCAGTAGTAGACCGCGGCGAAGAAGGTGAAGACGAGCCCGCCCATGATCGTGTAGTGGAAGTGGGCCATCGTGAAGAAGCTGCCGTGGGTCGTCACGTCGCTCGGCACGTCCGACAGGAAGACGCCCGAGAGCCCGCCGAGCAGGAAGTTGAAGAACCAGGCGAGGCAGAAGAGCATCGGGACGGTGAAACGGATGTTCCCGCGCCAGAGGGTCATCATCCCGCACAGGAACGTGAACCCGGTCGGGATCGAGATCAGCTCCGTCGAGAGCATGTAGAACGCGCGCAGGTCGCCGTTGATGCCGCTCACGAAGAGGTGGTGCTGCCACACGAACCACGACAGGAGCGAGACGCCCAGGAGTCCGGCCACCGCGAGCCGGTAGCCCCAGAGCGGCTTGCGCGCGAACACCGGCAGCAGCTCGAGCACGATCGCGAAGCCGGGCAGGGCGAGGACGTACACCTCCGGGTGGCCGAAGACCCAGAACAGGTTCTGGTACAGGTAGTTGCTGCCGCCGGCCGCCGGTATGAAGAAGCTCGTCTGCGCCGTGCGGTCGAGCGCCACCATCCCGAGCGTCGCGATCAGCACCGGCGCGGCGAGCACCATGAGGACGGCCGTCGAGAGGACGCCCCAGACGAAGATCGGCAGCCGCGTCCAGGTCAGCCCGGGCGCGCGCATCGTCAGGATCGTCGCGATCATGTTCAGCCCGAGCAGCGTCATCGAGATGCCGACGAGGGCGAAGAAGAGGACGTAATTGTCGATGCCCGGGTTCGCCTCGGTCGCGAGCGGCGCGTAGCCCGTCCAGCCGGTCGGGAAGCCGCCGAAGAAGATCGTCGTGGTCAGGATCACGCCGGCGGCCATCAGGAGCCAGAAGGTGAGCGCCTCGATGCGCGGGAAGGCCATCCGCCGGGCGCCGATCATGATCGGGATGAGGTAGTTCGCGAACGGGCCGAGGATCCCGCTCGTCATCATCCCCATCATCATCGTGCCGTGCATCCCGACGATCGTGAGATAGGTGCCCGCCGGGAACACGTGGTGCGTGGGCGACAGCAGCTCGGTCCGGATGAGCATCGCGTTCAGGCCGCCGATGAAGAAGAACAGCCCGATCCCCCACAGGTACTGGATGCCGACGACCTTGTGGTCGGTGCAGAGGCTGAAGTAGCGCATCCGGCCGCCCGTCTCCTTCTCGCGCAGCGACGGCGGGTAGCCGCGTAGGCGCGCGAACGGGTAGTTGAGGAAGCCGAGCCCGACGAGGAAGCCGATCACGCCGCCGATATAGGCCAGGTAGACCGACAGCTCGTTGTAGTCGATGTCGCCGAAGTAGTCGAGGCTCGGCGCGACGATCTTGTGGGCGCCGTACCAGCCGACGTACCAGCCGACGACGCCGAGCACGATCCCGGTCAGGAGGTTGAAGCCGATCAGCGGGCGCCACCAGGGCTGGCGCGGGACGGCGGCGGCCTCGGTCATCCGGCTCTCCTTTCCGGGGCTGGGAGGTAGGTGTGGGCGTACGGAGCGCCGCCCTCCGCCTCGGGCTTGTTCACGTATGGCTCGACCGAGGCGTAGATCTTCTTCTCGTGGGCGGCCCAGGAGGCGAACTGCGCCTGCTCGACGACGCGGCCGTTGTTGAACATGTAGCCGTGCCAGAGGCCGCAGAGCTCGGCGCAGCGGACGTGGAACGTCGTCGGGCTCTTCGTCTCGACGTAAACGACGTTGTCGACGCCGGGGTTGGCGTCCGCCTTGAGCCCGAGCTCGACGGCCCAGAAGGAATGGACGACGTCGAGCGACGTCACGTGGATCTCGACGACCCGGTGCGCGGGCAGCATGAGCTGGTTCGACTCCATCCCGCCGAGCGACGGGTAGCGGTAGGTGAACTGCCACTGCTGGCCGATCACCTGCACCTGGAAGGCGGTCTTGTGGTTGGCCGGGAAGGAGATCGGGTTCGGTCCCTGGCCGCCGCCGGCGCCGTCCTTGAGCAGCTCGTAGGTCCCGAAGCCGGCGAGGAAGAGCACCGTCGTCGTCGTGACGATCATCCAGGCGATCTGGACGCGGGCGTCGTAGCGGAGCGGCGGGCCGTCGACGATCGCCTCGTTCCGCCGCGCCCGGAAGCGGATGAGGGCGTAGCCGAAGTAGACGGCCATCAGGCAGACGACCGGCGTCAGCAGCGCCGTCATCACCGCGTTGTCGAAGACCTGGCCCTCCCCCTGCACGCTCGCGTTGCCCGGCGGGATGTGGTCGCCGACGAAGAGCGCAACGAGCGGGGTCGCGATCGCGCTCAGCACGAGCCAGGCGACGATGACGCGCCGGCCGTCCTTCTTCGAGTCGTCGGGCGGAGCGGCAGCGGTCGGTTCGCTCGCCATCAGGCCTTCACGTTGAGGTAGCCGTCCATGTAGCCGATCGTCTGCATCGGGCCCCCGAAGCCGTCGATCCAGCCGGCGGCGCACGGCACGAAGCACTGCCAGCGGAAGGTGCCGGGCTTCGTCGGCGTCCGGAACGTGAACTGGATCGTGCGATGCGCGTTCGACATCGGGCAGGGCGCGTACCCGCATTGGTTCTTCGCGTCGTCGGCGACGCCCGGAATCGCGAGGATGAGCCCGAGCTGCGGGACGGCGAACGTATGCGACGCCTCGTTCGGGTCGATCGTGTCGACCGGCTTGCCGTCGACGAGGATCCGGTTCCCGACCATGCCCTGCGGTCGGGCGTAGTACGGGTTGCGGAGCGCGCTCGCTCCGTCGAAGTTGTAGATCGTCACGTGGACGGTCGCGCCCGCCGGCAGGTCCCAGACCGTCTCGCGCTTCCACTCGCCCTGCGTGTTCCGGACCAGGTACGAGACCCAGTCGGGGTTCTGGCTCAGCTCCGGCCCGACGGCGGCCACGGTCTGGAGCGTCAGGTTGACGACCTTGTGGCCGCTCACCTCCTGGACGGGGACCGAGTAGGTGGGAGAGCCGGCGAGCGTCGTGAGGTTCGAGGCGTAGAAGCCGATCAGCACGCCCGCGGCCGCGACCGCCAGACCGACGAGCAGGAGCTTGACGCCGACCCGCATCGGTGGGGTTCCTACCAAGCGCGACCCGGCGGCGCCCCCCTCATGACGAATGTGTCATTTCCCTGTCATCTGCACGTAATCGGCGGCCGGTGTAGATTCCGACGCCGGGAGGTCGAGTGCGGATCCTGGTCATCGAGGACGAGGCTCGTATTCAGGCATTTCTGACGCGAGGCCTCGAGGCGGAGGGCTACACCGTGGTCGCGGCGGCCGACGGGCGGGAAGGGCTCCAGCTGGCGACGCAGGCGCGCTGGGACCTCGTCGTGCTCGACCTGCTGCTGCCGGGGCTGAACGGCCTGCAGGTCCTGCGGGAGCTCCAGAGCTCCAAGCCGGAGCTGCCCGTCGTGATCCTCTCCGCGCGCACCGACGTGCAGACGAAGCTGCGCGGCTTCGAGCTGGGGGCCACCGACTACGTCGCAAAGCCGTTCTCGCTCGACGAGCTGCTCGCGCGGATCCGCGTCCGGCTCCGCGGCGCCGTCGCCTTCGGCGACGAGCACGTCCTGCGGGGCGGGAACATCGTTCTCGACGTGGCGCGCCGGCGGGCGCGCGTGGGCGAGCGGACGGCCGACCTCTCCGACCGGGAGTTCCGGCTGCTCCACCATCTGCTCGTTCGTGCGGGGGAGGTGGTGAGCCGCGAGCGGCTGCTCGCCGAGGTGTGGGGCTACGACTTCGACCCGGGCTCGAACGTCGTGGACGTCTGTGTGCGCCGGCTGCGGCAGAAGCTCGGCCCGGACGCTGCCATCGAGACCGTGCGGCATGCGGGTTACCGGCTGGCTGCGGCGTAATCCGCTCGAGGCGGCGTGGGCCGTCTTCGCGGTGGCGAACTGGGTCGCGATGATCGCGTGGCCGGCCTGGGAGACGATCCCGTTCCACTTCGTCTGGATCAGCCTCACGTTCGTCTACGGCGTCCGCGTCTGGTCGACGCGGACGATGTGGGGAGTGCTCTCGGCCGTGATCGTCGCGACCGGGGTCAGCATCTCCGCCGACGCCTTCAACGGCATCCAGCTCTGGGGCGAGCTCTTCGAGGTGCCGCTCATGTCGGCGATGTTCCTGGCGATGGTCTGGCATGCGCAGCGGCGACAGGTCGCGCTCCAGCAGGTACAGGGCGTGGCGGAAATGCGGGCGTCGCTGCTCGAGCGGCAGGAGCGGTTCCTCCACGACGCCTCGCACGAGCTGCGGACGCCGGTCACGATCGCGCGCGGCCACCTCGAGCTGCTGCGGCGCGAGCAGCCGGACGCCCCGGAGCTCGAAGTCGCGCTCGACGAGCTCGGCCGGATGGAGCGGATCGTCGAGCGGCTCCTGCTGCTCGCGAAGTCCGAGCAGCAGGGCTTCGCGTTCGAGGAGATCGACCTCGAGGCGTTCCTCTCCGACCTCTTCATCCGCTGGTCGGAGGTCGCGCCGCGCGCCTGGCGGCTCGACGTCGACCTCGCAGGACGGCTGCGCGCCGACCCCGAGGCGCTGCGCAACGCCCTCGACGCACTGCTCGAGAACGCTGTCAAGTACACGGATCCCGGCGACAGCATCGAGCTCTCCGCGCGCGCCGACGGCTGGGGCGGCGTCGTGATCGAGGTCGCGGACTCGGGCTCCGGCGTGCCGCCCGAGGCGCTGCCGCGCATCTTCGACCGCTGGACGCGGGCCGACGGCGCGCGAACCCGCGAGCGGGGCGGGGCGGGGCTCGGCCTCGCGATCGTCGCCGCCGTCGCGCGGGCGCACGGCGGCCGCTGCTCGGTCCGGTTGCTGCCGCGCGGGACCGCCTTCCGGCTCCAGCTGCCGGTGCGGTCGGCGGAGGGCGACGCGCCGAGCCCGGCGCCGGCCGTTGAGGGGGAGTTGGCCGGCGCCGAGCCTGGGCTGGCGCTCTCGTAGCTACGCGGCCTGCGAGAGCTCGTCGGCCTCGTCGGCCGGGAGTGCGAGGCGGAGCGGGAGGGGCTGCGAGGGATGGAGGGTCTCGCCGTGGCGGTCGTACAGGTGCAGCCGGTGCGTGAACCGGACGATCGCGAAGACCGCGAGGACGACGGCGAGATCCAGCACTGCGTTCATGGTGATGAGTGTCGTCTGCGTCATGCCCCCATCGTTCCGGCGCGGGGTTGGAAGGCGCTGAGCCGGTCCTGGGAGAGTTCTAAGAGTCGAGTGCCGATCGCAACGAGGCGACAAAGCGGCGGAGCGCGTTGGGGCCGTCTTCGGCGACCTGGACGGCGCGCGACCCGACGACGACTCCGTCGGCGAGCTCGCCGGCCGCGCGCGCGAGCTCGGGCGTCGAGATTCCGAAGCCGACGTAGGCTGGGACGTCGCTGACGACCCGCACCCGCTGCACGAGCGGTGGCAGCGCGGGCGAGAGCTCGCTCCGAGCGCCGGTCGTCCCGGTCACCGAGACGAGATACAGCCAGCCGTCGGTCGCGTCGGCAGCCGCACGGATTCGCTCCTCGGTCGAGGTCGGGGCGACGAGCTGGATCCTGCGCAGCGCCGGGTGCTCCTCGACCGGGAGATCGACGAGGATGAAGCTCGACGCGCCACGCTCCACCGCGTCCGCCGCGAAGCGCTCGTAGCCGTAGGCCTCGAGGATCGCGGCATACGTCATCGGGACGAGCGGCGTCGTAGGCAGCAGCTCGCGTGTCCTGGCGAGCACGTCGAGGCACGCGCGTGTGCGCATCCCGCGGGCGAGGGCGCGCTCCGACGCGCGCCGGATCACCGGGCCCTCGGCGAGCGGATCCGAGAACGGGAAGCCGAGCTCGACGATGTCCGCGCCTCCCTCGACCGCCGCCTGCGCGAGCTCCGGCGTCTCGGGCTCCGCCATCAGGTAGATGACGAGCGTCTTGCGGGTCACGCGACGCGGAGGACGCCGATGATGTGCTCGCCGCAGCTGCGCGAGCCGGGGTCGTACGCGAGGCGTTCCTCGAACTCCGCGAGCAGGGCGCGGATCTCCGGCTCCGAGACCTCGAGGTGCGGGAGTACCCCCGCGGCCGCCCCCTCGACGACCTCGCCGTGGGGGGCGAGCAGCTCCTCGAGCTCCTCCCAGAGGTACATGCGCATCGCGAGGTGGCCGTAGCCGTCGCCCTCGGGGAGGAAGCCGGTACGAGCGATCTCGTGCGACTTCGCCGGCCCGTCGCGCCGGGCGAGCTCGACGATGATCGGCGCGAAGTGGACGACGGCTCCGCCGAGCCCCATGACGCTCACGAGGACGTGCCCGCCCGGCTTCGTCACCCGCGCGAGCTCGGCGACCGCGTGCTCGGCCCGGTCGAGGACATAGCTCAGCGGCCCGCCGAAGCAGACCGTCACGTCGAAGAGTCGGCCGGAAAGCGCGACAGGTCGGTGATGTCCCCGACAACCGCCTCGACGTCCGGCACGCGAGCCTGCAGCAGCTCGAGCTGTCCCGGCGAGATGTCGAGCGCGGTCACATGCGCCCCGAGCCGGAGCATCTCGAGCGTGAACCGCCCGGGGCCGGCGCCGGCGTCGAGCACCCGGTCGCCCGGGTCGGACGTACCCCTCGAGCATCCGCGTGTGTATGTCAGGCTCGGCCCCGGGGTCGTCCCGTCCTCGAACCGCATCCACTCGCGCTCGCCGTACTCGTCGAAGTACTCGGCCGTGCGTCCGGGATCCCAGCTCACCGTTCCTCCAACAGCCTTCGAACTTCACTCGGGCGTGACTCAGGAAGCGGCTTGTGACAAGTTGTTACTTGCTCGGACGGTCGCGCAGCGTGGTCGGGGTCCGCGAGCCGCGAGCTCGGCGTATGCGAAGTGCGATCTCGTTCGGGTTGCGACATCGAGCATCGTTTGCCCAACAGAAGGATGGTCTGCTGCGAGCCAGCGCGCCTCGTGCACGAGCTCGCGCACCCGCTCGTAGCTCGGTCTCGTGATCCCCAGGTGCTCGGCTTCCGCTCCCACGCGGCGGTTGACTTCGGCGATCGGGATCCGTTGGGCCGCGAGTCGCTCGATGAGGTCGAACAGGCTCGGAGGTAGGCGGGAGGCGAATCGCACGAGTCGATCCTCGCCTCCTCTTCGACTCGACGGCGTGCCGGCTTCGTGACGATTCCGCGAACCGCGGGCCGGGACGAGCGCGCAAGTAACAACTTGTCACAAGCGTTGTCATTGGTGGTCCCCGAGAGCTGTGAGGACTTCGGCCAGGTCCTTGTCGCCGCGGCCGCTGAGGCCGACGAGGATCAGGTCGGCGTCCAGGTCGCGGGCGCGGGCGAGTGCGTGCGCCGGCTCGAGGGCGGGGAGGATGCCCTCGCTGCGGGCGAGGTCGCGGAACGCGGCGAGCGCCTCCTCGTCGGTCGCCGCCAGGTACTCGGCCCGGCCGCTGTCGCGGAGGAAGGCGTGCTCGGGGCCGACGCCGGGATAGTCGAGCCCTGCCGAGATCGAGTGCGCGTCGACGATCTGGCCGTCGTCGTCGGCGAGCACCGACGAGCGCGCGCCGTGGAGAACGGCCGGCCGGCCGCTGCCGAGCGACGCCGCGCCCGCCGCCTCGACCCCGACGAGGCGCACCTCGGCGTCCTCGAGGAAGCCGTGGAAGAGGCCGATCGCGTTCGAGCCGCCGCCGACGCACGCGACGGCCGCCTCGGGCAGGCGTCCTTCGGCGGCGAGGATCTGCTCGCGCGCCTCGCGGCCGATCACGGACTGCAGCTCGGCCACGAGCTCGGGGTACGGCTCCGGCCCGACGCAGGAGCCGATCAGGTAGTGCGTCGTCTCGACGTTCGCGATCCAGTCGCGGATCGCTTCGCTCGTCGCCTCTTTCAGCGTGCGCGTGCCGAAGTCCACCGCGCGCACCTCGGCGCCGAGGAGGCCCATCCGCTCGACGTTGGGCCGTTGCCGGCGCATGTCCTCCTCGCCCATGTAGACGACGCAATCGAGCCCGAAGCGCGCGCACACGGTCGCGGCCGCTACCCCGTGCATGCCGGCGCCGGTCTCGGCGACGATGCGCTGCTTGCCGAGCCGCCGCGCGAGCACGGCCTGGCCGAGCGCGTTGTTGAGCTTGTGCGCGCCGGTGTGGAGGAGGTCCTCGCGCTTGAGGTAGATCCGCTTGCCGGGCGCGAAGCGCTCGGCGAGGGTCAGCGGCGTCGGCCGCCCCGCGTAGGTCGTCAGCAGGTCGTGCAGCTCCGCGCGGAAGGAGTCGTCGTCGCGCGCCTCCCGCCAGGCGCGGTCGAGCTCGTCGAGCGCCGGAATCAGCGTCTCGGGGACGTAGCGCCCGCCGTAGTCGCCGAAGCTGCTCATCGCGCCTCCTGCACGAACGCGCGCACCTTCTCGTGGTCCTTGATCCCGGGAGCCGACTCGAGCTGGGATGCCGCGTCCACCGCCCACGGCCGGACTGCCGCGATCGCCGCGCGAACGTTGTGCGGCCCGAGTCGTCCGGCGAGCACGAGGCGGTCGCCGTCGCTGCGCGCGTTGCGCCAGTGGTCGGGGTCGTCGCCCTCCCACGGCAGGTCGGCGACGCGTGCAACCGGCTGGCCGTCGCGGAGCAGGACGGCGTCGCGGCCGCGCACCGTTCCCTCCTTCTGCTCGTAGAGCTGGACGAGGTCGGCGCCGCGCTCCTCGGGCTCGCCGACGAAGACGGCGACGCTGAGCACCGTCTCCGGCACCGGCAGGACCTCCGTTGCCCGGCGGGGCGAGCCCTCGGCGAAGATGAAGCCGCACAGGTCGGCGCCGGCCTCGACTGCGGCGTCGGCGTCCTCCTGCCGCGTCAGCCCGCACACCTTGACGAGCGGCCGCGAGAGCAGCTCGCGCAGCTTGGCGCCGGGGTCCGGGGACCGCATCAGCGAGCTTCCGACGAGAACCGCGTCGGCGCCGGCGAGCTCGGCGGCAGCCGCCTGGGCGCGCGTGTGGATCGCGCTCTCGGCGACCACGACTCGGTCCCGTGGCGCCTTCGCCACGAGCGCGAGCTGCGCCGCGCGGTCGATCCGGAAGGTGCCGAGGTCGCGTGCGTTGACGCCGATCACGCGGGCGTCGAGCTGCGTCGCGCGCCCCAGCTCCTCCTCGTCGTGCGCCTCCACGAGCGTGTCGAGCTCCAGCGCCTCCGCGGCCAGCATGAGCCGCGCGGCCGTTACGTCGTCGAGGTCGCGGAGGATGAGAAGCGCCGCGTCGGCCCCCGCCTCCCGCACCTCGCGCAGGTGCTCCTCGGTCGAGAAGAAGCCCTTGGCGAGCAGCGGCAGCCCGGTCGCCGCGCGCGCCGCGCGCAGGTCGTCGAGCGACCCGGCGAACGCGGGGTCGACGAGAACCGAGACCGCGCGCGCCCCGCCCGCCTCGTAGCCGGGCACGACGTCCTCCACGCGCGCGGCAGGGCTGATGTCGCCGGCCGACGGCGAGCGCCGCTTGAACTCTGCGACCGCGCCGAACCCCGGCCGCGACAGTGCCTCCGCAAAGCCGGTCACATTGCTCCTCGAGACACGGCCGGAACCAGGTTCCGGCCGTGTCCCAGAGAGACAGGCATGTCGCCGAGCCGCGCGGTGCACGGCCGACGGACGTGTCCGTTACTGCCACTGTCCGGAACCAGGTTCCGGACGTGGCCGCGGGAGACGTGGCTCATAGGGGCACCTCGGTTCGCGAGAACTCCACGAGCTCGTCGAGGCGCGCCGCCGCTGCGCCCGAGTCGATCGCCTTGCGCGCCTGCGCGATCCCGTCGCGCAGGTCCTTCGCGTGGCCGGCGGCGGCGATCCCGCCCGCGGCGTTGAGGATCACGGCCGAGCGGTGGCCGCCGTCCGCGCCGCCGAGCACGGCTCGCAGGGCCGCCGCGTTCGCCTCCGGATCTCCGCCGCGCAGCTCGTCGGGATCGCAGCGCTCGATGCCGAGCTCTAGCGGGTCGAGCTCGTACTCACGCACCTGCCCGTCCTCCACCTCGCACACCAGGTTCGGCCCGCAGGGGGACAGCTCGTCGATGCCCCCGGCGCCGTGCACGACGTAGGCCCTCGTCGCGTCGAGGTGCACGAGCGCGTCCGCGAGCGTCCGCGCGAGCTCCGGCGAATAGACGCCGAGGACGAGGGCGCGCGCCCCCGCCGGGTTCGTCAGCGGCCCGAGCACGTTGAAGACGGTACGCGTCGCGAGCTCCCGCCGGACGGGCGCCGCGTGCCGCATGGCCGGGTGGTGCGCCTGCGCGAAGAGGAAGCCGAACCCGAGCTCGTCGATGGAGCGCTCGATCCGCTCGGACGGCTGCTCGAGCCGGAAGCCGAGCGCCTCGAGCACGTCCGCCGCTCCGGTCTGCGAGGAGGCCGCGCGGTTGCCGTGCTTCGCGACGGCCGCTCCCGCCGCCGCCGCGACGAGGGCGGCGGCCGTCGAGATGTTGTACGTGTTCGCGCCGTCCCCGCCGGTGCCGACGACATCGACGAGGTCGGTGCGCGTGGGGCGGACGCGGAGGACGTGCTCGCGCATCGCCTCGGCGCAGCCGGCGATTTCGTCGGCCGTCTCGCCCTTCGCCCGCAGCGCGACCAGGAAGCCGGCGATCTGGGCGGCGGTCGCCTCGCCGGCCATGATCTCGCCCATCGTCCGTCGCGCCTCTTCGCGGGTCAGGTCGTGGCCGTCGAGGAGCCGCGCGAGCGCCTGCTGGATCTCGCTCACAGCCGCCCCTCGAGGAAGTTGCGCGCAAGCGCCGGCCCGTCCGGCGTCAGCACCGATTCCGGGTGGAACTGGACGCCGACCGCCGGCAGCTCGCGGTGCCGCACTGCCATCACCTCGCCGTCGTCCGCGAACGCGGTCGGCGCGAGCACATCGGGGAGCCGCGTCGCCGCGAGCGAGTGGTAGCGCCCGGCATCGAACGGGTCGGGAAGCCCCTGGAATAGCCCGTCGCCCGTCGTGGCGCACGGGGCTCGCCTTCCCGTGCAGCAGTTCGCGGGCGTAGCCGACCTCGCCGCCGCAGACCTCGACGAGCACCTGGTGGCCGAGGCAGACGCCGAGGATCGGCGTTGTCGGCAGCAGCCGCTCGACGATCGCGGGAGTCGCTCCCGCCGCGGCCGGGCGGCCGGGGCCCGGCGAGACGACGAGGTGGGAGGGAGCGAGCCGCTCCGCCTCGTCCGCGTCGAGCTCGTCGTTCCGCTTCACGACGACCTCCGCGCCGAGCGCCCCGAACAGGTGCGCCAGGTTGTAGGTGAACGAGTCGTAGTTGTCGACGAGGAGGATCATCGTGCGGCGTCCTGCTCCGACTCTGCCAGCTCGATCGCGGCTTCGAGCGCCCGCAGCTTGGCGAGGCACTCCTCGTGCTCGGCGGCCGGATCGGAGTCGGCGACGATGCCGCCGCCCGCCTGCAAGTGGGCAACGCCGTCGCGCAGCCACAGCGTCCGGATCGCGATGCACGTGTCCAGCTCGCGCTCCGCCGGGATGCAGTAGCCGACCGCGCCCGCGTAGATGCCGCGCCGGTGGCCCTCGAGCTCCGAGATGATCTGCATCGCGCGCACCTTCGGCGCTCCCGACACGGTCCCGGCGGGAAAGCACGCGCGCAGGAGGTCGAACGGCGTGACCCCGTCGCGAAGCTCGCCGACGACTTCCGAGACGAGGTGCGTCACGTGCGAGTAGCGCTCGGCCTCCATCAGGCGCTCGACACGGACGGAGCCGGGCTCGCAGACCCGCGAGAGATCGTTGCGCCCGAGGTCGACGAGCATCGTGTGCTCCGCGCGCTCCTTCTCCGACGCGAGCAGGTCGGCGGCGTCGCCCTCGCCCGTGGGGAGCGTTCCCGCGATCGGGTTCAGCTCGGCGCGGCTTCCCGAGCACTTCACGACCGTCTCCGGGGAGCTGCCCACCAGCGCGAGCTCCTCGAGCTCGAGGAGGAAGAGGTACGGCGACGGGTTGACGCGGCGCAGCGCGCGGTAGATCTCGACCGCCGAAGCGGAGGTCGGCCGGGTCGCACGCTGGGCGATCACCACCTGGAAGACGTCGCCCTCGCGGATGTGCTCCTTCGCGAGCTCGACGCGCCGCAGGTGCTCGTCCCGCGCGGGCGAGCGCTCGAGCGATCCGCGCGTGCCCTCACCGCGCGGGATCGGAGGCTCCGGCCCGTCCAGGACGATCGGGTCGCCGCGCAGCAGCTCCGCGACGCCGCGCGCGTGGTCGAAGCGGAGCAGCACGTCCGGGACGAGAAAGCGGCTCTCGGGCACGTCCGGCCCCTCCTCCGGCAGGGGCACCGTCGGCTCGAAGCCCGCGACGGCGTCGTAGCCGAGGTAGCCGACGACCGGCTCCCCGAGCGCCTCGGCCTCCTCGAACGAGATGAGCCGAGACCCCGCTCCGACGAAGCTGAAACGCCCGAGCCGCCCGCGCTCGACCGACTCGAGGAGGAACGCGCCGCCCGCGTTCTGCCGCAGCCGGAGGTACGCCCCGAGAGGCGTCAGGAGGTCGGTTGCGATCTCGATCTCGGGCATGAAAAAGGCTCCTCGCGGAGCCGGGTCGAGCGGGACGGGCTGTGCCGGCGCGGTTCAGCGTGCGCGCAGGCTCCCGCCACGCTCGGTGCGCCAGCCCCACCGGATGCGGACGGAAGTCATGGCCGCAGCGTAAGCAGGCCCTGCGCGAGCGTCAAGCCGCGAACTCGTGACCGGCGTCCTCGAGCGCGTCGGCGGCGCGGCCGAGGTCGGCGGAGCGCACCAGGACGTAATCCGACTCGAAGGTCGAGATCACGAAGATCGGCACCTCCGACTCCGCGAGCGGAGCGACGAGCGAGGCGATCACGCCCGTGAGCGAGAAGTCGAGCGGCCCCATCACCTCGAGCACGGTCCAGCCGCGGTCGACGCTCTCTCCCTCGGGCACGTCGTGGTCGCGGCAGACGACGGACACCTCGTAGTCGGTGCGCGTGACCGAGCGGAACGGGCCCTTGTCGACCCACTCGGGCAGGTCGGCTCCGGGATGGAGGCGGACGACGGCGTAGCTGTCGGGAAGCGTGCGTAGCCGCACGCCGGGACGCTACCGCGGAGCAGGGCAGAGGGGCGCAGGTAGTGTCGGCCCTCGATGCCGCTCCCCGA
>CAWGVE010000062.1:0-23820 GCA_963825805.1 uncultured Actinomycetes bacterium | reverse complement strand
AGCGAGTAACACAGTGTTCCTTGGCGGTCGCAGCCCAGACCTGGGGCCCGGCTATGTACGCGGGAAACGGGCGCGGATGGTCAGGCCGTGGCCCGGCTCGCTCGTTGCTTCCACCTCGCCGCCGGCTGCGGTGACGACGTGCTTGACGATCGCGAGGCCGAGGCCCGTGCCTCGGCTCGTGCGCGCCTGGTCGCCGCGGTAGAAGCGCTCGAACAGACGTGGTAGATCTGCCGGCCCCACTCCCTTGCCGTCGTCCCAGACCGCGATCCGCGGCCCCTCGGCGGACTCCCCACCTCGACCGTGCACGTGGTGCCCGGTCCCGCGTAGCGGATCGAGTTCGCAAGCAGGTTCTCGAGCGCTACCCGGAGCATCCTCGGGCGTAGCGGTATTCGACGCCGTCGTCCCCCCGCGATCACGAGCGTCACCTGCGCGTGATCCGCGCGCTCTGCGAACGAGGCGGCGACCTCCGCCACGATCGGCTGCGCCCGAGTTCGTCCGAGGGAGACGACCTCGCGGCCCGTCTCAGCTCGCCGAGGAAGAGCACGTCGTCGATCAACTCGCGCGCTTGCTCCACCTCCTGCCGTGCCTGCTCCACGAGCTCGTCGATGTCGGAGCCGGGTAGCGTCGCGGTCTCGAGCAGCACCAGCAGTCGCGCGAGCGGCGTACGCAGCTCGTGCGAGACGGCGGCGGTGAAGCCGGCCCGCAGCTCCTGGTAGGCGGGGAGCTCCGGCGCCGACTCGAGGAAGAGCACGAGGAGGTCGGGATGTGCTTCCGCGAGCTCCTCGTCCAGCCGGTGACCGGGCTCGAGCCCCGCCGAGGCTCGCTTCGCCCCGATCGTTCGCGGCCACGACGCGCCGCTCGCTGTCGAGCATCACGAGCGGCTCGTCGCTGCTCGCGACGGCCCTGGCGCGTTCCTCGTTCACCATTCCGTTACCATCCGTCTACCCTTCGCCTACCGGGTCGCAGCCGATAATGGAAAAGCATGCCGAAGGTTCTGATCGTCGAGGACGACGAGGTCATCGCGCAGGGTATGGCGCGGCACCTCGGCGCCGCCGGTTTCGACCCGGTCTCGGTCGGCAACGGCACGCAGGGGCTCGCGCGGCTCCGCTACGAGAAGCCCGATGTCTGCGTGCTCGACCTGATGCTCCCCGGCGTCGACGGCTGGAAGCTGATCGAGACGGCCAGGAACGAGGGGATCGGCACGCCGATCGTCGTCGTCTCCGCCCGCGGCACCGAGCACGACCGGGTGCACGCGCTCGAGATCGGAGCCGACGACTATCTCGTGAAGCCTTTCTCGATGAAGGAGCTCGTGGCGCGGGTGCGCGCGGCGGCACGACGGGCGCTGCGCCGCGAGGAGACGCCGCGCGGCGAGCCGATCGAGATCGAGGAGCTGCGGATCGATCCGCTGGAGGTGCAGGCTTACGTCGACGACCAGAGCGCCGAGCTGACGCCGACGGAGTTCCGCCTCCTCTACCAGCTCGCCCTCGATCGCGGCCGCGTCGTCACCCGCGACGAGCTGCTGCAGAAGCTCTGGGGCCGGCGCGAGTCGCACCGCGACCGGACCGTGGACGTCTTCGTCCGGCGCCTGCGGGAGAAGGTCGACCGCCCGGCGTCCGCGCATACGTTCATCCAGACGCGCTACGGCGTCGGCTACCGGCTCGAGCCGGTGGCCAAGGCGGCCGCACGCCCCGCGCCGTAGCGAGTCCGACACCACTGCGTCACCGGATCGAGGCCCACCGTGGTCTGCGGCTCGCGCACGATTTCGGCATGAAGTTCGCCGTCGTCGCCCACCGGCGCAGCGCGACGAATGACGCGCTGGTCGCCGCAGCCCGCGCCTGGGGCCTGGATTCGGAGATCCTCGACCCTCATCGGGCGCTGTCGCTCCTCGAGCCGGGGGACGTTGCGCTCGCGCCGGCTCGACGTCCGCGAGGGGCTCGACGGCATCGAACGCGGCACCGGCGAGCTCGAGCGGCTCGCGGCCGGCGGCGTGGACGTACGTAACCCTCCAGGCGCGCTCATCGTCGCGCACGACAAGCTGCTGACCGCACGCACGCTCCGGCTCGCCGGCCTGCCGCACCCGCACACGACGCTGATCAGCCCGGCGCTGCCCGCCGCGGTTCCCGAGCTCCCCTCGTGCTCAAGCCGCGCTTCGGCAGCTGGGGGCGCGACGTCGAGCTCTGCTCGACCGCCGAGGAGCTCGAGGCGGCGCTCGTCCGGCTACAGGCGAAGCCGTGGTTCCGGGAGCACGGCGCGCTCGCTCAGGAGCTCGTCGAGCCTCAGGGTTGGGACCTCCGGGTCATCGTCGCCGGCGGGCGTGTCGTCGGGGCCGCGGCCGCGTCGCCCCGAGCGGCGAATGGCGGACGAACGCCGCGCTCGGCGCCGAGGTGGCGCCCGCCGACGCGCCGCCATCGCGCACGCGCTCGCGCTCGCCGCAGCCCGGGCGGCGCGGCCGATCTCCTCGGCGTCGACCTGCTCCCGACGCGGAACGGCTTCGTGGTGCTCGAGCTGAACGGCGCGGTCGACTTCCGCCCGCTCTACCTCCACGCGGCGACGTCTTCTCCGAGGCCGTCGCGGCGCTCCTCGGCGACATCGTGCTCCAGCCCGAGCTCGCGGCTGCGTCACTCTGAGTACGGCTCGTACGGCTGTGGCGCGAGCCCGGTCTCGACCTCGCGCCGTCCGTCCGCCTCGTAGACAAGATCGACCGTCTCGTGCTTGCGGTACGTGCCGGCGATCCCGAGCCACATCGAGGCCCAGCGCCAGAACCCGAGGCGCCCCTCCTGGGCGAGCGGACGCGGGAAGACGAGCGACCTTCCCTCCTGCTCGAAATCGCGTCCAGGGACCTGGCGGACACCGCTCACGTAGACCTCGAAGGCAGGCGGGACGTGCTCCGGCAGTTCGATCCGCGAGCGCTCGGACACCTTCATAGAATGCCCGGCGGGTGCGCCGCAAGCTGCCGTCCCTCGTTTTCGCCGTGCTGCTCGCCCTCGCGACGGCGGGCGTCGCTGCAGCCGGAAATGGCGGCTTGGCGCCGCCTGCTCCGCACTCGCCGAACGCTCGTCCGGATCAGCCACGCCTATTACCTGATCTTCGGCTTCACGGCGTTCGTGTTCATCGTGGTCGAGACGGCGCTCGTCGTCTTCGCCTTCAAGTTCCGGAGCCGTGGCCGCGACCGCACGGTCGAGGGCGCGCAGGTGCACGGACATACACGGCTCGAGCTGATCTGGACGGCGATCCCGGTCGTGATCCTCGCCGTGATCGCCGGCTTCGTCTTCTACGAGCTGCCCGCGATCGACTCCGCGCCGGCCGCGGCCAATCCGATCCACATCACCGTCGAGGGGCACCAGTACTACTGGCAGTTCGACTATCCGAACGGCGCGCGGTCGATCGGGACCCTGCACGTCCCGGTCGGTTCCGTGGTCGACCTGAAGGTCGTCTCGCCCGACGTGATCCACAGCTGGTGGATCCCGGCGCTGGGCGGGAAGATCCAGGCGATCCCGGGCCGGACGAACCACACGTGGTTCCGCGCGGACGAGCCCGGTAGCTACGAGGGCCAGTGCGCCGAGCTCTGCGGCCTCTACCACGCGTCGATGCTCGCGACCGTCGTGGCCGGCTCGCAGCAGTCGTACGAGCACTTCATCTCCTCGGTCGCCCGGCAGACGATCGGGAAGCAGGAGTGGGGCGGCGTCTGCGCGACGTGCCACGGGAACCTCGGGCAGGGCGGTTACGGGCCGGCGATCTCCACCAACCCGACGCTCGCGCAGCGGGCGACGCTCGAGATGATCCTCCGCAACGGCGCCACCGGCACGCAAGGAGCGATGCCGCCCGTCGGCGAGGACTGGACGGCGGGGCAGGTCGCCGCGCTGATGGCGTACATGAAGGGGCACATCTACAAGCCTGCGCCGCGGGAGCCACGAGTGGCGGCTAGATCCGAAGCGGCCTACCCCGTCAGCTGGAAGAACGGCCGCGTCGCGAGCTGGCTCGTCACCGTCGACCACAAGCGGATCGGGATCATGTACATCGCGACGTCCCTCGTCTGGTTCGTCGCGGGCGGGATCCTCGCGCTCCTCATGCGCTCGCAGCTCGCGACGCCCGGCGAGGCGATCCTGACGAAGAACTCGTACAACGAGGTCGTGACGATGCACGGCACGACGATGATCTTCCTCGTCGTCGTTCCGATCCTGGCCGGCTTCGCCAACTTCCTCGTGCCGCTGATGATCGGCGCCCGCGACATGGCCTTCCCGCGGCTGAACGCGCTCTCGTACTGGCTCTTCCTGCTCGGCGGCATCGTCCTCTGGCTGAGCTTTTTTGCCAAGGGCGGCGCCGCGCATGCCGGCTGGTGGTCGTACCCGACGCTGTCGGAGAACCTCCCGTTCGCAAGCCCCGGGCACGGCCAGGACTACTGGATCCTCAGCATGCACATCCTCGCGCTCTCGTCGCTCGCGGGGGCGATCAACTTCATCGTCACGATCCACCACATGCGGGCGCCCGGGATGACGTGGATGCGGATGCCGCTCTTCGTCTGGGCGATCGAGACATACGCGATCCTCCTGCTGGTGGCGCTGCCCGCGATCTCGGCCGCCGTGACGCTGCTGCTGCTCGACCGCACCGTCGGGACGCACTTCTTCATCCCGTCGCAGGGCGGGAACATCGTGCTCTACCAGCACATGTTCTGGTTCTTCGGGCACCCCGAGGTCTACATCATGGTGCTGCCCGTCTTCGGGATGATCTCGGAGATCATCCCTGTCTTCGCGCGCAAGCCGATCTTCGGCTACAAGGCGGTGGCGTTCTCGACGATCGCCATCGCGTTCTTCTCGATGCTCGTCTGGGCGCACCACATGTTCACGACCGGGCTCGGGACGGGTCTCAACAGCTTCTTCATGATCTCGTCGATGGTCATCGCGGTCCCGACGGGGATCAAGATCTTCAACTGGCTCGCGACGACCTGGCGCGGCAACCTCATCTTCGACACGCCGATGCTGTTCGCCCTCGGCTTCATCGCGCTCTTCACGATGGGCGGCCTGTCGGGGATCTTCCTCGCGGCCTTCCCCGTCGACTGGCAGCTGAACGACTCGTACTACGTCGTCGCCCACTTCCATTACGTCCTGTTCGGCGGCTCGGTCTTCGGCTTCTTCGGCGGCCTCTACTACTGGTGGCCGAAGATGTTCGGGCGGATGCTCGACGAGCGGCTCGGCAAGTGGCACTTCTGGCTGATGTTCGTCGGCTTCAACCTCACCTTCCTGCCGCAGCACATGCTCGGGCTGCTCGGGATGGTGCGCCGGATCTACACGTACCACCACGGCGGGCCCTGGGAGGTCTACAACCTCATCTCCTCGATCGGCTCCGGCGTCATGGCGCGTCTCGATCCTGGTCTTCCTGGTCAACGTCTGGCGGACGCAGGTCTCGCGCCAGGGCGTGCGCGCGGGCAACGACCCGTGGCTCGCCGACACGCTCGAGTGGTACACGACCTCGCCGCCGCCGCCACAGAACTTCGACTCCGTGCCCTACGTGACGAGCGCGCGGCCGCTGCGCGACCTGCGCCGGAGGCTCGCGGAGGAGGGCACGTGAGGACCGAGCTGGCACCGGGCCCCTGGCTCCGCCTGTCGGCCCTCGTCGCGGCCGCGGGAACGCTGCTCGCGGTCGTGTCCGGGGCGGAGAACCTCGGCACGGCGCACCGGCTGCTGGCCGCGCTCGTCGCGCCGCCGCTCGCCGCTCTCGTCGTCTCGGCCTGGTACGCGCATCGGCGGCTCGTGCCGGCGGCGCTCGCGGCTTCGGCGCTGTTCGCCGCTGCCGCAGCGGTTCCCGGGCCGCACGCGCACTCGGGGCTCGCCGCGTTCGCGCTCGCGGCGCTCGTCGTCGTCGTGGCCGAGAGCTTCCGCGGCGAGCGCGTGGCGTGGGGGGCGTGGCGCGACTACGTCGCGCTGACGAAGCCGCGGATCATGTCGCTCCTGCTCGTCACGGGCTTCTGCGGGATGATCGCGGGCGCGCGCGGCTGGCCCGGAACCGGGCTCGCCGTCGCCGCGATGGTCGGCCTCGCGCTCGCCTGCGGCGGCGCGTCGGCGCTCAACCACCTCCTCGACCGCGACATCGATCCCCTGATGGGGGAGCGGACGAGCGCCCGGCCGGTCGCGTCGGGCCGCGTGCCGCCGAGCCGGGCGCTCGAGTTCGGGCTCACGCTGACGGCGCTCTCGTTCGTCCTGCTCGCGAGCGCGGTCAACGTCCTCACCGCGGTCCTGGCGCTCGTCGGCGGCCTCTTCTACGTCATCGTCTACACCCGCTGGCTGAAGCGCTCGACGTCGCAGAACATCGTGATCGGCGGGGCTGCCGGAGCCGTGCCGCCGCTCGTCGGGTGGGCTGCCGCGACCGATCACGTGGGGATCGCGGCCCTGCTCCTGTTCGCGATCGTCTTCATCTGGACGCCGCCGCACTTCTGGGCGCTGGCGCTGCTGATCAAGGACAACTACGCCAACGCGCGGGTGCCGATGCTCCCGGTCGTGCGCGGCGAGCGCGCGACGGCGCGGCAGATCGTCCTCTACTCGCTGGCGCTGGTCGGGGCGACGCTGCTGCCGTGGGCGTGGGGCGGGGCCGGGCCGCTCTACGTCGTCTGCGCCCTCGCCCTCGGGCGCCGTCTTCCTCTGGCTCGCCGAGCGGCTGCGGCGGGACACGACGCCGCGCCGGGCGATGGTCCTCTTCCACTACTCGCTCCTCTACCTCGCGCTGCTCTTCGCAGCCCTCGCCGTGGACGCGGTGATCTGATGGATCCCGAGCTCGCCCGCCGGAACGTCCGCCTCGGCTGGGTGCTGTTCGGCGTCTTCCTGCTCCTCTTCGCCGGCAGCATCGGGGTGGCGTTCCTGTACCTCCATTTCCAGTAACGAGGGGATCTGGCTGGCGCGGCCGCCGAGCCGCCGCCGGCGCCGGCGTGCCGGTCGCCGTCAAGGACCTGCTCGACACCGCCGGGCTGACGACGACGTACGGATCGGCGCTCTTCGCCGACCACATGCCCGCCGTGAGCGCGGAGGCGGTGCAGCGGCTCGAGAGCGGCGGCTATGCCGTCGCGGGGAAGACGAACCTGCACGAGTTCGCCTACGGGATCTCGTCTCAGAACCCGCATTACGGCACGGTCCCGAACCCGGCGGCGCCGGGCCGCCTCGCCGGCGGCTCGAGCGGCGGCTCCGCTGCCGCGATCGCCGCGGGCGACGTCGAGCTCGCGCTGGGGAGCGACTCGGCGGGGTCGATCCGGATCCCGGCGGCCTGGTGCGGCTGCGTCGGGCTCAAGCCGACGTACGGGCTCGTCTCCGCCGAAGGGTGCTTCCCGCTCGCGCCGAGCTACGACACCGTGGGCCGATGGCCTCTTCGGTGGGGGGATGCGAGGAGCTGCTGCGGGCGCTCGTGCCCGGGTTCGAATCGGTGGAGCTCGAGTCGCTCGAGGAGCTCGAGGTAGGGATCGCGTGGCTCGACGCAGGCCGAGCCGCTCGTTGCAGAGCGGGTGGCGGAGGCTGCTGCGCTCTTCCCCCGCCGGCGGGAGATCGAGCTTCCGCTCGCTCCCGCGAATCGCGCGGACTTCATGCGGGAGGTCGCCGACGTCCACCGGGCACTGTTCCCGGGAACGAGGAGCTGTACGGCGACAACGTGCGCGGCAAGATCGAACGCTGCCTGCAGGTGAGCGACGGGGAGGCGGCTGCGGCGAGCGCGAGCGCGCCGAGTACGCGGAGCGCGTCGCCGAGGCTTTCGCACGGGCTCGACCTGGTCGTGACGGCGACAGTCCCGTTCGTCGCGCCGCCGGCGGACATCGACGAGCTCGAGCTGCGCGGCGCGGCGACCGCGCTCACGTATCCGTTCAGCTCGCTCGGCTGGCCCGCACTCGCCCTCCCGTGGGGCCGGGCGGAGGAGGGCCTACCTGCGTCGGTCCAGCTCGCCGCCCCGTCCGGCGGAGACGCGCTGATCCTCGCCGCCGGCCGCCTGCTCGAGCCCCTCGGGCCAGGACTCGACCGGACCCGTCTTTCCTTGTAACACAGTGTTACTTGGGAGGTGCGCGGTTCCCGCAGGCGCGGCGCGGGCTACGGAGTGGCGGCGTCGGTCGCGGCGGCGAGGACAGCGGCTTCGTAGACCGGGTCCGGCGTGTAGCGCTCCAGCTCGTCGGAGAGGACGTCGCTGGGCGCCGGTGGCTCGCCGAGCGGCAGCGGGACCGCCTTCCCGTCGAGCGCGACGCCTTCGAGCCGCTCCGCTGGGTTGTGCTCCAGCGCGATCTCCTGCCTGCCGAGCCGCGAGCGGAGCCAGCCGCACAGCAGCCACGCCTGCGCCGAAGTTCCGCGCACCTGGACCGTCCCGACCTCTGCGATGTCGGGCCAGAGCGTCGCGAGGTGCTCGCGCCAGCGCGACGTCCGCGCCCACGCGATGTCCGACGCGGCACACAGGGGAAACAATTCTGCGAGCCGCCGGTAGGGATAGGGCAGGTCGGCCCACTCGGTCGAGTCGACGATCAGCCGGTCGGTCACCTCGACGAGTTGCTCCAGCTCCGGCGTGCCCCACGGGCGCTCTCCACGCCAGCGGAGAAAAGACGGGGAATACCCGAGATCAGGAGCGGCTCCACCATGCTCGCCGGCGCCTTCGCGTGCGAGCCGCGCAGGGTCAACTTCACCACCTCGGTCACGAGGCCACGGTCGCGTGCTGGGCACCTCCCACCGCTCGACCTCCGCCCGCGCGTCGATGCGGTTGTCGTCCGCGTCCGGCTCCGGCAAGAGCAGGATCGTCCGTGACGGGTGCCGCTCGGCGACTCGTCGTTGTTCACGCGCGCGGACGAGGTCGAGGAGCAGTGGCTGCTCGTCGACTCGATCATCGGGGGCTGGCAGCGCGACCGGCCGGCGTTCCCGAACTATCCCGCGGGATCGGGGGGCCGCCGAGCGCCGACGACCTGCTCCACCGGGACGGCCGGTCGTGGCGACGGCACTGAGAACGCCGGCCTGGGACGGCGAGGACGTCTGCCTCGACGACGTCGACGAGGCCCTCGCGCGGCTGCGGGCCGAAGCCGCGGCCGACGGCCCGAGCATGCGGACGTCGGTGATGACGCACATGGCGTGGGTGCCGGAGCCGTGGGTCGAACCGGCGCGGGCCGCACTCGAGGGGATGGCCGAGCGGCACCCGTCGCGGACGATCCTCCTCTTGCCGGAGCCGGACGCGGACGACAACCGCATCGACGCGCGGGCCGAGGTCGAGCGGTGGGAGGTGCCCGGCACCGATCGTGGCCTCGTGACCGAGGTGGTGGAGTTGACCCTGCGCGGCTCGCGCGCGAAGGCGCCGGCGAGCGTGGTGGAGCCGCTCCTCATCTCGGACCTGCCGGTCTTTCTCCGCTGGCGTGGAGAGCCCCCGTGGGGCACGCCGGAGCTCGAGCAACTCGTCGAGGTGACCGACCGGCTGATCGTCGACTCGACCGAGTGGGACGACCTGCCCTATCCCTACCGGCGGCTCGCGGAGTTGTTTCCCCTGTGTGCCGCGTCGGACATCGCGTGGGCGCGGACGTCGCGCTGGCGCGAGCACCTCGCGACGCTCTGGCCCGACATCGCGGAGGTCGGGACGGTCCAGGTGCGCGGAACCGCGGCCCAGGCGTGGCTGCTGTGCGGCTGGCTCCGCTCGCGGCTCGGCAGGGAGGAGATCGCGCTGGAGCACGACCCAGCGGAGCGGCTCGAAGGCGTCGCGCTCGACGGGAAGGCGGTACCGCTGCCGCCCGGCGAGCCGCCGGCGCCGAGCGACGTCCTCTCCGACGAGCTCGAGCGCTACACGCCCGACCCGGTCTACGAAGCCGCCGTCCTCGCCGCCGCGACCGACGCCGCCACCTCGTAGACCGCCGCGCCCGCGGAACCGCGCACCTCCCAAGTAACACTGTGTTACAAGGAAAGATGGGTCCGGTCGAGTCCTGGCCCGAGGGGCTCGAGGAGGCGGCCGGCGGCGAGGATCAGCGCGTCTCCCCCGGACGGGGCGGCGAGCTGGACCGACGCAGGTAGGCCCTCCTCCGCCCGGCCCCACGGGAGGGCGAGTGCGGGCCAGCCGAGCGAGCTGAACGGATACGTGAGCGCGGTCGCCGCGCCGCGCAGCTCGAGCTCGCCGATGTCCGCCGGCGGCGCGACGAACGGGACTGTCGCCGTCACGACCAGGTCGAGCCCTGCGAAAGCCTCGGCAACGCGCTCCGCGTACTCGGCGCGCTCGCGCTCCGCCGCAGCCGCCTCCCCGTCGCTCACCTGCAGGCAGCGTTCGATCTTGCCGCGCACGTTGTCGCCGTACAGCTCCTCGTTCCCCGGGAACAGTGCCCGGTGGACGTCGGCGACCTCCCGCATGAAGTCCGCGCGATTCGCGGGAGCGAGCGGAAGCTCGATCTCCCGCCGGCGGGGGAAGAGCGCAGCAGCCTCCGCCACCCGTTCTGCAACGAGCGGCTCGGCCTGCTCGAGCCATGCGACGCCGACCTCGAGCTCCTCGAGCGACTCGAGCTCCACCGATTCGAACCCGGGCACGAGTGCCCGCAGCAGCTCCGCGCATCCCCCCACCGAAGAGGCCATCGGCCCCACGGTGTCGTAGCTCGGCGCGAGCGGGAAGCACCCTTCGGCGGAGACGAGCCCGTACGTCGGCTTGAGCCCGACGCAGCCGCACCAGGCCGCCGGGATCCGGATCGACCCCGCCGAGTCGCTCCCCAGCGCGAGCTCGACGTCGCCCGCGGCGATCGCGGCAGCGGAGCCCCCGCTCGAGCCGCCGGCGAGGCGGCCCGGCGCCGCCGGGTTCGGGACCGTGCCGTAATGCGGGTTCTGAGACGAGATCCCGTAGGCGAACTCGTGCAGGTTCGTCTTCCCCGCGACGGCATAGCCGCCGCTCTCGAGCCGCTGCACCGCCTCCGCGCTCACGGCGGGCATGTGGTCGGCGAAGAGCGCCGATCCGTACGTCGTCGTCAGCCCGGCGGTGTCGAGCAGGTCCTTGACGGCGACCGGCACGCCGGCGCCCGGCGGCGCCTCGGCAGGCCGCGCCAGCCAGATCCCGTCGTTACTGGAAATGGAGGTACAGGAACGCCACCCCGATGCTGCCGGCGAAGAGGAGCAGGAAGACGCCGAACAGCGCCCAGCCCAGGCGGACGTTCCGGCGGGCGAGCTCGGGATCCATCAGATCACCGCGTCCACGGCGAGGGCTGCGAAGAGCAGCGCGAGGTAGAGGAGCGAGTAGTGGAAGAGGACCATCGCCCGGCGCGGCGTCGTCTCCCGCCGCAGCCGCTCGGCGAGCCAGAGGAAGACGGCGCCGAGGGCGAGGGCGCAGACGACGTAGAGCGGCCCGGCCCCGCCCCACGCCCACGGCAGCAGCGTCGCCCCGACCAGCGCCAGCGAGTAGAGGACGATCTGCCGCGCCGTCGCGCGCTCCCCGCGCACGACCGGGAGCATCGGCACCCGCGCGTTGGCGTAGTTGTCCTTGATCAGCAGCGCCAGCGCCCAGAAGTGCGGCGGCGTCCAGATGAAGACGATCGTGAACAGGAGCAGGGCCGCGATCCCCACGTGATCGGTCGCGGCAGCCCACCCGACGAGCGGCGGCACGGCTCCGGCAGCCCCGCCGATCACGATGTTCTGCGACGTCGAGCGCTTCAGCCAGCGGGTGTAGACGATGACGTAGAAGAGGCTGCCGACGAGCGCCAGGACCGCGGTCAGGACGTTGACCGCGCTCGCGAGCAGGACGAACGAGAGCGCCGACAGCGCGAGCCCGAACTCGAGCGCCCGGCTCGGCGGCGACGCGGCCCGACGCGACCGGCCGCGGCTCTCGTCCGCTCTCCCATCAGCGGGTCGATGTCGCGGTCGAGGAGGTGGTTGAGCGCGCACGCGCCGCCGCAGGCGAGCGCGAGGCCCACCATCGCGGCGACGGCGAGCCCGGTGCCGGGCCAGCCGCGGGCGCCGGCGATCATCCCGCAGAAGCCGGTGACGAGCAGCAGCGACATGATCCGCGGCTTCGTCAGCGCCACGTAGTCGCGCCACGCCCCCCACGGCACGCGCTCGCCGCGGAAGCTCTCGGCCACGACGACGACGAGCGCCGCGAGCGCGAACGCGGCGAGCCCGCGTGCGCGTGCGGCCCGGGTACCGCGGCGGCGGCCGCGAAGAGCGCCGACGCCGCGAGCGCCGCCGGCACGAGCCGCCGGTGCGCGACCAGGCCGCGACGACGAGCGCGGCGAGCGGCGGAGCGACGAGCGCGGCGAGCAGCCGGTGCGCCGTGCCGAGGCCTCCGCGCCGGAGACGACCGCGAGCAGCGTCCCCGCCGCCGCGGCGAGCGCCGTCAGCCGGAGCCACGGGCCCGGGGCGAGCCGGTCATCACGTGCCTGCTCCGCGAGCCGCCGGCGCAGGTCGCGCAGCGGCCGCGCGCTCGTCACGTAGGGGACGGCGTCGAAGTTGTGCGGCGGCGGCGGCGAGGTCGTGTACCACTCGAGCGTGTCGGCGAGCCAGGGGTCGTTGCCGGCGCGCGTGCCCGGCGCAGACCTGCGTCCGCCAGACGTTGACCAGGAAGACGAGCATCGCCGACCGCCATCACGCCGGAGCCGATCGTGGAGATGAGGTTGTAGCACTCCCACGAGCCGCCGTGGTGATACGTGTAGATGCGGCGCGGCATGCCGAGCAGGCCGAGCATGTGCTGCGGCAGGAAGGTCAGGTTGAAGCCGACGAACATCAGCCAGAAGTGCCACTTGCCGAGGCGCTCGTCGAGCATCCGCCCGAACATCTTCGGCCACCAGTAGTAGAGGCCGGCGAAGATGCCGAAGATCGAGCCGCCGAAGAGCGACGTAGTGGAGATGCGCGACGACGTAGTACGTGTCGGTGACCTGCCAGTCGACGGGGAACGCCGCGAGGAAGATCCCCGACAGGCCGCCCATCGTGAAGAGCGCGATGAAGCCGAGCGCGAAGAGCATCGGCGTGTCGAAGATGATGTTGCCGCGCCACGCCGTCGCGAGCCAGTTGAAGATCTTCACCCCCGTCGGGACGGCGATCACCATCGACGTGATCATGAAGAACGAGTCGAGGCCGACCGGCATGCCGACCGCGAACATGTGATGCGCCCAGACGAGCAGCGAGAAGAACGCGATGCTGATCGTCGAGAACGCGACCGCCTTGTAGCCGAAGATCGGCTTGCGCGCGAACACGGGGATGATCTCCGAGATCATCCCGAAGACCGGCAGCACCATGATGTAGACCTCGGGGTGGCCGAAGAACCAGAACACGTGCTGGTAGAGCACGGCGCTCCCGCCCTCCGACGGAATGAAGAAGTGCGTCCCGGCGTGGCGGTCGAGGAGCAGCAGCGTCAGGCCGGCCGAGAGCGCGGGCAGCACGGCGACGAGCAGGATCGCGTAGGTCTCCATCGCCCACACGAAGAGCGGCATGCGCATCCACGTCATGCCGCGCGTGCGCATGTTGTGAATCGTGACGATCAGGTTGATCGCACCGGCGAGCGACGAGATCGTGAGGATGTGCAGCGCGAGGATCCAGTAGTCCTGTCCGTGCCCGGGGCTGAACGACCTCGGAGAGCGCGGGTATGACGTCCAGCCCGCGCGCGCCGTGCCGCCCGTGGCGAAGTAGCTGGAATAGAGCACGATGCCGCCGAGCAGGAACATCCAGTACGAGAACGCGTTGAGCCGCGGGAACGCCATGTCGCGCGCGCCGATCATCAGCGGCACGAGGTAGTTGCCGAAGCCCGCGAGGATCGGGACGACGACGAGGAAGATCATCGTCGTGCCGTGCATCGTCATCGTGCTGTTGTAGGCGTTCTTCGTCAGGAAATGCTCGTTCGGCGTCGCGAGCTGCGAGCGCATGAGCAGCGCGAGCACGCCGCCGGCGGCGAAGAACACGAGCGACGTCACGATGTAGAGGATCCCGATCCGCTTGTGGTCGACCGTGACGAGCCAGCTCGCGACGCGGCCCTCTTCCAGGCGACGGGGTAGACCGCTTCCGCTCTAGCCGCCACTCGTCGCCGCCCCCCTTGTAGATGTTCGTCTTCACGTACGCGAGCGAGCGCGTGCATCTGCGCCGCCGTCCACGTGCTGCCGACCGCCGGCATGCTCTGCGCCGCGGCCGTTGCGGACGATCGGCTCGAGGCCCGCCGGCTGCGACGAGCAGCGAGTTGCTGGCGATCGCCGGCCCGTAGCCGCCCTGCCCCTGCATTCCGTGGCACGTCGCGCAGACGCCCTGGCACTCCTGCTTCCCGAGTCGTCTGTCGCGGCGCCGGCGAGCTCAGGCCGCGTACGTCCGCTGCGACGTCGCCACGACGGTCGCGAGCATCGCCGCGTGGTAGAGGCCGCAGAGCTCGGCGCACTGGCCGTCGTAGCTGCCGGCCTCGTCCGCGCGGAACCACGTGTGGTTCGTCCGGCCCGGGATCGCCTGGATCTTCCCGCCGAGCGCCGGGATCCACCAGCTGTGGATCACGTCGGGCGAGACGACCTTCAGGTCGACGACGGCGCCGACCGGGACGTGCAGGGTCCCGATCGACCGCGCGCCGTTCGGATAGTCGAACTGCCAGTAGTACTGGTGCCCCTCGACGGTGATGTGAATCGGGTCGGCCGCGGCCGGCGCGGAGTCGATCGCGGGCAGCTCGTAGAAGACGAAGCCGGCGATCACGGCGAGGATCACAACCGGGATCGCCGTCCAGATCAGCTCGAGCCGTGTGTGTCCGTGCACCTGCGCGCCCTCCACCGTGCGGTCGCGGCCACGGCTCCGGAACTTGAAGACGAAGACGACGAGCAGCCGTCTCGACCACGATGAACACGCCGCCGTGAAGCCGAAGATCAGGTAGTAGGCGTGGCTGATCCGGACGGCGTTCGGCGAGTGCGGCGCAGGCGGCGCCAAGCCGCCGTTTCCGGCTGCAGCGACGCCCGCCGTCGCGAGCGCGAGCAGCACGGCGAAAACGAGGGACGGCAGCTTGCGGCGCACCCGCCGGGCATTCTATGAAGGTGGCCGAGCGCTCGCGGATCGAACTGCCGGAGCACGTCCCGCCCGCCTTCGAGGTCTACGTGAGCGGTGTCCGCCAGGTCCCGTGGACGCGATTTCGAGCAGGAGGGAAGGTCGCTCGTCTTCCCGCGTCCGCTCGCCCAGGAGGGGCGCCTCGGGTTCTGGCGCTGGGCCTCGATGTGGCTCGGGATCGCCGGCACGTACCGCAAGCACGAGACGGTCGATCTTGTCTACGAGGCGGACGGGCGGCGCGAGGTCGAGACCGGGCTCGCGCCACAGCCGTACGAGCGTACTCAGAGTGACGCAGCCGCGAGCTCGGGCTGGAGCACGATGTCGCCGAGGAGCGCCGCCACGGCCTCCGAGAAGACGTCGCCGCGTGTGAGGTAGAGCGGGCGGAAGTCGACCGCGCCGTTCAGCTCGAGCACCACGAACCCGTTCCGCGTCGGGAGCAGGTCGACGCCGAGGAGATCGGCGCGAGCGGCCCGGGCTGCGGCGAGCGCCAGCGCGTGCGCGATGGGCGGCGCCTCGGCAGGCACCACCTCGGCGCCGAGCGCGGCGTTCGTGCGCCATTCGCCGCTCGGGGCGATCCGGCGCGCGGCTCCGACGACGCGGCCGCCGGCGACGATGACCCGGAGGTCCCAACCCTGCGGCTGGACGAGCTCCTGCGCGAGCGCGCCGTGCTCCCGGAACCATGGCTTCGCCTGTAGCCGGACGAGGGCCTCCTCGAGCTCCTCGGCCGTCGTGCAGAGCTCGACGTCGCGCCCCCAGCTGCCGAAGCGCGGCTTGAGCACGAGCGGAAGCTCGGGAACCGCGGCGGGCAGCGCCGGGTTGATGAGCGTCGTGTGCGGGTGCGGCAGGCCGGCGAGCCGCAGCGTGCGTGCGGTCAGCAGCTTGTCGTGCGCGACGATGAGCGTGCCGGGAGGGTTCCGTACGTCCACGCCGCCGGCGGCGAGCCGCTCGAGCTCGCCGGTGCCGCGTTCGATGCCGTCGAGCCCCTGGCGGATGTCGAGCCGGCCGAGCGCAACGTCTCCCGGCTCGAGGAGCCCCAGCGCCCGACGAGGGTCGAGGATCTCTGCATCCAGGCCCCAGGAACGGGCTGCGTCGACGAGGGCGACGTTCGTCGCGCTGCGCCTGTGGGCGACGACGGCGAACTTCATGCCGAAATGGTGCGCTTGCCGCAGCCCAAGGTGGGACTCGATGCGGTGACGCGGTGGTGTCGGACTCGCTACCGGGCCGCGGCGGCACCGTCGCGCGACCCCGCCTTGGGAACCGGCTCGAGCCGGTAGCCGACGCCGTAGCGCGTCTGGATGAACGTGTGCGTGGACGCGCGGCCGGTCGACCTTCTCGCGCAGCCGGCGGACGAAGACGTCAACGGTGCGGTCGCGATGCGACTCGCGCCGGCCCCAGAGCTTCTGCAGCAGCTCGTCGCGAGTGACGACGCGGCCCCGGTCGAGGGCGAGCTGGTAGAGGAGCCGGAACTCCGTCGGCGTCAGCTCGGCGCTTCGGTCGTCGACGTACGCCTGCACCTCGAGCGGGTCGATGCGCAGCTCCTCGATCTCGATCGGCTCGCCCCGCGGCGTCTCCTCGCGGCGCAGCGCGCGCCGGGCGGCTGCGCGCACACGGGCCACGAGCTCCTTCATCGAGAACGGCTTCACGAGGTAGTCGTCGGCCCCGATCTCGAGCGCGTGCACGCGGTCGTGCTCGGTGCCGCGGGCGGACACGACGACGATAGGCGTGCCGATCCCTTCGTTCCGGGCCGTCTCGATCAGCTTCCAGCCGTCGACGCCGGGAAGCATCAGGTCGAGCACGCAGACGTCGGGCTTCTCGTAGCGGAGCCGCGCCAGCCCCTGCGTCCCGTTGCCGACCGAGACCGGGTCGAAGCCGGCAGCGGCGAGGTGCCGCGCCATACCCTGCGCGATGACCTCGTCGTCCTCGACGATTAGAACCTTCGGCATTGTTATGGGCATTATCGGCTGCGGTTGCGTTGGCGAAGGGTAGACGGATGGTGAAGGAGTGGTGAACGAGAACCGCGTTCAGACGCTGGTCGCGAGCAGCGACGAGCCGGTTGTGGTGCTCGACAGCGAACGTCGGGTTGTGGCCGTGAACCTCGGGGCGAAAGCAGCCCTCGGCGGAGTCGAGCCCGGCCGGCGGCTGGACGAGGAGCTTGCGGCTGCCCATCCCGACCTTCTTGTCCTCTTCCTCGAGTCGGCGCCCGAGCTCCCCGCCTACCAGGAGTTGCGAGCCGGCTTCACGGCCGCCGTCTCGCACGAGCTACGTACGCCGCTCGCGCGGCTGCTGGTGCTGGTCGAGACCGCGACGCTACCCGGCTCCGACGTCGGCGAGCTCATGGAGCAGGCTCGACAGGAGGTGGAGCAGGCGCGCGAGCTGATCGACGACGTGCTCTTCCTTGGTGAGCTGGAGACGGGCCGCGAGGTCGTCTCCCTCGGTCGCACGCGGGCGCAGCCGATCGTCGATGAGGTCGTCGCTTCGTTTGCGGAGCGTGCGGATCACGCGCAGGTGACGCTCGAGATGCGGGTGGACGACCGCGTCGAGCTACCGCTACGCCCGAGGATGCTCCGGGTAGTGCTCGAGAACCTGCTGGCGAACGCGATCCGCTACGCGGGACAGGGCACCACGTGCACGGTCGAGGTGAACGAGTCCGGCGAGGGGGCGCAGATCGCGGTCTGGGACGACGGCAAGGGTGTGGGGCCGGCAGATCTGCCCCGTCTGTTCGAGCGCTTCTACCGCGGCGACCAGGCGCGCACGAGCCGCGGCACCGGCCTCGGCCTCGCGATCGTCAAGCACGTCGTCACGGCCGCCGGCGGCGAGGTCGAAGCGACGAGCGAGCCCGGCCACGGCCTGACCATCCGCGCCCGTTTCCCGCGTACATAGCCGGGCCCCAGGCCCGAGCCGCGACCGCCAAGTAACACTGTGTTACTCGCTCGGACAGCGGCGCATGCGGACACGTCCGCCGTGAAGGCCGCTAGCCGAAGCGGCCGGTGACGTAGTCCTCGGTTCGCTTGTCGTTCGGGGCCGTGAAGATCGTCTCGGTTGCGTCGTACTCGATCAGCTCGCCCCAGCGGTCGCCCTCAGCGCCGCGGGAGATCGAGAAGAAGGCGGTCATGTCGGCGACGCGGGCCGCCTGCTGCATGTTGTGCGTCACGATCACGAACGAGTACTCCGACTTGAGCTCGTGCAGGAGCTGCTCGATCGCCTGCGTCGCGATCGGGTCGAGCGCCGAGGCCGGCTCGTCCATGAGCACGACGTCCGGCTCGACCGCGATGGCGCGGGCGATGCAGAGGCGCTGCTGCTGGCCGCCCGAGAGCGACAACGCACTCGCCTTCAGCCGGTCCCTGACCTCGTCCCACAGCGCGGCCTGAGTCAGAGCCCGCTCGACCCGCTCCGACATGTTGTCCTTCATGCCGAGCACCTTCAGCCCCCACGCGACGTTGTCGTAGATCGACTTCGGGAACGGGTTCGGCCGTTGGAAGACCATGCCGATCGTGCGCCGCACGGCGACGGGGTCGACGTCCTTCCCGGCGATGTCGACGCCGTGATAGCGGATCGCTCCCGTCTGCCGAAAGCTGGGAACGAGGTCGTTCATCCGGTTGAGGCAGCGGATGAAGGTGCTCTTGCCGCAGCCGGACGGGCCGATGACAGCCGTGACGAGGTTCTTGTAGACCTCCATCGTCACGCCCTTGAGGGCGGGCTTCGAGCCGTAGATCGCGTCGAGGTCGCGGATGTCGAAGACCTGCTCGAGCCGCTCGCGCGGCGGCAGCGGCTGGCGCTTTGTCTCGACGCGCACGGCGGCCTCGATCGTACTCGACGCGGACACGGCTTCTTCTCCCTTCATCTGGCTCATCATGATCTATCTGGTGCTGCCCACGATCTTGCGCCGGCTGCGGTCGGCGAGCCAGCGGGCGGTCAGGCTCGTGAAGAGGATGAACAGCAACAGCACGAGGGCGGCGGCCCAGGCGCGGGCATGGTCGTTGGGGTCGGGCGACTCCGACAGCTCGAAGATCGCGACGGGAACGGACTGCAGCGCATGGGTCGGGTTCCAGTCGATCGAGTTACCGACGATCGACGAGGTGAAGAGGAGCGGCGCCGTCTCGCCGGCAACGCGGGCGACGGCCAGGACCGTCCCCGTCACGATCCCTCCCACGGTCTGGGGCAGCACGATCCCGAGCGTGGTTCGCCAGCGTGCCACGCCGAGCGCGAGCGACGCCTCCCGGAGCGAGGACGGCACGAGCGCGAGCACCTCGATGGTCGTGCGGGCGACGAGCGGCAGCATCAGGACGGCGAGCGCGAACGACCCGGCGTATCCGCTCTGGCCGTGACCGACGACGATCAGGCCGAACACGAAGATGCCGATCACGATCGCAGGGATGCCGTTGAGGACGTCCAGCACCAGGCCGAGGGCGTTCTTGATCGACCGCGGCGCGAACTCGTTCACGTAGATCGCAACCAGGATCCCGACCGGCAGAGCCATGAGGGTTGCGATTCCGACGATCACGATCGTGCCGACGAACGCATTCGCGAGCCCCTGGTGAGCGTTGCCGATCGCGAACGCGAACGGGATCTGGGTCTTCGTGAGCAGGTCGAGATTGAGCTCGCTGGCACCGCGCTTCGCCACCGACCAGACGACGACGCCGAGGATCGCGACGGCGGTCGCCGCGGCAAGCCACGCGACGACTTCCATACCGCGGTTGACGATGCGGCGCCTCAGCAGCCTGTCGTGCGGGCGCGTGAGCGACGCTGACGATCGGTGCCGGTCACCGCGCAGACAGCCCCTGCCGGCGTGCGACCCGCCGCACGATCCACTGCGCGACGACGTTCACGACGAGCGAGAAGACGAGGAGGATCAGGGCCAGGTAGAAGAGAGACGAGGTCTCGAGGTTCGTGCTCGCACCCTGGAACTCGTTCGCGATCTTCGCGCCGAGGGTGTCGCCGTTGTTGAACAGGTTCCAGCTGATCTGGTTGTCCGCAACCCCGATCACCATCGACACCGCGATCGCCTCGCCGATCGCGCGTCCGAGGCCAAGGATCATCGCGGCTGCGATGCCGCCGCGGGTGTAGGGGAAGATGACGCCCCGCGCCATCTCCCAGCGCGTCGTGCCGAGCCCCAGCGCCCCCTCCTTGAGCTCGCTTGGAACACCGAGGAAGAGCTCGCGCGAGATGCTCGAGACGATCGGCAGGATCATGATCGTCAACACGATGATCGCGGTGAAGATCCCCGATCCGGTGGCGTTCGGCGTGCCGAAGAGCGGGATGAAGCCGAGCGCCGAATGAAGCGCCGGCTCGACGTGCTCGCGCATCACCGGGCCGAGCACGAGGATCCCCCACAGTCCGATCACGACGCTCGGGATCGCCGCGAGCGTCTCGACGAGCGCGGTCACCGGGCCCCGGATCGCACGAGGCGCGAGCTCCGTGAGGAAGAGCGCGATGCCGATCGCGAGCGGTGTCGCGAGGAGCAGCGCGCCGAAGGAGGTGACCACCGTGCCGAAGAGGAGGCTCGCGGCTCCCATCTGGTTGTGGACCGGATCCCAACCGACAT
Organism: uncultured Actinomycetes bacterium; assembly: GCA_963825805.1. GTDB lineage: Bacteria > Actinomycetota > Thermoleophilia > Gaiellales > Gaiellaceae > Palsa-739. Next base: position 3,327 of record CAWGVE010000062.1, on the reverse strand, counting down.
GGGTCAGGAAACCGAGCCCGAAGGTCGAGAGCGAGAGCCGCGCACCTTCGACGACCTTGTAGACGATCAGCCCGAGCAGGACGGCGGAGCCGAGCGCCGCCGCCCCGGCGACGCCCTGCAGGATGACGTCGCCAAGACGCGCCCGCCGCCCCGAGAAGGGGCGGCGGGCGGTCTCAGTCGTTGCGTCGAGCGCGCTCACGATTCGACGCGCTTCTCTCCTACGAGTGGATCGTGGCCAACGACTTCTTCGCCGCGTTCACGACAACCGCGGGCATCGGCGCGAAGACGAGCTTCTTGATCGAGGTCTGCGCCTGCGCCCCCAGCGCCCACTTGACGAAGGCCTTGAGCTCGGCCGCCTTCGACGTCTGCTGCGGGAGGATCACGTAGGTGAAGGTGGCGAGCGGATATGCGACCCGGTACTTCTTCGAGGCGGGCGGATCCGTGATCGAGATCTTGTTGTTCGCAGGGATCTTCGTGCCCTTGACCAGCTGCGCCGCCGCCTCGATCGAGGCGAGAGTCGGCAGGACGTACTTGCCCGACGCGTTCTTCAGCCTTGCGAGCTTGAGGTGGTTCGCGATCGTGTACGCGACCGACACGTAGCCGATCGTGCCGGGCGTCGACGAGACGATCGCCGCCACGCCGTTGTTCTTGTTCCCGCCCACGCCGGTGGGCCAGCTGACGGTCGTCGCGGAGCCGACCTTCGTCTTCCAGGTGTGGCTCACCTTCGAGAGATAGTTCGTGAACACGTACGTGTCGCCCGAGCCGTCGCTGCGATGGACGGGCGTGATCTTCATGCTCTGGAGGTGGAGGCCCGGGTTGAGCTTCGCGATCGCCGGGTCGTTCCAGTTCGTGATGTTGCCGAGGTAGATGTTCGCCAGCACCGAGCCGGTGAGCTTCAGCTGGTGAGCGGCGACACCCGGGATGTTGACGACGGGCGACGTGGCACTCAGCGCCCACGGGATCTGGACGCAGCCGTGACAGCCGTCACCCTGGCTCTTCGTCAGCGGAGCATCGCTCGCGCCGAAGTCGACGGTGCGCGCCTGGATCGCCTTGATGCCGCCGCCGGAGCCGATGCCCGAATACTGGATCGAGTCGCCCTTGTAGAGCGTCTGCCAGACGGCGACGGCCGGCGCGACGAGCGACGAGCCTGCGCCCGTCAGAGTTGCCTGCGACCGCGTGCTCGAGGCCGTCGCGCTCGCGACCGCGAGCACTCCGAGAAGCGCCGCAGCGGCAAGAGCAAGTGTGATGCGAACGAGCTTGCCGTTTCTCGGCATTGTCCTTTTCCTCCTCCTCAGGGGTTCGCGGGCAAGGTACGGCGCGCTCCGTGGAGGGTGGGATAACCCGCCGTTGCGGGCTGGAGACGAAGTGGTGACAGGGGCTGGCGCGGTCCAGGAGGCCACCTTGTACCCTGGGCTCCATGGCGATCGACGCGGCACTCGAGCAGATCGAAGCGCAGCTCCAGGAGATGGGGCAGCGCGTCCTCAGCGCGGTCCACGGCGCGATGCGCGCGCTCGAGGAGCGCGATCGCGAGCTCGCCGACGAGGTGATCGCCTTCGACGACGAGGTCGACGACCACTTCCTCGGCATCGAGCACGCGATCCAGGCGCTGCTGGCCCTGCAGACGCCGGTCGCCCGCGACCTGCGCCTCCTGCTCGCCATGATCCACATCAATCTCCTGCTCGAGCGGAGCGCCGACGGCTGCGTGACGATCGCGAAGCTGTCGCAGCTCGTGGCCGACGTCGAGGCGGATCCGGCGCTCGTGGAGGTCCTCTCCGAGATGGGCGAGCGAGCCGAGGAGATGCTGCGCGTTGCTCTCGACTCCTTCAGCAGCCGCGACCTCCCCGGCGCCGAGAGCCTCGTCGACCTCGACGAGCTGATCGACCGCGCGAACCGCCGCTTCGTCGAGCGGCTCGTCGACGTGATGGCCGAGCCGGAGTTTCGCGAGTGGGGCCTGCGGATGGTCGTCGTCGCGCGGACGATCGAGCGGATCGGTGACCGCGCGGTCGATATCGGCGAGCAGACCGCCTATCTGCTGACGGCGCAGTTCCGCGAGTTCACCGACGCTTCACATCCCGTCAGCTAGAACTCCCGGACGTGACTGCCAGAGAAGCGTTCGTTCGCTACCGCAAGGTGCTCGTCGTGCTCGCCGTCGTGCTCGGGACCGTGCTCGTCGCCATCGCGATCGTCTACTGGGCGGAGCCGGCGCGCTCGCTTCCCTCTTTCTTCCCCGGCCACGAGGCCGGCTCGAGCCACCACCACACGAAACACGGCATCGCCGCGTTCCTGCTCGGGCTCGCCTGCTTCGCCTTCGCCTGGTTCAACTCCGGGCCGAAGAAGGACGCCGCCCAGGCGTCCGAGACCGGCTGAGTGCACCCGATCAGCTATTTCCAGGCCGCAATCCTCGGGCTGCTCCAGGGCGTCTCGGAGCTCTTTCCGATCTCGAGTCTCGGCCACAGCGTCATCCTCCCGAGCCTCTTCGGCTGGGACATCCACCAGAACGCGCCGTACTTCCTGACCTTCCTCGTAGCCCTGCACCTCGCCACCGCGCTCGTGCTCCTCGCCTTCTTCTGGCGCGACTGGGTGCGGATCATCAAGGGGCTCGGCCGCTCGCTGCGCGACCGGGAGGTGACCGATCCCGACGCGAAGCTCGGCTGGCTGCTCGTGCTGGGCACGATCCCGGCCGGGATCCTCGGCCTTCTGCTCCAGGACTCGCTACGGAAGCTGTTCGCCTCGCCGGAGTACGCATCGATCTTCCTCGCCCTCAACGGCCTGATGCTGTACGGCGCGGAGCAGCTGCGGAGGCGCGCGCCGGAAGTCTCCGAGGACGACGACGAGCGGATCGCCAAGACCGTGGGCTGGTGGCAGGCGTTCACCGTCGGCGCGGCGCAGGCCATCGCGCTCATCCCCGGCTTCTCGCGCTCGGGCGCAGCGATGGGCGGCGGCCTGCTCGTGGGCCTCTCGAACAAGGACGCAGCGCGGTTCGCCTTCCTGCTCGCGACGCCGATCATCCTCGCGGCGGCGGTCCTCAAGCTGCCCGAGTTCGCGGGATCGGAGGGGAACGGCGTGCGCGGCCCCGCGCTCGTCGGGGCGCTCTGCGCCGCGCTCACCGCGTGGCTCTCGGTGCGCTTCCTCATGCGGTTCTTCGAGACACGGACACTGATGCCGTTCGCGATCTACTGCGGGTGCGCCGGCGTCGCGTTCGCGATCTACTTCGCGGTGACCTAACGGCTCCTGCCGTGCTGCTGTGCCAGGCGGCCCAGCCGCCTCGCCAGCGCGGAGGTCAGCGTGCCGCGCTCGAGCCTCCAGCGCCAGTTCCCCTCGGTCACG
>CAWGVE010000061.1:0-6520 GCA_963825805.1 uncultured Actinomycetes bacterium | reverse complement strand
TGCGTCACGAGGCGTCCGCGTCAATGCCGTCTCGCTCGGAGTGATCAAGACCCCGATGCATGACCCCGCTTCGCACGACGGCCTCGCTGGCCTCGCTCGGCCGCGCGGGCGAGATCAGCGATGTCGCCGGCGGGGTCCTTAACCTGGAGCAGGCGACCTTCGTCACCGGAGAGATCCTGCACATCGACGGTGGCCAGGCGGCTGGGCATTGAGGCTAGGCCTCACCACGAAGGAGGAACTGAGCATGCCCCCGCATCACTGTTGGAATGAGGCTCCGATCGAGATCCGCACCACGAGGATCACGGGGGCGGTCAGCCGGTGGTTCTGATCCACGGCTACCCCATCGAGTTGACAGGATGTGCGAAGGCGCCAGGGTCGTAAGCTGGGGCCACCCGTGCCAGCGAGTCAGCTGGGGTCATGGCCTCGAGCCACCTGGGTCAGCTCTTCCAGAACTTTCGCGGTGAACCCGTCGTTCCGTCCGTTGGGCGCCGGCCATGCTCGGCTGCTTCGAGGAGGCTCGCGCGATCCTCGGCGAGGAGCGGGCCTCGCAGGCGGAGCGTGGTCGCGGCATCGTCCTCGCGGGCGCCCTCGGCTTCGACTCCGTCGAGCTCGAGCTCCTGGCCGGCGACCATGCCCGAGGTGCTGCGTGCAGCCCAGATCTCGTGAGGCTGACACGGTGAATGCAGGGTTGACAGACTCGAGACCCGGGTAGTTAATTCAGAAGCGGGCGCTCTCTCGGGATGGCGAGGGGAGGAGAGGAGTCATGCCCAGGGCCATCACGGCAAACCGTTTGCTTTTGCTTCTCATGACGGCCCTGGCGTGCCTTGCCGCCCCGAGCGCCGCCGGAGGGGCGTCGTACTCGGTCAACGCTCAAGTCACAGGGACGCTTGGGAGCAACGGCTGGTACGTCAGCAACGTGAGCGTCAGCTGGCAATTCGACCCGAACCCCCCTGACACGGTGACAGGATGCTTCATCGGGACGATCACCGCCGAGGGCGGGAAACACATCGACTGCAAGGTGTCGTGGATCGGCGGGCCTACCATCGACTATCCGCTTGACATCTCCATCGACAAGACGGCGCCCGCCGTTCAAGCGGTTCCCAGCCGGAGGCCTGATGCGAACGGCTGGTACGACAAGCCGGTGTCGTTCAGCTTCACCGGAACGGACGCCACGTCCGGAGTCGCGTCGTGTTCCTCGACCTTCTACAGCGGTCCCGACAACGGCAACGCGTCGGTAGAGTGGCATGTGCAAGGACAAGGCCGGGACGCGGCAGGGTCGACGCATTCCGTACGACGCGACGCCGCCGACTGTTCGGACCCGTGACCGGGGTGCACGAGAACCGGAGCGTGTTGCCTGAAGTGGACCGACTCGGCGGACACCCAGGTCAGCCAGGTGACGCGCACGGTCGGCGCGAGCGGCCCGAGCACGGTGGTCTTACCGGGGCGTACAGACGACGTTCCTGGACAAGGGACTTCGAGCCGGGAAGCCGTACCAATACACAGTCACCGCATTCGACGAGGCCGCAAACGCCGCGAACAGCACGCTGGCGGTCACCGCGACGGGCCGGCTGATCAACCCCGTACCGGGACAGCGCGTCACCTCCGCGCCCCATCTCGACTGGCTCCCCGCCAAGGGCGCGACCTATTACAACGTCCAGCTGATTCGAGGCAAGCGGATCCTGAGCACATGGCCCGCACGGAATAGCCTCAAGCTCCGGCGAAGCTGGACCTTCCATGGCCACCGCTACCGTCTGCGACCGGGGGTCTACCGCTGGTACGTCTGGCCCGGCTTCGGGAAGCGGAAGCAGGCCCATTACGGACGGCTGCTCGGCAGCAACTCGTTCGTCTACGCGCGCTAGTAGCGGTGAGCAGCACCAGCGTGACGACGAGCCACACGAGACGCCGCAACTCAGGAACCCCCTCGCGACGATCCGCGACAAGGCAGTTCGGCTGCTGGTGCGCGATGACGCCCATGGACCTCCTTTGGGGTAGGTACCACTCGTGAGCGCTCGCGTCTCCGAGGCAGCGGCCGCTCCGCGGAGGCCAGCGCCGCTCAGGTTCGAGACGAAGATGGCAAAGCCGAATCCGTTCCCCTTTCATCCTCCTCTGTTGGGTTGGCCAGTGGTGGCTCCACTACGGCGAGCGGTGCCGACTCCGCGTGGAGGTCGCCCTTCCGGAGGGAGGAGCTCGCCGCGGCCCTACCGCTGATCACGGTCTCGCACTGCGGCCTTAGGTTCGGAACGTTCATCGGGGCGCGCCAATCCTCGCTCGCGGACGCGCTGGTCGCCGAGGGTGAGAGGGGAAGCTTGTCGAGGCGCTGCGGTCGGCGCCGGCTGCGAGCGGGCGCCGACCATCAAGAGCCCGCCCATCGCGGCCGTGGCGTCATGGGCGAAGATCGCACGCGCCAACGAGCCGAGCATGGCGCGTATGCCCGCACCCGACCGCTTCCGCACGTCGTTCACCGGGGGCCGCGGGCGATGCCTGGCGCACTCGTCCTCTTCCTCGCGCTCGTTGCTGCTGCCTGGGTCGCCTCACCGGCTGCCGCTACCAGTTCCCGGCTGAACCCCATCCGGCCGAAAGACCGCGTCGACCGCGGATCGTCGGCAAGCCGCAGGTTGGAGTCACGCTGAGGGCGACGCGCGGCATCTGGACGGCCCGGCCCGTCGTTTACAAGTACCGCTGGCACCGCTGCCCCGCTGGCCGTGCGAAGTGCAGATGGATCGCCCGAGCCACGAGGTCCCGCTACACCCCATCCAGCCGGGACATCGGCACAACCCTGTGGGTGACCGTCAAGGCCAGAAACGCCGCCGGCTGGGGTCGAACGGCCTCCCGCCGGACCCGCGCTGTACTGGCAAGCCGCGCTCGCGTGGTCCGGCCAGAGGTCACTTCGTACCCGAGCGTGTCGGGCACGGCCCAGGGCGGCCAGACGCTCACCGCGGGCCCGGGCACTTGGAGCGGGACGCAGCCGATCAACTACGCCTACCAGTGGCAGCGCTGCGAGTCGAGCGGCGCCAACTGCGCCCCGATCGCCGGCGCGACGACGACCACCTATACGCTGACCGCCGCCGACGTCGGCAGCACGGTCGAGGTGGCGGTGACGGCGAGCAACATGGCGGGCAGCGCCACTGCCTCCTCGCCTCGGACCGCGGTCGTCGTGCCGGCGTCCCCGCCGCCCGCCCTGGTCGCGCTCTGGCACATGGACGAGACCAGCGGTTCGACGTTGTTCGACTCGGTCGGCGGCCACAACGGCAGCCTCCACTCCACCCAGACCGGCCTGAACGGGTTCAGCGGCACCGCCTACGGCTTCAACGGCTCCTCCAGCTACGTCAGCGTGCCCTCCAGCGCCGACCTCAACCCCGGCAGCGCCAACATCACCTTCACCATCCACCTCAAAACGGCCGGCACACCGCCACCGCCACCAGCCGACTGGGACATATTCCGCAAAGGCCTCTACACCAGCGGCGGCGCCGAGTGGAAGATGGAGTTCCAACAAACCGGCCAAGCCTCCTGCGGCTTCGAAGGCACAGGTGGCTACGCCGAGCTCGCCGCCGGACCCGCCATCAACAACGGCCGATGGCACACCATCTCCTGCGTCAAGACCTCGACCATGATCCAGGTCATCGTCGACGGACAGACCTTCTCCAAAGCGGCAACCATCGGCTCCATCTCCAACACCACCAACGTCGCCATCGGCGCCCGCCCCGGCTCCGACTGGTACCAAGGACAACTGGACGAAGCAAGCGTCCAGATCGGCTAGCTCCGACGGTGAGGGGGGAACCCGACAAGGCCCTGAAGCCGCGCGACGCCCGGCGGGCTCGGGGCGTCGTCCCCGTCGTGCTCGCGCTCGTGGCAGCCGCCGCCGCCTCCGGCTCGCCGGCAGCCGCCACCGGCCGTTCTGGGCAGAAGCAGGTCCGGCCGAAAAATCGTGTCCGGCCGAAGATCATTGGTACGCCGCGGACTGGTGTGAAGCTCAGGGCGACACCCGGCGCCTGGACGCCGTCCCGATCCGTCGTCTACAGGTACCGCTGGCTCCGCTGCCCCGCCGGCCGTATCAGATGCGTGCGAATCCCGAGAGCAGTGGGGTCACGCTATATCGCGACAAGCCGCGACGTCGGCGTGACCCTGCGCGTGACCGTCACGGCCGCGAACGTCTCGGGATCCGCCCGCGCGACCTCCCGTCCGACCCACATGGTGCAGGAAGGCCACAACGCAAAGGTCGTCGCCTTCTGGCACATGAACGAGACGTCCGGCAACGTGATGAAGGACTCGGTGGGCAGCCACAACGGGACGATCTTCTCGGCGCAGCTAGGGGTACCGGGCTTCAGCGGCACGGCCTACGGGTTCGACGGCAAGGCCTACGTCTCGGTCCCGGCGGCCGCCGACCTGAACCCGGGCAGCTCGAACCTGACGCTGACGATCCATGTGAAAACGCACGAGCGCGCCCGCGACGCCCGACTGGGACCTGTTCCGCAAGGGCCTGTACACGACGCCGGGCGGCGAGTTCAAGATGGAGTACCAGCCGTCGGGACAGGCGTCGTGCGGCTTCAACGGCTCGTCCAACTACGGCGAGCTCATGGCCGGGCCGGCCATCAACGACGGCAAGTGGCACACCGTCCAGTGCGTGAAGACCGCGTCCGCATCAAGGTCGTCGTCGACGGCAAGACGTTCTCGCAGCCTGCCAACGTCGGCTCGATCTCAAACAAGGCCCCGATGGTGATCGGGAGTCGGCCCGGCGGCGACTGGTACTCGGGCGATCTGGACGAGCTCACGATCCAGATCGGCTGAGACCCGTTGGGGATCAGACCAACGCGGATGACCCGCGTTCGCGGAAGCTCAGGCCGAACCGGCTGAACAACGAGACGTCCGCCGTCAGTGGCCCATCGTCCTCCGCGTCGCGTGGAGCCTCGCGGGCGACCCCGAGCCAGTGGTAGACGACTAGGCAGCAACGGCTGCTTGTTCTACCGCGCCGGCACGGAGTTCCACGTCTGCGCAAGCCCGTCTGCGAGGATCGTCCCCGGCCGCCAACTGAGCTCGCGCTCGGCGCGCGACGCGTCGAGGACGCTGCGGCGGAGATCGCCGGGCCGCTCGGGGGCGAACCGCGGCGCCCGGTGTTCGCTCCTCGCTGCCTCCGCGCAGAGCGCGTACAGCTCGAGGATGCTCGTCTCGGCTCCGGTGCCGACGTTGAAGACGCCGCCCCCATCCGCCGACATCGCCGCGAGCAACGCGTCGACGACGTCGCCGACGTAGACGAAGTCGCGGGTCTGATTGCCGTCGCCGAAGATTTCGACGGCTCCACCGTCGCGCAACCGTTCGAGAAAGATGGCGACGACCCCGCCCTCGAGCGAAGCCTGCTGCCGCGGCCCGAAGACGTTCCCAAGCCGGCAGGCCACGTGGCTCGTCCCGTGCAGCCGGTTCCAGGTCGCGAGGTACTCCTCGCCAGCGAGCTTCGACGTACCGTAGGGCGAGAGCGGCCGGCGTTCGTCCTCCTCGCGTGCGGGGCGCTCGCAGTCGCCGTAGATCGCTCCTCCCGTCGAGGTGAAGACGATCCGGGCGCCCACCGAGCGAGCCGCTTCGAGGACGCGGATCGTTCCGATGACGTTCACCGCCGCATCGTGCGCGGGCTGTTCGACGGAGGTGCCAACATCGGCCTGTGCGGCGAGGTGGAAGATCGCCTCGGGTTGCACCGCTGTCGCGACGTCCACCAGCCCTTCGCTGCGGATGTCGAGCGCGTGAAGCGTGGCTCCCTCGGACACGTTTTCGCTGCGGCCGCTCGACAGGTCGTCGACGACGTGCACCTCGTCACCCCGCGCGACTAGCGCATCCGAGACGTGCGAGCCGATGAAGCCCGCGCCGCCGGTGACGATCACCCGCATCGCTGCGTATCGTAGGCCGAGTTGTACTCAGCGGCCAGCGCGAAGCAGGCGGAAGGCGGGCGCCATCGACAGCGCCGAGGCGGCGTTCCCGAGGTGTCCGCGCTGCCCGAGCAGGTCCTCGGTCGTGCGCAGCAGGGAGTAGTGGGAGAAGGCTGCGGCGGAGCGCATTCCGCGCCGAACGGAGGGACTGATGACGAGGGTGGCGAGATGGTCGCAGTCGAGCGCCGGGCAGAGCGTGTTCTCGAACGTCGCGTCCTCGTCCCATGTGACGAAGACGGCAGTCTTCCCTGAGGCGTACGCCTTCGAGGCGAGGATCTTCTTCATCCAGCGCCGCAGGAACCTGTCGCTTAGCGGCGGGTCGACGTCGCCGCACGGCCGCGAGCAACCGGGCTTCGTCGTGCCGCCGTCATCGTTCGGGCCCACGAACGCAAACGCCGGCAGCTTGCCCGACGCCAGGGCGTGCGCAAGCGGCCCCTTGTGCACGGTTCCGAGCGGCAGGTCCCAGCGAGAGCAGTCGCGTCGGATGTTCGCGTAGAAGATGACCGGCTCGTGGCGGGCGGTGTAGACGGGATTGCTACTGGGGTAATCCGACCGGTAGCAATTGCGCGGCATGCTCTCCGAGTAGCTTCGCCACTGAGCAATACATC
>CAWGVE010000060.1:0-10486 GCA_963825805.1 uncultured Actinomycetes bacterium | reverse complement strand
ACAATATGTACTGGTCCAGCAGGTCACCGTTGGAGCGGGCAGCACCGTATTGCTCGAGTGGCTGCTGTCGGCGCTCGAGCGCGTGCATCCGGGACATCATGGATCGCTCAACTCGAGAAGGCTGCGGCGTGATGTCGGCTCGCGTCGACCGCGTTTCGCGGATAGACCTGATGGTCGCCGAGGCCCGCGACGGATCGTCCGCTACAGCCCCGCCGACGCGGCGGCGCAACCGGACGTGTTGCTCGTCGACATCCGCTCGGCGGACCAGCGTGCGGCGAGCGGTGTCATCCCCGGCTCGAAGCATGTGCCGTACTCGGTGCTTCAGTGGCGAGCCGATCAGACCTCCGAGTCGCGCGACCCCGAGCTCGCCGGCCGTCGGCTCGTGCTCGTCTGTGCGGAGGGCTACTCCTCGAGCCTCGCGGCGGCGTCGCTCGTGGAGCTCGGCGTCGACGCGGGCGACCTTGTCGGCGGCTACGAGGGCTGGGTCGAGGCAGGGCTGCCCACCGAATGAACGTCGACCGGGACAGGCTCGTCGAGACCGCCTCTTCGCTGATCGACATCCACAGCTTCACGGGGGACGAAGAGGCGATGGCGCGGCGCATGGTCGACCTCTACGAGGAGCTGGGCCTGGACGTGCAATGGCAGCAGGTGGAGGACGGACGCGCGAACGCGCTCGGGACGTGGCGCGGGACCGGCGGCGGCCCCGCGCTCATGTTCAACGGGCACATGGACACCTCGTACTCGGGGCGGGAGCCGTGGCTGCGCGACGTGCCGGGGTTCCAGCCGAAGGCGTTCGTCCGTGACGGGCGGCTCTACGGGCTTGGCATCTCGAACATGAAGGGCGCGCTGGCGTGCTACGTCGAGGCGGTGCACGCTCTACAGGACTCGGGGGTCGAGCTGCGCGGCGACGTCCTCGTCGCGGCCGTCTGCGGCGAGATCGAGAAGACCCAGTACCTCGACGCTCAGGGAGCGGAGTTCCGCGGCTACGCCGCGGGCACCAGGTACCTCGTGAGCCACGGCGGCGTCGCCGACATGTGCCTGCTGGGCGAGCCGACCGAGGGCAAGGTCGTCCTGGGCCACTTCGGTGCGCTGTGGCTCCGAGTTCGCGTCCACGGCAACTTCATCCACACGGCGTTCAGCGAGGGCAAGCGCGGCCAGAACTCGATCCTGCGCGCGCACGAGGTGACCGGCGCGATCCTCGACTGGATCCGACCTGGGAGGAGGACGAGTCGAACGCCTACCGCGGCGCCAAGGCGATCGTCAACTTGGGCGCGATCGAGGGCGGCTTCGGCTGGCGTGTCTCCCGGACGCCGCACCACACGGATCTCTTCCTCGACGTGCGGGTGCCGCCGACGAAGCCGATGGCCGTCGCGCGGCGCGAGGTGCTCGAGATGGTGCGCGGTCTCGCCGAACGGTTCCCCGACTACGGGATCGAGGGCGAGGTCTACGTCACGGCGCCCGGCGCCGAGATCGAGGAGGGGCACGAGCTCGTGCAGGCGATCGACGCGGTGCACGAAGAGGTGTTCGGCGAGGCTCCCGGCCGCGACGTGACACGCTGGTTCAGCGACGCCTCCGCCCTCACGCGCTACGGGGTGCCGACCGTCAACTACGGCACCTCGACCGGGCTGATGGACGTCGAGCTGGGCGAGAACCTCGAGATCGACGGCCTCGTGAAGACGGCGCAGACGTACGCGCTCGTAGCGCAGAGGATCTGCGGGTGAAGCTCGTCACCTACGACGACGGCAAGGTCGGCTACGTCGACGGCGAGGAGATCGTCCGCCTCGACGTGCCGACGATGCGGGAGTGGTTCGAGCGTGGCGGCGCCGACGAGACGGGCGAGCGGACGCCGCTCGCCGAGGCGACGCTGCGGGCGCCGATCGTGCCGACGAAGCTCTTCCACACCGCCGGAAACTTCCGGGAGCACGAGGAGGAGTCGAAGAACGTCAACTGGACGCACCGGATCGCGCCCTGGATCAACTTCTTCCAGAACGTCGACGCGATCATCGGGCCGGACGACCCGATCGTCTATCCCGAGCACCTGACCGAGGAGCTCGACTACGAGCTCGAGCTCGCCGTCGTCCTGCGCAAGGCGGGCAAGTGGTTCGCGCCGGAGGAGGCCGCGGACTACATCGGCGGCTACCTGATCTTCAACGACATCACCGCGCGCGACATCCAGCGCGGCGAGATGCGCTCGGGCGTGTTCAGCTTCTGCAAGGCGATCGACACCTTCTGCCCGCTCGGGCCGTGGATCGTGACGCCCGACGAGATCCCCGACCCGCACGACCTCGCGATGGAGCTGCGGGTCAACGGCGAGCCGCGCCAGGAGTCGCACTCGAGCCGCATGAGCGTGACGATCCCCGAGATCCTGAGCAACTTCTCGGCGCTCGGGTACAGCGCGGGCGACGTCCTCTCGACGGGCACCGTCGCGGGCGTCGCCGGCTTCAAGTCGGAGGAGGAGCGGCGCCGCCTCTACCTCAAGCCGGGCGACGTGATCGAGGCGGAGATCGAGCGGATCGGCGTGCTCCGCAACCCGGTCGTCTCGTGGCAGGAGGGCCACGGCGAGCCGGCGCCGCCGCGCATTCGCCCCTGGGGCGACGACGCTTGAGCTGGGCCCGCGACGACGAGAAGCTCCGGCGCGTCCGGGCGCTGATGGCGGAGCAGGAGCTCGATGCGCTCGTCGTCCGGGCGCCCGACAACGTGCTCTACCTCACGAACTTCTGGGGCATGAAGGGCTACGACGCCTGCGTCTTCCCCCGTGAGGGCGAGCCCGTGCTGATCACGATCGAGGCGTCGGAGGAGGACGCCGCCCGCATGGCCTGGACGGACGACGTTCGGCTGATCCGTGGCTACGACCCCGAGGATCCGCGCCCGCCGCTCGCGCGCACGCTCGACGCGGTTGTCGCTGCCGCACGCGACTACGAGCGCGTCGGGCTCGAGCTCTCGCTCGGCACTCAGGCCTCGGACCGAATGGTCGGCGAGCCGACGACCTTCACCGCCGCCTGGTTCGACGCCTTCCCGGACGCCGCCGACGCGACTCCGCTCCTCGTCCGGGCGCGGTCGCTCAAGACGAACCAGGAGATCGACCGCCTGAAGCTCGCCAACGAGATCGCGGCGGCGGCGATGGAGCACGTCCGCGAGCAGCTCCGTCCCGGGATGAAGGAGGCGGAGGCCGCCGCGCTGTGGCAGGGATTCGTGCACGGCGAGGGCACCGGCTGGCGCGGCAAGGTCGACCTCGCGCTGCCGTTCTCGCTCGTGTGGGCCGGGCGCGGGATCAAGACGTTCACGGCGACGGGGAGCCTGCCCGCGGTCGAGGGCGATCCGGTCCTGTTCGAGATCTGGGTCTGCGCCGACGGCTACTGGGCCGACCACACGAAGAATCTGGTCCTTTCGCGGCTGCGCAAGGACTATGAGGAACTGGAGCGGTCGCTCGTGGCTGTCTACCAATGGGCGTTGGATTTCATCCGGCCGAGCGCGTCGATGGCAGAGCTCGATCGTGGCGTGCGGGAGCGGATCGCGGCAATGGGCTACCCGGGCCAGCCGACCCACCCGATCTGCCACGGCGTCGGGGCCCGGGCGCACGAGCCGCCGTACCCCCACCAGGCCGGCGGCGGCGAGTTCGAGGCGGGGATGGTGCTCGCCGTCGAGCCGGGCGCCTACTGGCCCGGCGGCGGCGGCCTGCGCGTGGAGGACAACTTCCTCGTCACGGTCGACGGGCTCGAGAAGCTCTCCTCCTTCCCCGACGGGGTGGTCCGGTGTCCGAGCTGATCTGGACCGGCGCCCTCAACGACGGCTTCCGGATCGGGGGCCGGGTCGGCCTGTACGACACGACACTGCGCGACGGCGAGCAGACGGTCGGCGTCGTCCTCTCGCCGGACGAGAAGCTCGAGATCGCGCGCCTCCTCGACGGCCTCGGGATCGAGCGGATCGAGGCGGGGTTCCCGCGCGTGTCCGACGACGACCGGCGCGCGGTCGAGTTGATCGCCGCAGCGGGGCTCGGCGCGGAGGTCTGGGGCTTCTCGCGCGCGGTGCCGGCCGACCTCGAGCTACTCGTCGAGCTCGGCGTCGAGGCCTCGGTGATCGAGTCGCCGATCTCCGACCTGAAGCTCGAGGCGATAGGGGTCGACCGCGAGAAGATGCTCGGCCGGATCACGAGTGCGATGCGCTTCGCGGCGGAGCACGGGATCCGCGCCGCGTTCTTCGGCGTCGACTCGACCCGCGCCGCGCCGGACTTCTACGAGCGCGTCTACTCGGGCGCGGTCGAGGCTGGCGCGAAGGAGGTGGCCGTCGTCGACACGCTCGGCATCGCAGCGCCGGAGGCCGTGGCCGAGCTCGTCGGGCGAACGGTAGAGATCGTCGGGCCCGAGGTGCCCGTCCACTTCCACGGCCACGACGACTTCGGAGTCGCCACGGCGTCGGCCGTCGCCGCCGTGCGTGCCGGCGCGACGTGGATCCACGGCACGATCAACGGCATGGGCGAGCGGGCCGGCAACGCCGACCTCGGCGAGATCGCACTCGCGCTGCGCGCGCTGTACGGGGTCGAGACCGGCCTCCGCCTCGACCGGGTTCGCGAGGTCGCCGGGCGCGTGCAGGAGCTCTCCGGCTACGGCCTCGCACCCTGGAAGCCGCTCACCGGCGAGACGCTGTTCCGGCGCGAGTCCGGCGCTGTCGCGTCCCAGTTCCACGACCCGCCGTCCATCGAGCCGTACTCGTCCGAGCTCGTCGGCGCCGAGCGCGCGATCGTGCTCGGCAAGAAGAGCGGGCTCGACTCGATCCGGATCAAAGCCGAGGAGCTCGGGCTGGACGTCCCCGAGGAGCGCCGCGCCGAGCTGCTCGCGCAGGTGAAGGAGCTCGGCATGCGCAAGCGCGGTCTCGTCACCGACGACGAGTTCCGGGAGCTCGCCGGTGGCTGACTTCGACGCGATCGTCGTCGGCAGCGGCGTCAACTCGCTCGCGTGTGCCGCGCTGCTCGCGCGCGCCGACTGGCGCGTCTGCGTGCTCGAGCGCAACGACTGGCTCGGCGGCGCGATCAAGACCGAGGAGCTGACCGAGCCGGGGTTCCACCACGACGTCTACAGCGCGTGGCACCCGCTCTGGGTCGGAGGCGCCGCGCACGCCGAGCTCGGCGACGAGCTCGCGGCCCGCGGGCTCGAGTACCTCAACACCGACCTGCCGGCCGCGACCGCGTTCCCCGACGGCGGCGCGGCCTTCCTGCTGCGGACGGCCGAGGGGAACGAGGTGGAGCTCGGCCCGGAGTGGCCGGAGGTGCTCGAGCGCTTCTTCCCCGTCGCCGACCTCGCCTTCGGAGTCCTCGGCACTGAGCTGTGGTCCGGTGCGGGCTTTGCGCTCGCGGCCAAGGCCATGCGCCGGCTCGGGCGGGCCGGCGCGCTCGCCTTCCTGGGCGAGGCCCTGCAGTCGAGCCGCGACTGGCTCGAGACGACGTTCGCCTCGGAGCACGCTCACGGCGTCCTGGCGCCGTGGGTGCTGCACACCGGCCTCGGGCCCGACCAGGCCGCGTCCGGCTTCATGACGCAGGTGATCGCGGTCGCCGTGCAGGAGGGTGGGATGCCGGTGCCCCGCGGCGGTGGCGCCAGGCTCGCCGACGCCCTCGTCCAGCTGATCCGCGACCACGGTGGCACCTGCGAGACCGACCGCGACGTCGAGCGCGTGCTCGTCCGCTCCGGCCGAGCCGTCGGCGTGCGGCTCACCGACGGCGAGACGATCGAGGCCGAGCGCGCGGTCGTGGTGAGCGTGACCCCGACCCAGCTTTACGAGCGCCTCCTGGCGGACGCCGACGTGCCCGCGCCGGTCGCGGACGGCGCGCGGCGCTTCCGCTACGGCCGGTCGGAGATGCAGATCCACTACGCGCTCTCCGAGCCGCCGCGGTGGGAGGGAGACGAGCGGCTTGCCGGCTCCGCGATCGTCCACCTGACGCCCGGGCTCGACGGCGTGTCGCGCGCGGTCAACGAGGCCGACCGCGGCCTCCTCCCGGCCGAGGCGACGGTCGTCGTCGGCCAGCCGCTCACCCTCGACCCGTCCCGCGCCCCGGAGGGTCGCGGCCTGCTCTGGATCCAGCTCCAGGAGCTGCCGTGGCGGATCAAGGGCGACGCGGCCGGGAGCATCGACACCGGCGACGGCGCCTGGACTGACGAGCTCCGCGAGCAGTACGCCGACCGCATCCAGGCGCGTCTCGCGCAGGCACATCCCGAACCTCGAGTCGTCGATCCTGAAGCGCGTCGCGCTCGGCCCGCACGACCTGCAGCGGGCGAACGTCAACCTCCGTCACGGCGACCCCTACGGCGGCTCACTCGCGCTCGACCAGAACTTCCTCTGGCGGCCGTTCGGTAGCAGCCCCGGCCACGCGACCCCGGTCGAGCGGCTCTGGCAGATCGGCGCAAGCACCTGGCCGGGACCCGGCCTCGGCGCCGGCTCGGGGACGCTCGTCGCGCGCAAGCTCCTCGAGCCCCCGCTCACGCAGCGCGCTGTCGCGCGCGCCCGCTCCGTCGCGGGCCGCTGGGGTGCGCCCACGTCTTGAACAGACCGCGCTTCCCGTGACAGCATCAGGGGTCCGGGTGTCGACGGCCGAGCAGCAACCGCGGTTCTCGATCTCGCAGGTGAGCACGCTCGCCGCGAGCTTCGCCGAGGACGTGCGCGCGTACACGGCCGCCGGCGTCGACGGGATCGGAGTCTGGGAGCTCAAGCTCGGCGACGGGCCCGACGGCGAGGCGCTGGAGCAGCTCGCCGCGAGCGGGCTCGGCTCCGCGACCGCGGTCCCGACGGTGCCGTCGGTCCTGCCGCTGCCGCTCCTGCCGGGCCCGGAGGATTCCGAGGAGCGCACGGACCTGCTTTGCGAGTCAGTCCACAGGCTCGCGGCGTTCGAGCCCTCGGCCGTCCTCTGCTTCACCGGCCCCGCCGGTGACCGCGACCCCGACGAGGCGCGGGCAATCGCCGTCGACGGGCTGCGGCAGGTCGCGCGCGAGGCGGAGATCGCAGGCGTGCGGCTCGCGCTCGAGCCGTTCCAGCGGGAGGGAGTCGAGGACTGGTCGCTGATCTCCACCCTCGGCGAGGCGGCCGGGCTGATCGACGAGGTCGGGAGCGACGCCGTCGGAATCCAATTCGATGTCTGGCACCTATGGAACTCAGAAGAGGTGCTCGAGGAGATCCCCCGCAACGCGCGCCTCATCGCCGGCGTGCACGTGAGCGACTGGCGCGTGCCGACGCGAGGCTGGGCCGATCGAGTCCTCCCCGGTGACGGCGCCGCAGACTTGTCCGCGCTCCTCGGCGTCTTAGAGGAGGTGGGCTGGGAGGGCTTCTACGACCTCGAGATCTTCTCCGACAACGGCGCCTTCGGCAGCGCCTATCCCGACTCGCTCTGGGATCTCGACGCTGCCGAGCTCGCGCGCCGGGGCCGGGACGCCTTCATCAGCTGCTGGTCGAAAAGGAGGGTCGCGGCACACGCCGTGGACCGGAGAGGAGACACATGAGGGTAGGAAACCGGGCGCGCTGGGCGTTCGTGATCGTTGTGGGTGCGGCGCTCGTGCTCGCGGCGACCGCGGCGGCCCGTACCCATTCTGCGGCGAAGGGGCCGATCGTCATCGGCTGGGCCCACGACGACTCGCAGGGACCGATGGGCCCGTTCGACTTGCCGGCGCTCGCTGCCGCGCAGCTCGAGATCGCCAAGATCAACAAGAAGGGGGTCATGGGCCGCAAGATCGTGCTCAAGACCTGCGACACGCAGAAGGACGACCCCACGGCCTCCAAGGCGTGCGCCGACAAGCTGATCTCCGAGGGGGCGAAGATCATCTTCACGACCTGCGACGTCGACCTCGCCTCGCCGGTCGTGCAGGACTCGATCAACCACGGCCTGCTCACGGTCGCGCCGTGCATCGGCACCGACCAGATGGGGCCGAAGCGGTTCGGGTCGAAGGGCAAGCTCGCCTTCAGCTTCGGCAACGTCGCGCAGGACGAGGGGTCGGCAATGGCGCAGTTCGCCTGGAATCACGGCTGGAAGACCGCCGATCTCGCCAAGGACACCGCGATCGTCTACTTCAAGGCGGTCGTGAGCGCCTTCAAGGCACGGTTCACGCAGCTCGGCGGCAAGATCAACTACGAGACGACGTACGTCGACCACCAATACGGTGGCAACAACGTCGGGAACGCCGTCACCGGGATCAACGGCCACAAGAAGCCCGCTGTGATCGTCACTTCGACGGCGGGCGCCTTCGGGTCGCTCGGCCAGTTCATCACCGGGCTGCGGACGGCGGGCAACAAGACGCCCATCCTCAACTCGTGGGCGGGCGACGGGACGTACTGGGTCGGCAGCCTGAACCCGAAGGTCACGAACTACTGGTTCGTGACGTACGCGAACGCGTTCGGGGCCGACCCGAATGCGCGGGTGAATTCCCTCGCGAAGCAGGTCCAGGCCGGCACCGGCGGCTTCGTCACCGGCCCGGCGGCGATCGACGGCGTCGTCACGGCGATCAAGCGGGCTCACGGCTCGCTCGTCGGCTCGAAGCTGGCAGCCGTGATGCAGAAGTTCCACGAGGTGCCCACGCTCTCGGGCAACGTGAGCTTCTCGAAGAAGCTGCACTCGGTCTTCGGCAGGCGGTACCGCGTGATCGAGATCAACAACAACATCCCGATCGAGAAGGGGACGATCGTCGCCAAGAAGGTCCCGAACAGCCCGGACTCGTAGGGCTTGGCGGCGGACGCACAGCAGACCGGGAGGCCCGGGGCATCGCTCCG
The DNA here is from genome assembly GCA_963825805.1 of uncultured Actinomycetes bacterium. Taxonomy (GTDB): domain Bacteria; phylum Actinomycetota; class Thermoleophilia; order Gaiellales; family Gaiellaceae; genus Palsa-739. Next base: position 1,744 of record CAWGVE010000060.1, on the reverse strand, counting down.
GGCCTCCTCCGTCTCGCGCTCGTTCGCGGGCGTCGAGGCGCTGCGTGACGTCTCGCTCGAGCTGGGGCCCGGCGAGGTCGTCGGCCTGATCGGGCCGAACGGTGCGGGGAAGTCGACCCTCGTCAACATCCTCAGCGGCTTCGACCGCCCGAGCAGCGGGCGCATCCTGCTCGCGGAGGACGATGTCACCCGGTGGTCGGCGCACCGGCGCGGGCGGCACGGGCTCGCGCGCACGTTCCAGCACACCCACGCCTTCCGCGGGCTGACGGTGCGGGAGAACGTCGAGGTCTCGGCGCTCGGTGTCGGAGCTTCGGGCCGCGCGGCCCGGCGTCGGGCGGACGAGCTGCTCGGGCTGCTCGGGCTCGCCGGTCACGCCGAGCGCCCGGCCGTCGCAGCTCGCGCATGGTGACGAGCGGCGGCTCGGCGTGGCTCGGGCCCTCGCCGGCCAACCGCGTTTCGTGCTCATGGACGAGCCGGCGGCCGGCCTTCCGGAGGCGGAGGTGCCGCGACTTCGCCGCCGCGGTGAGCGCGGTCCGCGACCGGGGCGCCGGGGTCCTCCTCGTCGACCACAACGTCGCCCTCGTGCTCGAGGTCTGCGAGCGCATCCATGTGCTCGACCAGGGCACGACGCTCGCCGAGGGAACGCCGGCCGAGATTCGCGCGCACCTCGGCGTCGCCGCCGCGTACCTCGGCGAGAGCGCAGCGGTGGAGGAGATCGATTGAGGCCGGCGGCGCTCGCCCTGGACGGTCTCGCCGTTCGCTACGGCGCCGTCGATGCCGTGCGGAGGATCTGGCTCGAGGTGGACCGCGGCGAGATCGTCGGCCTGATCGGGCCCAACGGCGCCGGCAAGTCCTCGACCCTGCACGCGATCATGGGTGCGGCGCCCGTCGTCGGCGGGGACGTCCTGCTCGACGGCGTATCGCTCGTCGGCCGCCGGTCCGAGGACGTGGCCCGGCTCGGCGTCGCGCTCGTGCCCGAAGGGCGCCGCATCTTCGGGGAGCTCACGGTGGAGGAGAACCTGCGGCTCGGGCTCGCCGCCCGCCGGAAGAGCCGCAACGGCGGCGGGCTCTCGCGCGCGTACGACCTCTTCCCCGTCCTGCGCGAGTTCCGTTCGCGACAGGCGGGCTTGCTGTCGGGCGGCCAGCAGCAGCAGCTCGCGATCGGGCGCGCGCTCGCGGCCGATCCCGACGTGCTCCTGCTCGACGAGCCGTCGCTCGGCCTCGCGCCCAAGATCGTCGACGTCGTCTTCGAGGCCCTCTCGCAGATCAGGGAGGCCGGCCTCGCCGTCCTCCTCGTGGAGCAGCGCGCGCAGAGAACGGTCGCACTCGCCGACCGGTCCCACGTGCTCGCGAACGGCCAGCTGCGTCTCACCCTCGGCCCGGACGACGCGGGCGACACCGACCGCCTCGTCGCCGCCTATCTCGCATGATCCTCGGCTTCCTCAACCTCACCTGGCCGGTGTTCGCGGACGCCCTTGCGCTCGGCGGCATCTACGCGCTGATGGCCGTGGGGATCGGGCTCGTCTTCGGCGTCCTGCGCCTCGTCAACTTCGCCTACGGCCAGCTGATCATGGCCGGCGCATTTGCCCTCGCCTACGGCTCGCAGTGGGGCCTGCCGAACTGGCTCTCGATCCTCTTCTGCTTCGGCGTCGTGCTCACGCTGTCGGTGCTGATGGACCGGCTCGTCTTCCGCCCGTTGCGGACGCACTCGCCCGCGGTGATGCTCGTCGCCACCTTTGCGGTC
>CAWGVE010000059.1:0-3971 GCA_963825805.1 uncultured Actinomycetes bacterium | reverse complement strand
CGCGATCGCAGAGTGTGGCCAGTTCATCGTGCTCGGCCCGCTAGTCGCGGAAATCGCGCCGCCACATCTGCTCGGCCGCTACATGTCGCTCTACCAGCTCAGCTTCATGGTCGGCGTGGCTCTCGGCCCCGCGGTCGGCGGCGTGCTGCTCGGAACGTCGCCCGACACCATCTGGTGGGGCGGCGCCCTGGCGCTGACACTGACCGGAGCCGGCTTCCTTCGACTCGGAAACCGGATACCCGACCCCCTCTTGCCCGCAAGATCCCCGCAGCTGCAGGCCGCGTCAGAGGCGACCTGATGCGCCGAGGGATGGCAGGGCCGGGCGCCGCCCGCTAGCGGAGCCGCAGGCTCAGCAGCAGACCTTGCGTCGCGCCGGTGCGCTGGGCGTAGGTGGCGGCCCGATGCGTCTTTGGCGTCTCGACTGAGAGGACTCTGGCCTGGGCGACCGTCCTCACGCCTGACGACTAGCGGGTCAGTGACTCCTCGTCCGCTGCGATCGTCTCGCGGATCTTTTCGAGGGAGCGCCGGATCAGCCGGGAGACGTGCATCTGCGAGATGCCGACCTGCTGCGCGATCTGCGACTGCGTCAGCCCCTCGAAGAAGCGGAGCTGGAGGATCTTCCGCTCCCGCTCGTCCAGCGCCTTGAAGCCCGGCGCGAGCACGGCGCGGTCCTCCGAGACCTCGTACTGGTGCTCCTCCGTCCCGAGCGACTCGAGCGGATCGAGGTCGTCGTCGTCCCCTCCCCCGCCGCCGACCGACAGCGAGAGGGACGTGTAGGCGCGGCCGGACTCGAGCGCCTCGAGCACCTCTTCCTCCTCGACGCCGGCGGCTTTCGCCAGCTCCGGGATCGTCGGGGAGCGGCTGTACTGCACAGTGAGCTGCTCGACGAGCTTCGACAGCTGGACATTCAGCTCCTGCAGGCCGCGCGGCACGCGCACCGACCAGCCCTTGTCGCGGAAATGCCGCTTGATCTCGCCGATGATGTTTGGCGTCGCGTAGGTCGTCAGCTCGACGCCGCGCTCGAGGTCGAAGCGGTCGATCGCCTTGATCAGGCCGATCGCGCCGATCTGGACGAGGTCCTCGAGCTGCTCGCCGCGGTACGAGTAGCGCCGCGCGAGCGAGCGGACGAGGGACATGTACTGCTCGATCAGCTGCTCGCGGGCCTGGAGGTCGCCGTCCTCGTGGTAGCGGCGGAGGAGGATCTTGTCGTCGATCCGCGTCATCCGGCCACCTGCTTCGTCAGCTCGACCCAGGCGCCGTCCTTGCGCTCCTCGATCTCGTGCGTGTCGCACACGGTCTCGAGCACGCGGCTGAGGCCGAGGCCGTCGCCCGCGTCGGCCTCCCGCAGCAGCTCCGGCGTGAACGGTCCGAGCGAGGCGTGCAGCACGCCGTCGTCCGCCGAGAGAGACACGACCAGATCGTCGGCGTCGTCGCGCAGCGCGAGCAGTGCCTCGATCCCCACCTGCAGGTCGTCGAGGTCGTCGTAGGTCACGTCGAGCCGCATCGCGAGGCCACCGGTGACGAGATGGGCGATCGGCCGGAAGTCCTCTTCGGCCGGGATGACGAGGCGGATCTCTTCGGTCGTCACGATCCGGCGTCCCGCAGCTCTTCGGCGAGGTCGTTCTCCCGCCTGGCCGCGGCCTCCTTTCCCGCCTGCACGGCATGCTGCCAGTCGCGGCTCGCCTTGAAATCGGCGGCGCCGTAGCTCACACCCGCAGCGAAGCCGGAGACCTTCTGGACGGGTCGCGTGATGGCCATGCTCACGGCGCGGATCGCCGTGTCGGCGCTGTCCGCTGCGTCGACGGCGCTGTCCGTGATGCGATCGACCTTGTCGAGCTGCCCGTTCACGCGGTCCACGCTGCCTCCGACCTTGACTATCACGGGGAGAAGCGATTCCTCCGCCCCACGGATGAACGCCGAAAGCCGCGTCACGGTTCCGGCCAGCCGGACGGTGAAGTAGGCAAACGAGATTCCGACCGCGAACAGGAACACGGCCAGGGCAAGCCGCCAGAAGTCGCCCCAGGTGAATGCCACGACCAGCATCCCGGGCCGATCTTAGTGGGCACGCGCCGAGGTGACAGTGCCCCAGCCGACAACGGCGTCTCCGTCGTAGAGCACGGCCGTCTGGCCCGGCGCGACCCCGTAGGCGGGCGAGTCGAGCTCGAGCCGGAAACCGCGGGCCGTGGGAGCGACGTGCGCGGTCACGGCGGGCGAGCGATAGCGGAGCTTCGCGTCCACGCGCTCGGCTCCGGAGTAGAGCCGGCCGCGCGCTTCGATACGAGTGCGCGCGAGCGAGTCGCGGGGACCGACGACGACGGCGTTCGCCGCCGGGCGCGTGCCGAGGACGTAGAGCGGCTCAGGGGCGGCGAGCCCGAGCCCGCGCCGCTGCCCGGGAGTGAACCGCCAGTAGCCGTCGTGCCGGCCGAGCTCGTTGCCGTCCTCGTCGACGACCGCCCCCTTCTGCGGCGCCAGCCCTTGCCGGCCGAGGAACGCGCGGTAGTCGTCGCCCGCGAGGAAGCACGCCTCCTGGCTGTCGGGTCGGCGTGCGGCCGCGAGCCCGCCCCGCTCTGCCTCGACCCGCGTCGCCTCCTTGTCCTGGTCGCCGAGCGGGAACGAGATCCGGGGCAGGTGCTTGGGGTCGAGCGAGGCGAGCATGTAGCTCTGATCCTTGCCCTGGTCGACGCCGCGGGCGAGCAGCAGGCTGCCGTCCCGCTCGACGATCCGCGCGTAGTGGCCGGTCGCAAGCCGCTCCGCTCCGGCGCGACGCGCGAAGGCGAGCAGCTCGGCAAAGCGGAAGCCGCCGTTGCAGCGGGTGCAGGGATTCGGCGTCTGCCCGCGCGCGTAGCCGCGCACGAAGGGCGCGACGACCGCGCGCCGGAACTCCTCGCGCAGGTCGAGCGTCACGTGGGGCACGCCGAGCCGGTGACACGTCTCGCGCGCGGCGATCACGCTCTCGGGCGAGCAGCAGGCGCGCTCGGAGTCCGGCCCTTCCGGATCGAGCCAGAGCCGCAGCGTCACGCCGACCGCGTTCGGCAGCGAACGGAGAAGCGCAACCGCGCTGTCGACGCCGCCGCTCATCGCCACGGCGACACGGCCCGGCGCCGCCGCCGCCCGGAACACCGGGCCGAGCGCGTTCGCGAGCGCATCCGCCGCAAGCGTCTCGCCGCCGACCGCCGCGGCCTCGATGAGCGTCAAGCCGGCGACGTCGCGCTCGAGTCCCGGCGCGTCGGCCTCGACGATGCGGTCGCCGTCCACGAGGAGGCGGGCGGCCGCCCACTCGCCGTTCCGGCTCGAGTCTCCGAACATCTCGCGCATGCGGCAACCGTAGAGGAGATGCCCGACCCCGGCGTTCGAACCGAACCATGTGATCCTGGTTTCCCAGGTGGGTGCCGTGCCCTCCTCGGCAATGCCTCGTCGGGACGCCGGCTCCCTTTCACGTAGCGTTGGATCTACATGTGTGCCCGATTCGGCGCACGGGGTCGAGCAGTCGGACTGTAGCGTCGTCTACTCGGGTTGTGGCGGTTCGAGCAGGCGGATGCCGAGCTCCCGCAGATGGCCCGCCTCGGCGTCGCTCGGCGCGCCGGTCATCGGGTCGACTCCGGCCTGGTTCTTCGGGAACGCGATCGTGTCGCGCAGGTTCGGCTCGCTCGCGAGCACCATCAGCGTCCGGTCGATGCCCCAGGCGATGCCGCCGTGCGGCGGAGCGCCCATCGCCAGCGCGTCGAGGAGGAAGCCGAACTTCGCGCGCTGCTCCTCCGCGCTGATCCCGAGCAGGTCGAACACGCGCGCCTGGATCTCCGGCTCGTGGATCCGGAAGGAGCCGCCGGCGAGCTCGTTCCCGTTCCCGATCAGGTCGTAGGCGAATGCGCGCGCGTTGGCCGGGTCGCCGTCGAAGCGCTCCTCCAAATCGGCGTTCGGCCGCGTGAAGGGATGGTGGACGGCCGTCCAGCGCTGTGGTTTCCTGTGCTCCT
>CAWGVE010000058.1:0-57507 GCA_963825805.1 uncultured Actinomycetes bacterium | reverse complement strand
CCCTCGCGGAGGAACTCGACGTTGGAGACCAGCTCGTCGTAGCGCTGGAGCTTCCGCTGCGTGCGCTGGTGCTCGGCGCTCAGGCGCGCGGCGCGCTGCTGGTCGTTCCAGAAGTCGGGTTGCGCGAGCTCCTGCTCGAGCTCGTCGAGCCGGGCCTTCAGCGAAGCCGGGTCAAAAAGTAACCACGGACCCAGTCGAGCTGGGTCCCGATCTCCTCGAGCCGCTCGTCTAGCGGGATCTGGATCTCGTCGGCCATCCGCTACGCCCCGTGGCACTTCTTGAACTTCTTGCCCCAGCCGCACCAGCACGGTTCGTTGCGGCCGAGTTTCTCGTGCGGCTCGCATGCACGGTCTGCGGCGCAGCGACCGCGCCGCCGACCGCGCGTTGCTCACGCCGCCGTAGCGCCGCGTCGATGACTTCGGCGCCGGCGCTGTCTCGTGCTCGTAGTGGAGGTTCGCCCCGTTCCCGCCGCCGTTCGCGCCGGGCTGCGGCACCAGGCCCACCGCGTCCGCCCCGGCCACCGCCCTGCTCGGCGGCGAGCTCGGCATGGAAGAGTGGAGGACGACCTCGCCACGGATCACGCGCCCGAGCTCGGTGAACATCCGCTCGCCCTCGCCCGTGTACTCGACGAGCGGGTCCTTCTGCGCCATCGCGCGCAGGTGGACGCCCTCGCGCAGCGCCTCCATGTTCTCGAGGTGCTCGCGCCAGCGCACGTCGACGACCTGGAGGACGACGAAGCGCTCGAGCTCGCGCATCAGCTCCGAGCCGAACTCCTCCTCCTTCGCCTCGTACTCGTCGCGCGCGTCGTTCTGGAACTCCTCGATCAGCGCGTCGCGGGAGATCTCGCCCAGGTCCTCGCGCAGCTCGGCCGCCGTGATCTCGGTCTGGTACAGACCGGCCATCGCGTTCGTGAGCGCCTCGAGATCCCACTCCTCCGCGTACCCCTCCTCGGTGAAGACATTGACCGTGTCCTCGACGACCTCCTCGATCCAGAGCTTGATCTGCTCGGAGAGGTCCTCTCCCTCGAGCACCTCGCGCCGCTGCTCGTAGATCCGCCCACGGTGCCGGTTGAGGACGTCGTCGTACTTGAGGACGTTCTTGCGCATGACGAAGTTCTGCTCCTCGACCTTCTTCTGCGCGCCCTCGATCTGCTTGGAGAGGATCTTCGCCTCCATGGGCTGGTCCTCCGGGATCTTGAAGCGCTCCATGATCCCGCTGATCCGGTCGCCGGCGAAGAGGCGGACGAGGTCGTCCTCGCCTGAGAGGTAGAAGCGCGTCTCGCCGGCGTCGCCCTGGCGGCCCGAGCGGCCGCGCAGCTGGTTGTCGATCCGGCGCGCCTCGTGGCGCTCGGTGCCGACGACGTAGAGGCCGCCGACCTCGAGCACCCCCTCGCCGAGCTTGATGTCGACGCCGCGGCCGGCCATGTTCGTCGCGATCGTCACGGCGCCGCGCTGGCCCGCGTCCTTGATGATCTCGGCCTCCCGCGCGTGCTCCTTCGCGTTGAGGACGTTGTGCTTGACCCCCTTGCGCGTCAGGAGCTGCGAGAGGTACTCCGACGTCTCGACCGCGATCGTGCCGACCAGGACGGGCTGGCCCTTCTGCGTCCGCTCCTCGATGTCCCGCGCGACCGCAGCGAACTTGCCCTCCTTCGTCTTGAACACGAGGTCGTTCTCGTCGGCGCGCGCCACCGCGACGTTCGTCGGGATCTCGACGACGGACAGGTTGTAGATCTCGACGAACTCCTTCTCCTCGGTCTTCGCCGTGCCGGTCATGCCGGCGAGCTTCTCGTAGAGGCGGAAGTAGTTCTGGAGCGTGATCGTCGCCATCGTCTGGTGCTCTTCCTGGATCTTCACGCCCTCCTTGGCCTCGACCGCCTGGTGGAGGCCCTCGCTCCAGCGGCGCCCCTCCATGATCCGGCCGGTGAACTCGTCGACGATCTTCACCTCGTCGTCCTGGATCACGTAGTCGATGTCGACCTGGTAGAGCGACTGCGCCTTGAGCGCCTGGTAGAGGTGGTTGACGAGCTGGGTGTTCTCGGGCGCGTAGAGATTGTCGACCCGGATCGCGCGCTCGACCTTGGCAATGCCCTGGGGCGTCACGCCGACCGTCTTGTGCTTCTCGTCGAACTCGAAGTCGGCGCCCGCTTCCTCGGCCGCGCCCTTTGGGTCGCCGGGCGACGAGCGGAACGGGATCAGCTGCTTGGCGACGCGCGCGAAGTCGTAGTACTGCTGGGCGGCCGTCTCCGGCTCGCCGGAGATGATGAGCGGCGTCCGCGCCTCGTCGATCAGGATCGAGTCGACCTCGTCGACGATCCCGTAGGCATGGCCGCGCTGGACGAGCCCTTCGAGCGCGACGGCCATGTTGTCGCGCAGGTAGTCGAAGCCGAACTCCGAGTTCGTCCCGTAGGTCACGTCGGCCGCGTAGGCGGCCTTCCGCGCCTCGAAGGACATCATCGTCTCGATGAAGGCGACCTTCATCCCGAGCGACTCGAAGACGGGCCGGTTCCACTCGGCGTCGCGCTGGGCGAGGTAGTCGTTGACGGTGACGAGGTGCGCGCCGCGGCCGGCGAGGCCGTTGAGGTACAGCGCGGTGCTCGCGACGAACGTCTTGCCCTCGCCCGTCTTCATCTCGGCGATGTCGCCCTCGTGGAGGACGATGCCGCCCATCAGCTGCACGTCGAACATGCGCTGGTTCGACGCGCGCTTGCGGGCCTCGCGAACGGCCGCGAACGCCTCGAAGACGAGGTCGTCGAGGCTCTCGCCGTTCTCGAGCCGCTGCCGGAACTCCGCCGTCTTGCCCTGGAGCTCGGCTTCGGACAGCTTCTCGAACTCGGGCTCGAGGGAGGTGATGTACGCCGCCTGCTCCTGGAGCCGCTTCAGGCGCCGTCCCTCGCCGGCGCGCAGGAACTTCTCGAATCCACCAGTCGGATCGGGCATGCAGCAAGGGTAGCGGCCTACAACGCCGTGACCCGGACCTCCCAGAGGTCGTCGTCCAGCCGCTCGGCCTTGACGAAGAAATCCGCCCCCGCGCGCTCGCCCAGCCGCTCGAGCTCGGGCGCCCGCCCCATGCTCGGCTCGCCGTCGACCCGGAGCTCCTGCCAGGAGTCCTTGCGCGAGAGCTCCAGCGTGTCGGCGCGCGGGAAGCTGAAGCGGTGCACGTCGATCCGGTTCGCGAGCACCGCCCAGAGATCGCCTGACTGGCGTGCAGCGCGCGCCCGGTACGGCGGCTCGAGCTCCTTCTCGACCGCGTCGGCGAGTGCGGAGACGTCGGCGTCTCCCTCCTCCTCGTCGATCAGCACCTCGCCGCCGGCGAGTGTCGTGAAGGCGATCGTGTCTCCGCTGAGGCCGGGCGCGTTCACGGTCACCGAGGTGTCCCAGTCGGCCTGGCCGACCGCCCGGCCGCTCGGGACGCCGACGGTCTCGAGCACGTTCGGCCGGTCGAGCTGAATCCGGCCGAGGCCCGCCTCGCGGAGGAGCTGGTCGTTGTACGTCTCGCGCTTGCGCCGGAAAAGCCCCACGTCGGGCTACACGCTAGCTTTCGGTGGCGCTCGCCTCGGCCGGATTCTCGGGCTCCTTGAAATGCTTGCGTCCGCCCACGCGCTTGTCGTGGATGTCCTTCACCTGGCGGACGAGCTTGTCCGCGAGCTGGTCGATCGCGGCCTTCATGTCGCGCGCCGTCTCGTGTGCCCGCAGCGTGTGCCCCTTGAGGTGGACGATCGCCTCCGCGACCTGCGACTCGGCGATCGACGGGTTCTTCTCCACCGCGAGCTCGATCTCGACGCGCGTCGACTCGTGCACGCGACGGTCGAGCTTCTGGAGCTTTCGCTCGGCGTACTCCCGGATCGAGTCGGTCACCTCGAGGTTCTTGCCTTTGACCTGAAGCTGCATCGGCGCCTCCCCTGTCGTGCTTGCTGCGATCCGGTCTAACCCTACTCGGGCCGGAGCCGGCCGCATCCGCATCTATCCGCGGCGCAGGGCACGCGCAAACGCGACGGCCTCGACGCGGCGGGCACCGGCCTTCCGAAGCGCGGTCGCGGCGGCGGAGGCGGTCGCGCCGGTCGTGTAGACGTCGTCGATCACCGCGACCCGGCGAGGCGCGGCGCCGGTCGCGCGGAAGGCCCCGCGGACGGTTCTGCGCTCGGCCGCCGAGCTGCCCCGCTGGCGCCCGCCGCGCGTCCGCTCGAGGAGCGGCAGGCACGGGAGCTCCCAGGCCGCGGCGAGCTCGAGCGCCAGCCGCTCCGCCGGGTTGTGCCCCCGCTCGAGCCGCCGGCCACGATCGGAGGGGACGAAGGCGAGGGCATCCACCTCCGGCGGCGGCAGCCGCTCCGCGACGAGCTGCGCCGCCTCCGTGGCGAGCCGCCGCAGCCCGCGCTCCTTCCACGCGTGGACGAGCCGCCGGGCCGCCTCGTCGTAGCCGACGGCCGCGCGGGCGGTCGCGAAGGCGAGCCTCCTTCCCGCGCACTCGCGGCAGCGTTCGACCGGCCAGGCGGTCGGCGCTCCGCAGCGCGCGCAGAGCGGCGGCTCGAGGCGCGGCAGCTCCTCGCGGCAGCCGGCACAGAGCTGTTTCCCGCCGCAGCCGCAGACGACGCACCGCTGCGGCAGGAGAAGCTCGAGCACGAGCTCACGCTAGGACGCGAGGCTTGCCGGAAGCGTGCCGACTCAGTCGAGGCTGTACGACTCGCGCTCGGGCAGGCCGGCGAGCCGCCGCAGCCGGTTGTCCGCCTCCAGCAGCTGGTCGTGATTCCCGATGTCGTACCAGGCGCCCTCGAAGCGGTAGCCGTAGACCGGCTCCCGCCGCGCGAGCCAGCCGAGGAAGCTGCCGGCGTTGTCGGGGCTCTGGCCCTCGTCGAGGTAGGTCGCGACGAGGCGCACGTGCTCGGGCGGGAGGAGGTAGATGAGCGTCGAGGCGAGCGTCGAGGGCGGGTCGCTCGGCTTCTCGACGAAGCTCACGATGCGGTCGTCGCCATCGGTCTCGGCGATGCCGTAGTGCGTCGCCAGCTCGAGGTCGCCGACGTCGTGCAGCGGGACGGCGCTCGCCGGCTGCGGCTTCGCGTGCCACCACTCGACGAACCGCGGCAGCGAGAGCTCGAACAGGTTGTCCCCCGCGAGGACGACCACCTCGTCCCTCTCGAGCCCGGCGGCCTCGATCGCGAGCCCGAGGTCGCCGACCGCGCCGAGCCGGTCCTCGTTGGAGGTCGTCCCGTCGTCGTGGACGATCACGCCGTGCTGCTCCGCCCAGCGCGCGAAGTCGGGCGCGAAGCGGCTGTTCGTGACGAGGTGAACCGCGTCGACGTCCTCCACCTCGCGGACGCGGTCGAGCACCCAGTCGAGCATCGGCCGGCCGCCGACGGGCAACAGATGCTTCGGCACGTCGTCGGTAAGCGGCCGCAGCCGAGTGGCATACCCGGCCGCGAGGATCACAGCCTTCACGCGAGGCGCCCCCCTGTCCGGAACCAACACGTCCGGAACCAGGTTCCGGACGTGGCTGCGGAAGACGGTCCGCGCTGTGCGAAACGGCTTGGCCGTGCCGCCCTGCTCACCTTCCGGCAGGTCCGGAAGAGACACGGCCGGAACCAGGTTCCGGCCGTGTGCTCATCGGCCGTGTCCCGAGGGCTCAGGTGCCCTCGTCCCAGGACGCGAGGTAGCGCGCCTGCTCCTCCGTCAGCGTGTCGATCTCGACGCCCATCGTCGCGAGCTTGAGGCGCGCGATCTCCTTGTCGATCTCCGGCGGCACCGGGTAGACCTTGCGGTCGAGCTCGCCCGCGTTCCGCGAGGCGTACTCGAGCGAGAGGGCCTGGTTCGCGAAGGACATGTCCATCACGAGGGCCGGGTGACCCTCGGCCGCCGAGAGGTTGACGAGCCGGCCGTCGGCGACGAGGTAGAGGCGCCGTCCGTCGGCGAGCGTGAACTCCTCCACGAACTCGCGTGCCTTCTTCGACTCGACCGCCATCTCGCGCAGCGCCGGGATCTCGATCTCGACGTTGAAATGGCCCGTGTTGGCGAGGATCGCGCCGTCCTTCATCACTTCCATGTGTGCGCGCGCGATCACGTGCTTGTCACCGGTCGCGGTGCAGAACATGTCGCCGATCTCCGCAGCCCGCTCGAGCGGCAGCACCTCGAAGCCGTCCATCGAAGCCTCGAGCGCCTTCAGCGGATCGACCTCGGTGATGATCACGTGCGCGCCCATCCCACGGGCCCGCGACGCGACGCCGCGCCCGACCCAGCCGTAACCGCAGACGACGAAGCGCTGACCGGCGAGGAGGACGTTCGTCGCCCGGATGATCCCGTCGATGGTCGACTGGCCCGTGCCGTAGCGGTTGTCGAACATGTGCTTCGTCATCGCCTCGTTCACGGCGACGATCGGGAAGCCGAGCTTCCCCTCCGCCTCGAGCGCCTTGAGCCGGATCACGCCGGTCGTCGTCTCCTCGGTGCCGGCGATGATCTCGCCGAGCTGCTCGCGCCGCGCCGAGTGGAGGACGCCGATCACATCTGCGCCGTCGTCCATCGTGAAGTGCGGCTTGTGGTCGACGGCCGCCTCGATGTGGGCGTAGTAGGTGTCGTTGTCCTCGCCCTTGATCGCGAAGCAGGAGATGTCGTATTCGGCCACGAGCGCAGCAGCGACGTCGTCCTGCGTCGAGAGCGGGTTCGAAGCGCAGAGGACGACGTCCGCGCCGCCCGCCTGCAGGGTCCGCATGAGGTTCGCCGTCTCGGTCGTCACGTGGAGACAGGCCGAGATGCGGTAGCCGGACAGCGGCTGCTCGCGCTCGAACCGCTCTCGGATCGCCGCGAGCACCGGCATCTGCCGGTCGGCCCACTCGATCCGCCTCTTGCCCTCGTCCGCGAGGGCGAGGTCTTTCACGTCGTAGCGCTGCGTTGCTGCCATGAAGTCCTTTCTCGGTTATGCGGCCAGAAGTCGTTCGTGCTTGCGCTGCTCCCACTCCACCCAGGACGCGTTCTCGACGTCGGCGAGCCAGCCGTCGACCGCCGCCCGCAGCTCGGGCTCCACGCGGAGCCGCGCGGCGAAAGCGATGTCGCCGATACCGAGCCCGAAGCGGCTCCGCAGCTCGGCGAGCGAGCGCAGCTGGTTCAGCTCGCGCAGGCCGTAGAGCCGGTAGCCGGCCGCCGTCCGTGAGGGGACGACGAGCCCGGCCTGCTCGAGATAGCGAAGCATCCGGGCCGACCAGCCCGTGCGGGCCGCGGCGCTGCCGACGTGGAGAGCATCCATTCCTGGCACGACCCTAGCACAGCTGTGTCAAGGCTTGGCGGCGCGTACGCGCGCCGACGCGCGCGAAACCCGGAAGAAGCCGTGATCCGCGACCTCGGCCTCGTACGCCAGGCGCAACGGCTCGAGGTCCTCCTCGCTCACGTCGCCACGCGAGCGGACGAAGTCGAGCAGGTGGTCGAGCTCCGTCACCTCGAGATCCTGGGGGCCGGGCACCTCCTCCACCTCGACGTCCACGAAGAACGGCGCGAGCTCTTCAACCACCTGTTCGATCGTGAATCGCTCGCGCGTCTTCGCCCACTGGCTGTCGGGCGGCGGCGGTACGAGCTCCCGCAGCTCCCGGCAGTGTTCGAGGCCGATAGTCGTCGCGCGAAACTGGCCGCCGGGACGGAGCACGCGCGCGAGCTCGCCGAGCGCCCGCGGGCGATCCTCGACGTGGAAGAGCATGTGGTTCGCGATCACCGCGTCGAACGAGGCGTCCGGAAACGGCAGCTCCTGGACGTCTGCGACCGCGTACTTGGCCCGGTCGCCGAGAACGGCGCGCGCAGCGTCGACCATCCCGGGCGAGAAGTCGGTCAGAGTCAGCCGCCAGCCCGGCGGGATGCGTTCGATGTTCTCGCGCCAGATGTTCCCGTCGCCGCAGCCGACCTCGAGCACGTCGGCCTCGTCGCCGAAGGCGTAGCCGTCGAAGATCCAGAGCGGGTACGAGACGGGCGTCCGCGAATAGCGGTCGTGCAGCGCAATCCGCGAGCGGAGATTCGCGTTCGTCGCGTACTGCTCCCGGACTTTCTCCTGCTCCGTCATGCCTCTCCCCTCAGTCGTGCGACGAGCCGGTCGAGCGCGACCCCGTCGGCTCCGGCGGAGACGAGTCTCTCGCGGATCCCCTCCGTCTCCTCGATCTCCTCGAGCACGTCGACGAGCGTGCGGCCTGCCGGCTACGAGATCCGGCGCCTGCGCTCCCGCTCGGCCTCGTCCGGGGCCTCCGCGAGCCATTCCTCGTTGAACGGCTGCCAGCTCTCGTCGCTCAGCGCGTGATCCGCGGCGATCGCGTCGGGCTCGACACCCGCCAGCCAGAGCGCCATGCCGCAGGCGATGCCCGTGCGGTCGCGACCGCCCGCGCAGTGGATGGCAGCCGGCGGCTCCGCGTCGCCGAGCAAGGTCAACGCCTGCGCCAGCTCGCCGCGATAGCGGTCGGCAAGGGCGAGGTACGCCTCGCGCATCGAGGGCCAGTCCCACGCGGCGGGAATGGGACGGGGATCCATGCCCTGGCGCACGACCGGAACGGGGAGCGGGCTCAAATCATCGTCCTCGTGCTCCCGGTGCGGCCGCAGGTCGACAACGAGCGAGACGCCGTAGTCGACGAGCGCGTGCCGGCCGACCTCGCTCAGGCCGGGCAGCCAGTCGGCGCGCACGACGACGCGGTACGCCGTCTCGCCGCCGCCCGAGAGCGGCAGCCCGCCGAGGTCGCGGACGTTGACGCAGCCGTCCCAGCGCAGGATGCGGTCAGGGCTTGTCGGTGCCTTCGCGTCCATATCGATCCTCGAGCCTGACGACGTCGTCGAGCTGCGGCGTCGAGACCTCGAGGATCGTCGTGTCCTCGAGCGCGGTGAGGCGGTGGACGGTGCCGGGCCGGTAGCGGAAGCCGGCGCCGGCCGTGACGATCTCCTCGTCGAGCGCCTCCTGGCCGGCGTCGCCGAGCTCGAGCCGCGCCCGGCCGCTCTCGACGTACCAGCTCTCGTCCTTCTCCCGGTGGAACTGGAGCGAGAGCGACTCGCCGGCCTTGACGAACAGGATCTTGCCGGCATACGCCTCCGCGTCGGCCCAGATCAGTTCCCAGCCCCAAGGCTTCTGGACGCGCCGCGGCTCGAACGCGAACCGGTCGAGGGAGCCGTAGTTCGGCGAGTCGAGGCTCAAGCCAACTGCCTCTGCGGCTTCCAGTCGGGATGCTCCTCCATGAACTCGGCGGCGCGCCGGAGGTCCTTGGGCGTGTTCACGGTCAGCCAGACGCCTTCGTGGCGGTGCGCGTGCAGCCGCCGCTCGCCTGCGAGCTGCGGGAAGGTGGACTGCTCGTGGTCGCCCTTCTCGGGCAGGAGCTCGAGCGCTTCCTCGCCCAGGACGTAGACGCCGGAGTTGACCCAGTGCTCGAGCAGCGGCGCCTCGCGGAAGCCTGTGATCGTGCCCTCCTCCTCGACCTCGACGACGCCGAACGGCGAGCGCACCTGCGCCACGACGAGCGTCGCGGCGGCGCCGCTCTGCTCGTGCTCCGCAGCCAGTGCGCGGAAGTCGACGTCGAGCAGCTCGTCGCCGTTGAGCGCGAGCACCGGCCCTTCCTCCTGCCGGCGCGACGCCGCGAGGCGGAGGCCGCCGCCGCGGCCGAGCGGCTCCTTCTCCCCTGCGGCCTCGACCTCGGCGCCCAGGCCCGAGAGCGCCTCGAGGAACGCGTCCTCGTCTCCCGCCCGGCAGGCGACGACGACGCGGGTCACGCCCGAGTCGACGAGCCGCGCGACCGCGTAGCCCGCGAGCGGGAAGCCTGCGACCGGCACGAGCGGCTTCGGCAGCCCCTGCGCCGCCTCGCCGAGCCGTTCCGCCTTCCCACCGGCGAGGAGGAGCGCCTCCACTACTCGCTCGTCTCCAGCTCGGGCTCGGCCGCCTCGGGCAGGACGTCGAGCGGCGAGATCCTGCGGCCCGTCCCCTCGTACGCGAAGCCCAGCGCGCGCACGGTGTCCGGGTCGAGATGGTTGCGCCCGTCGACGATCAGCGGGTGCCGCATCGCCTTCCGCGCCTGCTCGCTCGGGAACTCGAGCAGCTGCGGCCACTCGGTGACGATCACCGCCGCATCGGCGCCGGTGACGGCCTCGAGCGGCGTGGCGCAGAGCTCGACTCCCTGCAGCTCGGGACGCGCGATCGGGTCCCAGCCGCGCACCTCCGCCGCCTTCGGCGATCAGCCGCGAGGCGAGGACGAGAGACGGCGCCTCGCGCATGTCGTCGGTGTTCGGCTTGAACGCGAGGCCGAGCAGCGCGATGCGCTTGCCCCGCAGCTTGCCGAGATGCCGCTCCAGCTTCTGCAGGACGCGCCGTTTCTGCAGCTCGTTGACCTCGATCACGGCGTTGAGAAGCTGGAAGTGGTAGCCGGAGTTGGCGGCGAGCTGCTTCAGCGCGAGCGAATCCTTGGGGAAGCACGAGCCGCCCCAGCCGATCCCGGCCCGGAGGAAATGCGGCCCGAGCCGGTGGTCGAGCCCGACCCCCGCGGCCACGTGCTGCACGTCGGCGCCGACGAGCTCGCAGACGTTGGCGATCTCGTTGATGAAGCTGATGCGCGTGACGAGGAACGCGTTCGCCGCGAGCTTGATCATCTCGGCGGAGTTGACGTCAGTGCGCACGACCGGCGCGTCGATCCCGGCGTGGAGCGCCTCGACCGCGTCGCCGTCCTCCCCCTCGAACACGCCGATCACGATCCGGTCCGGCTCCATGAAGTCGCGCACGGCCGTCCCCTCGGCCGTGAACTCCGGGTTCGAGACGTAGCCGACCGACTCCAGGCCGCGCGCCTCGAGCGCCGCGCGCACCTTCTCGCCCGTCCCGACCGGCACGGTCGACTTCATGACGACCGTCGCGTTCGCGTCGTCGGGGAGCTCGTCGATCACGGTCCAGACCGCGGACAGGTCGGCGTCGCCGGCGTAGGTCGGGGGCGTCCCGACGGCCACGTAGACGAAGTCTGCGCCGGCGACCGCCTCGCGCACGTCGAGCGTGAACGAGATCTTCTCGCGGCAGCGCTCGAGCACCTCGTCGAGGCCCGGCTCGTAGATCGGCACCTCGCCGGCCTGCAGCTGCTCGATGCGCTCGGGAAGGATGTCGCGCACGACGACGTCGTGCCCGAGCTCCGCAAAGCACGCGCCGGTGACGAGACCGACATAGCCGGCTCCGAAGATCGCGATCCGCGCCACAGGCCTAGCGTACGGTCTTGAGGCTCTTGGCTATGGCGATCATCGTGGAGTTCGAGAGCTGGTTCAAGATCGTGTTCGAGACCCAGTAGACGGCCTTCGGCGTGCGGATGGCGACCATCTGGATCGCGCCGCCGGTCGAGTAGAGCAGGAACTTCTGGCCGTGGAAGACGAACTGCCCCGTCGGGTTCGCGAGAATCGGCGGCGAGGTCCAGTCGGTCTCCTCCACCTGCCAGTGCTGGATGTTGTCCGGCTGCACGAAGGTGAGCACGACCTCGTGCTTGCCCTTGAGCGGACTGAAGATCCGCCGGCCGAGCGGCGACGAGATCTGCGCGAACTGGGCGACCCGGAACGGCGCCAGGACCGGGAAGTGCACCCGGCGGTCGACGTGACGCAGCAGAGGCACCGTCATCGATGCCCCGTCGCTCAGCTGCGGCGGCGCCTTCGGCGGCAGCTTCACGTGATGGTGGACTGCGAACTTCCCGCCGAAGCTCGTGCCGACCGCGACGATCGTGAGCGGATTGCCGGACTTCGTCGCATAGAAGGCGATCGCCGGCGTCATCTGTGCGACGTGAGTGTGCGGGCCGAACAGCCGCTGGAGCTGCTGGGCGGCCTGCTTCGCGTTCGGCTGGACTGGGTCGTAGTAGACGGTGGTGTCACTCTGCGACGTCGGCGCGTTGGCGGGTATCGACGCGGGCAGCGCCTTCGTCGTGAAGCCGCGCCTCGCCAGCAGGTACGTCGTGTTCGTGGCCTCGCCCGGGACGCTGCCGGCATTGAGCACGAGAACCGAGATCTGAGCCCTCTTCAGCGGATGCTGCTTCGGCGTCTTCTTCGGCTTCGGAGCCCCGACGAGCTGGGCCGTGACGCGATTCGACTCGCTGATGTCCGGGTGAAGGAAGGATCGTACGGCGGCGGAGATGGCCCCCGGCGAGGCCGACTCAACGTCGGCGCCTCCGGGGGTGACGAAGAAGTGGAACGCCGAGTACGGGATCTGGTTCCGGAAGAGGTGGCCCGGCGGCAGGTGGTAGGCGACACCGAGATACGACTCGAGCTCCTAGATCGTCACCGGACCGCCGCCCGCCTTGGCGACCTGGAGGTTGCCCTTGAGCGCGCCCATCAGCTGGGGAACCTCGGTCAGGAGGGACGAGGTCGAGAGGCTGGTGCGAAGTCGGGCCTTGAGCGCTTCGATGAACTGCTGCTGGCGGCCGGTGCGGTAGATGTCGTTGTCGAAGTGCCGGAAGCGGACGAACGACAGCGCCTGCCCGCCGTCGAGCTTCTGGTAGCCCGGCAGGAGGTTGATCGCCGACGTGCCCGTGCCCTTTGGGATGTAGTAGCGGCGGTCGACGTTCATGTACACGCCGTGCAGCCGGTTCACGAGCTGCTTGAAGGCGTGGAAGTCGAGCGTGATCAGGTAGTTGATCGGCAGGCCGGTCAGCTGCTTCATCGTGTCGAGCGTCGCCGACGGGCCGTCGCCGCCGGGGCAGGTCGACCAAGCCGAGTTGATGCGGTCGTGCGTGTACACGACATTCCCGCGGCAGTAGATCGGCACATAGAGATCGCGCGGGAACGAGAGCAGCGACAGCGTGTGGTTGATCGGGTCTGCCCGGACGAGCATCAGCGTGTCCGAGTTCGAGCCCGCCAGCGATTTCGACCCCAGGCCGGCGCGATGGTCGTAGCCGGCGATGAGCGCGATCGCAGGCAGGTGGGCAGACGGCACCGGCGTGATCTGCGTCTCGGCGTCCTTCACCTTCCCCGTCGCGACGACAGCGTTGAGGCTCTCGTGCCCATAGAGATAGATCCCGCCGGTCGCGCCCGAGGCGATGACGAGGGCGGCGAGCACGAGCCAGCCGAAGCCGCGCAGGATGCGCCCTATGACCGACCGCTTGGGCGGATCCGGCTGCCGGTAACGCGCGATCGGGCCGAAGAGTGGGGGCAGCGTCGAATGGCCGTTGCCGTTCAGCCCGGCGGATTGCCCGATTCCACGTTTCAGCGTCGTCCGCATCCGAAAAGGACGCCCCACCGGCGCCTCGGCCAAGGATAGCTCAGGTCCCGGAAGAGGCCGTCACAACCTTCACCTCGGCCTCATCTTCAGCCGGCTCGTAGCCGAGGTTCGGCCGCAGCCAGCGCTCGGCCTGCTCCGTGGAGACGCCCCTCCGCGAGGCGTAGTCCTCGACCTGGTCGCGGCCCAGCCGCCCGATCGAGAAGTAGCGCGCCTCGGGATGTGCGAGGTAGATGCCGCTCACGCTCGCCGCCGGCGTCATCGCGAACGTCTCGGTGAGCGCAAGCCCGGCCTCCTCGGCGCCGAGGAGCGCGAACAGCTTCGGCTTCTCGCTGTGGTCCGGGCAGGCTGGGTACCCGAACGCGGGCCGGATGCCGCGGAACCGCTCGGCGATCAGTTGCTCGGGCGGGAGCTTCAGGCCCGTCTCGTACCAGGCGCGCCGCGCGACCTCGTGCAGGTACTCGGCAAACGCCTCGGCGAGCCGGTCGGCGAGCGCCTTGACCATGATCGCGGTGTAGTCGTCGTTCTCGGAGGCGAAGCGGGCCGCGAGCTCGTCGGCGCCGATGCCGGCGGTGACCGCGAACGCCCCGAGGTGGTCTCCTGCGGGGGCGACGTAGTCGGCGAGGGAGCGGTTCGGGCGCGAGTCGCCGTAATCCGACTGCTGCCGGAGGAAGGAGAAACGCGTCCCCTCGCCGAGCACGACGTCGTCGCCCTCGCACGACGCCGGCCAGAAGCCGAACACGCCGCGCGCTTGTAACAACTTGTCACTGACGATCTCGTCGAGCAGGCGCTGGGCGTCGTCGAAGAGCTCGCGCGCCGCCGGCTGGTCGAGGATCGCCGGGTACTTCCCCTTCAACTCCCAGGCGTGGAAGAAGAACTGCCAGTCGATGTACTCGCGCAGCGTCGCGAGCTCCGGCTCGACCACGCGGCGGCCCGTGAACTCCGGCGTCGCCAGGTCGTCGAACGACACCCGCAGCCGGTTCTCGCGCGCCTGGGCGAGCGGCAGCAGCGGCTTGCGCTCCTTCTCGGCGTGCAGGTCGCGCAACCGTTCCTGCTCGGCCCGGTTCTCGTCGTCGAGCACCTCGCGACGGGCAGGATCGAGCAGGGACGACACGACGCCGACGACGCGCGACGCGTCGAGGACGTGCACGACCGGCTGCGAGTACGCCGGCGCGATCCGCACAGCCGTGTGCTGCCGCGACGTCGTGGCGCCGCCGATCAGCAGCGGCAGCGCCATCCCGCGCCGCTCCATCTCGCGCGCGACGTCGACCATCTGGTCGAGCGACGGCGTGATCAGGCCGGAAAGCCCCACGACGTCCGCCTCCTCCTCGACGGCCGTGTCGAGGATCCGCTCCGCCGGCACCATCACGCCGAGGTCGAGGACGTCGTAGTCGTTGCAGCCGAGCACGACGCCGACGATGTTCTTGCCGATGTCGTGGACGTCGCCCTTCACGGTCGCGAGCACCGCCTTCCCGCGCGCCCGCGGCGGGCCGCCGCTCGCGGCCTGCTCGGCCTCCATGTACGGCTCGAGGTAGGCGACCGCGCGCTTCATCGCGCGTGCGCTCTTCACGACCTGCGGCAGGAACATCTTCCCGGCTCCGAAGAGATCGCCGACGACCTGCATGCCGCCCATCAGTGGCCCCTCGATCACGTCGAGCGGCCGGTCGGCGCGCTGCCGCGCCTCCTCGGTGTCCTCCTCGATGAAGTCGACGATGCCGTGGACGAGCGCGTGCTCGAGCCGCTTCTCGACGGGCGCCTCGCGCCACGAGAGGTCGACCTCCCGCCGCTTCCCCTCGCCGCGCACCCGCCCGGCGTACTCGACGAGCCTCTCGGTTGCGTCCTCGCGCCGGTCGAAGATCACGTCCTCGACCAGCTCGAGCAGCTCCGGCCCGATGTCCTCGTAGACGACGAGCTGGCCCGCGTTGACGATGCCCATGTCGAGGCCGGCGCGGATCGCGTGGTAGAGGAAGGCCGAGTGCATCGCCTCGCGCACCGCGTCGTTGCCGCGGAAGGCGAAGCTCAGGTTCGAGATCCCGCCGCTCGTCCGCACGCCCGGGCAGCTTGCCTTGATCAGCGGCAGCGCCTCCAAGAAGGACTTCGCGAAGCCCCGATGCTCCTCGATGCCCGTCGCGACGGCGAGGACGTTCGAGTCGAAGATCAGGTCCTCGGGCGGGAAGCCGACCTGCTCGACGAGGAGCCGGTAGGCGCGCCCGCAGATCTCGACCTTCCGCTCGACCGTCTCGGCCTGTCCCTGCTCGTCGAAGGCCATGACCACGACGCCCGCGCCGTAGCGGCGGACGTGGCGCGCCTGCTCGAGGAACGGCTCCTCCCCCTCCTTCAGCGAGAGCGAGTTGACGACTCCCTTGCCCTGGACGCACTTGAGCCCCGCCGCGAGCACCGACCAGCGGGAGCTGTCGATCATGATCGGGAGCCGCGCCGCCTCGGGCTCGGTCGCGAGGAGGTTGAGGAAGGTCGTCATCGCCCGCTCGCCGTCGAGCAGGTCGGCGTCCATGTTCACGTCGAGGAGGTTGGCGCCGCCACGCACCTGCTCGAGCGCGACATCGGTCGCCCCCTGGAAGTCGCCGCCCTCCACCAGTCGGCGGAAGCGGGCCGAGCCAGTGACGTTCGTCCGCTCTCCGATCAGCGTGAAATTGGAATCCGGAGTGATCTCGAACGGCTCGAGGCCGCTGAAGCGAGTCGCCGGCCGGGGCTCGGGAACAGCACGCGGCGCCGCGCCCTCGACCGCCTCGGCGATCCGCTTGACGTGCTCCGGCGTCGTGCCGCAGCAGCCGCCGACGAGGTTCACCAGCCCGTCGTGCGCGAACTCGCCGAGAAAGCGGCTCGTGTCCTCCGGCCCCTCGTCGTGCAGACCGAGCTCGTTCGGTAGGCCCGCATTCGGATAGCACGCGACCCACGTCGTGGCGATCGCGGCGAGATCCTCGACGAACGGCCGCATCTCGGTGGCGCCGAGCGAGCAGTTCACGCCGACGACCAGCGGCTCCGCGTGCTCGACCGAGAGCCAGAAGGCCTCGACCGTCTGGCCCGAGAGGTTGCGGCCGCTCTTGTCGACCGCCGTGAAGGAGAGCCAGAGCGGCAACTCGGGCGCGACGTCCTGCGCCGCGACGATCGCCGCCTTCGCGTTGAGCGTGTCGAAGACCGTCTCGATCAGGAGCAGGTCGACGCCGCCCTCGCGCAGGGCGCGCATCTGGTGGGCGTACGCCTCGACGACCTCGTCGAAGGTCGCCGCGCGGTAGGCGGGGTCGTCGACGCGCGGCGAGAGCGAGAGCGAGACGTTGAGCGGCCCGACGGAGCCGGCGACAAAGCGCGGGCTGTCGGTCTTCGCGGCCCACTCGTCCGCGGCCGCGCGCGCGAGGCGCGCCCCCTCGAGGTTCATCTGCTCCACGATCTCGGCGTCGAAGGCGTAGTCGGCCTGGCCGATGGTCGTCGCGGTGAACGTGTTCGTCGTCGCGATGTCGGCGCCGGCGGCGAAGTACTCGCCGTGGATGCGGGAGATCAGGTCCGGCTGCGTCAGGTTGAGCAGGTCGGGGTCGCCGGCGACGTCGTGGCTGTGGTCGCGGAACCACTCGCCGCGGTACCCCTCCTCCCCGCGCACCTCGCGCTGCAGGAGCACGCCCCACGAGCCGTCGAGGACGGCGATCCGCTGCCGGAGGATGGATTCGAGCCGTTCCCGCGTGTCCTGCACCTGTCTCCTCACTAACCAGGCCCGGGAGCGTCGCTCTCGGGCGCTTTAGGCGTTTGTTGACCCGGTCGCCAAGCTGCCTGTCAAAGCTCTCCGGGTCCTCGAACCGTAGCAGCGCTACGGCGTCCCGCCCTGCCGTTAGGGTGCCCGCTCGTGGCCGAGGTACACGACGGCGCGACGCTGCGCGCAGCACTCCTCGAGATCGCGAGCGACTTCTCGTTCACGTGGATCTCCGAGGCGCGGCGCCTCTTCATGGACCTCGAGCCGCGACGGTTCGCCGCCCTTCACCACAACCCGATCGCGCTCCTCTCCGAGCTGACGGACGAAGAACTCGAGCAAGCGCTCCAGCCGGACTACCTCGAGCACCTGGCCCGGGTCCAGGCCCGGCTTGCCCGGGACCGCGGCGAGGAGACGTGGTGGCGCGAGCGCGGCGGCCCGGCCGACCTCCTCGTCGCCTACTTCTCCGCCGAGTTCGGTCTCGACGAGAGCCTGCCGGTCTATTCCGGCGGTCTCGGGGTGCTCGCGGGCGACCATCTCAAGGCCGCGTCCGAGCTCGGAGTGCCGCTCGTCGGGATCGGCCTCTTCTACCGCCGCGGCTACTTCCGGCAGCGGCTCGACGAGAACGACCGGCAGCTCGAGCGCTACCCCCGCAACGACACGAGCCGCCTGCCGCTCGAGCTCGTCCCGATGGCCCCGGTCGTCGAGCTGGCCGACGACGACGGGGACCTCGTGCCGGTCCGGCTCGGGCGTCTGGCGGGCGCGCGTCGGGCGCGTCTCCCTCTACCTGATCGACACGAAGGTGGAGGGGAACCCGCAGTGGGCGCGCGACGTCACCGACACGCTCTACGGCGGCGACCGCGAGAACCGGCTGCGCCAGGAGCTCGTGCTCGGCATCGGCGGCGTGCGGGTGCTGCGGGAGCTCGGGCTCGAGCCGACGGTCTTCCACATGAACGAGGGGCACTCCGCGTTCCTCCAGCTCGAGCGCATGCGCGTCCTCGTCGAGGAGCAGGGGCTCGGGGCGGACGACGCGCTGGAGCGGCTGCGCACCTCCACCGTCTTCACGACGCACACGCCGGTGCCCGCGGGGAACGAGGTCTTCGACCCGGAGCTCGTGCGGCGCAACCTCGAGGGCCTCGTCGAGCGGTGCGGCCTGACCTGGGACGAGTTCGCCGCGCTCGGCAGGGTCGCGCCCGAGGACACCGGCTTCGGGCTGACGCCGTTCGCGCTCCGCACCTCGCAGTACGCGAACGGCGTCTCGGAGCTCCACGGGGCGGTGTCGCGGGAGATGTGGCACCGCCTCTGGCCCGATCGCCGGGTGGACCAGGTTCCGATCACCTCGATCACGAACGGCGTGCACCAGCGAACGTGGCTCTCGCCCGAGCTCGAGAGGCTGCTCGGCGACACCGATCCGCAGTTCGTGCGGGCACGGGAGCTGCCGGCCGAGGAGCTCTGGACGGCCCACCGCGGCGCGAAGGAGCGGCTGCTGGAGTTCGTGGTCACGACGCGCGGCGTGCGCGAGCTCGATCCCGACGTCCTGACGATCGGCTTCGCGCGCCGGTTCGCGACCTACAAGCGGGCGAGCCTCCTCTTCAGCCGGGCCGAGCGCCTCGCGCAGCTTCTCGCCGACTCCGAGCGGCCGATCCAGGTGCTCGTGGCGGGCAAGGCGCACCCGGCCGACGAGGGCGGCAAGGACGTGATCCAGCAGGTCGTGGACTTCGCGCGGGAGCCCTCGGCGGCGGGGCGCGTCGTGTTCCTCGAGGACTACGAGATGACGCTCGCGCGGCGGCTCGTGCAGGGAGTGGACGTGTGGCTCAACACGCCGCGGCGGCCGCTCGAGGCGTCCGGCACGTCCGGGATGAAGGCGGCGCTGAACGGCGTGCTCAACTGCTCGATCCTCGACGGCTGGTGGGCCGAGGCGTACGCGCCGGCCTACGGCTTCGCGATCGAGACGCTCGAGGGCGACGCGACGGAGGCCGAGCAGGACGCGGCGGACGCGGAGGCGCTGTACGCGGTGCTCGAGGAGCAGGTGCTCCCTGCGTATTACGAGCGGGACGAGGCCGGGCTCCCGCAGCGCTGGATCGCGCTGATGCGAGAGTCGATCGCGGAGCTCGGACCGCGCTTCGGCTCGGCGCGGATGGTGGCGGAGTACGTCGACCGGCTCTACCTCCCCGCCCACGAGGGCGTCGCGGAGGCCGCGAGCCGCGTGGCCTAGAAAACCTGGAGGCGCGCCGTCCCCCTTGCGGCGCGCCTCCGGTTCGCCGCCTCAGGCGGCAGCTGCGGCCGACCGCATCCGCTCGGGCGAACGCAGCAGCACGAAGAGGCTCGTCCCGAGCAGCCAGAGCGGCATCCCGAAGATCAGGCCGAGCCAGCCGATCGGGCCGACGATCAGGACGAGCGCGACGAGCGCGCTGAAGCCGGCCCACCAGCGCGGCACGATCCGCGTCCGCCAGGCGACGATCGCGAACGCGGCGAGCGGCAGGATCGCTGCGAGCTCGGCGCCGACGAAGAAGAGGTCGACGGAATGATGGAGGGTCGCGGCCGTCCCCGGATCGATGTCGTTCTTGTCGATCCCGCCCGTGAGGTCGACCCCCGCGGTGAGCATCCCGCAGACGCCGGCCATCGCAGCGCCCGCCAGTGCCAGGCCCGGAAGCTGGCTACCCGGCCCCGTCGCCTCGGCGAGGCGGACGCGCAGCCCCGAGACGAACGTGACGAAGCCGAGGCAACCGAGCATGAACAGCCAGCCGCCGATCACGATCGTGTCCGAATCGGACTTGTACCAGGCGAGGATCTGGGCGCCGGTCGAATGATCGGCCGGGCCGTTGTTGTTGATCAGGATGATCCCGACCACCCAGAGGGCGACGGAGAGCGGGCCGACCAGGGCCCAGCGGCGGTTGTCGGAGTTGTTCATCTGGCGGTGCTCCTTTCGAAGACGAGTGACGGTAGGAGTGAGGTGATGGAGCGGATCAGCGAGATCGCCGCGCCGAGCGCCGCGAGGAGCAACGCGGCGACGACGATCCCGCCGATGAAGAGCCGACGGCCCATCAGGCCGCCGTCGCGGCGGGCGTGCCGACCGGCGCCGCGGGGACGTAGACGGGCTGGTAGCCGAACGCACGGCCGAGCGGGCTGCCGAGCGCGAGCCCGATCCGCTGCACGATGGCCGGCGGGAACGGCAGCTGAACCGTGTCGAAGTGCGCCTGCGCGATCACCGCGAGCTGCAGCGGGTTCGGCATGCCCTTCCGGTTCGTCTTGCCGTCGGCGGCGAGCGAGAACATCGTCTCGATCAGCGACTCGAACTGCAGCGCCGGGCGGATCTCGCACACGAAGTGCGCGACGTCCTCGCCCGCGTTCCAGAACTTGTGCGGCGTTCCGGCCGGGACGGTGAGGCGCTTGCCGGGGCCGGCGACGAGCTTCTCGCGACCGACCTTGAAGCCGACCGTGCCGCGGAGAACCTCGAAGCGCTCCTCCTGGCCCGGGTGCACGTGGGCCGCGGCGACGAAGCCGTTCGGCTGGACGTACGTCTCGATCACGACGGCCTCGCCGTTCGTCTCGCGGCTCGTCTGCCGGAAGACGAGGCGCTCGCCGGTGACCGGGTTCTCGATCGAATCTCCTGCGCGAATCATCCTTGCCTCCTTCTCGATGGGCCGCTCACGCGGCTGTCGAGAGGGAGCGTCGGAGGTGCCGCTTAAGATCCGGTTGGCAAGGTCTTAAGCCGCATGGCTGTGCAGTTCCGCATCCTGGGTCCCGTCGAGGCGGTAATCGACGGCGGCGCCGCTGCTCTGGGCGCTCCGAAGCAGCGTGGGCTGCTCGCGCTGCTGCTTGTCAACCGGGGCCGCGCCGTGCCGGCCGAGGCGCTCGTCGACGGCCTCTGGGGCGAAAACCCGCCGGCCTCGGCGCTGCAGTCGCTGCAGGTCTACGTGCACGGGCTGCGCCGAGCCCTGGGGACCGAGCGGATCGAGACCGTCGGCCGCGGCTACCGCGCCGTCGTGGCCGAGGACGAGCTGGACCTCGACCGGTTCGAACGCCTGCTCGAGCGCGGCCGGGCGGCGCTCGAAGCCGGCCGTGCGGACGACGCCGCGGACGACCTGCGCGAGGCGCTCGGCATCTGGCGCGGGCCGGCGCTCGCAGACGTTCCCGAGGAGACGCGCCGAGGAGAGGCCGAGCCGCTCGACGAGCTGCGGCTGACGGCGCTGGAGCTCCGCTACGACGCCGAGCTCGCCTGCGGACACCACGACGCCGTCCTCGCCGAGCTCGAAACGCTCACGGCCGAGGAGCCGTATCGCGAGCGTTTCCTCTACCAGCGAGTGCTCGCGCTCTACCGCGCCGGACGGCAGGCGGAGGCGCTCGAGGTCTATCGCGACGCACGCAAGACCCTCTCCGACGAGCTCGGCCTCGACCCGAGCCCCTTCCTGCAGGAGCTCGAGCGGTCGATCCTCCGCCAGGACCCGAGCCTCGCGGCTCCCGAGCCGCCGACCCGCTCCACGCGGCCGCTGCCGGTCCCTCCCACGCCGCTCGTCGGCCGCCGGCTCGAGTTGGCCGCGGTCGCGGCCCTCTTCCGCGACGAGGGCGCGCGACTCGTCACGCTCACCGGCCCCGGAGGAACCGGCAAGACACGCCTCGGGCTTGCCGCCGCACATGCGCTCGAGCCCGAGCTCCGCGACGGTGCTCTCTTCGTCAGCCTCGCCCCCGTCTCGAGCCCGGAGCTGCTCGTGCCAACCATTGCCCAGGCGCTCGGCGTTGCCGAAGGCGCGCGGCCGCAAGCCGAGGGAGTGATCGACCACCTGCGGGAGCGGAGGATGCTGCTCGTCCTCGACAACTTCGAGCAGCTTCTCGCCGCGGCGCCGTTCGTCGGCGAGCTGCTTGCCGCCGCACCGCGCGTACTCGTCCTCACCACGAGCCGAGCGCCACTGCGGCTCGCAGCCGAGCACGAATACCCGGTGCCGCCGTTCGCCGCACCCGATGCGGAGCTCCCCTTCGAGACGCTCGTGCAGACCGACGCACTGCGCCTATTCACGGCGCGCGCCCACGCGGTCGACCCGGACTTCGAGCTCGACGTGGCCAGCGCGCCCGAGGTCGCACGCCTGTGCACCCGCCTCGACGGACTGCCGCTCGCGATCGAGCTCGCGGCCGCCCGCTCCAAGCTCCTCGCACCCGCCGAGATCCTCGAGCGGCTCGAGCGGGAACCGAACCTACCCGGCACCGGGCCGCGCGACGCTCCAGCCCGACAGCAGACGCTCGCCGCGACGATCAGCTGGAGCTACGACCTCCTCCAACAGGACGGGCGACTCGCCTTCGACCGCCTCGGCGTCTTCGCCGGCGGCTGCACGCTCGAGGCCGCGGAGCACGTCTGCGAGACGAGCCTCGATACGCTCGCCGCGCTCGTCGACAACAACCTCCTCCGTCGGCGCGACTCGCGCTTCATGATGCTCGAGACCGTCCGCCACTTTGCCGTCGAGCGCATCGAGCAAGCCGGCGCCCACGACACGCGGCAGCGCCATGCGGAATGGCTGACCGAGCTCGCCGAGAGCCTCGAGGCGCGAACCGTCGCCGGCGAGGACGTCTGGCTCGAGCGGATCCAGCCCGAGCACGACAACATCCGCGCCGCACTCGCCTGGTCGCTCGAGGAGGACCCGGTGCTCGCCCTGCGGCTGGCGAGCTCCCTGCGGCTCTTCTGGGAGGTGCGCGGCCACTTCAACGAAGGGATCCGTTGGATCGAGGAGGCCTTGCCCCGTGCGACCGCCGCGCCTCCGGAGCTCCGGATGAAGGCCCTCGCCGTCAGCGGGGCCATCGCGACCCGCCTCCACGAGCTCGACCTGGCGCAGGAGCGCAAGGAAGCCGCCCTGGCGCTCGCACGCGAGCTCGGTGAGGACCTCTGGGTCGCGCGCGAGCTCAGCGACCTCGGCACGGTCGCGGCGATGCGGGACGACTTCGAGACGGCGAGCGCGATGCTGGAGGAGAGCGCAGCGCTCTTCCGCGAGCTCGACGAGCCCGGCCGACTCGCAACCGCGCTGAGCAACCTCGGCCACATCGCCGGCGAGCGCGGCGACTACGCCCGGGCTATCGAGGTGACCGAGGAGTCGCTCTCCCTGCAGTCGAGCAAGGCGAACGCAACGATCGCGACCTACAACCTGGGCAGCTACCACCTCGAGGCCGGTGACCTCGAGCGGGCGCGCGAATGGCTCGAGCGCGCCGTCGCGGTCACCTTCGAGCTGGGCTTCAAGGAGGTGATGGCGTACGCGCTTGCGGCCTTCGTCCGCGTCTGTCTCCTCGAAGGCGACCTGCCCCGTGCCGCATACCTGGCCGGCATCGCCGACCGCCTCCTCGCGGACGCCGGCGTGCAGCTCCAGCACAGCGAGGGGGCACCGTTCGAGGCGGCCAAGGCAGCAGTGGAGCAGGCGCTCGGGGACGGGTACACCGCGGCGCACGACGCTGCCTTCGCAGCGCCCCTGGAGGAGGCGCTGCGGCGGGGTAACGTGCTCGCAGATGAACGAGTTCGTGACCGATGAGGACGAAGCGGCATTCGAGCAGCTCGTGAGCGACGCGCTCGACGAGCTGCCGGAAGACATCGGCAACCTGATGTCGAACGTCGCGGTCACGGTCGAGGACGAGCCGCCCGACGGCCAGCCGCTGCTCGGCCTCTACCAGGGCGTCCCCTGGGGCAGGCGCGGCGCGTACTACTCCGGCGCCCTGCCGGACAAGATCACGATCTACCGCGGCCCGATCGAGCGGATGACCGGCGGCGACCCCGAGCAGCTACGCCGCCAGGTGCGCCGCACCGTCTTCCACGAGATCGCCCACCACTTCGGCATCAGCGACCAGCGCCTCGTCGATATCGACCGCTACTAGCTCGCGCCGCTGACCGTGAGCTGGTTCTCGGCGTGGCGGATGCGCTGCTCGAGCTGCCAGCGATCGGCCGTCGAGTCCCCCGCCTCGACGCGCGCCAGTTCCTCCTGCGCCTCCTCGAGCTGCCGCCGCGCCCGCGCCTCGTCGATGTCGCCCGCGGCGACCGCGTCGTCGACCAGCGCGATCGCGCGGTTCTCGAGCACCTGGAAGAAGCCCGGCCCGGTCGCGAACTCCCGCACATCGCCGTCGCCGACGTGCACCCGCGTCGAGCCCGCTTTCAGCATCGCGACGAGCGGAGCGTGCCGCGCAAGGACGCCGATCTCCCCGGCCGCGCCCGGCACGATCACCATCTCGGCCTCGCCTTCGAACGCCGGTCCCTCCGGCGTCACGACCGAGACCGGGAACAGCGGGTGGTCCGCCATGCCTAGGCCGCTTCGGGCTCGGCGTCGCCGCCGGCCTCGGCCTGCTCGTCTGCCTCGCGCTGCGCGGCCTCCTCCGGCTCCTCGGCTGCCGAGCTGCTTCCCGCGCTCGACCGCCTGCTCGATCCCGCCGACCATGTAGAAGGCCTGCTCGGGCAGGTCGTCGTGCTTGCCGTCGAGCACCTCGACGAAGCCGCGGATCGTGTCCTCGAGCTTCACGTACTCGCCCGGCGTGCCCGTGAACTGCTCGGCCACGAAGTTCGGCTGCGAGAAGAACCGCTCGATCTTGCGGGCGCGCGTGACGACGAGCTTGTCCTCGTCGGAGAGCTCGTCGATGCCGAGGATGGCGATGATGTCCTGCAGGTCGCGGTAGCGCTGCAGCACCTCCTGCACCCGGGTCGCCGTCCGGTAGTGCTCCTCGGACACGATGCCCGGCTGGAGCGCACGCGACGTGGAGCGCAGCGGGTCGACCGCCGGGTAGATCCCCTTCTCGACGATGCTGCGGTCGAGCACCGTGGTCGAGTCGAGGTGCGCGAACGTGTTCGCGGGGGCCGGGTCGGTGAGGTCGTCGGCGGGCACGTAGATCGCCTGCACCGAGGTGACCGAGCCCGTGCGCGTCGAGGTGATCCGCTCCTGCAGCTGCCCCATCTCCGTCGCCAGCGTCGGCTGGTAGCCGACCGCGCTCGGCATGCGGCCGAGCAGCGCCGACACCTCGGAGCCCGCCTGGACGAAGCGGAAGATGTTGTCGATGAAGAGCAGCACGTCCTGGCCCTGGTCGCGGAAGTACTCCGCCATCGTCAGCCCGGACAGGCCGACGCGCAGGCGCGCGCCGGGCGGCTCGTTCATCTGGCCGTAGACCATCGCGACCTTGTCCATGACGCCCGACTCCTCCATCTCGAGCATCAGGTCGTTGCCCTCGCGCGTGCGCTCGCCGACTCCCGTGAAGACCGAGACGCCGCCGTGCTGCAGCGCGACGTTGTGGATGAGCTCCTGGATCAGGACGGTCTTGCCGACGCCGGCGCCGCCGAAGAGGCCGACCTTGCCGCCGCGGACGTACGGCGCGATCAGGTCGACGACCTTGAGGCCGGTCTCGAAGATCTCGATCGCCGGAGAGAGGTCGCCGAACGCCGGCGGGTCGCGGTGGATCGGCCACCGCTCACCCGTCGCCTCCGGCTTGCCGTCGACGGGGTCGCCGATCACGTTCCAGATACGGCCGAGGGTCTCGTCGCCCACGGGCACGGAGATCGCCTCCCCCGTGTCGACGACGTCGACGCCGCGCGCGAGGCCGTCGGTCGAGTCCATCGCGACCGCGCGTACGCGGTCGTCTCCGAGGTGCTGCTGCACTTCCGCGATCAGCTCTCTCGTGCCGCCCTCCTCGGGGACGTCGATGCGGAGGGCGTGGTAGATCTCGGGAAGCTTGCCCGGGAAGACGGCGTCGAGCACGACACCCTTGATCTCGACGATCTTTCCCGTGTTCGTGCCGTTGGTCTTGGCGGCCATGAATCTCCTGATGCGTGAGGTCTGGCGCGGCGCCGCTCGCCGGCGGCCGCAAAGCACGGGCACTTTAGCCGACTCGGGTTCGCCGCTCTCGGTCGAACCGGCGGCTCCTGCGAAGCTACCGGGCATGGCCGACGCAGGCGTCTCCGCGACCCCGTACACCGGGCGGACCGCATGGAGCAGGAACCTCCAGACCCCGCTCCGGTCGTTCCTCCAGACCGAGACGGGGAGCGCCGTCGTCCTGCTCGCCGCAGCCGTCGCCGCGCTCGTGTGGGCAAACGTCGACGTGGCCTCGTACGAGCGCGTCTGGAACACGACGCTGTCGATCACGATCGGCGGGGACGGCATCAGCCAGAGCCTCCGCGGCTGGATCAATACCGGGCTGATGGCGTTCTTCTTCTTCGTGATCGGGCTCGAGGCGCGCCGCGAGCTCGACCTCGGTGAGCTGCGCGACCGGCGACGGGTGACGCTGCCGGTCGTGGCGGGGCTCGGCGGGATGCTCGTGCCGGTCCTCATCTTCCTCGCCTTCAACGCCGGAAAGCCGTCGGCGCACGGCTGGGGAACGGCGATGTCGACGGACACGGCCTTCGCTCTCGGCCTGCTCGCGCTCGTCGGCTCCGGCCTGCCCGACCGCCTGCGCGCCTACCTGCTGACCATCGCAGTCGTCGACGACATCGTGGCGCTGCTCGTGATTGCGATCGCGTACAGCGGCCCTGTCTCGGTCGCCCCGCTCCTCGTCGGCCTCGGCCTGTTCGGCGGCATTCTCCTGATCCGCGCCGCCGACATCCACTTCGGCCCGGTCTACTTCCTGTTCGGCACGGCCGTCTGGGTCTCGTTCTACAAAGCCGGCATAGACCCGGTGGTCGCTGGCCTCATGGGCGGAGTGATCGCCCTCGCCTACCCGGCCCAGCGAACCGACCTCGAGAACGCGAGCGACATCTTCCGGCTCTTCCGCGAGCAGCCGACGGGCGAGCTCTCGCGCACCGCGCGGTCTGCGGTGCGCTCGGCGGTCTCGCCGAACGAGCGGCTGCAGGCGCTGTGGCATCCGTGGACGAGCTACGCGATCGTTCCGCTCTTCGCGCTCGCGAACGCCGGCGTCCACCTGAGCGGCGGCTTCCTTGCGACCGCGTTCGCCTCGCCGATCACGCTCGGGATCATGTTCGGCTACGTGCTCGGCAAGCCGGTCGGCATCGTCGGGGCGTCCTGGCTCGCAAGCCGGGTCAGCGGTGGCCGCCTACGCCCGCCGGTCGGTTGGGCGTCGGTCCTCGGCGCGGGCACGATCGCCGGGATCGGCTTCACGGTCTCGATCCTGATCGCGGATCTCGCGTTCCACGGCACCGACCTCGCCGAGGCGAAGGTCGGAGTCCTCAGCGCGGCGCTGCTCGCAGCGACGCTCACCTGGCTCCTCGTCCTCGGAACGAAGCAGCTGCCGCGGCGGACGCGGATCCGGGCGCTCCTCGGCACGCCGGACCTCATCGTCGACCTCGCGGAGCCCGTCGACCCGGAGCGCGACCACATCCGCGGCCCGGTCGACGCGCCCGTCACCGTGCTCGAGTACGGCGACTTCGAGTGCCCGTACTGCGGACAGGCGGAGCCGGTCGTGCGCGAGCTCCTCCGCGACTTCGGCGACGTCGCCTACGTCTGGCGCCACCTGCCGCTCAACGACGTCCACCCGCGGGCGCAGCAGGCAGCGGAGGCGGCGGAGGCGGCGGCGAGCCAGGGCGCGTTCTGGGAGATGCACGACCTTCTGCTCGAGCACCAGGACGCGCTGGCGCAGGAGGACCTCGTCGGCTACGCCGAGGAGCTGGGGCTCGACGTCGAGCGGTTCGAGGAGGACCTGCGCACGCGCGCCGGCGTACGGCGGGTGGCCGAGGACGTCGACTCGGCCGACGTCTCGGGCGTCTCGGGCACGCCGACGTTCTTCGTCAACGGCCTCCGCCACTACGGCGCCTACGACGTCGCGACGCTGTCAGCGGCGGTCAAGGCCGCGCGGGCACGTGAGCTCGTGCGTCCTATTGACGCCTGACGGGGTGGTTCGTAGGGTCGGCTGATGGCCGTCCGCCGTGAACGCGCCAAGCTCGGGGTTGTCGCGCTCGGTGCTGGCGCGGCCGTGCTCGCGCTGATCCAGATCCTCGAGCAGTCGGTCAGCGCCTTCAGCCCGCGTCCGATCGTCTCGGCCCTGATCACGATTGTCGTCGCAGCCGTCGGAGCGACTCTCGCGCGCGCTCGCTCGGTCGCCCAGCGCAGGCAGTTTCTCTCCAACGTGCTGCGCCAGTCGCCGCTGCCCGCGGCCGCCGAGGCCGACCCGTTCATGCTCGGCGTGTTCCGGCCCAGGGCTCCGGCCGAGGACGGCATCGGGCCCTACGTCCCGCGCTCGGTCGACGACCCGCTGGAGCAAGCGCTCGCGAAGAACGGCTTCGTCCTCCTGATCGGCGTCGCGCGCGCCGGCAAGTCGCGCTCGGCGTACGAGGCCGTGTTGCGGCGGCTTCCGGAGCAGAAGCTCCTGGTCCCGTACGGAGGAGAAGCGCTGCCCTCGATCATCGGCGACGCGGCGCTCCGGTCCGAGGGAGCGGTCTGGTGGCTGGACGACCTGGGCCGGTTCCTGCCGAGCCTCGACGGGCCCTGTTTGAGCGAGCTGCTGAACGGAGGTCACGTGGTCGTCGCGAGCGTGCGCGCCGAGACCTGGGAGGCGCTGCTGAAGGCCGACGGCGACGCCGGCGAGCAGGCGCGGAACCTGCTCGCCGGTGCCTCCACGGTCCACATGGCGGCCGAGCACACGCCAGACGAGCTCGCCGAAGCCTCCAAGCTCTATCCCGAGCTCGACCTGTCCAACGGGATCGGCCCGGCACGCACCGCAGACGAGCCCGAGAGCCGCGAGCCGGTCGAGCGGGCCCCTGCTCATGCCGCGCCGCCGCATCGCTTCGATCCTCTCCTCGGGCTGCTCCTGCTCGCGACGGCGGCGGTCAGCGCGCTGCTCGCGATCCTCATTGTCGGAGGCGGCTTCTCGGACTCGACGCCTCCACCCACCGCAACCCAGGTCGAGCAGATCCTGGGAGCCGGCTACCGGGACGGAAAGCAGCTCGTCTACTACAACCTGGACGCCGACCTGCACGGTCTGAACCAGCAGTCGTGGATCTTCGTCTGGCGCTCCCGGAGCGGCTCCGACCAGCTGATGATCTACGACGACGTCAACGGCCGCCTCGCCCTACGACTCGAGTTCCCGGCAGGCTCGGCCGCCAAGGATCCCGGCCGGCTCCTCACGGAAGAGCTGCTCAACGTCGACGGCTTCTTCGAGAAGGAGCTGGTGGCGGCCTACACGACGCCGGCGACCTGGCCGGGCGAGGTTCCCTTCGTCGTCACCTGGAGCGAGGCCCGCCGGCGCTACGTCCTCGCTCCCCTGCTTGCGACGCCTGCGTCGCCCAAGAAGGCGCCGGTCGCGCTCGTGCCCCGGCTGAAGAACCCGGTGCGCCTCGTTTACCGCTCCGGCTCGACCTACGCGGTGAAGGCGTACCCAGCCGACCTCTACAAGCTCGTGCCCGCGAAGGGAGCCAACCCCGCTCTCCTCGCGGTGGCGACGACGACCGACAAGAAGATCCGCGACCTCGGGATCACCGGGCCGGCGGTCGCCCTCACCACGTTCAGCATGCGGCCCCTGATCTCGACGGACGACGTGCCCAAGCTCGCCTGCGTCTATCCCGCGGCCAACCTGGCAAACACGACGCTTTCCAAGGCGCAGACGCCGATGACCTCCCTCACCGGGTACACGTTGGACCCGTTCGCGTCGACGACCGACACCTCGGCGCCTTCCGGCTTCGCGGACAGCGGCACCAACGGAGGCACGGACGGCGACCTCCTCCTTGCGGACCGCGCAAGGCACACGCGGGAACGATTGTCGCCGTGCGGCACCGGCTACATCGTCGGCACCGGCACGGCGGCCGTCATCACACCGCACCGCCATAAGCGGCACTAGTCGCGACGGCGTCCGCGCCAAGAGACTCCCACTGCATCGTCTAAAGATGCACCGCACGCGAGTCGATATACGCGGTGCATGTTCGAGGCCGTCTACCTGTTGTGAAGCCGCTTGCCATCTTCGGGGTCGTCATGGTGGTCGGCTTGATCGCGATCGAGGCGGGATTGCGTGCGACGGACCACGCGGCGAGCGCCAACCCGTTGCCCACCGCACTCACACGTCCGCAATTTGTCCGCGCGGCGAATCGCGCCTGCCAGCGGGCTAACCGCGCGAGCAAAGCGCTCTCGAAGGAACCCAAGCCCACAAGCCTGAGGATGGCCTCGACCAGATTCCGGAACATCGGCTCGGTGTTCGACCACGCAACGATGACGCTGGATCGCCTGATGCCGCCCCTGCGCGAAGCGGCCGCCTACCGCCGTCTCCTACGTTCCGTTGCCGCGATGGACCGCATGCTCCAGCAGGGGGTTCATGACCTCGACACCGGTCAGTACCGCCAATTCGCGCTGCGCTGGCGAGCCGAGAAACGTCGTCTCAACACTCTCGGCAGACGCGCCGACTCACTTGCGAGGAAGCTTGGGCTGACCGTCTGCGCGGAGGACTAGCGCGCCGGAACTCTCGCCTGCGCGGTGGGCGTGACCGTAAGTGGGGCCAGGCTAGGTTCGGAGTGACAGGACGATCGCGCCGTCCGCTCCCGCGACTACCTCGCGTAGCGCTTGTGCCGCCTGATCGAGCGGACGGACGGACGCGATCGGCACGCTGAGGGTGCCGTGGGCCAGCAGTTCCGCGAGGCCCGAAAGCTGCCGACCGTCGGGCCGGACGTAGACGTCGGCTACGGCGACGCCCCGTTCCTCCCGCGGCGGGTCGCCCGTGATAGTGGCGAGGCGGCCGCCGTCGGCAACGGCCTGCAGCGTGGTGGCCGCCTGCCCGGGGGCGGCGTTGACGGCCTTGGGCGCGCCGCCGCCGGTGATCTCGCGGACGTGCGCGGTCCAGTCGCCGTGATAGTCGAGCACCTCCGACGCGCCGTAGTCGCGGATGCGCTCGGCCTTCTTCGGACTCGCGGTCGCGATCACGCGGGCGCCCCGAGCCGCGGCGAGCTGAACGAGCAGGCCACCCGTGACTCCGCCGGCTCCGTTGACGACGACCCAGCCTCCGCTCTCGATGCCGAGAGCCTCGTCGAGTGTCTGAGCCGCAGTGAGCGCCGGAATGGGAAAGGCTCCGCCGGCTTCCCATGACGCCTCTGGCGGCCGGGCCGCGACGCTGGCGGCCGGCGCGAGCACCCTCTCCGCCCACGTCCCGTGACGCCGGAGCGGCAGCGGATGTGTCATCACCTCGTCGCCCTCGCGCAGCTCGGCCACGCCGGAGCCGACCGCTGCGACCGTCCCGGCCGCGGCCGTTCCGAGCGCCATCGGAGCCGGGCCGCCGATCTTCCAGCTGCCGATCCTGACAAGGTCGTCCCAGTTGCCGATGCCGGCGGCAACGACGTCGATGAGGACCTCGCCTGCGGCAGGCGTCGCTAGCTCGTCCAGCTCCAAGATCTCAACGGGCTCGCCGAGTGCTGTGATCCCAGCCGCTCGCATCCTGTTCGGCGCACGTTACTGGTGTCGGTGATGCGGCGTGTGGAC
Source organism: uncultured Actinomycetes bacterium (assembly GCA_963825805.1). GTDB lineage: Bacteria > Actinomycetota > Thermoleophilia > Gaiellales > Gaiellaceae > Palsa-739. The sequence continues at coordinate 26,301 of CAWGVE010000058.1, read as the reverse complement.
GGGCTCAAACATGCAGGGTTGGCCGATAGGTGAGCTCTTGGATGTTGCCGTCGAGCGTCCGACTCTCGATCAGCTCGAGGTCGAAGTCGGCCGCACCCTGGAAGATCGGATCCGATCCATTCTGGCCTGTGATCACAGGGAACAGGGTCACCTGGACGCGGTCGACCAGGCCGGCGGCCATCAGCGCCCGATTCATCGACAGGCTCCCGTGCGAGCGCAGCGGTACCTCGGACTCCTCCTTCAGCCCGCCGACGACATCGACCGCGTCACCGCTCAGCACGGTCGCGTCCGGCCAGTCGAGGGGCTCTTCGAGAGTGTTCGACACGATGATCGCCGGCTGGGCCACCATCCTGGTGACCCACGGGTCCCTCACCTCGGACTCCTCGGTACTCGAGGCCAGCATCGATTCGAACAACCGATAGGTCTTGGCCCCGAAGACCATCCGCTGCTCCTGGCTGTACAAGGCGAGGCGGTGGTCGAGCAACTCAGGGCCCTGCTTGCCCCAGTAGCCGCCCCAGTCGCCGCCGCTGGCGGAGCCGAAGCCATCGAGGCTGGAAAAGACGTCGAAGGTGTAGGTCGCGGTCATGTTGCTCTCCTCGGGTGCGTTGATCGTCGTGGATAAGACTGGGGCCTACGGAAAGACTCATCGCGCCTGGGCCGACGTTCCGGAATGGCCGTCGAGGCGCCTGGTGGCCCAGATAGTCTGCGCGCGTGATCCCGTGGCTCATCTTCGCCCTGGTCGTGGTGCCCTTGGTAGTTGTCGCCTTCGTGGTCTCACGTCGCAAGACCGTGGCCGGCGAGCATCCGGCGAGCGAAGACGCGCAAGAAAGCGCGGAAAGGGAGCAGGAGTTCGCGGCGGCCGAGGCTTACGAAGCAAAGTGGCGCGAGGAGGACAAGGAGAGGTACCACCAGGAGCGTTTGCCCTAGCGCGGCCGCTTGGACCAGCGTTCAGAAGGTCGGCGGGAGGAGCGCAACTGGCTGAGCGTGCCCGGCCCCTTCTACGGCGCAGAAGGGCACGGGCGCAAGGCCCGGGTCGTGGAGTTCCCTTTCCCGCTCAGCCGTTGAGCGCGTCCGCGCCGGCGACGACCTCGAGGATCTCCTGCGTGATCTCGGCCTGTCGCGCGCGGTTCAAGGACAGCGTGAGGCTGTCGATCAGCTCGCCCGCGTTCTTCGACGCGTTCCGCATCGCCGTCATCTGCGACGCGAGGAACGCCGCCGCCGACTCGAGCAGCGCCCGGTAGATCTCCGTCTCGAGGTAGACGGGCAGCAGCCGCTGCAGGATCTCCTCCGGCTCGGGCTCGTAGATGAAGTCCGGCCGCGGTCCCTCCCGCTCCTCGCTCTCGTCGCCGGCGAGCACGTCCTCGCGGATCGGCAGCAGCTCCGTCGTCGTCGCCCGCTGCACCAGCGCCGACTCGAAGCGGTTGTAGACGAGGAGGACACGGTCGACCTCTTCGGCCTCGTACAGCTCGGCGAGCCGGTGCCCGACCGCCTGCGCGTCGTGGTACGACGGCTTGTCGGCGAAGCCGGCCCACTGGGCGGTGAGCTCGTAGCGGCGGAAGCGCAGGGTCGAGGCGCCCTTGCGCCCCGTGACGAGCCACGCGACCTCCTGCCCCTGCGCGCGCGCCTCTCGCTCGAGCTCGAAAGCGCGGCGCAGCACCTGGCCGTTGAAGGGCCCGGCGAGGCCGCGGTCGCCGGTGACGACGACGATCGCCACGCGCCGCACCTCGTCGCGCTGCTGCAGGAGGGCGAGGTTGCGGAGGGATGACGCCGCGCGGGCCGTGCCGACCATCAGCTCCTGCATCCGGTCGGCGTACGGCCGCATCTCCTCGATGCGGATCTGCGCACGGCGCAGCCGCGCGCCCGCCACGAGCTCGAGCGCCTTCGTGATCTTGCGCGTGTTGCGGACGGAGGAGATCCGCCGCCGGAGATCCTGGAGGGATGCCACTTAGGTGAGCACGCCGCCCTCGTCCTCGACGTTGAAGGTGTTCTTGAACTTCTCGATCTCGCCGTTCAGCTTCTCGGCGAGCTCGTCCGGCAGGTCGCCGGTCTCGCGGATCTCCTTGTAGATCGACTCCTCGGCGCGGAGGTGCTCGCGCAGCTCGTCCTGGAAGCGCGACACCTGCGGCGTCGGGATGTCGTCGAGGTAGCCGTGGATCCCGGCGTAGATCGCGCCGACCTGCTCCTCCATGGGCCACGGCTGATACTGCGGCTGGTTGAGGGTCGCGACCATCTTCTCGCCGCGGGTCAGCGCCTCCTGGGTCGCGCGGTCGAGCTCGGAGCCGAACTGGGCGAACGCCTCGAGCTCGCGGTACTGGGCGAGGTCGAGCCGCAGGCGGCCGGCGACCTTCTTCATCGCCTTCGTCTGCGCCGACGCGCCGACGCGCGAGACCGAGATGCCGACGTTCACGGCCGGACGGACGCCCGGAGTAGAAGAGCTCCGACTGGAGGTAGATCTGCCCGTCGGTGATCGAGATCACGTTCGTCGGGATGTACGCCGACACGTCGCCCGCCTGCGTCTCGATGATCGGCAGGGCGGTCAGCGAGCCGCCTCCCTTCTCCTCGTTGAGCTTGCAGGCGCGCTCGAGCAGCCGCGAGTGGAGATAGAAGACGTCGCCCGGGAACGCCTCGCGGCCCGGCGGCCGGCGCAGCAGCAGCGAGAGCTGGCGGTACGCGTCCGCGTGCTTCGAGAGGTCGTCGTACAGGACGAGCGCGTGCTTGCCCTTGTAGAGGAAGTACTCGCCCATCGCGCAGCCGGCGAACGGCGCCATCCACTTGATCGGCGCGGCCTCGTGCGCGGCGGCGGAGACGATCGTCGTGTACTCCATCGCGCCCTCCTCGCGCAGCCGCTCGTAGATGCCGGCGACGGTCGAGGCCTTCTGGCCGATCGCGACGTAGATGCAGTGCACGTCCGTGTCGCGCTGGTTGAGGATCGTGTCGATCAGGATCGCGGTCTTGCCGGTCGAGCGGTCGCCGATGATGAGCTCGCGCTGGCCGCGGCCGACGTTCGTCATCGCGTCGATCGCCTTGATGCCGGTCTGGAGCGGCTCCTTCACCGGCTGGCGCTCGATCACGCCCGGCGCCTTGAACTCGAGCGGCCGCGTCTCGGATGCGTCGATCGCGCCGCGCCCGTCGAGCGGGTTGCCGAGCGGGTCGACGACCCGGCCGAGCAGCGCCTCGCCGACCGGGACGCTCGCCACCCGGCCGGTGCGTCGCGCCGGCTCGCCCTCGCTCACCTTGCTCCCACTCGCCGAACAGCGCGACGCCGACGTCGTCCTCCTCGAGGTTGAAGGCGAGGCCGGTGACGCCGTGCTCGAACTCGAGCATCTCGAGCGAGCCGGCGTTCTCGAGCCCGTAGACGCGGGCGATGCCGTCGCCGATCTGGAGGACGGTGCCGACCTCGGCGAGGTCGGTCTCGACGTCGTACTGCTCGATCCGCTCGCGCAGGATCGACGTGATCTCTTCTGGTCTCAGCTTCAAGGCGCTCTCAGCTCCTCACGAGTTCTTGTCTCAGTCGTTCCAGTCTCCCGCGCACGCTCGCGTCGACGCGGAGCGAGCCCGCCTGCAGGACGATGCCGCCGACGAGGTCGGGGTCGACCTTCGTCGTCGCCTCGACCTTGCGGCCCGCCGCGTCCTCGATCTGCTTCAGGATCGCCTTCGCCTCGGCGTCGGTCAGCTCGCGCGCGGTCGTCAGCTCGACGGTCAGGCGCCGCTCCTCGCGCGCCATCAGCCGCTCGAACTCCTTCGCGATCTCCTCGAGCTCGGCCGCGCGGCCCTTCTCCGCCGTCACCTGGAGGAAGTGGGTGAAGAGCGGCTCCTCGTCGCCGGCGAGGTCGGCGAGGATCGCGGACTTCGCGCTCGGACTCGAGCTGCGGGTTGCGGAGGACGGCGCGCAGCTCCGGCGACTCGGCCATCGCTGCGGCGAAGTCGGCCAGCGCCTCGTGCACCTGGGCGAGCTTGCCCGCGTCCTTCGCGGCGCCGAAGAGCGCCTCGGCGTAGATGCGGTGCGCAACGGCTATGCCGACTCCTCCAGGCGGGAGAAGTCGAGGCCTGCGATCGCCTCCGAGATGAGCTCGCGGTCGCGCTCGGCGTCGAGCGTGCGACCGACGACGCGAGAGGCCGCCTCGAGCGTGAGGTCGGCGACCTCGGCGCGGATCTGCTGGAGCGCGCGCGCGGTCTCGGCCGCGATCTCCTTGCGCGTCTCCTCGAGCCGGCGCTGCCGCTCGGCCTCCGTCTCGTCGCGCATCCGCTGCTCCATCGACTCGCGCGTCTTGCGCGCCTCGGCGAGGATCGACTCGGCCTGGCCGCGCGCCTCCGCGATCAGCTTGCGGTGCTCCTCGAGCAGCTGCTGCGCCTCGTCGCGCGCCTCGTCGGCAGCCTCGATCGACCGCCGGATGTGCCTCCCGCCGCTCGTCGATCGCCTTCTGGATCGCGCCGAACGCGTACTTGCGCAGGACGAGGAAGACGATCACGAAGAAGATGATCGTCCAGATCATCAGCCCCGGAATGAGCCGGGTCAGCGGGCTGGAGACGGCGACGAGCATCTACTTGACGAGCACGAAGCCGAGGAAGCCGCCGACGAGGCCGTAGAACACGACGGCCTCGGTGAGCGCGAAGCCGAGCCACATGATCCCCTGCAGCTCGCCGCGCAGCTCGGGCTGGCGGGCGACCGACTGGATCATCGAGCGCGAAGACGGTGCCGATGCCGATGCCGGCGCCGAGCGAGCCGAGGCCCATGCCGAGGCCGAAGCCGAGCGCCTGTGCGGCCTTGATGATGTGGTGAGGTTGCAGCGAGCAGGTGGAGCACCGGTTTCCTCCTTAGTGGGCCGGCTCGATCGCCGAGCCGATGTAGATGGCGGTCAGCGCGGCGAAGATGAACGCCTGGATGGTGACGACGATCACGATCTCGAAGATGTAGAAGGCGATTCCGATCGGGAGCGAGACGACGGCGACGATCCAGAACGTGATGCCGCTGAGGATGAAGAGCAGGCCGATCGAGACGAGGATCAGCATGTGGCCGGCGAGCATGTTCGCGTAGAGCCGGACGCTGAGGCTGATCACGCGGAAGACGTGCGAGATCGTCTCGAGCACTGCCATGACCGGCACCATCGCCTTCGGCACGCCGGCCGGCACGAAGCTCTTGAAGTAGCCGAGGCCGTTGTACCGAACGCCCTCGATGTGCGTGAAGAAGACGCTGAGGAGCGCGAGCACGAGGGTCACCGAGAGCTGCGAGGTGACGGCGTAGATCCCCCACGTCGGCACGCCGTGCCACTTGTCGCCGGTGAGCGGCAACGGGATGAAGCCGACGAGGTTCATCGTGAAGATGAAGAGGAAGAGCGTCGCGACGTACGGGAACCAGCGGCCGATCGCCTTCGAGGGCAGCCCCTGCTCGGCGATCTGCGTCTGGGCGAGCTCGTAGATCGCCTCGCCGACCGTCTGCCGCTTGCTCGGGCAGCAGCGCGAGCCGGCTGCGCATCGTGAAGATGCCCGAGCGCGATCGTGAGCAGCGCCGAGATCGCGAGGTAGACGACGGCCTTGTTGATCGACATGTCGATCGGGCCGAGGTGGATCCCGATCCACTGCTTGAGCTCGAACTCCTTCGCGGGGTCGAACGTGCCGGCGCGCGACGAGCAGACGCGTCATCCGAGCTTCTCCCCGCTGAAGTACTCGAGGAGCGAGACGCCGAGCGAGAGCGAGTACGCGAGCGCGTAGACGCACGACCGCGGCGATGCCGACGTCCCTGTCGGCGACCGTGACGATCGAGCAGCACGACCATCACGGCGATGCCGCGGAACGAGTGCGCGAGCGCGACGAGCCCCGAGAAGCCGAGGTGGTCGGCGCCGATCGGCAGGCGCGCGAGCCAGAGCCCGAGCACCTCCCCGGCCGCCCAGAGAACGGCGGCGATGCGCCCAGCCGCCGAGCGGGAAGCCCGCGACGAGGAAGACGGGCAACGCGAGCGCGACGACTCCCGCTCCCGCGAGCATGGGCGCTCTGCGGCCCGGAACCGGCCGCGGCGTGGACAGGATCCCGTTCATCACGTGAAGTAGCCCTTGAACCTGCGATAGACGGCGAAGACGCCGGCGGGGAGTCCCACGACGACGCCCGCGAGCGCGCCGTAGCCCGTGTTGCCCGGCAGCCCAGCCGACGAGCGCGCCTGCGCCGCCGCAGACACCCGACCGTGCCAGCCAAGACGGCGCCCGCCTCCACGGGCTGGAATGACGAGCGAGGTGTTCCCCTGCATCCGAGGCGAGAATACCAGCGTCCGACCGGTCGCGAGGGGGTACTTTGTGACACCCGAAACCCGCATGGAAACTCACCCTCGCCTTCTGTTCGTGCATGGCTCCGTCGTCAACGCGGAGTTGACCTGGAGCGCCCAGAAACCGCTCGCGGAGCGGTTCGAGATCGTGGCGCCGAACCGGCGCGGCTTCCCTCCCGGACCGGATGTCGAGCGGGTCGACTTCGAGGACGAGGCGGTCTGGCTGGAGCAGTTCCTCGAGCCGGGCACGCATCTCGTGGGCCACTCGTACGGCGGCGTGATCGCGCTGCTGGCCGCCGCGCGACACCCGGAGCTCGTGCGCTCGCTGACGGTGATCGAGCCGCCCGCGTTCGGGATCGCGCGCGGCCTGCCCGGCGTCGACGAGTTCATCGAGCAGATCGACCGGCACTGGAGCGGCGGCCCGCGCGATCCGGCCGAGTTCCTCCGCGGCTTCCTCGCCCTCGTCGGCTTGTCGACTCCGCCGGGGAGTTCACGCCGGAGCTCCTGCAGGGAGCGCGGACGCTGATGGTCGAGCGCTCGCCCGCCGAGGCGGTGATCCCGTTCGACGAGCTCGCGCCTGCGCCGTTCCCGAAGCTCGTCGTCTCGGGCGCGCACAGCGCCGGCCTTCGAGGCGGTGTGCGACGTGCTCGAGGAGCGGCTCGGCGCCGAGCGCGCCGTCCTCCCGGGCGCGGGCCACTCGGTGCAACGGCTCGGCGAGCCGTTCAACGAGCTGCTGAGCGAGTTCGTCCTGCGCGCCGAACACGTGAACCGGGCATGGCCCGGTGCCAGGCACCGGGGCCATGTCCGCGAGAGGCCCGCTGGCCCGCCTGGTCAGCTGCCTGTTAGCAGGGCGATTGCCTGACAGGAACCGTGCTCTTAGCGGACAGGTCTCGGTGCCTGGCACCGGGACCTGGCTCCTAAGCCGGTCGGGAAGCCTGACGCGACCTCGAGCGCGTACGCGAGCATCCGCTCGCCGGTGGCCGCGTCGTGCCGGCGGAGCGACCACTCCGCCTGCCGGACGCAGAGATGGGCCTGGTAGACCGCCCGCAGTCCTGCATCGAGGCCGCCGAGCGCGCGCTCGAGCAGCGGCGTGCCGGGCGCGTAGAACGCAGAGCGTGACGAGGTCGAACCGAGGGTCGCCGGCGTCGACCCCTTCCCAGTCGATCACGCCCGGTGACCCGGCCGTCCGCGGACGAGGACGTTGTCCGGCGTGAAGTCCCAGTGGACGATCTCATTCAGGCTCCGGCACCCCGCCGCCGAAGCGGCGCACGGCGTCCTGGCAGCGTGCGAGCAGCTCGCGCGAGCGGTCGGAATGGTCGCGCAGCGTCGCGAGCCTCAGATACGAGCGCGCGCCGGAGAGAACTGAGGACGCGACGACCCGCCGCCACGAGCCCGCCGCAGTCGTCGACGCCGGAAAGGCCGCGGCGTGGAGAGCGTGCAGGGAGAGCAGCTCGGCGGCGATCTCCACGGACAGCGAGCTGCCACGACTCGAGCGGCTTCCCGGGCAGCTCCTCCTGCAAGGCCCAGTCCGGCCTCGACCCGGACGTACCGAGGCGCCGGGTACCCGAGCTCGCGCAGCCGCGCCGTCACGGCGGCGCCCGCGCGGCGCTCCTGCCCCGCTTCAGCACGAACGCGCTACCCGTCTCGTCGAGCCAGCGCTCGGCACCGATTTCGCCGCCGCCGTAGCGGCGATCGAAGCGGAGGCCCGGCGGGCTCAGGCGATCTTCCGCAGCGGATCGCCAGCCTTCCGCCGCCTCTGGATCCGGTTGCCGAGCTTCACGATCTCGAGCACGTAGACGACGTAGACCGAGAAGAGCACGGCGGCGAAACCGATCGAGGCGGCGAGCAGCGTCCACCAGGGATGCCAGACGCCGTGCGCGCGGAAGGGCACGAAGCGGGTCGCGAACGCGGCGGCCGCGAGCGTGACGCACCAGCCCCAGATCGTGATCGCCGCCCGCCGCTGCGAGAAGCCGCGACGCAGGAAGCGGTGGTGCAAGTGCGCCTGGTCGGCCTCGAAGACCCGCTCTCCATGCTTGAGCCGCCGCACGACGACGAACGTCGTGTCCACGATCGGCACGGCGAGGACGAGCAGCGGGAAGAACAGGGCGACGGCCGCGGCCGTCTTCAGGAGGCCCTGCACCGAGACGGCGGCGAGCACGTACCCGAGCAGCAGCGCGCCGGAGTCGCCCATGAAGATCCGGGCCGGATAGAAGTTGTGGCGGAGGAAGCCGACGCACGCGCCGAAAACGATCGCCGACAGGATCGCGGCGTCGACCTTTCCGAGCGAGAGCGCGATCACGCTGAACGTCAGGCCGGCGATCGCGGCCACGCCGGCGGCGAGCCCGTCGAGCCCGTCGAGGAAGTTGACCATGTTCATGATCGCGACGATCCAGACGATCGTGAGCGGGATCCCGACGCTCGAAGGCAGCGTGTGGATGCCGACGAACGGGAACGTGAACCGGTCGACCCAGACGCCGAAGCCGGTCAGAACGCCCGCGGCCGTGACCTGCCCTCCGAGCTTTCCGTACCAGGGAAGCCCGCGGAAGTCGTCGATGATCCCGACCGTGACGGCAACGGCGGCGCCGAGCAGGAGCCCGCGGGTCTGATGACCGAGGTGGAGGAAGGCGAGCGCCGGCACGAGCAGGCCGAGGAAGAGCGCGAGCCCGCCCAGCCGCGGCACCGGCAACTGGTTCACGCGCCTGCCGCCGGGAGCATCGACGACGCCGAGCCGACGCGCCATCCCTCCCACAGCGGGCGTCAGCAGGACGACGACCGCGAAGGCGACGAGCACTCCCCAGATGACGGAGAGGTGGTCCGCAAGCTCGTCGAGGACGCTGAGGTGCGGGCTGTTCGCCGCGAGCACGCAGTCAGCGTACTTCGCAGCGGGGACGCGCTCGCCTGCGCCCGTCCGTCCGGGCGTGGCTTCGGCAGGTGTACGTACGCTTACGGCTATGCCGAGCGTCTCTATCGCCACCTACAACAGCTGAGCGGTCGACCACGCCGAGCGTGTCTCGGTTGCGTTGCAGAAACAGGAACTGTGGAGACAGCTGCGGGACGGCGAGGCTGCAGTGCCTCAGCGGCGGCCGCGGCGACGCCGGCTCCACCTGTGGCCGTCGGAGGCTCTGCTGTTCCAGCGTAAGGTTCGCGCATGGACCGGCCCGCACCTCTGACCGTTCGTGAGATCTCGGCCGAGCTCGGCTGCTCCGAGGACGAGGTTCGCGCTCTGATTCGCACCGGCGAGCTGCGGACGGTCGCCTGCGGGATCCGCCCCGGCCGCGTTCCACGCCACGAGCTCGACGACTACCTGCGCCGACACCGACACCAGCTGAGCGACTCCCCGACCGCAGGCTGAGCCGTCAGCCGGCGAGCACGCAGCGGGTCTCGTCCGTGCCCGAGTTCTTCAGGATCGAAGGAAACGCGGTGAGGCCGGGGCCCTGCCTGACGGCGCGAGCGATCCCACTGGGCAAGGCGCTTCGCCCTGCGAGCGTGTTCGCGTAGACGACCACGCCGAGCGTCGGAGTCTTCGGACCGGCGAGGAAATCCACGAGGTAATAGCGGCCGCTCGCCGGAACCCGGTACGGCCGTGTGAGCGACAGCTTGACCCACCGGGGAGTTGGCGCGCCCTCGAATGCTTTCGGGATGTCCGCAGTCCGGGCGACGAGATGGAGGCGCGAGTCGTAGATCGCGAAGGCTCCGTGGGTCATGCCCGAGCCGCCGGCGGTCATGAACTCGGCAAGCCAGTGGATCGTGTTTCCTCGGTTGAACCACACGGACCCGCCGTGAATCGTCCCGGACGAGTCCCGACGCACGGTCGAGATCAGGCCGGGATCGGACGTCCACGAGACGAGGCCGGACACCGCGGAAAGTGCATTCGCGCCGCTCGGCCCCCGCGGGCCGCGCGGACCGCGCGGACCGCCGTTGCGGGAGATCAACCGCCTGATGCGCGCGCTGAGGTTGGAGTAGCCGACGGCGCCCGGCTTGATCTGCTGCGGCGACGTGATCAGGTAGCGCTGAGCGGCGAGGCCGCCACTCGCACCACCGAGGGCCACGACGAGCACGATCCCGATCAGGGTGATTCGCCTCACTCCGGGCCTCCATTCGCCGGAGCCGTGCCGTGCCCTGCCCTCAATATCCGCGGGGCCTGCCCGTACCGGGTCAGGAGGGCACGTCCCCGGTCGGTATCTCGCCACTTCGTGACCGGGCGTTATTGGCGAGACAACGTGCCGCCGCCGCAAGCTTCCTGACCCTGCGCAGTAAGTAGGCGCCACCGCATCGCTCCTCCTCCCCTGGATGGAGGGGATTTCTTAGTACCTAGCGCGTGAATCTGGCTTCTTGGCCCGGCCCCGACCGCGAAGCGCGGTGTGAAACCCTGCAACCCATGGTGAAGGTGACCCAGCTACAGCCCAGCGAGGTCTCCGACGTCGATCGTCATCTGCCGCTCAACCGTCTCGACGAGCAGAGTGCCGAGAGCTCGACGTATCTGATCGCATGGGAGGAAGGTGTTCCGGTCGGCCATGCGCACATCGCCTGGGTCGACACACACTTGGGTGTGCCCGAGATCCAGGACGTCTTCGTCGTGCCCGAACGGCGACGGCACGGGATCGCGGCCCAACTGACGCAAGCGGCCGAGCAGGAAGCGCGAAGCAGAGGCTGCGACACCATCAGCCTCAGCTTAGCCGGGACGGGAATGTCGCAGCTCGGCAGCTCTATGCGAAGCTCGGCTACGCGGATGCGGGCGTCGAGTCTGTCCGCGTGCGCGGGACGCTCAAGTTGCGCGGACGTCCGGTCGAGGTCGACGACACTCTCGTGTACCTGCTGAAGCCCCTCTGAGGTGCTGACTCTCGCCCCGAACGCGAAAGGTCAGCTGTCCCAGCGAACCGCGATCTGCCCCTCGATGCCCCGGCAGCGGCAGGGCATGCGCTTCCGCCTCGACCGCGTCGCGCTCTGCGCGCGTCAGCCGGCGCCGGGACTGGATGCGCCTGCGGCATGGCGCGCAAGACTAGTGTCCTCCGAATGCGGGTCACCGCTGAGGCCGCGCGTCGCTTCCTCGTGGCGCGACACTCTCTCGCGCCTGCACGGTCTCTCCCCGGAGGCCCCGACGCGGTGCTCGAAGTCATCCGGCAGCTCGGGTCGATCCAGTTCGACCCGATCGCGGTCGCCGGTCGGAACCACGACCTGATGCTGCATGCGCGAGTGGCCGACTACGAGCCGGCCTGGTGCGACCTGCTGTACGAGCGCCGCGAGATCTTCGAGACGACCAACAAGGCGCTGTCGTTCATCCCCGCGAGCGAGTTCCCCTGGTATCGCGTGAACGCCGGGCGCAAAGGGCCGGAGTTCCACACCACAGCGCTCGCGGAGAACGCCGCTGTCGCAGAGCGGGTGCTCGAGCGCATCCGGGCAGAAGGGCCGCTCTCCTCGGCCGACTTCGAGCGGAGAGCAGCCCGACGAAGGATTGGTTCGGCCTGCCGGAGAACGCCGTGCGCGCCGTCCTGGAGGCGTACACCGTCGTGGGCGCAATCGGGCTCGCGCGGCGCGAGGGCAACGTCCGTTACTACGACGTCATCGAGCGGCTGCTCCCGGCCGAGCTGCTTGCGCACGAGGTTCCGGAACGCCGGCAGCTCCGCCACAAGCAGCTCTCCCGTCACCGCGCCCACGGCCTCCTCGGCGCCGGCGGCGCCGGGGGCACGTTCGCGCGCATCGCCGCGCCCGAGACGCGCAGGGAGCTGCACAGGGAGCTCGTCGAGCTCGGCGAGCTGGTCCCCGTCGAGATCGAAGGCGTGCGCGGCAAGCGCTTCGTGCCGTGCGAGGAGGTCGGTTGCCTGGAGGCGCCGCCGGAACCTGCACTCTCCGTCGCCTTCATCGCGCCGTTCGACTCGCTTCTGTGGGACACGGCGCTCCTCGCAGGCCTGTTCGACTTCGGGTTCGTCTGGGAGGGTTTCTTCAAGCCGGAGAAGCGGCGCTGGGGCTATTACGTGCTCCCGATCGTCTTCGGCGACCGGCTCGTCGGCAGGATCGAACCGCGGATCGACCGAAAGCGAGCTCGCGTAGAGATCCTCGGCCTGTGGTGGGAGGAAGGTTTCGCGCCGAGCCGCGCCGCCGGCTTCGTCGACGCGATGCGCGACGCGCTCCGCGCATACCTGCGGTTCGCAGGCGCCGCCCGGCTCGAGTGGGCCCCGCACCTGGCGACCGAGAAGCGGCTCTTCCTCGCCAGACCGTGAGGAGTAGGATCGCCGCGTGGCCGGCTTCGAGACGCCCACAGACCTGATGAACAACCGCGGCTTGATCGCGGATCCCGAGGCCTTCGCGCGCGAGAAGGGCGCGGCGTCGTGGCTCTTCCTCTGCGGGGAGGAGTTCGCCTCGATCGAGGGCGGCATGTCGTACGCGGACGTCGAGCGGGCCGTTCCCGTGTCGGAGAACGTCGTGTCCGATCCGCCGACGCCGCTCGATCTCGACCTCGCCCGCCGGCAGATCGAGGCCCTCGACGGCCTGCCCAGACCGACGCTGGTGACCTGCCGGACGGGGCCCCGCTCCTCCGCCCTGATCTACCTCTACGCCGGCCTGCGCGCGGGAGCGTCGACGGACGACGTGCTCGCCCGCGCCGAGGCAGACGGCGCCGCATTCGTCCAGTCGGAAGAGCTATGCGGCTGGGTCGCCGACGGGCTCGCGCAGCTCTCCTGACGGCGCTAGACCGCGAAGCCATCGCTCGACCTGACGAGGCCGAGTGAAGCGGACGACCATCGGCTCGTTCGGATTGGCTTCCCAAGCCCGCATCCGCCTGCGCTTCGACATCCAGCGCGGGAAGTCGAGCGCGACGATTAGCTCCACGCGGGCGAGCGGGATGTCGAGCCACCTCCCGTAGGCCGCGTCGAGCACCCACCGCTCCTCCGCACAGATCGCGGCTATCCGGTGCCGCTGCTCGCCCTACGGCACCTCGACCCAGCCGGCCTGCCAGGTGAGGTCGTCGACGGCATGCCACGGAATGCCGGTAGCGGCGGAGACCCGCGCGGCAAGTGACGTCTTCCCGGAGCCCGTGACGCCGTAGACGAGTATGCGATCGGGCACGCGCCGAGACTAACTGCGCCAAGATTGAGGTTATGAACGGGGGGTCCGCACCGGCGCTCGCGGTCGAGCATCTGACGAAGCGGTTCAGCCGAAGAGTCGCCGTCGACGACGTCTCGTTCACGGTCGCAGCCGGAGAGGTCTTCGGCTTCCTCGGCCCAAACGGCGCCGGCAAGACGACGACCGTGCGCATGCTCGGGACGCTGATCGCGCCGACCTCGGGCTCGGCAGTCGTCGCGGGCCTCCCGCTCTCGCCCGCGAACGGCGTCGGCGATCCGCCAGCAGATCGCGGTCATGCCGGAGGCGCCCGGGCCTCTACCTGCGGCTGACGGTGACCGAGAACCTCGAGTTCTTCGCCGGTCTGTACGGCATCCGCGACCGCGGACGCGGATCCCGGCCGCGCTCGAGGCGGTCGGCCTCGCTGAGCGCGCCGACGACCTCTGCGGCGACCTCTCGAAGGGCCTGCGCCAGCGCGTCGGCCTCGCGCGCGCGCTCCTCAACGACCCGGCAGTGCTCTTCCTCGACGAGCCCACGTCGGGCCTCGACCCGGTCGCGACGCGCGAGGTGCACGACCTGATCGACGGCCTGCGCGAGCGCGGCGTCACCGTCTTCCTCACCACCCACCGGCTGGAGGAGGCGGAGCGGCTGTGCGACCGGGTCGCGATCCTCAACACGACGCTGCGCACGATCGGGCGCACCGACGAGCTGCGCGACCGGCTCTTCCGGAAGCGGCTGCTCGTCGACGACGCGGGCACCGCTGCCCGACCCCGGCTCCGTGTTCCACGGCCAACCGGGAGTCGACCGGCTGGGAGACGAACGGCTCGAGCGCGTACGAGATCGCGGTCACCGACGCGGAGCTCGCCGCCCCGGCCGTCGCGCGCGCGCTCGTCGCCGCCGGCGCGGACATCCTCTCGCTCGGCGAGGAGCGGCACTCGCTCGAGGACGTCTACCTCGAGCTGATCTCGGAGGACGTCGAGGCGGCCCGATGAGCGCGCGAGCGGATCGGCGCGGTCGTGCGCAAGGAGCTGCGCGACTTCCGGCGCAACCGCTTCCTCGTCGGGACGATGGCGGTGCTGCCGTTCATCTTCCTCGTCTCGCCGATGATCACGCTCCTCCAGATCCCGGCCGCGTCGCCCGCCTCGCTGATCCACCGCGCCGGTCGGCGGCAGCTCGCTGCTGCTGTTCGTCGTGCCTGCGGTGATCCCGCCGATCATGGCCGCCTACTCGGTGATCGGCGAGCGCGACCAGGGGACGCTGGAGCCGGTTCCTGACCACGCCGATCCGCCGCGAGGAGCTTTTGCTCGCGAAGGCGATCGCGGTCTTCCTTCCGTCGGCGACCGTCGCCTATGCGATCTACTTCGCCTTCGCGCTGACCATCCGTTTCGCCGCCGCCCACGCCGTCAGCGCCGAGGTCTGGCACACGCCGCAGATGCTCGCCCAGCTCGTCTTCACTCCTCTGATCGCGATCTGGGCGATCTGGGTCGGGATCGCGATGTCGGTCCGCGCGCGCGACGTGCGCGTCGCTCAGCAGCTCGCGACCCTGGCCAGCCTCCCGGCCATCGGCATCACCGCGTTGATGACGTTCCGGTGATCACACCGTCGGTGCGGCTCGCGGTCGTGCTCGCGGCTCGTCCTGCTCGCGATCGACATTCGCGCCTGGCGGTTCGTCTCCAAGCTGTTCGACCGCGAGCGCCTCATCACCGGCAGCCGTGCAGAAACCTCATAGTTCGAGCTGTGACTCCCCAGGACGAGCGAGTCGAGACCTTCCACCGCCTGCACGCCGAGGGCTGCTTCGTGATCCCGAACCCCTGGGACGTCGGCACCGCCGTTGCCCTCGAGCGGATGGGATTCCAGGCACTGGCGACGACGAGCGCCGGCCACGCCTGGTCGCTGGGACGCGCCGACAACGGCGTTCGACGCGACGAGGCACTCGAGCATCTTCGGCAGATCGCCGGCGCCGTGCAGGTTCCGGTGAGTGCCGACTTCGAGGGCGGCTTCGCCGACGACCCCGAGGACGTCGCCGCGAGCGTGAAGCTCGCCGTCACGACCGGCGTCGCCGGGCTGTCGATCCAGGACTCGGCAGCTGACCGACCCGACGAGCCGCTCTATCCGTCCGACCTCGCCGTCGAGCGGATGCGTGCCGCGCGGCAGGCGATCGACGAGAGCGGCACGGACGTCCTTCTCACCGGACGGTCGGAGGGCTTCGTCGTGGGCCGGCCCGACCTCGACGAGACGATTCGCAGGCTGCAGGCGTACGCCGACGCCGGCGCGGATTGCCTCTACGCGCCGTTCATCGAGACGCCTGAGCAGGTGTCCGCAATCGTCGCCGGCGTGGCACCGAAGCCGGTGAACCTGCTCGTCAACACGCCGTTCATCACGGTCGCCGAGGCTGCCGACCTGGGCGTGCGGAGGATCAGCGTGGGCGGCACGCTCGCGCGCACGGCGTGGGCCGGCTTCCTCACGGCCGCGCAGGAGATCGCAAACGACGGCACCTTCGATCGGTTCGTCGATCTCCCGAACGTGGACGCCCTCTTCGGAACCCCGTAGTTCCCGCGCCACAACTGGTCTACAAGCGCATTCCTGCGGCGGTTGGTGGCCCGAGAGCTGGAGCTACTTCGTCCCGTAGAGGCGGTCGCCGGCGTCCCCGAGGCCCGGGACGATGAAGCCCCGCTCGTTCAGGCCACGGTCGACGGCCGCGCACACGATGTGGACGTCGGGATGCCGGTGGTGCACCTCTTCGATCCCCGGCGGCGCGGCGACGATGCACACGAGCGTCACCGACTGCGCGCCCGCCTCCTTCACCGCCTCGACCGCGGCACAGCTCGAATGCCCAGTCGCGAGCATCGGGTCGAGCACGATCGCATCCCGTTCGGACAGGTCTTCCGGCAGCTTGAGGTAGTACTGGACGGGCTCGAGCGTCTCCTCGTCCCGATACATCCCCACGAAGCCGACACGTGCGCTCGAGACGAGCGAGAGGACGCCGTCGAGCATCCCGACTCCGGCTCGCAGGACCGGGCAGACCGCCACTTTCTTGCCGGAGATGCGCTGCACGGTCATCCGCTCGAGCGGCGTCTCGACCTCGGCGTCCTCGGTCGGCAGTGCCTTCGTCGCTTCGTAGGTGAGGAGGAGCGTGATCTCGTTCGCAAGCTTGCGGAAATGGACGGTCGGCGTCTCCCTGTCGCGGAGGTAGCCGAGCTTGTGCTGGATCAGCGGGTGCTCGACGACGGTCAGACGCGGCTCGGTCAAGCGACGTAGGTCGTGTAGCCGCGGAAGCCCTCGTAGAGCGGCCGCTTCGCGCAGAGCGCCGCGACCCGGGCGCTGAGCCCGTCGAGATCCGGCGATTCGATCAGCGCCTCGCAGATGATCCGTCCCACCTCGCGGAAGTCGTCCTCGTCGAAGCCGCGCATCGTCATCGCGGGCGAGCCGAGCCGGATCCCGGAGGTGACGAACGGCGACCGCTCGTCGAACGGGATCGTGTTGCGGTTGACCGTGACGTCGATCTCGTGCAGCCGCTCCTCGGCCGCCTTCCCCGTCCACTCTGACCCGCTCAGGTCGACGAGCAGGAGGTGCGTGTCGGTGCCGCCGGTGACGAGCGAGAGCCCGCCGTCGAGCAGCGTCTCGGCGAGCGCGTCGGCATTGCGGCGGATCTGCCCCTGGTACTCGCGGAAGGCATCGGTCATCGCAATCCGGAAACAGGTCGCCTTCGCGGCGATCGTGTGCTCGAGCGGGCCACCCTGCATCCCCGGCATCACTGCCGAGTCGAGCGCCTTCGCGTGTTCCTCGCGGCAGAGGACGAAGCCTGCGCGCGGACCCGCGAGCGTCTTGTGCGTCGTGGAGGTCACGAAGTCGCAGTGTTCGACCGGGTTCGGGTGCAGGCCCGCTGCGACGAGCCCGGCGAAGTGCGCCATGTCGCAGAGGAGGAGCGCGCCCACCTCGTCCGCGATCGCCCGGAATCTGTCGGTTTCGACCGTCCGGGGATAGGCAGACCCGCCGCAGACGATCACCCGGGGCCGCGCCTCCTTCGCCTTTGCGAGCACGTCGTCGTAGTCCACGGTCATCGTCTCGCGCGAGACCTCGTAGTGCGCGACGTTGTAGAGGCGGCCGGAGAAGTTCACCTTGTGCCCGTGCGTCAGGTGGCCGCCCTGGTTCAGGGCGAGCGCCATCAGCGTGTCCCCGGGCTCCATCACGGCCGCGTAGACGGCCATGTTCGTCTGCGCGCCCGCGTGCGGCTGGACGTTGGCGTGCTCGGCGCCGAACAACTCCTTCGCGCGATCGATCGCGAGCTGCTCGATCTCGTCGATCACCTCGCACCCGCCGTAGTAGCGCCGGCCGGGATAGCCCTCCGCGTACTTGTTCGTCGCGACCGAGCCGACCGCTTCGAGGACCGCCGGCCACGTGAAGTTCTCGGAGGCGATCAGCTCGATCTGACCGCGCTGGCGTTCGAGCTCGTCGCCCAGCAGGCGCGCGATCTCGGGATCGAGCTCGTCGAGGCCTGCCTGCTTCAGCTCCTGGAACGTCGCCTGCTTCGTGGCCACGGCCTGGATGCTACTCGGGGAGCAGGCCGGCGCCCTGCCGCAGCACGCGCGGCTCCGGGCCCGTGAGGTCGACCACCGTCGACGGGACGCCGGGGAGCTCTCCTTCGTCGACGATCGCGCCGCACGCCGCGCGGATCGCCTCCGGAACGTCCTCGACACGCCGCGGGTCGGACCCGCCGGAGAGGTTCGCGCTCGTCGCGGCGACGACGCCCACCGCACGGACCACCTCGGCCGCACGCGCCGGCAGATCGGGAACGCGAACGCCGACCTTCTCGAAGACGAGCGTCAACGGCCCCGGAAGGTACCGCTCGAGCACGGCCCGATCGAGGCCCGGCACCGCCGCGACGAGCGCGTCGACGTCCGCCGCGAGGAGCGCAACCGGCTTCGAGCGGTCACGGCCCTTGAGCTCGTAGAGGACCTCGTCGTGCTCCGGAAGTGCACAGAGCCCGTAGACGGTGTCGGTCGGGAGGATCACCGCGCGGCCCGCCCGCAGCGCGGCGACCGCGTCGCCGCTCACTTGAGGAAGTCGGTCAGGGCGGCGCGGAACGCCTCGGGCTGCTCGATGTAGAGGAAGTGCCCCGATTCCGGGATCGTCACGAGCTGCACGTCCTGCAGCTCGCGCACCATCGTCTCTGCGGAGACCGGGCCGGCGACGAGGTCGTGGTCGCCCACGAGCACGAGAGTGGGCGCCTTGATCGTGCGCAGCTCGGGACGCAGGTCGAACGTCGGGAACTCGACGGTGTTGAAGTAGTGGAGCGGCTCGGCCTTGGCGAAATCCGCGGCGAGCTCGCGGCCGATCTTCTCGTTGCCCTCCCAGCGGTGGAAGTAGAGCGGGATCTGTCGCTGGATGTTCGCGACGAGCTCATCCGTCGAGGAGAACTCGCCGGCCTGCTCCTCCTCGATCGCCTGCTGCGCCTCCGCGAACCACGACTCGTCTCGGCGCGCCTCGATCGTCTGCTGCATCGCCGCCTCGGCCTCGTCGCCCCAGACCGCGAGCGTGGCGGCGAGCAGAGCCGGCGGATCCGCTCCGCGTGCCCCGCCGCGTACGCCATGGCGACGATCCCGCCGTGCGAGAAGCCGAGCAGGTCGAGCTGGTCCACGTCGAGGTGCTCGCGCAGCGCCTCGACGTCCGCGACGTAGGAGCCGAGCGCATAGTCGTCGGCGGGATCCGAGCCGTGCGAGCCGCGCGGGCTGAACAGCAGGAGCTCGAACCTGTCGTCGAGGCCTGCGAAGTCGCGGAACTCGGCGGCCGACCCGCCGGGACCGCCTGGATGGCAGACGAGGAGCGGCCCGCTCCCGCGCCGCTCGTACGACAGCGTGAGCCCGTCGGGCGTGGTGAAGATCTCGATCACGGCAGCCTCCCTTCCACGACCCTATCGCGGCCCGTAGGTCGGGAGTGATCGCGACGTCGCGGCAGCCGAGCCTCTCGAGCATCGCCGCGACCTCCTCCGCCTGGCCGTCCGCCACCTCGAACACGAGCGAGCGCGTCTTCGCCGCACGCGCAAGGCGTTCGTGCTCGCCCGCGCCGACGAGGGCCACCTCGGGCTCCCAGTGCAGCTCGGGCTGGACGTCCCGGAGGCTCTCGACGTAGGGCGGATTGGCGGCGACGACGTCCCAGCCTTCTGCCGCTGCGGCAGCCCCGTCGCCCTGCCGCAGATCCACCGAGAGGCCGAGCCGCTCGGTGTTCTCGAGGGCGAGCGCGATTGCGTCGAGAGAGACGTCGACGCCGGTCACTTCCGCGTCCGGCCGCTCGTCCTTGATCGCCAGCGCGATGGCGCCCGAGCCGACGCCGACGTCGAGGATCCGCGGCTGCTCGATCGGCTCGCGCAAGCGCGAGTGCGCGCTCGACCAACGTCTCCGTCTCGGGCCGCGGCACGAGCGCGCGCGCGTCGGTCTTCAGCGTCAGCCGCCGGAAGCCCCACTCGCCGAGCACGTACGCGAGCGGCTCCCGCGCCTCGCGGCGCGCGAGGAGCGGCTCGAGCGCCGTCCACCTCCTCGTCGAGATGCGCCCCAAGGCCGAGCGCGTCGTCCCGAGCGCATGAGCGACGAGCCACTCCGCGTCCACGCGCGGCGTCTCGATGCCGGCTGCGGCGAGCCTCGCTCCGCCTCGGCGAGCGCCTGCCGAGCGGTCACTCCCCGCAGCGCGCGGCGTCGCTGGTCGTCCTGCGTCAGCGCGTCGGTGAAGTCGTCGAGCTCGCCCTCGAGAATCCGGTCGAGCTGGTGCACGGTCAGCTTGACGCGGTGGTCGGTGACGCGGTTCTCGGGGAAGTTGTAGGTGCGGATCTTCTCGGCGCGCTCGCCCGAGCCGATCTGCGAGCGGCGGGTCGCGTCGAGCTCGGCGCGCTGCCGCTCGAGCTCGCGCTCGTAGAGCCGCGCGCGCAGGACGCGCATCGCCTTCTCGCGGTTCTGCAGCTGCGACTTCTCGTCCTGCATCGAGACGACGACGCCGGTCGGAAGGTGCGTGATGCGGACGGCGGAGTCGGTCGTGTTGACCGACTGGCCGCCCGGGCCCGGTCGAGCGGTAGACGTCGATCTTGAGCTCGTTCGGGTCGATCTGGACCTCGACCTCCTCCGCCTCGGGCATGACGGCGACGGTCGCGGTGGACGTGTGGATGCGGCCCGGCGCTCTCGGTCTCGGGGACGCGCTGGACGCGGTGCGTCCCGCCCTCCCACTTGAAGACCGAGTACGCGCCGTCGCCCTTGACCGCGTAGGTGACCTCCTTGTAGCCGCCGCCGTCCGATCGGGCTCGCCTCGAGCTCCTCGACCTTGAAGCCGCGGCGCTCGGCGTAGCGCGCGAGCATCCGGTAGACGTCGCCGGCCCAGAGCGCCGCCTCGTCGCCGCCGACGCCCTGGCGCACCTCGACGATCACGTCCTTGCGGTCGGCCGGATCGGTCGGGACGAGAGCGAGGCGCAACTCCTCCTGCAGCCGCCCCGTGCGCTCCTCGAGCTCGGGCACTAGCTCGCGCAGGTCGGCGTCCTCACGCGCCGCAACGAGGTCGTCCCGCGCCGGCGGTCCACTCCTGCGCGAGCTTGTGCGGCCGCTCGAGCTCCTTCAGGCGCCGGCCGACGTCCGCGGCCTCGCGGTGGTCGTTGTAGACCGACGGATCGGCCATCCGCGCCTGGAGCCTCTTCGTACGAGCGCTCGAGTTCCGTAACGAGGTTGTCGAAGTCCGTCGCCATCGCCGGGCCAGCGTAACCCTGCCGCAGCTTTCGTCGGATGTCCGGCTCGATGAGCTCTCGACGACGTCAGCGTCGGCTTCGCCGAGGCGACCTCTCCGCGCAGCCTGCCCGGAAGATCGCCGTCGTGACGTGCATGGACGCGCGTCTCGACCCGGCGCGCTTCCTCGGGCTCGAGGACGGCGACGCGCACGTGATCAGGAACGCAGGCGGGATCGTCAACGACGAGACGATCCGCTCCCTCGTCGTCTCTCACGGCCTGCTCGGGACGGAGGAGGCGGTCGTGATCGGGCACACCGACTGCGGCATGCTCACGTTCACCAACGCGAATCTGCACGAGAAGCTCGGGCCCGCGTCGGAGGGCATCGACTTCCAGCCGTTCCCGGACGTGGCCGACGGCGTCCGCCAGAGCGTCCAGGCGATTCGCAGCCATCCCGCTGCTCTCGGACGCCTTCGGAGCAACCGGCTTCGTCGTACGACATCCGGAGCGGACGGATCGAGCCGGTCTAGGCCAGCCGGGCTTCGAGGCCGATCTCGGGGACGCCCGCGAGCGCCTGCGAGACCGGGCAGTTCTCCTTGGCGGTCTGCGCCGCGGCCCGGAACCCGTCCTCGTCGAGGCCCGGCACGCGACCTTCGACGGTGAGCGCGATGCGCGTGATCCCCTCGCCGGGCTGGAACGTCACTGTCGCCGACGTCCGAAGCTCGTCCGGCGCGTGCCCGTCCTTCGCCAGCGTGTTCGAAAGTGCCATCGCAAAGCAGGATGCGTGCGCGGCGGCGATCAGCTCCTCCGGGCTCGTCAGCCCACCGGCGTCGTCGGTCGACCGCGCGCGGCCAGCTCACCGCCTGCTCGCCGATCGCGCCGGTTGTCGTGGAGACGATCGTCCCGGAGCCTTCCATGAGGCTCCCCTGCCAGCGCACCTCGGCGCGGCGCTCCGTCGCCATTACGCCATCACCTCGACGAGCGACGGCTCGCCCGGCGACTTCTCCAGCGCGAGCACCTCGCGCAAGGCGCGGATCGAGACCTCGAGCTGGTCGAGCGTCGGCTCGCGCGTCGTCAGCCGCTGCAGCCACAGGCCGGGAGCGAGCAGCGTCATCAGCACGCGATTCCTCTGATGCTTGCCCGCGAAACGGATCAGCTCGTACGCGAGCCCCGCGATCAGCGGCAGGAGCAGGATCCGCGTCGCGATCAGCCAGTACCAGGCGGGCCGGCCGAAGAAGGCGAAGACGAACACCGCCAGCACCATCACCCAGAGCAGGAACGCCGTCCCGCAGCGCGGGTGGATGAGCGAGTAGCGCTGCACGACCTCCGGCTCGAGCGGCTCCCCCGCTTCGTAGGCGTTGATCGCCTTGTGCTCGGCCGCGTGGTACTGGAACACGCGGCGTAGGTCGGGCAGCAGCGAGACGAGCGCGAGGTAGGCGACGAACATCGTGACGCGGATCAGCCCCTCGACGATCACGAACCAGCCGCCGCTCGAGATCGGCAGGGCATCGGTGATGAGCGCCGGCCCGACCTTGAACACCATCACCGCGAACCCGATCGCGACCGCGAAGGCAAAGATCAGCGCCCCGCGCGAAAGCTCGGTCTCGACCTCGCCGTCCTCCCCTCCTCCTGCGCCGCGTAGCTCGCCGAGATGGCGAGCGCGCGGAAGCCGATCGCGAGCGACTCGCCGAGCGCCATCACGCCGCGCACGATCGGCAGCCGGAACACGAAGTGGCGCGCCATCGCCGAGTCGATCGGCCGCGAGACCTGTGCGATCTCGCCGGAGGGCTTGCGAACGGCGACGGCCCAGTTGCCGGGGCCGCGCATCATGACGCCTTCGAGGACCGCCTGTCCGCCGACGTTCGCCATGGGGTCTCGGGCGCTAGCCGCGGCGTGCCTGGCCGGCGCGCTCCAGGCGGCGCTGGAAGCGCTCGACGCGACCGCCCGTGTCGACGAGCTTCTGCTTGCCCGTGTAGAACGGGTGGCACTGCGAGCAGAGCTCGACGTGCAGCTCGGGCTTCGTCGAGCGGGTCTGGAACGTGTTCCCGCAGGAGCACGTCACCGTGGTGAGGACGTACTCGGGATGGATGCCGGCTTTCATTGCTCTCTCAAGATAGCAGCGGCCTGTTTCGGCTCCACGTTGCCGCCCGAGACGATCACGCCCACTCCACGCCCCGCTTCGACCTTGCCTGCGAGGACGGCGCCCGCCGCGGCGGCACCCGCCGGCTCGCACGCAAGCTTGGCGCGCGCGTAGAGGAAGCGCATCCCCGCTGCGATCTCGTCCTCGGTCACGAGTACCACTCTCGACCCGGTCGCGGCAGATTGCGAGCGGGAGCTCGCCGGCGAACGGCGGCGCGAGGCCGTCGGCGATCGTGTTCGTCTCGACGCGCACGCTCTGACCTGCCGCGAGACCCGCCGTGAAGCACTGCGCCTGCTCCGGCTCGACCGCGACGACGCGGGCGCGGCCCTCGAGCGCCGTGACGATGCCCGAGACGAGCCCACCGCCGCCGACGCCCACGACGATCGTCTCGAGCTGGGGCACGTCCTCGACCAGCTCGAGCGCGAGGGTCCCGTGACCGGCCACGACGAACGGATCCGAGTGCGGATGCACGAAGACGCGTTTCTCCTCCTCGGCGAGGGCGAGCGCGCGATCGTAGGCAGCGGCGGCGTCAGGCGGCGAGAGGTCGACGGTCGCTCCGTAGCTGCGCGTCGCCTCCACCTTGAGCGGGCTCACGCCGTCCCACATCTGGACGAGGCAGTCGACCCCCTCCGCCGCGGCAGCCCACGCGACCGCCTGCGCGTGGTTCCCGGCCGACCACGTGACCACGCCTCGCTCCCGCTCCTGCGGCGTTAGGGCGGCAACGCGGTTGAGGGCGCCGCGCACCTTGAACGAGCCGGTTTTCTGGAACAGCTCGGCCTTGAGCGAGACGCCCAGCGCCCGCGAGGAGAACGTGGGCGTGCGGTGGATCCGCCCGGAGAGAACGGTGCGCGCGTGCTCGACGTCGGGCGCGTCACGCTTCCGTCAGGTACCTCGTCCGTGTCTGGAGTTGTCGTCACGCAGGCATTGTCTCGCGCGCCACGACCGGAACGCCGAGGCGCACGGTGAAGACGGTCAGCGTGCCCGGGGCGCTCTCGACGTCGACGCTGCCACCCATCGCGAGCGTCAGCTCCTTGACGATCGCAAGCCCGAGGCCCGTGCCGACCTTCCGTTCCAGGCCGTAGCGCTCGTGGAGATAGAAGCGCTCGAAGGCGCGCTCCGTATCGGCTTCGGCAAGACCGGGGCCCGTGTCCTCGACGCGAAGGGCGCCGGGCTCCGCGACGACTCGCACTTCCCCTCCGGATGGGGTCAGCCGCAGCGCATTCTCGACGAGGTTCGACACTACCTGCAGGACGCGGTCGGCATCGCCGATCGCCGGCGCGGGCCCGTCGGCGACCGCGTGCAGCTCCACACCGAACGTCTCGGCTTGCTGCTCATAGCGGCGGACGACGTCCTCGGCGACCTCCGAGAGGTCGATCTTGGTGTTGTGCACGTTGAAATCCGTCCGGTTCATCCGCGCGAGGTCGAGCAGGTCGTGGACGAGCCGCTCGAGCCGTCGCGCCTCGGAGGCGACGGTCGCCGCGGCGTCGCGCGGATCGACGGCGCCGTCCTCGACCGCCTCGGCGTAGCCACGTATCGCGGTAAGCGGCGTCTTCAGCTCGTGACTGACCGAGAGGAGAAAGTTCCTTTCGGCCTCCTGTGCCCGGCGGAGCTGCGCGGCGAGCTCGTTGAACGCGCCTGCGAGCGTCGCGATCTCCGAGGCACCCTCGACCGGCACCGGCTCCGGGTGCGTGCCGCGCGTGAGGCTCCGCGCCGCGGCCGAGACCCGGCCGACGGGGCGCGAGATCCGGCGCGCTAGGAGGAAGGCAGCCAGCGCGGCGAGCAGCCCGCCGCGCCGCCGCCGCGATGAGCAGCCCCCAGACGTATCCCGACAAGAGCGAGCGCTGGCTCTGCCGCAGGAGGATCAGCGTTCCCGGGTTGCCCTTTCGCGCGGCGAAGTAATAGGTGTCGCCGCCGAATCCCATCGTCCCCTGAACCGGGTGGTTGCCGCGCGAGTCGCTCGCGCGCCCACCGCGGCAGATCGCGCCGCTTGTCGAGAAGTCTCGTGCTGCGGCTGCTGGTTGAGGATCTTCTGGATCTGCGGCTGCAAGCCTTTGCCCGACGAGCACTGACCCGCGCCGATCAGGTCGACCTGGTGCGCCAGGTCACGCAACGCCGACTTCTTGACCTCGCGCTGCGTGAGGACGAGCCCGAGCCCGATCGTGAGCGCCACGCAGATGAGCACGACGACGCCGATCGCCCAGAACAGCCGCGAGCGAAGGCTGCTGCCGCGCATCTCAGGCCGGGATGAGCTTGTAGCCGGCGCCGCGCACCGTGCGGATCCCCTCGGGATCTCCGAGCTTGCGCCGCAGCTGGGCGACGTGCACGTCCACGGTGCGGGTGCCGCCGGGATACGTCATGCCCCAGACGAGATCGAGCAGGCGCTCGCGCGAAAGGACGATGCCGGGATGCTCGAGGAAGCAGGCGAGGAGATCGAACTCCTTGCTCGTGAGCTCGATCAGCGTCGCCGGCGACCGTCACCTCGTGCGAGTCGCGCCGCAGGACGACCTCCCGCGCGGCGAGTACCTCGTCCTCGGTGCGGCGCTCGGAGCGGCGGAGGATCGCCTTGATCCGCGCGGACAGCTCGCGCGGCGAGAAGGGCTTCGAGACGTAGTCGTCGGCCCCGATCTCGAGCCCGGCGACGCGGTCCGGCTCCTCGTCGCGGGCTGTGAGCATCACGATCGGCACCTTCGAGCCGGCCCGGATCAGGCGGCAGACCTCGAAGCCGTCCATGCCCGGCAGACCGATGTCGAGAACGACGAACCGCACGGGCTGGCCCGCAGCTCGGCCAGCGCCTCCTCCCCGGTCCGGCGCCAGACGACCCGCCAGCCGTCCTGCTGCTCGAGGTACTGCTTGACGAGGCGTCCGATCGAGTCGTCGTCCTCCACGAGGAGGAGGGCGCCACCCGTTGCCTTCGCGGTCACGGCCTCAGGATAGGGCGAGGCCGGCGCGCGGATCAACCCGGGCCTCTTCCGCTGCGCGGGATCTTCTCAACGTCGACGGACTGGGCCGGGCCGATCGCCGGCCACGTCACCAGCACGTGCCAGCGGGGCGCGAGCACAGCTCACGGCAGGCGGCGTCCGAAGCGGATGACCGTTGGTCGTGGCGGCCAGCGGGATCGGCTGGATGCGGCCGTCGAACTCCTTCAGCGTGAGCTG
>CAWGVE010000057.1:0-34417 GCA_963825805.1 uncultured Actinomycetes bacterium | reverse complement strand
GCGCACCGTGCTCCCCGGGGACCAAGACGGCTCCTGTCGGCAAGCAAGGGATCCAGTACGCGGACCCGGGGAGGTTCTCGTCGCTCGCCGTCGTCTATGGGCAGCTCGCGAACGGCGACGTCGTCCAGCGGCGCCTCGCGAACAGCCCGTCGGTGCGCTCCATCGTCCGCCTGCCGACGTCGAAGATGCAGGCTGCGCAGCCCGAGACTGACCCGAGCTCGGGGGGCGTGCTGCCGCTCGTCGACATCCAGGGCCTCGCCGACACTCCACACGATGCTGCCTTGATCTCCACGACCGGCGCCGCCGTTCTCGAGCGCGACATCGCGCAGCAGCAGCGGACGGCAGACATCCCCAAGAACCAGAGGGTCGTCCTCTCGGTGCTCAGGCTGCCGGCCCGTAACAAGATTCAGGTCGTCGTGAAGCGGAAGAAGACGCTTCCGATCGTCATCTTCTTGACGGTGCTTATCGCAGCGATCGGCGCGGCATTCGTCCTGGAGAATCTCCGTCCTCGCGTCCGCACGCTCGACGTTCCCGAGAATGTCGACGTTGCGAGCATGAGGCGAATCGCCTAGCGCCAGCGCGGCTGTGTCCGAGATCGCTCTCGAGACGCGCCGACGACCGCCGGTGGCGGCATCGGTGGTCGTACTCGCAGCGCTCCTGATCCTGACCTGCGCGGTCGTCGTCGGGCATGGGATCCGCTTGGCGACACCGCTCGCAGCTATCGCGGTCGCCGGGAGCATCGCGGCCACCAAGCTTCGTTCCTGGCGGGCGCTGATCTCGGTCATCGTCCTCGTCATCCTCTTCATCCCGGTCAACCGGTACACGCTGCCGGCCTCGCTTCCGATCCGGCTCGAGCCGTACCGCCTTGCCGTCGCGATCGTGGCGCTCTTCTGGCTCACGTCCGCACTGATCGATCCTCGGGTGCGGCTCCGCGGGACGGGCGTCATCGATGCCCCTCTCGTCCTCTATCTACTCGCGGTGGCGGGCTCGGAGATCGTGAACAACGGCAGGGTCTCGACGGTCGCGCCCGACGTCGTGAAGGCGCTGCTCTTCCTCGTGAGCTTCATCGTGATCCTGTTCCTCGTCCCGAGCCTCCTGCGGTCGCTCGACGACATCGACTTCGTCGTGCGGGTGCTCGTCGGCGGCGGTGCGGTCGTGGCCTTCTTCGCGCTGATCGAGTCGCGGACGAGCTTCAACGTGTTCGACCACCTGTCGCAGGCGATTCCGGCTCTGCACTTCGAGGGCGGTGGGGCCGAGGTGATCGAGCGCGGCTCGCGGCTCCGTGTCTTCGCGTCTTCCCAGCATCCGATTGCGCTCGGTGCGGCTCTTGCCATGCTGGTGCCGCTCGGTGTCTACACCGCGATCCGAAGTCGTCGCCTGCGGTGGTGGATCGCCACCCTGGTGCTCCTCCTCGGGACGCTTGCGACCGTCTCGCGCACGGCAATCGTGATGCTCGGCGTGATCTGCCTCGTGTTCCTCTGGCTTCGGAGTCGCGAGGTGAAGCGACTCTGGCCGCTCATCATCCCGGCCCTCGTGCTGATCCATCTCGCCCTTCCGGGCGCGATCGGCACTTTCGCCCAGTCGTTCGCCCGTCGGGTGGACTCGTCGCGCAACAGCAGGACGCGACCGTCGGCAGCGGGCGCCTCGCGACCTTCGCGCCTGCATGGCACACCGAGTTCACTCCCAATCCGATCCTCGGAGAGGGTTTCGGGACACGGATCACGACGCTGGACCAGTCGG
Organism: uncultured Actinomycetes bacterium; assembly: GCA_963825805.1. Taxonomy (GTDB): domain Bacteria; phylum Actinomycetota; class Thermoleophilia; order Gaiellales; family Gaiellaceae; genus Palsa-739. Next base: position 32,677 of record CAWGVE010000057.1, on the reverse strand, counting down.
TACCGGTCGCCAACGGACCGATCCTTGACGATCAGTGGCTGGGGTCGTTGCTCAAGACGGGCGTCGTGGGGGCGGCTGCCTTGCTCTGGCTCTTCGTGCGCTTCGTACGCCGCCTAGGGAAGAAGGCGAAGCTCGAGCGCACTCCGCGGGGATGGTTGCTCGCGGCGCTCGCGGCCGCCGTGGCCGCCTTTGCGGAGTCGATGCTCACGTACGACGCGTTGTCGTTCGTGCAGGTGACGTTCCTCCTCTTCATCTTCCTCGGGCTGGTTGCGCCGCGTACTCGCTTCCCGACGACCAGCCGCAGCTGGGAGAAGCGTGATGCTCTCGCACCGTTCCTTGGCGCCCACCAGCCGGGATGACGTGGCCGACGACGGAATCACAGTCGTCGTCCTGACCCACGATCGCCAGCAGCTCCTGCAACGGTGCGTCGAGAACGTGCTCCTGCGCGCTTCCGACCAGACGCGCGAGATCGTGATCTGGAACAACGCATCCACCGACGCCGCCCGTGAGTACCTCGACTCGCTCGGAGACCCGCGGATTCGCGCCGTCCACAGCGAGGAGAACGTCGGCCAAAGCGGCTACGCCCGTGGCTTCGCGCTCACGACCTCCCCATACCTGGTGGAGTTGGACGACGACGTCACGAACGCACCCGCGGGGTGGGACGTGATCCTCCGAGACGCCTTCCGAGCGCCTGCCGGCGATCGGTTTCCTCGGCGCGGATCTCGTGGACGATCCCCACGACCAGGCGTCGCACTATCGCCACCATGTCCGCCCTCACGAGTACACGGAGGCGGTGGAGAACGGTATCCGCCTGCTCGAGGGGGCCGACCGGCGGTGCATGTGCCATGACGTCGAGAGCGCTCTACGACCGGGCCGGCGGATTCCCGGAGCGATCGAAAGAGGTGTCTGGTCCGAGGAGGCGGCCTACATCGCCGGCATCCGACGCCTCGGTTTCGGCGCCGCCGTGCTCGCCGACCTGAGAGTCCATCACACCGGGGCTCCCTACTACACGGCGGTCTCGCATGCAAAGCTCGGCTTCTACGTGCGGCGATACGGGCGTTGGCGTCGCAGGAACAACGTCAAGTGCGGCCTCTACAAGCTTCCGCTCGTCGAGCGCCTCAACACACTCCACGGGTGGTTCCAGCCGCCGGCCGTCGGCGACCGACTCGCAGAGATCGTCGCCGAGGCAGAGGGTTACATCGCTGCTCATACAGAAGGGAAGGAAGCGGTGCCTGAGGCCGGGACGGCATGGTCGGGCGGAGCCGCCACTCCCGAGGGACGAACCTGAGGGCGCGACTCGTGCAGCCTGCTGTAACCGTCGTCATCCCCACGCGGAACCGCTTCCTGTTCCTCGCCGAGGCGATCGAGAGCGTCCGGCAACAGACGTCCGGGGACTGGGAGATCGTGGTCGTCGACGACGCCTCTGACGACGGCTCGGCGGCTGAGGCGCGCAATCTCCTGGCCGAGGACGGTCGGATGCGTCTCGTCGTGCTCGAAGAGCATGCCGAGCGCAGCAGGGCTCGTAACACCGGGCTTGCTGGCGCTTTCCGCGCGCTACGTGCTCTTTCTCGACGACGACGATCGCCTGCTGCCGACCGCGCTCGAGACGCTCGCGTCCGCTCTCGATGCCGATCCGCCAGGCGTCGGTTGCGATCGGCGCTCGGCGCGCCTTCGACACCGATGGGCAGACGCGCCGTGCTCCCCACCCGCGATTTCGGGTGCGCAAGAAGCTCGTCGAGGAGTTGCTGCTGGGCTGGCTGTCGGCCTGGGTCGCGGTTCCCGGCCAATGCCTGTTGCGGACGGAACAGCTGCGCGCTGCGGGCGGCTGGAACGAGACCCTGGTCGCGGCGGAGGATCAAGAGCTGCTGCTGCGACTGACCTCTGCTTCATCCGCAGTCCTCGTACCGCGCGCGGTACTGGAATACCGGCTTCACGCCAATCAGTGGCGGCCCCCCGATGTTCGCGAGCAGGAAGATGCCTTCCGTCGCGAGCTTGGCTCCGGTCTTGGCGAGGTGGGCTTCGACACGTCGAAGCTCCTGCGTGCGGGCGAGTTGCTCCGCAAGGGCGACGAAGCCTACGACCGCTCGGACTACCGGGCCGCGGTACGCCTGCTCGGCGCCGCCATCCGCACCTCGCCTCGAATCCTTCGCTCGCGGGTCATCGGCCTATTTTCTTGCACCTGTACGCCAAGGCCGCGACGGGAGCGCTGTTGGGATCGACCGGAGCGCGTCTCGTGCGAGGCGTGCGGGGACGGTGCCGCCGCTTGCTGCATCGCGCCCCGGAGGCGCACGTCGTCGTTCTGAGCGAGGTACCGCAGCTCCCGGGCGAGGGAGTGGCTACCAGGCGGCGGCTTCGGCGAGCCCCAGAATCCGGCGAGCTCGCGGACTAAGCTCCGGCGCCTTGCGTCCCGTTCCTGCGTCCGACGACAGCTTCCCGGGCGAGAAGCGCGCCGACGATGCTCATCGCGCCGTTACCCTCCTGTCGCCCTTCGCCTCCTCGAGGATCTGGGCGCGCTTCGAGCGGTGCAGCTCGAAGAACTCGCGATCTCTCAGCCTCGAGATGCGTGGGAACTGCCGTAAGTGCCACGACACGTAGCGCCGGAGCAGCTCCCGGAGGCGCGCGCGTACTCTGTCTCGTCGAGCGCGTGGGCCGTAGCGGAGGAGAAAGACGATGCTCTCCGGCCCGTGCGAGTTCACGTTGTCGGACCAGTCCCAGCGTGATCCGGCGTGCTGACGGCAGAACGTGAGCACCTGGTGGACGAATGCGAAGTCGTGTCGACTGAGCATCCAGAACACGGCCTCTTCGTCCTCTGAGCGAAAGCCGTCCTGCCAGAACGGGTTCCGAGCGCGAACGTACGACGACCGCAGCAGCGTCGCGGTCGGAGGGCCGGTGACGTTGAACTCCCCGAGCAACGTCCCCGCAAGACGTCTTTGCCCGGCGCGAACGTCGTCTCATAGGCTAGCCCCGTGAGGTCGACTCGTCCCGCATGGAGCTGGTAGGCACTGACCATCCCGACCGTCTCCGAGACGCTCGCGGCCTCGACCATCCGCTCGAGACACTCCGGGAACAGCCAGTCGTCCGCCTGCACATCTTGCAGAACTCGCTCTCGTCGCTGATCGACGCGAAGGCGCGGTTGTGGTTCGCGGTGGCGTCGCACGAACTCCTCGAACCGGAGATGGCGGATCCGTGAGTCCTGCGCTGCGTACCGGGCGGCGATCTCCGGCGTCGCGTCGGTGCTCGCGTTGTCGACGATCGTGTAGTCCCAGTTCTCGTACGTCTGGGCGAGGACGCTCTCGATGCACTCGACGAGATAGTCCTCGCCGTTGTAGACCGGCGTCACGACGCTGACGAGGGGCTGCCCGGTCTGCCGTCCTCTCATGTGCCAACCGTAGCCCCGAGTTCCGCTTGGTCAAGAGGGATATCCCTGTTCGAACGACTAGGCGGCAGTCCGCCCGTCTGGCCTGGGCTGTGGCAGGCTCACCTGCTTACCCTGGGAAGATGGTGCTCGACACGGGGCCTGCGGCGCGCTCCGACACTTCGCTTATCCAGCCGGAGAGCGAGCCGAAGAAGATCACCTTCTACGGTCACTTTGGCACGCTTAACACCGGACCGAGAGCACGCTCCTTGCGGTCGTGTCGAACCTGCGCGAGCGCTACCCGCACTGGAAGCTCGCCTGCGCTTGTACGGAGCCCGAGGCGGTCGCGCAGAGCCTGGGAATCGAGGGCTTCCCTCGGCATGAGAGACGTCAAGCTCTGGGAACGCCGCGGAAGCGTGCTTGGGCGAGTCAAGCGGGCAGTCGGCGGCGTGACCCAGGAGTTGAAGGAGTGGGTTGCTGCGTACCGGGCGCTCAAGGGGACCGACGACGCTCCTCATCCCCGGCACGGGCCTGCTCACAGACGCGAACGGGCTCTCAGACTGGGGGCCGTACAACCTCTTCAAGTGGTCGAGCATGGCGCGGCTCCGCGGCTGCAACATTCGGTTCCTTAGCGTGGGTGTCGGCCCTCTCTACAGCCGGCTGGGCCGCCGGTTCGTGCGGTTCGCGCTCGCCTCGGCCGATTACCGGTCGTATCGGGACGAACCGAGCATGGCTTGGGCGCGGCACATCGGCGTTCGCATCGACGGCGACCGGATCTACCCCGATCTCGCTTTCAGCCTGCCGCCGGAGAGCATGCCGGTCACCGGGCCGCCAGGCGGCCGGCGAGTGGTCGGGCTCGGCCTGATGCTCTATGCCGGGCGCTACAGCGCGGCACAGCCGAGGCCCGAGACGTATCCGACGTACCTCGAGTCCCTGGTCACGACGGCGGAGTGGTTGCTCGACCACGACTACGACATCCGGCTCTTGCTCGGCGACGAGGATCCGCCGGTGATCGACGCGTTCAGGTCACTGCTCCGGGCGCGCGTTGGCACGGACGCCGACGAACGGGTCGCCGAAGGCCCGATGCGGACGGTCGAGGAGGTATTGGAGCAGCTCGCCTCGACAGACGTCGTGATCGCGACGCGCTTCCACAACCTCGTCTTCGCGTTGCTTCTGCACAAACCCGTCATCGCAATCTCGTTCCATCACAAGTGCTCCTCGCTCATGGATCAAGTCGGCCTCTCCGAGTACTGCCACGACATTCACGAGATGGATGCGGTGACGCTGATAGAGCAGTTCAAAAGGCTCGAACGCGATCGTGACGTTGTGCGCCGGCGCATCGCTCGTCGTGTCGAGGACTTCCGGACTGCCGTGCACGATCAGTACGACACCGTCCTCCGGGACATGTGAGGGTGGGCGACAGAGGACCAGCGCGAGTCTTCTGGGGGCTCAACCGGCGGCTGTGGTGCCGACTTCCGGCGGCCGCGCGTGACTCCGTACCTCTACGCCGGTACGGGCGCTGGGTACACGGTCGCGTCCAACGGCGCCCTCAACGCGAGATGTACCACGGGACGTTTTTCCTCAGGAACCGTCCTGCGCTCGAGTTGATGAGCCGGATGGCGCAGGAGAAGGGCGAGGGCTCCCGCCTGAACGTCGCCGTACTCGGTTGCAGCATCGGTGTCGAGGTCTACTCGATCCTCTGGGTGCTCCGGCTTGCGCACCCCGACCGCCAAGTCGTCGTCCACGGGGTGGACACGTCGGCACAGGTGATCGAGATCGCCGAGTCCGGCGTCTACGTTCCGGCGCTCGCGGACATGGTCGGCTCGCAGATCTTCGAGCGACTGACGGCGCAAGAGCTCGAGGACATGTTCGACTGGGACGGTGGCACGGCATGCGTGAAGCCTTGGCTCAGGGAAGGCATCGAGTGGCACATCGCCGATGCATGCGATCTGGAGCTCGGAGGGCGACTCGGGCGCCAGGACATCGTCGTCGCGAGCAATTTCCTCTGTCACATGGATCCCGTCGTCGCGGAGTCCTGCCTGCGTAACGCCGCCGGCCTCGTGAAGCCCGGAGGGCATATCTTTGTTACCGGCGTCGACCTGGACGTGCGGACGAGGGTTGCGCGTGATCTCTCGTGGGAGCCGGTGCCGGAGCTGCTCGAGGCCGTCCACGAAGGCGATCCGTCCGTACGACGCGACTGGCCGTGGCACTGGTGGGGGCTGGAGCCGCTCGACCGTCGCCGGTCCGACTGGCCACTGCGATATGCGTCGGTCTTTCGGGTCGACCCGTTGGGCGTGGAGCCGCATAGCGGGACGCATGTCGGCGCCTCCGGGATGGGCTAGCGGTCGGCGATCAGGGCTGTGCTTGCCTCACGCAAAGCAGCCAGAGCTTCCGGTATCCAGCCGCCGTCCCAACGGTGCGGCATTTGCCGCGGCGTGCCCGTCATGTGACGGATTCCCGTCGCGGTGAGGAGGGCGCCGAAGTCGATCATGTCCGGTTCGAACACGTCGTAGCTGCCGATCCAGAGCCGGTTCTCGAGGAGGAACGGAGCGCGGTGCGCCGCGAGAAACGCCGGCGTCAGCCGGTAGGAGGCGAGGAAGTTGTCGTTCGTGCCGTAGGAGCGGGCGGAGCTCGCCCCGAAACCGTCGTAGCTCGAGAGGTTTGCAGGGAAGTCCCAGGCCGCCGCAAGCGTGAAGCGGTCCGGGTTTCTCAGGATGAGGGTCGTCGCGCCCATGCCCGACTTGGAGAATCCGATGAGCCAGCTCTGCTCGTCACCGGTTCGAGCGAGGTTCTCGGTCACCCACGGCAGGAGCTCTGTCGTGAGGAACGTCTCGTGGCTCGCGCCCTCGTCGTCGGGGTTGTCCGCGTACCAGGGCTCGATCCCGAAGGACGGCTCGAGAAGCGTCAGGTTGTAGGCGTTATGGGCGTCGAGGCCTCGTAGGGTCTCGAGCCCGTCGCCGTAGATCCGCGGCAGGCCGGCCTCGACGGGGAGCACATAGAGGAAGTTGTGCGGGGACCTCGGCCGCCGGGTCGGTCGGAGCGAGGACGCGAAGCACGTGGGTGCCGCCGATCTTGGGGGAGCTGACGTCGTAGAACGCGACGCCGTTCGCATCCGTGCTTCTGTGCTCGACACGGAATGCGACCGGGGACCGCGCGAACCGTTTCGCGCTCCAGCGTCTGGGACGGATCTTCGGCATCTGGGACGACACACAATGCTTCATCCGGCGGCGAATGTCCGACAACCGCCGATCGGCTAGGTAGGCGCCGGAATCCGCGCTCGCAGCGCGCCGAAGCGGCCGGAGGCGGTCGCAAGGCTCGACTTTTCTCGGGTTTTCGGCGGCCGATTTCGCTTCTACTATGCGGGTAATGCGGGTTCTCCTCACCGGCTGCAGCGGCTACGTCGGCTCGGTCACGCGCGATGTGCTCGAGTCCGCCGGGCACGAGGTCGTCGGACTAGACACGGCCCTTTATGAGGGCTGCGATCTCGAGCCGCTCACACCGCCCCCTCCGCCCGAGCTTCACATGGACCTGCGGGACGTGCAGCGCGGTGATCTGGAAGGGATCGAAGCGGTCGTCCACCTCGCCGCTCTCTCCAACGACCCGCTCGGCGAATTCGACGAGAACCTCACGTACGCGATCAATCACCAGGCGGGCGTCCGGCTCGCCGAGCTCGCGCAGGCGGCCGGAGCGACGCGCTTCGTCTTCGCATCCTCCTGCAGCATGTACGGCGCTTCCGGAAGCTCCGAGCTTGTCGACGAGACGGCGCCGCTCGCGCCGCTCACGGCATACGCCGCCTCGAAGGTGCGCTCGGAGGAGTCGTTGGCGCGGCTCGCCTCCGACGACTTCTCACCGATCTTTCTTCGCTTCGCGACCGCCTACGGCGTCTCGCCGCGCCTGCGTCTCGACATCGTGCTCAACAACCTCGTCGGCTCGGCGATTGCGTCAGGTGAGGTTCGCCTGCAGAGCGACGGGATGGCGTGGCGGCCGCTCATCCACGTCGAGGACATGGCTCGTGCGTGCCTCGCGGCGCTCGAGGCGCCTCGTGAGTGTTGTCCACGGCCAGGCGTTCAACACGGGGTCGCCGGAGGCCACTTACCTCATCCGCGATCTTGCCGAGATCGTCTCGGACGTGGTCGCCGGCTCAGACGTGAGCTTCGCCGAAGGTGCCGGCACCGACCCGCGGAGCTACAAGGTCGACTTCTCGAAGATCTCCTCGGTGCTTCCAGCCTTTCGCTGCGAGTGGGACGCGCGGCGGGGCGCGGAGTCGCTCGCATCCGCGTACCGGGCCGCCTCGATGGACGAGGCCCTCTTCACCGGCGACCGATTCACGCGACTCTTGCGGCTGCGCGCCTTGCTCGCGGCCGGCCGCCTCGACGGCGAGCTTCGCTGGCAGGAACAGGTCTTGGATTCCAGCGCTGCATGATCTTCACGGAGACAGAGCTTCCCGGCGCCTTCGTGATCGACATCGAGCGGCGCGAGGACGACCGGGGCTACTTCGCGCGGGCGTTCTGCCAGCACGAGTTCGACGAGCACGGCCTGAAGCCGGTGATCGCGCAGGCAAACGTCGCGTTCAACAAAGTCGCCGGCACGCTGCGCGGCATGCACTTCCAGTTCCCGCCTGCGGCGGAGACGAAGGTCGTCCGCTGCACGCGCGGCGCGATCCTCGACATCATCGTCGACCTCCGCCCGGAGAGCCCGACGTACCTTGAGCACGTGGCTGTCCGCCTCGACGAGGAGAACGGCCGCGCGCTCTATGTCCCCGAGCGCTTCGCGCACGGCTACCAGACGCTCGCGGACGGCGACCGAGACGAGCTACTACGTCGGCGAGTTCTATACACCCGAGACGGAGGGCGGGCTGCCGGCCGACGACCCGCGCCTCGGGCTGACCTGGCCGCTGCCGGTCTCGGTCATGTCCGAGAAGGATTCCCAGTGGCCCGGCCTCGACGTGGTCGAGCCCGAGGTACGCAGGCGCATGGAGATCTCGTCGTGATCATCGTCGACTCGGCCCTGCGGGCGCGCGAAGCTGAAGGACGCCCGGTCCGCGTCGGCATCGTCGGCGCCGGCTTCATGGGTCAGGGACTCACGAACCAGATCGTGAACAGCGTGCCCGGCATGCGTGTGGTCGGCATCTCGAACCGGAGACCCGAACGCGCCGCCGACGCGTTCCGCTACGCGGGTCTGGAGCCGGTTGCCGTCGACTCGCAGAACGCGTTCGACGACGCTGCGGCGTCCGGCGGCGCGGTCGTGACGGACGATCCCTTCCTGCTCTGCCGCAGCGAGCACGTCGACGTCATCTGCGAGGTGACCGGCGCGGTCGAGCTCGGAGCCCAGGTCTCGCTCGAGGCGTTCTCGCACGGCAAGGACGTCGTGCTCATGAACGCCGAGCTCGAGGCCACGATCGGCCCGATCCTCGACGTCTACGCCGACCGGCACGGCGTCATCCTCTCGGCGTGCGACGGCGACGAGCCGGGTGTGCAGCTGAACCTCTATCGGTGGGTCAAGGGGCTCGGGCTCGAGCCGCGGGTGATCGGCAACGTCAAGGGCTTGCAGGATCCCTACCGCAACCCCACCACGCAGAAGGACTTCGCCGAGACGTGGGGCCAGAACCCGGCCATGGTGACGTCGTTCGCCGACGGCTCGAAGATCTCGTTCGAGCAGGCGATCGTCGCGAACGCGACCGGCTTCACGGTGCAGCAGCGCGGGATGTCGCGAGGGTTCGAGTACCGCGACGACGTGATGACGATCGGACGCCTCTACGACGTCGACGAGGTCCGGGCGCTCGGCGGTGTCGTCGACTACGTCGTCGGCACGCCGCTCACGAAGGTCTACGTCCTCGCCGAGCACGACGATCCGAAGCAGCGGCACTACCTCAACCTCTACAAGATGGGCGAGGGCCCGCTCTACTCGTTCTTCATCCCGTATCACCTCGTCCACTTCGAGGTGCCGAACGCCATCGCCCGCGTCGCGCTCCTTCGCGACCCGGTCTCGACGAGCGCTAGAAGGCCCGGTCGTCGAGGTGTGCGCCGTTGCGAAGCGCGACCTCAAGGCCGGCGAGACGCTCGACGACTATGGCGAGTACATGACGTACGGCGAGGCCGCGGGCGTCGAGGAGATGGCCTCCGGCCGTTATCTCCCGGAAGGGCTCGTCGAAGGCTGTGTGCTCCGTCGCGACGTCGCACAGGACGGCGTGCTGACCTACGACGACGTCGAGCTACCGCCCGGCAGGCTGGCCGATCGCCTTCGGGCAGAGCAGTACGAGCGCTTTCGCGGCGAGAGGTGGCTCACCGACCTCGTGGCGAGCAAGACGCCCGCCTGAGTCAGCCGGCCGTCAGTACGAGCAGCCAGTCGCGGTCGTTCAGTGCGTTCGTGGGCGGCGGGGTGAGCCGAACGATTCCGGTCCGGGGCCGCGACGGGCCGGGGCCGACACGGAACCGGCCGTTCGTCGGATCGAACCACCGCACGCGCACGTGGCCTGTGAGCCGGGACGTGTTCACGGTCACCGTTCCGCCGGCGGGGAGATACGCGAGCGCCAGCTTTCGGTCCGGCGTCGAAGCCGCCGCGACGTAGTTGCTCGAGCCGACGCTGCCCGTTGCGTCGTACCTCCCGTAGCCGGCGGTGACGAGGCGGTGCCGAACGTCCGGCACGAGCCGGAACCAGGGCAAGCCGTCGAGCAGGTGCGCGAGGTAGCCGAACTGGGCGCTGCCGCTGGTGTCGAGGTGTTGCCGCCAGCCCGCGGCGAAGCGCGAGGTGTAGTGATTGCCGTAGAACTGGCCCGCAGCGCCGCTGAGCGCGCTCCAGTACTCCTGATGCCGCAAGACTAACGGAGTACCCGGCGGGAACCGGGCGGCCTTCGGGTCGGACTCGTAGCGCTGCTGCATGTACACCGGCATGAACCGGTTCCTTCGGTACTCGCTCAGCACTTTCGCGTAGGTCGGGTAGTAGGTGACCGCGCCGTCGAGCCCGATGACCGAGCGCCAGCGCGCGTCGTCGAGCGATGCGCTCTGCCAATGATTCAGCTCCACCGTCTGGAGGTGGTGCGGGCCGGCCGCCCGGATCCCGCGCGCGACGGCAAGGACGGCGGCATCGTCCGACTTCCTTCGCCACGACTGGAAGTCGCCGCCGTTCGACCAGACGACGTTCTCGAACTGCGCGTACCGGCGCCCGAGGAAGCGGCCGTAGGCACCGTCCTTGGCGATGCCGTTCTTCCGAAGCACGCCGAGCCAGCCGTTGGTGTCGATCGGGTTGAGGAAGACGACGATGCCGTGCCGCGCGGCGAGCCGGATCATCGAGTCGACCCGTGCGAAGTACGCGGGATTCGGTTTCGAGAGATCGCCCGGTGTGACGAATGGCTTGACTCCGTCGTACGTCGCGCCGTTGCGTCGGCACCCGGCTTGCGCCCTGCAGAGCAGGTCGACCGAGACCGCGTTGAACCCGGCCTTTTGTCGATCGGCCAGGTAGGCGGCAGCCCGCTTCTGGCTCAGATTTGCGATCAGCGCCTGCGGGGAGTCACCGACGATGAGGAACGGCTCGCCGCGCCGGTCGACGAGATAGCGCCGGGTCGGCGCGGCCCTGAGCGGAAAGAGGCTCTGCCGCGTGGTCTGATGCTGCCTTGCGGCCGCCGGACTGCTCGGCGCGGCGACGAGAAGTAAGAGAGCGAGCGACGCGACGGGGACCAACGCAGCGAGGAGTGGCCGGAGGAGCAAGGAGCTACGGTAGGAGCCCGTATGCGTTCAGCTGCGTATTCCCGGTGACGAACACCTTGCCGTTGGCGATCAGTGGAACGTTGAACTTCGAGGCCACGTCGAGCGTGTCCCGCGAGCCCGCCTGGGAGCTGTCGTAGAGCTCCTTCAGCGTGCCGCCTGTCGCGGCCGCCGGGTCATAGGCGTAGAGCACGCCCGAGCGTTCGTCCCATTGCGCTGCACGGCCCAGATGATCCCGTTCGACGATCCGTTGGCCGACGCCGCCATCGCTCGCGCCGCGATCGGGGAAGATGTTCGGCGATCGCAGGGTCGCCTAGGTCGACAGGAGGCCGTTCGTGAGGCTGAAGCCCTGCAGGTTGTCGCCGTTCGGGATGAAGTAGACGTACGCCGTTCAAGTAGACCGGTGCGCTGAAGTTCCCGGGCTCGGACCCCGTTGGCCGTTCGGCGGGAAGATGTTCGGGAGCGTCTGGACGTCGTTGTTCGTCGAGCTGTTGTACTGGCCCATGTTGTCGCGGTCGACGAGATAGATCGTCCCGTCCTTGCCCGCAGCCGACCATCACATGCGGGTGCGCGCCGGGCTGGTCGGGCAGCGAGCAGCGGCCCGCCCGAGCCGAGGTCGTGGTTCGCCGATGTCGAGGCTGGCTCTGGTTGAACGGCGTGAAGTAGTCGAGACCGTCCCGCTCGGGGTGCATCCTCATGTAGCTGTCGCCCCAGTCTGCCGCCCGTGCCGTCGAACGCGCCGTCGCCGGTGATGAAGTAGATCGCGCCGGTCGCGTCGGCCGCGAGCCCGCCGCCGCCCATCCAGACGCCGCCACCCTCGTCGTTCGGCGTGAGGCAGAACAGCGAGCGTCCGCTGCAGCGTCGAGGCGTTGTAGCCGAAGACCCAGCCGTGGTACGGCTGGCATGTCGCCGTGGCTCGCGAACCCGAAGTAGACGACGCCGTTGAGAGCAGCAGCGCCGTGCGCTGGTTCTCGCGCAGCGGCGTCGAACGGCACGCTGGCCGCCCGACGAGCCCGTCACCGGTGCCGGGCACGCGTCGCCTGGATCGACGACCGGGCCGCCGAACTTCTCGGCGCCGGTCGCGAGGTCGAGCGCGTGCAGGCGCTGCACGTAGCTCGTGTCGTGCCGCCGTGACCTCCTTCGTCTTCGCGACGACGTAGAGCGTGTTCGTCGCCGGGTCGATCACCGGCGTGCCGGTGATGCCGATCTCGGGCGCGATGTCGCAGCACTCGCCGGTGTCGCTGGCGGGAACGGTCGTGATCCCGTCCGCGGGGTCGATGAAGCTGACCTTCCACAGCGGCGTCGGCTGCTCGCGCCGTCGGCGTCGAACGCGTAGACGCTGTCGTGCTCGGTCGCGACGTAGACGACGTTGTGGGTGCCCTGGCCCGGGATCGTCGACGTTCGCGACGTAGAGCGGCGACGCGTAGCGCGATGCCGTCGAGCGGGTAGCGAGAAGAGCTTGCCGAAGTTCGCCGAGTTCACGTTCGCCGGCGTCAGCACCGTCTCGTTCAGGTTCTGCGCCGGTCCGCAGGTTGTCGTTGTGGTACGTGAACATGCCGGCGTAGTTCGTCGAGTACGCGGTGGCGGTCGCCGACTGGCTCTGATCCGACGTCGTCGCGGTGACCGTGTGCGGGCCCGCCGCGGCTGGCGCTGTGTAGAGCCCGCCGGTCGTGATCGTCCCGATCGTCGCGTCGAGCCGCCGGCGACCCCGTCGACCGACCACGTGACGCTGCGTCGAGCCGCCGCCGGGCACCGTGGCGCGTGAACTGCTGGGTCTGCCCGGGGTCAGCGCGACCCGGCGTGGGCTGAGCAGATGCCGGTGTACGCGGTCGCGGTGTCGGAGTACGGCCCGAGCGTTGCCGGCGGCGTCGATCGCGCGGACGCGATAGCTGTAGCGTGGTCGCGGGTGTCAGCCGGTGTCGCTGTACGTGGTCGCCGTCGGGGTGCGCGATCTGCGCGAAGTTGGTGCAGCCGACGCCCTGGCACCGCTCGACCCGGTAGCCGGTGACGCCGGCGCTGTCGGTCGAGGCGCCCCAGGTGAGGTTGACCTGGCGTCGATGCTGACCGCGCGCCGCGGTCAGATTCGTCGGGCGTCGACGGCACGTCGCCGCCGATCGGCGTGTTCATGTCGGTCTGGATCTGCGCGGCGGTGAGGGCGGTGTTGTAGATCCGGACCTCGTCGATCAGGCCGTTGAAGTACTGGCCGTAGAAGCTGTCGCCGCCGATCTGGAGCGGGTTGGTCGAGGTCGTGATCTTGCCCGTGTCGGCGGCGCTGGCGACCATCGTGCCGTTGACGTAGAGGCGGAGCGTCGAGCCGTCGTAGGTCACGGCGAGGTGTGACCAGGTGTTCGTCGGCAGAGCGCGCTGGTGCCGAAGACGTGGCCGTAGCTGCCGCCGATGATGCCGCCGCCGGCCGGGGACCGACGCCGTGGTCGGTGGTGCCCATCAGGTAGTAGTTGTCGTTGCCCTTGTAGATCACGTCCCGCCAGGCGTTGCGTCGACGGTCGCGGGGTTGACCCAGGCCTCGAGGGTCATGCCGGAGGTCAGCTGCAGCGAGGCGCGTTGGGATCGTGACCGCGGCGTTCGTGCCGTTGAACGAGAGCGCGTCGCCGTACTTGCCGCTCGTCGACCAGGTCGCGCCTGCGATCGTGCCCGTTGTTGCCGTTGCCCGACGCGTCGGTGACCGTCGTGCCCGACCCCTCGTCGAACGCGTACGCCGCGACGAGGCCGGACGGTGCGGCGGGAGTGCTCGTGGCTGGCGACGTTGCTAGTCCGGGCCGAGGTTGCCGACGCCGTCCATCGCGCGAACCTGGTAGCTGTAGGTCGTCCCGGGCGAGACGGTGGTGTCCTGGTAGGTCGTCGCCGGTCCCGGTTGTCTGGACGAGATGCGAGAAGTCGATGCAGCCGGCGCCCGGCAACGGTCGATCCGATAGCCGCCGATGGCGACGTCGTCGGTTGCGGGGCCCCAGCTGAGGTCGATTTCGGTTGCGCTTGCCGGGGTGGCGGTGAGGGTGCCGGGCGCGCTGGGTGGGGTGGTGTCGGGGGTTGGTGTGGTGGCGCTGGCGGTGTTGCTGTAGGGGCCGTTGTTGTTGGAGGTGTCGGCTGCGCGGACTTGGTAGCTGTAGCTGGTGGAAGCGCTGAGGCCGGTGTTTTGGTAGCTGGTGGTGGTGCCGTTGCTGGTGGTGGCGATCTGGGTGTAGTTGCTGCAGCCTGCGCCTTGGCAGCGCCAGATCTGGTAGTTGGCGACTGCGACGTTGTCGGTTGCGGGGCCCCAGCTGAGGTCGATCTCGGATGCGTTGGCGGCGGTGGCGGTTAGGGTGCCCGGCGCGCTGGGTGGGGTCGTGTCCGGCGTGCTCGTGACTGGCGTGGTCATGTCGGTCGAGATCGCAGCCGCGGAGAGGGCGGTGTTGTAGATGCGGAGGTTGTCGATCAAGCCGTTGAAGTACTGGCCGTAGAAGGGGTCGCTGCCGAGGGTGAGCGCGTTGCTGGAGCTGGTGATGGTGCCGGTGTGGGCGAGGCTGGCCACGTTGGTGCCGTTGAGGTAGAGGCGTTCGGTGGCGCCGTCGTAGGTGAGCGCGAGGAACGACCAGGCATTGGTGGGTAGCGGGCTGGTTGTGAAGGTCTGGCCGTAGCTGCCGCCGATGATGCCGCCGGCGCCGGCGTCGGAGGAGTGGTCGGTGGTGCCCATCAGGAAGTAGTTGTCGTTGCCCTTCTCGATCACGTCCCGCCAGGCGTTGGTCACGGTGGTGGGGTTGACCCAGGCCTCGAGGGTCATGCCGGAGCTCAGCTGTAGCGAGCTCGAGTTGGGGATGGTCACCCGGCTCGAGGTGCCGTTGAACGACAACGCCGCCCCGTACTTGCCGCTGCTCGACCAGGCCGCGTTCGCGATCGTCCCCGCGTTGTTGTTCCCCGACACGTCGGTGACCGTCGTCCCCGACCCCTCATCGAACGCATACGCCGCCACGAGGCCCGAAGGGGCTGTTTTCGTCGTCGCGCTGCTGGTGTTGCCGTACGGGCCGTTGTTGTTGGAGGTGTCGGCTGCGCGGACTTCGTAGCTGTAGCTGGTGGAGGGGGTGAGCCCGGTGTCCTGGTAGCTGGTCGTGGTGCCGTTGCCGGTGGTGGCGATCTGGGTGTAGGTGCTGCAGCCCGAGCCCTGGCAGCGCCAGATCTGGTAGTTGGCGATTGCGACGTTGTCGGTTGCGGCGCCCCAGCTGAGGTCGATCTCGGTTGCGCTGGCGGCGGTGGCGTTGAGGGTGCCGGGGGCGCTGGGCGGGGTGGTGTCCGGGGTCGGTGTCGTGG
Source organism: uncultured Actinomycetes bacterium (assembly GCA_963825805.1). GTDB lineage: Bacteria > Actinomycetota > Thermoleophilia > Gaiellales > Gaiellaceae > Palsa-739. The sequence continues at coordinate 17,323 of CAWGVE010000057.1, read as the reverse complement.
CGCTGCTGGTGTTGCTGTAGGGGCCGTTGTTGTTGGAGGTGTCGACGGCGCGGACTTGGTAGCTGTAGCTGGTGGAGGCGCTGAGCCCGGTGTTGTGGTAGGTGGTGGTAGTGCCGTTGGCGGTGGTGGCGATCTGGGTGTAGTTGCTGCAGCCTGCGCCTTGGCAGCGCCAGATCTGGTAGTTGGCGATTGCGACGTTGTCGGTCGCGGCGCCCCAGCTGAGGTCGACCTCGCTCGGGCTCACGGCACTCGTGGTCAGGGTGCCCGGCGCGCTGGGTGGGGTCGTGTCGGGCGTGCCCGTGACCGGGCTGGTCATGTCAGTCGAGATCGCGCTCGCGGCGAGGGCGGTGTTGTAGATGCGGATGTTGTCGATCAGCCCCCTGAAGTACTGGCCGTAGAAGGGGTCGCTGCCGAGCGTGAGGGCGTTGGTGGAGCTGGTGATGTTTCCCGTGTGAGCGAGGCTGGCCACGTTGGTGCCGTTGAGGTAAAGGCGTTCGGTGGCGCCGTCGTAGGTCAGCGCGAGGAACGACCAGGTGTTGGTGGGCAGCGCGCTGGTGGTGAAGACGTTGCCGTAGGTGCCTCCGATGATGGCGCCGCCCCCGGCGGTGGACGTGTGGTCGGTGGTGCCCATCAGGTAGTAGTTGTCGTTGCCCTTCTCGATGATGTCTCGCCAGGCGTTGGACACGGTGGTGGGGTTGACCCAGGCCTCGAGGGTCATGCCGGAGCTCAGCTGCAGCGAGCTCGAGTTGGGAATGTTGACCCGGCTCGAGGTGCCGTTGAACGACAACGCCGACCCGTACTTGCCGCTGCTCGACCAGGTCGTTCCAGTGACCGTGCCGGTATTGCCGTTACCGGACGCGTCGGTGACCGACGTCCCCGACCCCTCATCGAACGCATACGCCGCAACCAGACCCGTCGGAGCACCGCTGGACGCGGTCGTCAGCAGGAGCGCAAAGACAGCCGCAACGCCCGCCAGGCCTGCCAGGCGCATGATCACGCCGAGCCGGGGCCGCCTCCCTCCGGCGTTCATGCCGCCAGCACGACCTTTCGCGCGGTGAAGGCTTCGGCGAACCGCTCGGGAGCGACTGCCTCCATACCTCGCAGACGCATCAACCCGCGGAACGTATCGCGGTCGAACCAGTGCCGTCCGGCCTGCGTTCCGAAATGCGTCTCGAGAAGCTCGAGCTTGCGCTCCACCTCGTCCGCGGCGAGGGGCACGAAGACGTTGGGCCGCCCGAGGTCTCCGTCGACCTTCGGGATCTCGTACTCGAGGACCAGGTGGTTCCGAAACGTGTTCCACGTCAGCTCGCACGCGAGTCGGTGATCCTGGTGAAAGTCGTAGCCGGCGTGCGTGAAGACGATGTCCGGGTCGATGTCGGCCTTCAGCGCCTCGAAGACATCCTTCACCTCGCCGCCGGAATACGGCAGGTATCCGTCGCGGAAGTCGTGGACGTCGACCCGCAGTTCGGCGACCGAGCCACCGAGGAATGCTGCAGCGCTCGCGCGAGCTTCCTCCTCGCGCTCGCCGCGGGCAGAGAGGACGACCCAGTGCACCATGATCTCGGGGTTCGAGCGCGCGAGCGCGAGGAGCGTCCCGCCACAGCCGATCTCGATGTCGTCGGCGTGACAGCCGATGGCGAGGACTCGGCGAGTCCGCTCCGCTGTCGAGAGCGTCAGCACACGGAATCCCGAGACGGCGACTCAGGCTGGAACGGTCGCGGGTGTGATCCGGCGCCACGGAGCGTCGCCGGACTCATTGAGGCTCTCGAGGCGCTGGCGGTCCTTGATCGTGTCCATCGGACCGAAGAACCCCTCGTACGGAAACGCGACGAGCTCCCGCTCGGCGATCAACCGGTCGAAGGTCTCCTCCACGAGCTCGTGCCCCGGCTCGATCAGCCTGAGGATCCGACGCTTTAGCACGAAAAAGCCGCCGTTGATGCGGACGTCGGAACGGCTCATGTCCTCGACGCTCACGACGTTGCCCTCGGTGTCGGTCGAGACCATGTGCGCGTTGAACTGCGGCCGGACCGAGAGGAACATCGCCGTCTTGCCGCTGTCGTGGAAGGCGTCGATCACTGCCGGCAACGGGACGTCCGTCAGGCCGTCGCCGTAGGTCGCGAGGAACTCCGGGTCATTACCGAGATAGGGCTCCACCGCCTTCAGACGTTCGGCGATCGTCGAGTTCAGGCCGGTGTCGACGAAGGTGATTCGCCACTTGTCCAGATCGCGCGAGAGGAGCTCCATCTTCGTTCCCTCGGAGTCTCGGTCGAGAACGAAATCGTTTAGTAGCGCACCGTTGTACGAGAGGAAGTACTGCTTGACGACTTCCCCCTTGTAGCCCAGACAGAGGACGAAGTCGTCGTGACCCCACATCGAGTAGTAACGCATGATGTGCCAGAGGATCGGGCGGCCCCCGATCTCGATCATCGGCTTCGGAATACGACGCGTCTCGTCGCCCATTCGAACCCCGAACCCGCCGCAGAAGATGACGACCTTCATGCCCAACTCCTCTAGCTCTTGCTGTCGATTCCTGTAGTACCGAGTCAAGTCGGCAGGGTGGGGAGCGTCAACCGACGATCCGGGGGTATTCGACGAGCACGGCCGCAGAAGCTCGGCGACTGCGTGCTCCGACCCCGTCTTTCGTATAGCCGGCGTCTCGAACGTCCTGCCGGAGCACGACGACTGCGCTCGCCGAGACAGAGGCCCGATGCGATGCTCGGGCTGTGTGGTGCCGGAACCCTGCGCGACCGGAGCGTCCTACCCGGATGAGCGAACGCCTCCCGCAGGCTCTGAACCCCTAAAGGTCTAGTTTTCTCGGGGATCCTCTTTACAGCGGCCTGGGTGACATGTACAAGGAGGAGTACACCTCCTCTACGACAGAGCGGGTGCTCCTTGCAACTTCGATCGAAAGGCGGCCCTTTCGATGAGGGGTACTACGGATAGGTCTGCGGTCATTCTCGACCGGCATCCGCTCTGGCTGGATGCGATGGGCAAGCTTCTCAGGGAGGTCGGGTTCGAGGTCGTCGGTCAGGCGACCGAGGGTGACACGGCGTTCGATCTGATCGCCGAGCACCGGCCCGACGCCTTCGTCGCCGGCGTCGACCCGGCGGTCGGTGACCAGATCGCCTGCATTCGGAGAGCCGGTGAGCGGTATCCCGAGCTGAAGTCGATCGTCGTCTCCGACAACACCGAGTTCGAGGCGATCGACGCGGCGTTCGCCGCGGGCGCGTCTGCGTACTGCATCAAGACGGCGCGGCAAGAGGATCTGGCCTCGGCGATCCGGCAGGTCTTCGATCGGTCGATCTACCTCGCGACGAACGGGAGCCTCGGTCACCGTGCGAGGCCCGCCGCTCCGGAGGCACAGCCGGTGGTGCACGATCTGACGAAGCGCGAGCTGGAGATCCTCCAGCTGGTGGCGGAAGGGCACTCGAACTCCCAGCTGGCCCGGATGTTGTGGGTGACCGAGCAGACGGTGAAGTTCCACCTCTCGAACATCTACCGGAAGCTCGACGTGGGTAACCGCACCGAGGCGAGCCGCTGGGCTCAGCTCAACGGGCTCCTCGCGAATCCTCGTGAGGAGGAAGCGGCAACCGACCTCACACCGGCGGCCGCCTGACCGCGCGGTCGCCACGGCCCCTCAACGAACCAGCAGCGAGGAGACCGGCGCCGGTTGCGCCGAGAACCGAGACCGCGACCGCGACCGCGTAGGCGACCTCGCGCTGGTTCCACCGGGCTTCGATACCGGCCGACGACACGCCGCCGCAGCGAGTTCCCTGGTGCTCGCAGTACCACTCCGCCACTTCGGCGCGATTGCCTCGCTCTTGCTTGAGGTGGTGGTCGGCGACGGCGGCCGAGGCGACGAGGCCGGCCGCGGCTAGGCACGCGAGCCCGAGAAGATGCCGGAGCAGGAGCCGCTTCACCACCGGAACGTAGTCTCAGCGGACTCTGCTGCACACGCTCCCGATGGGGAGGAGTTGCGCCGCGGAGCGGCAGCGCGGGCGCAGCACACGAACCACTTGCCCCGGCCCTCCGGCGCATGGAGAATCGGTCTCGTCTGCGAGGGGTCACCCCTTCGTTTCGACCGCCTGTGCCGGCGGGCGGCCCTGCGAAGCCCTGGCACCGCCCGTCGCGCTGTCAGCCGAACTCGCGGCGGGCGCAGTCCGGGCAGTACGTCAGCGGTGTCGAGGGGTTCTCACCGCTGAGATAGACCCGCCAACGCTCCGTCGGCACGACCCAGGGACGCCGGCACTCGAGACAGTGGAGGGGAATCGTCGCGAGCGTGCGAATACCGTGCTTCTTCTGCATCGTCGTGCCTCCGAGTCGAGACGTCCGAGTATCGAACCGGGACCGCCACGTGTCCAGCCCCTGTGGATTCGGTGGACACTGTGGAAGGAAGTTGTTCGCTTGCGCACGTCTTCCGGTTGTCGTGAGGTGGGCCGACCCCCGAGTGCGGCCACCCGAGGAGTCGGCCCATGAGGTGAGCGACGTTCCCCTGGCCGCATAGGGGGGCCGGGTGGGACGCTATGCGGCTTCCTCGCGGCCCGCGCTAGCCGGATCCAGCCGCTCGCGGGTCCTGTCGGAAACCGTTGGCGTTCGCCCGATCCCTCTTCAGAGGGACGACCGCGACAGGCTACTGCCTCGGTCTCTTCAAGTCACCTGGCCAGAAGATGAGAAGCGGGTACTCCAGACACGAGCATGCGCGATCCCCCCAGGTGGGGGCAGAAAAGAGCTCGAACGAAGCGGCCGGAGGATATCTCTGGCACCCTGCTGAACGCTGCCGGCCCTACGGGTCGCAGCGGGGAGGCAGCCGACCTCAGTGGCCGCATCTGGGCGTCGGCACCTCCCCCTCGTACGTCCTCTGCGCGGAGCCGTGAGCGTCGCTGCACTAGGGGGCGGGCCGGAGTTTCCAACCCGCCCCGCTGGCGCAGGGCCGCATTCCCCTTCGTACTACTAGAGGGGCGGGAGCCGCCGATCCTTTCCGCGCCTTACGGAATGCTTACGGTCACCGTCGGCACGGCAACGGTAGTGGTGAGCACCGGCGTGGTGACGGTCGCGGCCGTGCCGGGGACGGTCGCTGTCGGTAGTGGCAACATCGGGAGCGTCGGCCGACGCGTCGCCGTCCTCGCCCCGCCGGCCGTGCTCGGCGCTGCGGTGGGTACGTGGGACAGGACTGAAGGAGCCTGTGCGGCTCGGGTTGCGGCCTCTGTAGCAGGACGCGGTCCGATTCGGGTGTGATGCAGCCTCCCTGCGGGCCGGTGCCGGCTCCGAGGTCCAGGCCGAGAGAGGAAGCCGATCCTCGCCGAGTGGCCGCCGAGCTGCGATGCGGGCTGTTGCGTCGCCGTTACGACGCGGATGGGTGGCGCCGCCGCACCGCCGACCCGCTGCGCTGTGACGACGCCGGCGGTCGCCAGCCCCCCGGCGAGGATGACCGCACCCGTGGCCTTCGCGGCTCCTGCATGGCCTGCGCCGTCGCGGAGCCACCTCCAGCAGCCGGCGCCCGGGAACGCGACGCCCAGGATGTTGCGCAGGCGAGATCGGCCGCGGTGAAGGGCCATCGTCACGGCGGGCACTGTCGCGCCCATTCGCACGGCCATCTCGGCGTACGACAAGCCGAGCAGGTCGCGATAGACCACGGCGGCCCGCTCGTTCTTCGGCAAGCCCCGGAGCGCCGCCTTGATCTCCGGCAGACGGGAAGCCTCCTGCACCGCATAGTCCTCGAGGGCTCCGAAGTTCACGCGCCTTCGCCGCAGCTCGCGTGCGGCGTTGAGGGCGATCGCGGCTAGCCAGGCGCGGGGGTTGCGTGGGATCGTGCCGCGCTCGAGCGCCCGTTGCGCGTCGAGGAACGCCGTCTGCACCACGTCCTCGGCATCGTGGTGGTCGTGCAGTTCACGCTCGACCAGCCGGACAAGGCCGGCACGATGCTCGCGGTACAACGCCTCCAGATCGGGCACGCCCTAGTCATGCCATGTGTCGGGCGCGTCCAAACGACGGGCGAGTCGAGAGAGGCAGCGCCAAACCCCTCGGTTGAGGGATGCCCTGTCCACCCCGCCGCGACAGGATGACACCTACCGGGTCAGCAGGACCGACGTGCCCTGAGGACTCAGCGCGGATGTCCGGGGACGAGAAGCGGCCTTCTCGTCCCTCGGCGCCGCTGCTCCCTCCGCTCTCGTCTACGGTACGGGACTTGCCGGAAGACGCCCGGGGCATTCGGACTCACGTTGGCTGAAACCGAGCGCCTCAAGGCGGAGGCCGAGCAGCGCGCAGAGCAAGAGGCTCGGGAGTTGAGGATCGCCGCCGAACGCGATCCCGGCGAGATCAGACGGGAGGCCGAGCTGCAGGCCGCGGCAGTTCTGCGGGAAGCACAGTCCGTCAGAGACCGCGCCGAGACCGAGGCCGAGGAAGTTCTTCGTAACGCTCGGGTTCGCGCCGACGAGCTGGCGGAGGAGATGCAGCGCAGCCTCCAGGAGCGGCGCCACCAGGCAGATGAGGTGCTCGACGACGCGGGGAGCAGCTCGGCACGCTCGTCCGCGACCTCTGGAACGGATCGGCCCGACGGAAGAGCCCGATGCCCGGGTCGAGTCGGAGAGCGGGGCAGAGGGAAGCTAGCGGCCGTCCGGCCCGAGCCGGGTGGAACTCGATCCGCCTAGTGGAGGACGCGCGTGCTGAGGATCCGGTCGAGCTTCGGGAAGTGCGTGCGCAAAAAGGCCTCTCCCTGCTGTGCGATCTGCGCCTGAGCGCTGGTGGGCTGCTCGCCGTACCCGTGGTAGAGGCGCCGTAGCGTCGCGAAGCCGCTCTTGACGACACCGAACGGCGCGAAGCCCTGACCGTCGAGTCGCGTGTTCCTGCCGAGGTTCACGAACACCTGAGTTGACCGCGTGTTCGGACCGGCGTCCGCGAAATCGATTGTTCCGCGTCCGTTCGTGTGCCGCACCGGATCGTCGCGGATGGTTGCGCTCTGCCACGCTCGTGAGATCTTCGGCGTCCCGCTGATTCCCCACTGGACGACGAATCCGGGCACGACTCGGAACAGCCGCTGGCGGTCCTAGAAGCCGGCACGAACGAGGTTGTAGAAGCGGTCCGCGCCGCGCGGCGCCCAGCTGCGGTGGACGGTGACGACGAACGGGCCTTTGCTTGTCCTGAATCGAGCGCGGAAGACGGCGGGCGCCTTGGCCTTCAGTGAGGCGGATGGAGGAGGGAAGGGCTTGAGGCCCGGCGGTTCCGGCTGCCACGGCTGCTGCGGCCATTGCCGCGATTAACGTCCGACCCATCAGCAGAAGCGTAGTGGCGTAGGATCCCGGCCGCCCCGGCCGCGAGTCGGGGAAGCAGAGGAGGGTCTGGCGCCAGTGGGGTCTGGGAACCTAGCCGAACGGCGATTGCAGCACGTCGCAATCCGCGGCCACTGTTTGGTCGTGGTGGAGTGGGGGCTGCGGCAGGGGGGACGGTTGAGGGCGATTGCCACTCCCTGCCCCTGCTCTGGGGTCGTTGCGGGAGGCTGAGGTGGCCGCGACGAGAGTACGCGAGACGCCGAGCGCGAGGCCCGGGCGCCCCTCGTTGAGCATCCTCCTGACCTCGGCCGATTGCGAGGAGGCCCTGGAGCGTACGCTCCTCAGCCTCGCCGAGCTGCCACAGATCGACTCTGTCGAGCTCTTGATCGGGCTGCACGGAGAGGACGGGCTCGGCGCGACCAGGGGCCTCGTCGAGCGTCACCTCCCGCTGGTGCCGACGCGCGTCGAGAGCTTTCCGCTCGCCGACGCGGGTGTCGCGCGAGCCGCGATGTACCGGGCCTGCGAGGCCCCCCTCGTCGCGGTCGTCGAGGAAGGGAGCGCGATCGACCACCAGATCCTCGAGCGCGCTTCGGCGGCCCTCGACCATGACCGCTCGCTGGTGGCGGCTCGGGCGGTAGCGGAGCCGCGGGGAGGCCGAGAGGTCGTTCTGCTCCGTCGCGACGAGAAAGTCGCGCCCGCCTTCGATCCGCTCGTGTTCGTACGGGACGAGCCGTCGCGGGTCGCGCTCGTCGAGCCGCCGGAGCCCGGGTGGCCGGGGAGCCCGGCCGAGTTTGCGCAGTTACGACCGCGTGGGCGCGTCCGGGCGCTCCTCGTCGCCAACCTCTGCGCGGCCGCGTTGTACGTCTCGTGGTGGCTGCGGCCCGGTCATGTCGGCGTGCCTGCTCTGTTCGCTGCACTGGCGCTGGCCGAGGCCTTCAACCTGCTGCACCTGGTCGGCCTCTGGTGGAGCGTGTGGACGACCCGTGCGGAGCCGCCGCCACGCTCCGACACGCAGCTGGTCGATCGACGTCTTCGTGACGACGTGCGGCGAGCCTCTCGACGTCCTCGCGCCGCACGGTCGCGGCTGCCGTCCGCATGGACGGCGCTCACCGGACGTACGTGCTCGACGACGCGGGCCGGGACGACGTGCAAGCAATGGCGCGCGCGCTCGGTGCCGAGTACGTGCGGCGCGGGACCGCGGGAGGGTGCGAAGGCGGGAAATCTAAATCACGCGCTGAGCGTGAGCACGAGCGAGCTCGTCGCAGTCTTCGACGCCGACCACGTGCCGCACCGGGAGTTCCTCGATCGGCTCGTCGGCTACTTCGAGGACCCCGAGCTCGCGTTCGTGCAGACGCCGCAGTTCTACGGGAATGCCCGGCAGAACGCCGTCGCCCGCGGCGCCTACCAGCAGCAGACGATCTTCTACGGGCCGATCTGTCGAGGCAAGAACGGCTCCGATGCCGCCTTCTGCTGCGGAACCAACGTGCTCTTTCGCCGTGAGGCGCTCACCGCCGTGGGCGGCTTCGACGAGCAGAGCGTCGTTGAGGACTTCGTCACCTCGATGCGGTTGCACCGGCGCGGCTGGCGGAGCGTCTACTACCCGTTCGTCGTCAGCGAGGGCCTAGGCCCGGAGACGCTCGGCGCCTACTTCGCGCAGCAGTTCCGCTGGGCGCGTGGCTCGATCGGCGCGCTGGTCTCGCTCGAGCCGTTCCGTCGTGGCTACACGCTTGCGCAGCGGCTGCAGTATCTGCTCGCGTCGACGTTCTACCTGATGGGTCTCGTTACGAGCGTCTACGTGGCGCTCCCGATCCTCTACCTGCTGGCGGGATGGAGCGCCTTCTCCTCATCGAGTGCCGACTTCGTCCTCTACTACGCGCCGTACCTCGTGCTCGGCCTCATCACCGTACGCTGTGGGCTCGGCGGGCGGCTGCGCCTCGAGCACTTGCGCTACACGTTCGGCGCCTTTCCCGTCTACGTGGCGGCCGCGATTGCCGCGTTCGCGCGGCTGCCGTCGCGGTTCCGTCCCACAGGGGCGAGCACGGGCGGAAGGGCGCCCGTCTATGCGCTCGTCACCGTGGTCGTCTTCTTCCTGACGCAAGCCGCGGTTCTCGCGGGTCTCTGGCTCCGTCCGCTCGACGCGCGCACGTTCACGAACGTGTCCTGGGCGGTCGTCAACCTGCTACTGCTGTCGGGGATCGCGCTCGCCGTGCTGCGCCCGCGCCCCGTCGAGGGAAGCGAAGCCGTGCCGATCAGCACTCCGATCGGAGCGCTCCCGGAGGCCGCACTGGCGCGTTTGGGTACGAGAACACGCTGGCGGGCGCGCGCCGTGGACGCATCGCTGCTGCGGCTCGCCGCGCTGACGGCCTTCGCGTTCGCGCTTCGTCTCGGGCTCGCCGGCGTGCAGAGCCTCCGCCTGGACGAGTCGCTCAGCCTCAAGGAGGCGCAGCTGCCGCTCGGGACGATGGTGGGCAACCTCTTCCGCTGGGACGTGCACCCGCCGCTCTACTACACCTTCCTGCACGTCTGGGTCTGGCTCACGGGGACGGGCGTGTTCGCGCTTCGCCTGCCCTCGGTGATCTTCGGGACGGCCGCCGTGCCTCTGCTCTACGTGGTCGCGCGCCGATTCACGAGTGAGCGGGGGGCCACCTTCGCGGCCGCGATCGGCGCGGCCTCGCCGTTCTGGATCTGGCACAGCGACGACGCGCGGATGTACACGCTGTTGCTCGTGCTCGCGCTTGCGGCGCTGTGGCGGCTGTTCGTCGCCTACGAGCGGAACCGGCCGCGCGACTGGGTCGTCTACGGCCTCGTGACCGCGGTGAGTCTCTACTCGCACTACTTCGCGATCCTGATGCTGCCCGTCCACGCCGTCTGGCTGCTGTCGCAGCGGCCGCCGCAGGCGGTCGTGCTTCGACGCTGGCTGCCCGCGGTTGCAGGGGCGGTTTCGCTTCTCGCCGTCTGGCTGGTGGTCATGGTCGTCCACGACGGCGTCGGCGGAGTTGCCGCGATCAACACCGGTGTGCGGGAGTCACCGCTCGGCTTCAGCTTCCTCGGCAGCCTCTACACCTTCTTCCTCTTCCTGCTGGTCTACGTCCTCGGCTACGGCCAGATCGGGCACGGGGTCGGCATCCTCGGTCTCGCGGCGGCGATGCTTGCGGGTGGCTGGCCGCTTGTGGCGGTGCTCGCGGTGGTCAGCGGCAAGGTGGGTCGCTGGCTCCGCTCGCGCGAGGCGGCGGTGCTGGGCTTCTGGATCGTCTTCTCGCTCGGCACCGTCTACCTCCTGAATCTCTGGAAGGGCAACGTCTGGATGCAGCGGTACCTGATCGCGGTGTCTCCGGCCCTCTTCGTGCTGCTCGGCGCGGCCCTCGCGCGGGTGATTCGACCGGTCGCGCTGGGGGCAGCGGTGATCGTGGCGGTGCTCACTGTCGCGACCGTGGTCGACACCTACGACCGCGGCAACGTGGCGAGCGAGGACTGGCGGGGCGTGGCCACCGTCATCGACCGCTCGGCACGCCCGGGTGACGCCGTCGCCGTCGTGCCCTGGTTCTACGTCACACCGCTGGACTACTACCTCCACGGCCCTCTGCCCGTCCGCGGTGCGCTCCTGACCGGACAGACGCCACGGCGGGCCCTGCTATCGACGTTGACCAGGCTGGCCCGCGCTCATCGCGGCCACGACCTGTGGGTGGCGACCGCCTACGAGTCGGTGTTCGACCCCCAGGGCACGCTCCGTCGTGGGCTCGTGCGCCTGCTCGTGCCCGTGCGGCAGTACCGCCTGCCGGGGCAGGTCGTCCTGCGACGTTACTGGATCCCGAGGGTCCGCGGGTGACCCGCTCTGGCCGACCGGCTGTGGCGGGGTGCGCGGTTGTGTCGCGGGAAACGGGCCGTGGTCGGCTGAACGAAGTAGGGGTCCTCGGCTAGAGCGCGGAAGGAGGCGAGCGCTGAGGCTGAAGAGTGCACCGTCCAGTCGACTTCTTTGTTCGCCTCGAAGTAGACGAGCGCGCCGATGGCGGGGAAGCGCGTGGGCAGGATCTTCCGGATCGAGTCGAACCAGGCCGCCTTGCGCCCACCCTGCTCGGCCGAGCCGGTCTCGGCGATCATGACCGGCTTTCGGCTCGCATAGTCGGCGTAGATCGGCTCGACGAGGCGCGCGAGGCTGGTCCAGGACGACCACGGGCGGCTGGTGCCCCAGTTGTAGCCGTCGATGCCGACCCAGTCGACGTAGGCATCGCCGGGGTAATAGTGCGTCCAGTGGTTCCACCGCGCGTCGGGGACGTCGGTCCCGTTCGGCGACCAGACCCAGACGGCGTTGGTCGCGCCGGCGGCGGTGAAGATGTCGTGGATGTGACGCCAGGCGGCGACGTACTTCTGGGGCCCGTCGGTCGTCCCGGGGTCGTTGTTGTGGCTGCCGTCGTCGGAGGACCAGTTGCCGTTCATCTCCCAGCCCCAGCGCAGGAAGACGGGTGCGCCGAAGGCGCGGACGTTCTCGGCCCGCTGCCGGATCATCGCGTCGTAGCGGCCGGAGAGGATGGAGTCGAGATCGGTGCCGCTCCAGCTGATCATGGGGATACGGCCATGTGCGACGTCCCAGCGTTCCAACGCGGTGGGGAAGCTGTCGGTCCACCCGTAGTAGTGGTGGTCGATGCTGAGCTTCCGGCCGATCGCCGTCTCGAAACTGGCGACTCCGGCCTCGGCGGTCGCGTCGTTCACCCAGTGGCCCGTGTTGTCGACGTAGGCGCCGAGGAGGGTGCCCTTGGCCGGGGCCAGGAGCGCGCTGCGCGGGTCGGTGCGCGCGGCCTGCGAAGCTGCGTCGGTGCCGGCCATCATGATGATGAATACCAGGGCTACGAGAAGGCGCCGCACGCTCCTCTAATCGGCGGCTCCATCGGGCCGCCGCTCCCTCGAACGGGGGAGAGGTGGTCCTCGTGGTGGGGCGCTTCAGAATCCGGCTGTCGCGGCCTGGAACGCGGCGGGTGCGGAGCGGATGTTCCGCGCTGCGACGGCGTGCCGGAACGCGGCCTGGGCAGCCCGTGAGGAGCGGATCCGCCAGTCCTGCAGACCCGCGTCTCGGTGGTCGTACCAGATCAGCGCGCGCACGAGGGGGGAGCGGCGGAGCTGGGAGAACGTCTGCCTGATCCAGGCGGCCTTGTCGCCCCCTACCTCGACCGAAGCGATCTCGGTGATGGCGATCGGGCGGTGGTAGCGCCGCAATTGGGCGATCCGCGCCCGGAAGAGCGTGTTGAAAGAGACCCACGATCCGAAGCTGCGCGAGCGGCCGAAGTTGAAGCCGCTGAGGCCGATCCAGTCGACGTAGCGAGCACCGGGCCAGTACTCCCGGGGAGTGTTGTCGCGACGGAGGGGCACGGAGGTCGCGTTGAGGCTCCAGACCCAGGTGACGTTGTGGACGCCGAGACGTGTGAACAGGTCGTGGACGTGCCGCCAGGCGGGTACGAAGTCGCGCGGGCGGTTGCCGTTGGCGGTGCCGCCCCACGGGTACCAGTTGCCGTCCATCTCGTGGAAGGGGCGGAGCATCACCGGGCCGCCGTACCGCTTGATCTCCTGGGCGTAGCGGGTGAGGTAGCGATCGAAGGCGCCGGCGGTGATCCGCGCCAGCCGGTAGCGCGGCTGAATCGTCGCCGGCCTTCCGGCGACCCGCGGCGGCTTCCACGGCTCCCAGCTGATCATCGGGACGATCCCGAGGTGGGCGAGCCGCGCCGCCGACCGCGCGGGGAAGTTGCCGCTCCAGTCCTGGTACCACATCACGATTGCGGGGCGACGGCCCGCTCTGCGGATCAGCCCGGTGAGGCTCGACTGCCGAAAGGGGACACCGGAGGCGTAGGCGCCCCAGTAGACCTGTCGCCTGGGTGGCGGTGGAACCTTGCCGCCGGCGGGGACGGCGAGCGGGCTGAAGCGGACCGCCCCGAGGGCGGTGGCGCCGCCGGACCCCTGTGAGGAGACGGCGGCGCCGGCCAGGAGGCCGCCGAGCAGCACCAGCCCGACGGCGGCGTGCCGACGAGTCGGCCTCACTTCGTTGCGCCGCTGTAGCTGATCCGGTGGACCGTCCCGTTGCTGATGTCGACGTAGTAGATGTCGCCGCCCGGGCCGCTTTCGAGGTCGACCGGATGCTGCGTGGTGATCGAGAAGATTCGGGTCTTCTTGGGGGCGGGCAGGCCGTGGGCGCCGGCGGGCATGAACCACGTGCAGCTGCGGGTGTAGTCGGCGAAGAAGAGTCCTCTGCGGTATCCGGCCGGGTAGCTATGGCCCGTATAGAAGGCGAGCCCGGTGATCGCGGCGCCCGGTTTCACCGAGCAGTCGTCGCCTTTGACGGCCGGCTGCCAGTGGTTGTAGGCGAAGTACGGGTAGGCCACCTTTTTCGGTGGAAGCGTCTTGCACAGCGTGAGCTTGGAGAAGCCGGGGTGGCTGATCGGGCCTTCGTAGCAGGGCCAGCCGAAGTTCGGGACCGGGCCCTTCGCCGGTTTCACCACTCGGTCGATTTCCTCCCAGAGGTATTCGCCGACGTCCCCGGTCCAGATCTCGCTCGTGCCCGGGCGGAAGGTGAAGCGGTACGGGTTGCGCAGGCCGTAGGCGACGATGCGGCGGGCGTTCGCGCTCCGGGCGCGTGCGAGCGGGTTGCTCGGCAGCGCCGCACCAGTGGCCGGATCGACCCTGATGATCGTCCCGTCGAGCGTGACGGGCTGACCCGCCGGGCGGCGCAGACTCTGTGCCCGTAACGAGCCGCCCTCGGCGCTGGGCGGCCGTTCCAGCCCGCCGAGTCCGGCCGGCGGATCGCTGCAGGGGTTGCGAGGAGTCGGCGAGTTCTTGCTGCCGCCGTACTGTCCCCAGTCGCGCTTGAGGAAGGCGGCGCCTTCCCCGGCGGAGGCATAGAGGGCGCCGTCCGGGCCGAACCGCAGGTCACCGAGCGAGTGGGTAGGGAACTGCTGGCACCACCCCTGGATGAGCACCTGCTCCTTGCCGACCATCCGGTCACCACTGGCGCGGAGACGCGAGAGTGTGCCGGTGATGACGCAGCCGTCGTGGAGGTAGCCCGGTGGCGTGGGGCACTTGTCGTGCCAGCGCGGGACCTTGCCGCCGGGGACCGCGTCGCGCGTGTAGAGGACGTAGACGTACGGGATCTGGGGGAAGCCCGGAGCGAGCGCGAGTCCGAGCAGGCCGCGTTCCCAAAAACTGTTGACCTCACGCGACAGGTTCGCGAACACGACCGGCTTCCTGGCGTGGATGTTCTTGTAGACGAGGATCTCTCCGCCCTGCTCGGCGACGAAGACGCGGCCGTCGCGCGCGAACCGGACCGCGTCGGGCCGGTCGAGACCGCGAAAGACCACGGTGTCGCGGAAGCCGCTGGGCAGGCGCGGCTTCTGCGAGGCTAGGCCGGCGCTGGTAGCCGCGAGCGCGATGCCGGCGAAAACGAGCCCGATCGACACGGCGCGCCTCATCGACTTCGACCCCCTGAGCCGAGCGGACTCACTTTCAAAGTGTGGCAGATGCTCGGGATAGGGTCGATGGCCCGGGACCACCCATAGGGCGAGACCTGCGCACCTGACTGCCCGCGCGGCACAATTGGCCTGTCCTCCCTGCACCTCAAAGAAGACGCTGCGGCGGAGCTGCTAAAGCGTGCCGCCTGGAACTAGCGGCCTGCTAGGCGCGGCCGTCCACACGTGGGTCGTGAACGTCCTCCTCTTCGGCGTCTGGTTCAGTCGGCGATCAGCCTCGCCCTCGCCGTGATGGTCGTGGCGAGGGCGGTCAACATCCTGGGCTAGCCCGAGGAGGCGCTTCGGCGCAGCCGCAGCCTCCGCGGCGGCGGCTTCGACGGTGGGTCGTGTCCGAAGACGAGCACGTCGATCAGGGTGGCGGCAGCGGACGCCGCCGGAATGGCGAGGACGACCGCGAAGGCGCCGAAGATCAGCCCAACCACCGACACCGTGACGAGCGTGACGAGCGGCGAAAGCCCGACCGAGCGCCCCATCAGGTGCGGGTTGACCACGTAGCTCTGGAACTCACGGACTCCGATGAGCACGAGCAATCCGAGCGCGGCCACGTGGACCGACTGCGGAAGCCCGACCGCGATCACGAGCAACGCGCCGAGCAGCGGCCCGACGACGGGAATGATCTCGAACAGAGCGACCGCGCCGCCGACGAGCAGCCAGTAGTCGAGGCCGACGAGGTAGAAGCCGGCCGAGAGGACCGTGCCGACGATGAAGGTCATCAGGAACTTGAGGCGTGTGTACGCGCCAAGCCTGCGGTCGATCTCGAGATAGGTCAGCCGCGCGCTCTCCCGCTTCTCCTCCGGGGCCAGCCTGACGAGCAGGTCGATCATCGTGTCGCGCTCCGAGACCCAGTACCAGGTGGCGGCGATCGTGAAGAGGAAGGCCACGACTGCGCCGGTCGCCTTGTGGCCGTACGTTGCGATCGGATGGAAGATCGAGGTGCCCGACGGCAGGTTGTGGAGATGGCTGTCGACCCACACGATCACGTCGTGGCGGACGCCGGTCGAGTTGCCAACGGTGGTGGTGCCCGCGTGCTGCGCGAGAGCTTCTTTCAACTGGTGCACGGCAGGCGGGACCGCGAGCCAGAAGAACAGCACGAATATCCCCAGCACGCCGAAGATGAAGAAGAAGATCGCCAGCGCCCCGGGCACGCGGTGGCGGCGGAGCCACTCCACCCCTGGGCGCATCGCGGCCGCGAACGTGAGCGCCAGCAGTAGCAGGACGACGATGCTGCGCACCTTCCAGAGCCCGAATGCGAGCGCGGCGACCGCGATTGCGCCCGCGGCGGCCTTGGCGGCCGTAACGGCGACGTCGGGCCGACGGGCCTCGGGCGCAGGACTTGGCTCGCGCGTTGCCATGCGAGAAGATGATGCGTGACGGACACGACGGAGGATCTCGATCGATGAGCTCGAGGCGAAGGATCCACAAGTTCCTGTGGCCGCGGCCGAAGCTGCCGCCTCCCATCGATCCAGCCCTGCTCAAACACGAGCACGAGCGCGCCGAGGCGCGGCAAAACCAGGTCGCCGACGCCATCACCACGTTCAGCGGCTCGATGCTGTTCGTCTATATCCACATCATCTGGTTCTCCTGCTGGATCGGCTTCGGCGTCGAGAGCTACCCGTACGGCCTGCTGACGATGATCGTCTCGCTCGAGGCGATCTTCCTCTCGACCTTCGTGATGATCAGCCAGAACCGTGCGGACGCAAAGCGGCAGATCATCGCCGACGAGCAATGGCAGATGGTCCAGGAGGAGGACAAGCAGAACCTCCAGCTGCTGGAGTTGTCGAATCAGATCCTCGCGCTCACTCGCGAGGTTCGCGAGCTCGTCGCTTCCGTCCAGAAGAAGGTCGACTGAGCCGTGCCCGAGCTTGCATTGTCCGGCGACGCCGTGAGAGTCTGCGCAGGGCCAATGAGGGGTTGAGACACGACTCGGGAGGTCGATGCAATGTCGTCTGCTGCACCAAGCATCGAGAGGTCTGCAGAGCGGGCGGTCGGGCGCGTGCTACCGCCGTGGTGGCTGTTCCTCATCACGGGAGTCGGCTGGGCGATCGTCGGGCTGATCGTGCTCCGCTTCAACTACACGTCGGTGCACGCGATCTCGCTCCTGTTCGGCTTCGTCGCCATCGCCGCCGGCGTCATGGAGGTCGTGATGACGTTCATCGTGCCGGGCTGGTGGAAGCTGCTGAACGGAGTGCTGGCGCTTGCCTTCATCGTGGCCGGCGTCGTCGCGTTCATCCATCCGGGCAACACGTTCGCGGCGCTCGCCGCAGTCTTCAGCTTCGTCCTGGTCTTCGCCGGGATGTTCGACATCATCATGTCGATCGCCTCGCGGCATGAGGTCGACGTCTGGTGGCTGCAGTTGATCGGCGGCATCATCCTGCTCTTCCTCGGGATCTGGGCGGCAGGCGATTACGGCCGGAGCGCGGTCGTCCTCATCGCGTGGGTCGCCGCATTCGCGCTGATCCGCGGCGTGCGGGACATCGTGTACGCGTTCCGCGTCCGGGAGCTTCAGCACGCGTAGACCGGGCGAAAGAGTGGGGGCTTAGGCCGGAAGCCGCG
>CAWGVE010000056.1:0-75383 GCA_963825805.1 uncultured Actinomycetes bacterium | reverse complement strand
ACCGATCTCGAACTCGCGCAACACGTCGTTCAGCGACATCCGGTCGTGGGACTCGTCCCGCCAGCCGACGATCAGGGGCGTCGGCAAGCCGTAGGTGCCCGCCGGGAACTCCCGCTGTCGCACGCCGGGAACGACGACGGCGCGCGGGGGCACGGCACCCCGATGCTCGACCGGCTCCGAGCCGGTCACGTCGATGATCGGCACCGAAGCCGTGATCACGACGCCTGCGCCGAGAATCGCCTGCTCGCCGACGATGCAGCCCTCGGTCACGATGCAGCGGGACCCGATGAAGGCGCCGTCCTCGACGATCACCGGCCGCGCGTTGACGGGCTCGAGGACGCCGCCGATCCCGACTCCGCCCGCGAGGTGGACGTCGGCTCCGATCTGCGCGCACGAGCCGACCGTGGCCCATGTGTCGACCATGGTGTTCGGGCCGACCCAGGCGCCGATGTTGACGTAGCTCGGCATGAGGATCACGCCGGGGGAGAGGAACGAGCCGTAGCGCGCGGTCGCCGGCGGCACGACCCGCACGCCGCGCGCGGCGTGGTCGTGCTTGAGCGGGATCTTGTCGAGGTACTCGAACGGCCCGACCTCGATCGGCTCGACCTTGCGCACGCGGAAGTACTCGAGGATCGCGGCCTTCGCCTCCTCGTTCACGCGCCACTCGCCGTCGACCTTCTCCGCGACCCTGCACCTCGCCGCGGTCGAGGGCTGCGATCGTCTCCTCGACGCTCACGGCAGGCTCCCGATGATCTCCACGGCCCGCTCGCACTCCTCGAGCGTCGGGACGAGCGCGAAGCGGACGTAGCCCTCGCCGCTCGGGCCGAACATCTCGCCGGGCGAGACGATGACGCCGCGCTCGAGCAGCGCGTCCGGGTCCGGCCCGACGACCCAGAGGTACATCGTCGCCTCGCTCGCGACGATCTCCCAGCCGCGGGCCTCGATCGCCGGGATCAGGACGTCCCGCTTCGCCCGGTAGCGCGCCCGCGTCTCCTCGACGTGGCGCTCGTCGTTCCACGCGACCACGGAGGCCCGCTGCACGAACTCCTGCGGCGCAGTCCCGACCGTCGGCCGGTACGCCTTCAGCGCCGCCACGACCTCCGGCGGCCCGGCGACGAAGCCCGAGCGATAGCCGGTCATCGAGGAGCGCTTGCTCAACGTCTGGAAGGCGACGATGCGCGAGCGGTCGCCGGCCTGGAGCGCCGACGGCGGCGGCTCGTCGAACCACAGCTCGGTGTACGCCTCGTCCGAGCCGACGAGGAAGTCGTGGCGCTCGGCCGCCTCCGCGAGCTCGTCGTAGAACTCGCGCGGAGCGACGGCGCCGGTCGGGTTGTGCGGGTAGTTGACCCAGACGAGCGCGACGTCGTCGTCGAGCTCGTCGAGATCGGGGAGGAACCCGTTCTCGCGCCGCAGCGGCAGCGTCTGCACGCGCGCCCCGGCAAAGAGCGCGCCCCGCTCGTAGACCGGATACGCCGGCTCACCGAACGCGACCACGCGCCCCTCCGTCCGCAGCACCTGCGCGAGCGAGAAGATCGCCTCCTTCGAGCCGTAGGTGGGAACGATCTCCGTGTCGGGATCGAGGGAGACGCCGAAGCGCCGCTCGAGCCAGCCCGCCGCCGCCTCGCGCAGCTCGGGCAGCCCCTGCGCGAGCGGATAGGGCGCCCGCTCCGGCAGCGCCTCGACGAGTGCCCGACGGATCATCGGGTCGGTCGGCTCGTTCGGGTCGCCCTTGCCGAAGTCGATCACCTCGACGCCGGCCGCGAGCAGCCTCCGCCGCTCCTCCTCCAGCCGCGTGAACGGGTACACGGCCATCTCCGAAAGCACAGGGTTGATCACGAGAGGAACCTAGCCAGAGTTATCAGGAGGTGTGTCGGAGGATGTCGGCTTGTATCCGAATCCGCTTGATTCTGCGGGGTCGGGCGGGTCGCGCACGGAGGGGCGAGGAGCGCTTTCGTGCCGCAGGGTGTACGGGAGGTGTCCGCTTGGCGCGACCTCAGCGCTCCGCGTGAAGGGCAGATGCTTTCGGGCGTCCGACTGATGGCGGAGCGTCGTCAGAGCGCAGGAACGAGTCGGGCGGCCGCCGGAAGCTGCCCGGCATCCACCTCTACGTGGGGAATCGCCAAGACGGGAAACGCGACCACGGACTAGCTCTAGTGGGCGTCAGGTGAGAGGACACTCGCCCAAGCCAGGGTCCGACTCGTGGGTCGTCACCCAGTGCGTGGTGGGCTCGGTTCTCGGGAGACGGCAAAGATGTGGCGTGCTTCCGGCAGGCCCTTCAGTGTGTGCAGGCCGCGGTCAGTGAACTCGATTCCGGATCCAGCGACTAGGTCGCGTACCGTCGCTGAGACGAGCACATCGCCTGCGTTGCCGAGCGCCGCTATGCGGGCGCCTGTCACGACGGCGACCCCGGCGATTTTTCCGTCGACCTGCTCGCATTCACCGGTATGGAGACCGGCCCGGAGTTCCAGCCCGAGTTCGCTGACGGCGTCCTGGATGGCGCACGCGCATCGGATCGCGCGGGCCGGCCCGTCGAATGCGGCGAAGAATCCGTCGCCTGCGGTATCGAGCTCGCGGCCGCGGAACCGCGCCAGCTCAGCCCGCACTCGCTCGTGGTGGCTCACGACGAGATCCCGCCAGGCGCGGTCCCCACTCTCCACGGCACGCGCTGTCGAGTCGATCAGGTCGGTGAAGAGAACCGTGGCGAGGGACCGTTCGGAGTCGGCCAAGCCGTGGCGCGCAGCGTCCTCCAAGAAACGCTTCAGCTCGCCCATGCGAAGGTCGAGGTCGCCGCTGAAGAATGCAAGCCCTCCGCCGTCGTTGAACTTCACGAGTTGCGCAGTCGGAATCTTGTCTGCGAGGAACGCTGCGTCCCGCTGAACCAGATCGGGTGCGGCCTTATGGGTAAAAACAGTGGTAGGGACGTGAATCGCTGACAGAACGTCCCGGACATCGATTTCTGCATTCATCCGCGCAAGCGCAGCTGCGGCACCCGGGCTTGCGCTCTGCCGATGGAAGCGCGCGAACGTCGCAATTAATGCTTCGCGCTCCTCCGCTTCGACGTCCGGATGGAGACCGTCAACCAAGGGCTCGATCAACTCGCGCGTGGCCCAAACCCGCTCATACTCGCGAGCATCCCTTTCGAGCTCCTGCGCTGTCGGGCGCCACGAGTGGTCGGGAGCCCACGCCGCCCGTGCGAACGCCGAATAGAGCGCAAGACCAAGGCATCGATCCGGATACGTCGCCGCGAAAACAATGCTCATCGGTCCGCCCTCGAGGACCCCGAGAAGCGCTGCGCGGCTTGATCCGGCTGCATCCATCACAGCCCGCACGTCGTCCATCCGCTCCTCGAGCGAAGGGACGCCAGACATCCGGTCGGAAAGTCCGGTGCCGCGCTTGTCGAACGTGATCACGCGACTGAACTCGGAGAGGCGGTGCATCCCGGCAGCTCGCGGCGGAATCTCCCAAACAAGCTCGACATTCGAAACATGCGGGGGCACAAAGATCAGATCCAGCGGCCCCTCGCCGAGGACCTGATAGGCAATCGAAACATCTCCGCTCCTCGCGTACTGCGTCCCCGGCAACTCCACAACAACGACGCTACCCGACAAGAAAACGCAACGCGATGCAAAGACCGCGGCCGCGCTCAGGCGTCATTCCGGAACACTGGCCCATCGGAGGGTGCGCTCGCTAGGCGGCGTACGCGAGCGCCGAAGGGGTCTGGCGGCCGACAATCGCCGGGGCCTTGTGAACCAGTTCGTCGTTGTTTAGAGCCTCGACCATGAAAAGGGCGAAGTCGACGCGGCGCGTGATGTTGCTCTCGAGAATGGGATCGCCCACGTGCCTGCTCCACACGGGCAGGCCCTGACTCTCGCCCTCCTCAAGGTCGCTGCCGCGTACGACGGTCCACCGCGTGTCGCTGGCAAAGATCCGCCGGGCCGCCTCCACCTGGTCGTCGAGATCGGCGAAGCGAGCGAGACGCGCAAGCGGGCCGAAGACCTTCACGATGGTCTTGAGCTTCAGCGAGTACACGTCTTCGCCGTCGAGGGTGATGTGCCATCCGCACGAGAAGATGAGGCGCGCGCCTGGAGGCGCATAGTCGAGCACCGCCTGGGTTGTTCCCGTCGAGTACCCGTGGACGCCTCGCGGGGTCATCACGACGAGAATCCCGTCGCATCCCGCGACAGCGCGCTTGATGACCTCGCGGTCGTCGGTCGCTCCCGGGATGACAGTGATGCGCCCCTTGAATGCGTCGAGTTTCCCCACGCTTTGCTCACGGCACACTCCAACCACCTCGTCACCGCGATCCAGCGACTGCTGGACCATGTACTGCCCAAGCTTCCCCGAAGCCCCGACGATGCACACTCTCATCTCTTCCTCCCATCAATTGGCAGGCACCAAATTTGGCCATTCCCCGGAACCTGGCCCAGGCGAGCGTCCTCGTGTCAATCCGTTACGGCGTGGGTTGCGCCACGAGGCTTGTAGCACTGACTGGCTGACTTTCGACCTGTTGCGGAACCTCGTCGCTAGACCATTTCCAGGCGAACCAGGCGATGCCCCCCGAGGTCGCTATCAACACGATCGAGAGGAAGGCGTAAGCCAAGGTCGGGGTTCCGACAAAGAGCGTGACGAGTTGGACAGCCGCAAGAAACACCCCGGCAACCATGTTCGCTCTGCGGTTCGCCCGATACTTGAGGACGCGAGAGAGGACGATCATCGCAATCGAGATCTCGATCAGCACAGCGGCGCCCAAAAGGAACGCTTGGGTGTAATGCACCTGCGCCTTGTGGTTGATGAAGACGCTGTAGTAGAGCGTCGTGATGTCGATGTAGGCGGCGTTGAACATGTAGAAGATCCACAGCAGCGAGAGCCGTGACTTCATGTCCATTTGGGGCTCCAGACCCCGCCGACGGCCAGCAGGCTGATCCCGCAACCATCCGACAGATAGGAGAATCACACTACGCCCGACGAGCAGCGCATACAAGAGAGTCCGCCAAGAAGCCCCAGACCCTCGGCGCTCGACAAGAGCGCATCAGGGGTCATTCCGGACACTGGCCCAGGCGAGTGGCGAGTGCGGCCCGCGGCGTCCTACTCTGTCTGCGATGAGGTTGCTAGGTGGTGTTGCGGTGCTCGTTTCGGCCGGTTGTGCTCGCGGCGGCTGGCGGCAGCAGCCGCCAAACGGGCGCTCCGCTCCATCAGCGCATGGCCGCGGTGGCACGCAGGCTGGCCCTTGTGATGAACGATTCCCTACCTGCGAAGACGGCGCAGGTGTATCGACCTGCCTCGTACCAAAAGGCTCTCCACGCATTGGATGCCGCTTATCAAGCGCCGCCTCGCGCACGCGAGCTGAAAGGCCCTTGGTACGTGATCCGGCGTTCGCGGCCGCTTCGTCTGGAACGGCCCTTTTAGACCGTCCCACGGGTCGGTTGCCGCGAGGCTCTGGTCGCCCATCCCAGCAAACAGCGGGATCGGATATAGCAGTCTCGACAACGAGGTGCCCGCCTCGCTAGCCCATCTCGGCCGTCCCACCACGATCAGCCTGCGCTGAAGTTCGGGGTTCATTCCGGAACACTGGCCCAGGCGAGCGACTGATTCCCCGGTTGAGCTAAATCCGCTGAGCGAATATGGCCGATATAGGGGTGATGCTTGCGCAAACCCCCAACTTGCCGCCGGCACTTCAGCGGATAGCGACGACGCCGGTTCTGGCCTCCGAGAGGCCGGCTGGCTTCCCTCACCTCAAGATCACCCGCCTGGCCGCCGACCGGCGCATTCACACACTGGGCGGCATCCGCATCGACTTCAGTAACAGCCAAGCATCCGAGTCGGCGAGCTATGCGCTCTTGAGGACGCATGCCTCGGCCGTCGGACTCGCACGCAGAGAGTCAACCGTGAGAACTGGTGGCCTCTTTTACGTGCGGGCAGTTGCGGTAGGGCGGTTCGCGGTCGGAGTGACGGCGACGACCAAGGCAAACGCAAAGACCTCTCTCGCTCTCGCCTTAGCGCACCTTCGCCGCAGCGAACGCTGAGCAGCGCCGAGCCCTAAGTACGCGGCAGCTCGGGGGTCATTCCGGAACTCAATGCAGTCTGAGCGGGTGTCGTCTGGTCGCTTCAGCGAGATTCGAGTGCGACCTTGAGCGTGCACCCCGTCTTTAGGAGCGCCTCGATTCTGTGCCAGTCGAGCGCGTCTTCAACCGCCCTGATCGCCTGGTAGCGGCCGAGGCCAAGCGCCATGAAACGCTCGATCTTGAACTTCTCGACTCTGACGGTCTCGTCGCCGCTCATCACGAATCCTCCGTAGTTACAAGACTCGGACGGCAGCCAACACCGTGTGGTTAGGCGTCCACACAGAATGCGTACAAGAGAGCGACCAAAACCGGCCCGCCCTCACCGTGAACCGGCACCGAGGAACCCAGCCAGCGTGTCGTACACCGCGTGCAGGTTCGCGATCGGGATCTGCTCGTCCTGCCGGTGCGCGTACGCCGTCGCGCCGGGGCCGTAGTTGATCGCGTCGATCCCCTGCTCGGCGAACTGCGCTACCGGAGTCCACGCCTGCTTCGGCGCCACGTCCGGCACGAGCTCGCGCAGGCGCTCGACGAGTGGGTTCGCGAGCGCGGGCGGCGCAGAGGGAGAGTTGTGGAGGATCTGCAGCTCTCCGGCCGGCAGGAGCTCGCGCAGCCGTGCCACCGCCTCGTCGCGCGAGCGGCCGGGGGCGAAGCGGAAGTTGAGCTCCGCCGCAGCGCGCGACGGCACGACGTTCTGCGCGATCCCGCCCTCGACGCGCACCGCGCTCACGACCTCGCGGAACACGAGCCCGTCGAGCTCGACCTCCAGCGGCTCGAGCCGAGGCAGCGGCGCGAGGCCCTCGACAAGCGCGTGGATCGCGTTCCGGCCCGTCCACGGCCGCGCGGAGTGGGCGCTCTCGCCGTGGAACACGATCTCGGCCTGGATGTTGCCGAGACAGCCGGCGTGGAGGATCGCGTCCGTCGGCTCGAGGACGATCGCGAGCTCGGTGCCGGCCAGGGCTCCGCTGGCGAAGACCGCCGGCAGGGGGCTCTCGGCGAGCGCGACCTCCTCCCGGGTGAAGAAGACGTAGCGGCCCGGCGCCCCCGAGCGCGCGAGCTCGAGCATCACGGCCACGCCGCCCTTCATGTCGCTCGCGCCGACCCCGTGCACTGCGCCGTCGGCGATCCGGCCGGGGAGGTTCTCCTGCGCGGGCACGGTGTCGAGGTGTCCCGCCAGGGCGACCGGCGCCGTCGCATCTCCCCAGACGATCGCGTCGCCGTCGTCGTAGAGCGGCTCGCCCGGCAGGAGTCTCCGCACTAGGTCCATCGCGGCGGCTTCTTGCCGGCTCTCCGACGGGACGTCGACGAGCTCGAGGGTCCTGGAAGCGAGATCGGGATTTGGCACGGCTGGCGTCATAATGACGCTCGGATGACGGTGAGACAGCCCGATCGCTCCTGGGCGCCCGAGCCCGAGCGCGGGCTCATGCTTGCCGTGCTCGCACCCGGCGCCGACGGCGAGGACGAGCTCGCCGAGCTCGAGGAGCTCGCCCGGACGGCCGGCGTCGAGCCCGTCGCGCAGATTGTCCAGCACCGGCGGCAGCCCGACGCGCGCACGTACGTCGGCAAGGGGAAGCTCGAGGAGCTGAAACAGGCGTACGGCGACGCGGCCGCCGAGGTGCTGATCGTCGACGACGAGCTCAGCCCGGCCCAGCAGCGGACGCTCGAGAACGCCCTTCAGGCGCGGGTCGTCGACCGGACGCAGCTGATTCTCGACATCTTCGCCCAGCACGCCTCGAGCGCCGAGGGAAAGCTCCAGGTCGAGCTCGCGCAGCTCGACTACAACCTGCCGCGGATGCGGGGGATGTGGCAGCACCTCGAGCGGCTCGGCGGGGGCACCGGCGGCCTCGGCGCCGGCGTCGGCACCCGCGGCCCGGGCGAGTCCCAGCTCGAGACCGACCGGCGCCTTGCGCGACGCCGCATCACGTTGCTGCGCGACCGCCTGCGGAAGCTGAGCCGCCAACGCGACGTCCGGCGCAAGGAGCGGCGCCGTAGCGAGACGCCGACCGTGGCGCTCGCGGGCTACACGAACGCCGGCAAGTCGACCCTCCTCAACGCGCTCACCGATGCGGGCGTCTCGGTGCGAGACCGGCTGTTCGAGACGGTCGACCCGACGACGCGCGGTTTCGAGCACGAGGGCAGGCGCTACCTCGTGACCGACACCGTCGGCTTCGTGCGGCGTCTGCCGCATCAGCTGGTCGAAGGCTTCGCCGCGACGCTCGAGGAGACGCTCGTGGCCGATCTCGTCCTCCACGTCGTCGACGGGTCGGCGTCGCAGGAGAGGCTCGTCGAGCAGATCGCCGCCGTCGACGCGGTCCTGCGCGAGATCGGGGCGACCGAGCTCCCCGTCGAGCTGGTCGTCAACAAGATCGACGACGTCGACACGCTCGGCCGCCGCCGGCTCGCGAACCGCTATCCGGAAGCGCTGCAGATCTCCGCTCTCACGGGCGAGGGGCTCGAGGAGCTGCGGGCGCGGATCGCCGAGCGGTTCGGCGAGCGGTTCGAGCGGGTGCGGCTGCTCCTGCCGTACGACGAGGGGGGACGCCTCAACGAGCTCTACGCCCTCGGTGCGCCGATCGAGGAGCGGGAGGACACGGCGGAGGGCGTGCTCGTCGTTGCCCGCCTGCCGCGCCGCGAGCTCCACCGCTACGCGCCCTACCTGGTCGCCGAGGCGCAGCCGGAACCGCGTCGGAAGGCGAAATGAGTGAGCTCCCACTCGTTCGCCTCCGCGGCGAGGCGGTTGTGCCGGCCCGCGCCTACCCCGGCGACGCCGGGCTCGACCTCACGGCCGCCGAGCGGGTCGAGCTCGCGCCGGGAGCGCGCGCCGTGGTCGGCACCGGCCTCGCGGTGGCGATTCCCGACGGCCACGCGGGCTTCGTCCAGCCGCGCTCGGGGCTCGCGGCGCGCCACGGCATCACCATCGTGAACTCCCCGGGGCTCGTCGACGCCGGCTATCGCGGCGAGCTCAAAGTCGTGCTCCTCAACACCGACCGCGAGGAGCTGTTCGTCGTCGAGCCGGGGATGCGGATCGCGCAGCTCGTCGTCGTCCCGGTCGCGACGCCCGAGCCGGTGGAGGTGACGGAGCTGCCCGCGAGCGAGCGAGGAGAGCGGGGCTTCGGCAGCTCCGCCCACTGATGGCGCTCGAGCCGCGCATCCGCGTCTCCGCCGTCCTCCGCTGGGAGGGGCGCGTGCTCCTGTGCCGGCACGAGAAGTCGGGGCGCGGCGAGTACTGGCTGCTGCCGGGCGGCGGCGTCAACAGCGGCGAGAGCCTCGTCGACGCGTTGCGCAGGGAGCTCGCGGAGGAGGTGGGGATCAGCGACGACCTCACGTTCGAGGGACCGGTCGCGGTCGTCGACTCGATCGCGCCCAGGCGCGCCTTCGTCGGGAAGCACGTCGTCCACATCATCTTCGCGGCCGACCTCTCCGGACGCTCGCTCGAGCGCGTGACTTCGACGGACGCGGCCGTGCGCGGCCATCGGCTGTTCGACCCGAACGACCTCGACGGGGTGGTGCTGCACCCGCCGCTCCACCGCTTCCTCGGCCGCTGGGAGCCGGGCGACCCCGCTGTCTACCTCGGAGCGCTCTGGGCGCCGTGAGCCCGCCTCCGCTCAGGCGGGTCTCGATCCAGGGCTATCGCGCGGCGCGCGAGCTCGAGGTGGCCCCGGGCTCCATTTGCGCGCTGGTCGGCGAGGCCTCGAGCGGCAAGTCCACGGTCCTCACCGCGATCTGGACGCTGCTCGAGGCTGCGGCTCCGCCGCCGACGATCGACGACGTCGCCCGCGACGGAGCCGGAGGGCGGATCAAGCTCGAGGCCGACATCAGCAAGGGGACGATCTTCCTCGACGCCAAGCCGCCCGACACGCTCAACCTCAACCGGGCCGGTGCGCCGCCGGTGCTCTTCCTGCCGGCCAACCTTCGCTCCCGGACGATGGTCGCCCCGGCGACCGGTCGCGGCGCCGCCGAGGTGGCCGAGCTGCTGCAGCCGCCGCTCGCCGACCGCCACTGGGCCGCCGCCGACGGCGGGCTCGCGCTGGTGGCGGGCATGGAGCGGCTCGTCGCATCGAATCTCCGCCACTTCGTGCTGCTGATCGAGGAGCCCGAGCTCTACCTCAGCCCGCACGCGCAGCGCCATCTCTACGGGCTCCTGCGGACGCTCGCACAGGCGGGGAACCAGATCCTCTACTCGACGCACGCCCCGGTCTTCCTCAGCGTCGACAAGCTCGAGGAGCTCGCGCTCGTCCGCCACACGCCGACGGGAGGGACATCGCTCTTCCAGCCGGAACCGCTCGCCGAGGCGGAGAGCTTTCGCGCCCTCTCGGAGTTCGACAGCGACCGGGCCGAGCTCTTTCTCGCCCGCTGTGCGGTTCTCGTGGAGGGCCGGACCGAGAAGATGACCTTCCCGCTCGTCTTCGACGCGCTCGGCGTCGAACCCGACAAGGAGGGGATCCTCGTGCTCGAGTGCGGCGGCAAGGGCAACATGCCGCTGTTCGCGCGGATCTGCAACGCCTGCAGCGTCCCCTACGTCGTGGTGCACGATCGCGACGCGCCGCGAGGCATGCGGCCGGTCGAGTCCGAGCGCATCGTCAACCGCCAGATCCGGGAGGTCGCCGGCAGCAGGCGCACGGTGGTGCTGACGCCCGACTTCGAGAGCGTGTCCGGCCTGCGGGCAAGCACCCGGGGCCGCAAGCCGCAGAAGGCGTGGCAGCGCTACCGCGGCAACGGGGAGGTCCCCGAGCCACTTCGGGTGGCCGTCCAGAAGGTGCTGAAGATCGCCCAGTCCGGCTAGCCGAGTCGGGTCAGCGGCGGCCGCCGCGGGCGCGTGCGCGAGCGGCGGAGACGTCATGGGCGCGGTGCTCGAGCTCGTCGGGAAGCGGCTCGAGCTGCGGCGGCTCGGTGCCGGTGCGGTGGGCGAGCGCCTGGGCCAGGAGCCAGTCGGCGAGCCATGGGTTGCGCGGCAGGAGCGGCCCGTGGAGATACGTGCCGACGACCCTTCCCGCGCGGCAGCCCTCGAACCCGCTTTCGCCGTCGTTGCCGAAGCCCGCGAGCACGCGCCCGAACGGCTCGGCGCCGGGATCGAGGCGCGTCCGGCCCGCGTGGTTCTCGAATCCGGCGAGCGTGCGCTTTCCTCCCGGCTCGAGCTCGCACTCGATCAGCACGTCCCCGATCATGCGCCCCTCGCCCGCGACCGTCTCGAGCGGGAGGAGGCCGATGCCGGGCATGTCCTCGCCGTGGAAGCCGCGATAGCCGCGGCCGAGAAGCTGGTAGCCGCCGCAGACGGCGAGCATCGCCGCGCCGCCGGCGACGGCCTCGTGCAGCGGCTCCGCCTTCCGGGCGAGGTCCTCCGCCACGAGCAGCTGCTCCCGGTCCTGGCCGCCGCCGACGTAGTAGAGGTCGTGCGCGCCCGGCACGATCACGTCGTCCATCCCGAGGGCGGTCACCTCGAGCGCGTGGCCGCGCCACGCCGCCCGCCGCGCGAGCACCGCGATGTTGCCGCGGTCGGCGTAGATGTTGAGGTAGTCGGAGTAGAGGTGGCCGACCCGGATCGCCGTCATTGCGAGCGCTCCCAGTACGGCCGCGCGAGGCCGCGCGCGGCGAGCAGGCCCTGCAGGCCGAGCATCGCGGTGTAGGTGGGGAGGAGGACCAGCTCACCGCCGGCCGGCGTCAGCTCGAGCCCGCGGTCGAGGGCCGTGCCGAGATCGGGCGCGAGCTCGACTGCGTCCTCGTCGAGCCCGCCGTAGCGAAAGCGGAGCGCGAGCTCGGCGGCCCGGTCGCCACTCGCGATCAACCGCTCCAGCCCCGGCAGTAACGGCTCGAAGTCGACGTCCCAGATCCAGGAGACGTCGCGTCCGTCGGCGATCTCGTCATTGAGCGCGACGACGAGCACGCGCGGGGCTCCGCCGTCGACGAGGGTGCGAACGGCCTCGTTCGCGCCGGCGGGGTTCTTGATCAGGAGCAGGAGGATCTGCTTGTCGCCGACGGCGATGCGCTCGAAGCGGCCGAACGCCGCGGAGAAGCGCTCGAGCCCGGCCGCGATCTCGTCGAGCGCCGCGCCGAGCGCGCGGGCGAGGGCGGCCGCCGCGAGGGCGTTGTAGACGTTGTAGAGGCCGGGGAGCCGGAGCACGACCTGCCGGGACCCCTCGGGCGTGTCGAGGCGAAAGGAGGCGCTGTCGAGGCCGTGGAGGGCCACGTCCCGCCCGGCCAGCTCGAGCGGCGGGCGTTCGTGGTGGCCGCGTGGGCAGCGGTACTCGCCGAGGTGCCCGACGTACGCGGCCGCGTAGATGTACGGCGTTCCGCAGCGGACGCAGTACTTCGAGTCGGCCGCGTGCTGCAGCGCCGGCCGGGCGACGCGGTGATCGTCGAGGCCGAACGCGACCCGGCGCGGATGCCCCTCCGCGACCGCGGCGATCTGCGGATCGTCGGCGTTGAAGACGAGGCTCGCCTCCTCCGGCAGCCCGTCGATCGCGCTCCGCCACCGCTCGGCGACGAGCTCGAGCTCGCCGTAGCGGTCGAGCTGGTCGCGGAAGAGATTGCCGAGGCAGACCGCGCGCGGCCGCAGGCGGTGCACGAGCTCCGGCAACGCGGCTTCGTCGACCTCGAACAAGCCGAGCTCTGCGTCCGGGTCTGCGAGCAGGGCGGAGGCGACCCCCGAGACGAGATTCGCCCCGGCAGCGTTGTGGGCGAGTCGGTGTCGCGGCCGCAGGATCTCGGCGGCCATCGCCGTTGTCGTCGTCTTCCCGTTCGTCGCCGAGACGACCGCCGTCCCGTCCGTCAGACCGGCCGCGAGGCGGTCGATCGCCCCGCGGTCGAGCTGGGCGAGAAGCTTGCCCGGGATCGTTGTGCCGCCTCCGGCCCCGAGTCGTCGGGACAGCGCAGCCACGCCACGGGCCGCCGCGATCTCGAGTGCGAGCCCCGGACGCATCCGGCGAGCGTAGTCAACACCTGTCTGCGCGGGACTACTTGCGAAATACTCAACCTGCTCTAAACTTATTGACATGGCAGAGAAGCCCCGCTACCGGGCGCTCGCCTCGATCGACCCGCAGGAGCTGGCGACGTTCCAGGCGGGGATCCGCAAGCGCTACACCGACGAGCAGATCGTGGCGGAGATCGTGGCCTGCGCCGAACGGCTGGGCCGCTCGCCGACGATGCGCGAGTTCGCAGCGGATCCCGAGACGGCGGTGCATCCCCAGACGGTGATCGAGCACTTCGGCTCGTGGAACGCAGCGAAACGCGCAGCCGGCCTTGTGCCGCGCCGGTTTGCGACGCGCGAAGAGCTGCTCGGGCTTCTCCGCTTGCTCGGCGAGGAGCTCGGGCGCCCGCCGACGGCCCGCGACATCGACGAGCACAAGGGCCGCCTTCCGTCCAAGTCGCTCTACTGGCACACGTTCGGCTCGCTGACGAATGCGCTTCGGGAGGCCGGCTTCGACGTGCCGGTGGGGGAGGAGAGGCTCGAACGCGCCGTCGACCAGGGGGTCGCGCTCGCCGACCGGCTCGGGCGGCTGCCGAAGTTCGCGGACTGGGCAGAGGCCCGGAGGCAGGACGAGTCGCTCCTGACGGAGTGGCAGGTCTACCGCATGTTCGAGGCTCGCCGCGGGGCCTGGTCGACGTTCCAGTTCCTCGTGCGTCAGCGCCTCACGGAGCAGGGCCGCGACGTCGCGAGCGACGGAACGCTACGCGGCTAGCGTGGCCGCGATCGCGGCGAGCCGGCGGAGGCAGTAGGCGCTCTCGCCCGGCGCGCGGACGGCGGGAAGCGCCGTCTCCTCGACGTAGCTCCGATCGGGCCGGAAGCGCGCGGTGCGGGCCACACGACCGTCCCGCAGCGCGAGGAACGTCCCGTCCCGGACCTCGCTCAGGCGCAGCTTCACGTGTGTGTATTCGGACGCGATCTCGAGCGCCGCCCGGGTCGAGGCGAAGAAAACCTCGTCGCGGCCCCGGCCGAGCCAGAGCGGCCGCCCGACGCCGTGGGCGGCGAACACGGTCCCCGGCTCGCGCTGGTCGAGCCAGGCGGTGGCCATCGAGCCGGCGAGCGCCTCGAGCGCGCGGGGATCGTTGCGGGAGTGGGCCGCGAGCGCGAAGATCGCCTCGGAGTCGACGGTCATGCGAGGCTCGGAGCGCGCGCAGGAGTGGGGGGCGAGCAGCTCGTCGTCGTTCACGATGATCCCGTTGTGGATGCCGACGACCGGCCCGTGCCGCACCGGGTGGTTGTTGGCCGGGACCGAAGGATGGCCCTTCGTGTAGTCGCGGACGTGGACGATGAGCTCGCATGCGTCGGGCGGGACGCCGATCCGCTCGAGCAGGTCGCTCGCCGGCGTCCGCTGCTTCGTGACGACCGGATATCCCTCGAACGGGCTGCGATGCGCGTAGCCGACAGCATCGGCGCCGCGCTCGGCGATCCCTGCGAGGAGCGCCTGCGCCGCAAGCGTGCGGTCGACACCGCTACGCGGCGACAGGCTGTATCCGGCGATTCCACACATCGAGTGTTGGTGAAGCCTTTCTTCGTTTTACAACGTGTCCCTTTTAGCCAAGGTATCGGCTGTCCGTTAGGGGTTTCTAAAGCACGCTCGGCTCCGCGCCGATACAGGGGCGATGGAGCACTCGTATGCGGCAAAGGGCCCGGTCGAAGAACCGAAGGCGGCGGACCCGCTCAGGCTCTACGTTCGGCAGATCGGGAACGGCGCGCTGCTCACCCGCGAGGAGGAGCGCGAGCTGGCCCGGCGGAAGGACGCCGGCGACGAGGCGGCCAAGCGGCAGCTCATCGAGTCGAACCTTCGCCTCGTGATGGCGATCACCCGCAACTACACGAGGGCCGACGTTCCGCTGCTCGACCTGATCCAGGAGGGCAACCTCGGCCTGATCCGCGCCGTCGAGAAGTTCGACTACAAGCTCGGCTACAAGCTTTCGACCTACGCCACCTGGTGGATCCGGCAGGCGATCACGCGGGCCCTCGCCGACCAGGGGAGGACGATCCGCCTGCCCGTCCACGTGGCGGACCAGGTTCGGCGCCTCCTGCGCTCCCGCCGGCAGCTCGCCCAGAAGCTCAACCGCGAGCCGTCGCTCCCCGAGCTCGCGCGCGATACGCAGCTGAGCGAGGAGAGGGTGCTCGAGCTTCTCGAGCTGGTCGAGAACCCCGTCAGCCTCGAGACACCGGTCGGTGACGGGGAGAGCATGTACGGCGACCTCATCGAGGATGTCCACTCGGCGGCGCCGCACGATCAGACGGCGGAGAAGGCGCGCACGTCAGAGCTCGCCACGGCGCTCGAGCTCCTGAACCCGCGGATGCGCCGTGTCCTGGCCCTTCGCTTCGGCCTCGACGGTGAGACCCCGCGGACGCTCGAGGACGTCGGCACACAGCTCGGCATCACCCGCGAGCGGGTCCGCCAGCTCGAGACACGCGCGCTCCGCGAGCTTCGCCTCGCGGCACCCGCGCTCGAGCACTATCTTCGCGCGGAATAGCCCCGGCTAGGAAGCGATCATCTGCATCTCGCGCAAGTTGGCGAGACGGCGGAGGGAGTCGAGCTCGATCTGGCGGACGCGCTCGCGGGTCAGCCCGAGTCGGCGGCCGATCTCCTCGAGTGTCTTGGGCTCCTCGTCGACGAGGCCGTAGCGGAGGACGAGCACCTGCCGCTCGCGCTCGCCGAGCGCCTGCAGCGCGACGGCGAGGGCCTGGCTGCGCAGCGCGCCCTCGACCCGCTCTTCGGGCAGAGGGTCGTCGCCGGCGACGAAGTCCCCGAAGACGGCGTCCTCCTGGTCACCGACCGGCTGGTCGAGGCTCGCCGAAGCGCGAGCTGCCGCCCGCACCTCGCGCGCCTGTTCGATGGGCAGCGAGGCTTCGTTCGCGATCTCGTCGAGGGTCGGCTCGCGGCCGAGCTCCATCCAGAGCGTGCGCTCGGCCCGGTTCATCTTCTGCATCCGCTCGACGATGTGGACCGGCATGCGGATCGTCCGCGCCTTGTCCGCGAGCGCCCGCGCGACGGCCTGCCGGATCCACCAGGTGGCGTAGGTCGAGAACTTGTAGCCACGGCGCCAGTCGAACTTCTCGACGGCGCGGATCAGGCCCAGCGTGCCTTCCTGGATCAGGTCGAGGAAGGGGAGACCCTGGTTGCGGTAGTTCTTCGCGATCGAGACGACCAGGCGAAGGTTCGACTGGATCATCCGCTGCTTCGCGCTCGGGTCGCCGCGCTCGATGCGCTTCGCGAGCTCGACCTCCTGCGCCGCGGTGAGCAGCTGGTGGCGGCCCGCCTCGCGCAGGAAGAGCTGGAGCGCGTCGGTCGTCGTCTCGAGTGGCTGCGGGGGCGGCGGCGGTGCCTTCTCCGGCTCCGGCTCGGGCTCCGGCTCGGCGAGCAACTCGATCCCGCGACGGTCGAGCTCCTGGTACACGGCATCCGTCTCCAGCGGGTCGAGCTCCAGGGGCTCCAGGACCTCCGAGAGCTCCACCTGCTTGAGCTGGCCGCTCGCCTCCGACGCTTCGAGCAGCACCGTGAGCTCCTCGCTCGCGAGAATCGACTCGATCTCGACCGTGGTCACTGGTACCCCCTCAATCGGCGCTTCCCGGACGTCGTTCTCCCGCCTGTTGAAGCTACCGAAACACGCCGGGGCACCGCGGGTCAAGTCCTGCTGCACAAATCGAGAGATCCTTCTGCGCTGCGAGTGCACGATAAGCAGTGTTATGTCAAGTAGCAAGAGACGACAACGGCCGCACCTTCCTCCCCCGTGCGCGCCCCGTGCGCGCACCGGCTCAGCCGCTGAGGGGCTTGCGGAAGATCACCGCCTGCTGCTCGTAGCCGTGGCTCTCGTAGAGCTCGACCGCGCCGAAATCGTTGCGGAGGGCCCTTCCCCGGGTTATCCACAGGATGCACAGAGGGCTGTGGAAATGTTGATTATTCAACGTTCGCAAATTGCGGCATTTTCGTGTTTTTGCACCCTTGCGGGATGTCCCCAAAGGCCATACATTCCCTCTTGCGCCGAGCACGGGGCGGGAGTAGACCGAAGCAGCACCGAGAGGTCGTACGAGACGGTCCGCAAGGGCCGGAGCGGAAAGTCGACCGGGGCTGTGGACGAAACCGCAACCGGCTCGGCGAATTTTTTTGGTCCAAGGCCCTGTGCCGCGCCGCCGATCTCGCCTCGACTACGATCGCCGCGATGCACCCGCCCCGTCCGCCGAGCATCGACCAGGGCGTCATCGCCCTCCTGTGGGCGGTCGGCCTCGCGGTGTTCATCTACTTCGGCCTGATCGCGGTCGGAGCGAGCGCCGCGACTGCGATCGTGCTCGCGCTCGTCTCGCTCGCGGGGATCTGGCTGTTCGTGCGGCTGCGCGGCGAGGAAGCCCCCGCCCGACGCCGCCGGCGGCCCTAAGCCGCTCGCCGGCCGGGTCGGCCCGGAGCGAGCGCGAAGAGAAGCTTCCGGGCGAGCTCGCTTCCGATCTCGACCTCGAGCCGCTCCCGCGCGGAAACGGCCTCCGGATCCAGGCTCTCCAGGTGCGCTGCGAGCAGCCGCACCCCCCGTTGCGTCCTGGTCTGGGCTAGGACTGTCATCCCGCTCTGTATATCGGGGGACCTACCCCTTTAGGTTGATCCCTCCCGGCAGGGATCCGCGGGCCGCCCCGACGCGCCTGCCGAGGCGACCGCGGATCAGATGCCCTTCGTCAGCGAACGGGTGTTTGCTCGCGCGTCTGCGTCGTCTCGCCGGCAGGCGTCGTTTCGCCGGCAGGCGGCGTCTCGGCCGGAGCAGCAGGCCTGCGTCGCGACCAGCGGCGCTCGGCGGCGACGGGCTCGTCTGCCGCCGGAGTGGCTGCGGCCCCCGCCGGACCGGCGTACGCCGGAGCCTCGTCGACCTCGGGTGCCGGCACGCCGTCGAACGACAGGCCGAGCACGAGCCCGAGCCCGAACGCGAGCACGCCGCGCCAGAGCCCGACCGAGTGCACGAGACCGAGAATCCCGATCGAGTCGCTCCAGGAGTGGATCCGCCCCTCCTGCCAACCGTGGCCCGGCTGGCTCGCGAGCAGGATCCAGCCGACGCACACCAGCACCGGCAGGAAGGCGAGGAGGAACGTGGTCGGCGACAGCCGTAGCCGCAGCCCCTTCGTCCACGTCCCCACGTGGCTCGCGAGCGGGAGCAGGAGCCCCGCAGCGGCGACGATCGCCATCGCGATCCAGAAGCGTCCCGTCGTCTGCATCCCGACCTGTGTCGCCCCCCAGAGGGCGAGGCCCGCCAACGCTGCGGCGAAGCCGAGGGTCAGCCCGCGGGACGCGTCGTACATTCCGTAGTGGCGCATTTCATCTTCACCTCTTCCGATTTCCCGACTGGAGTGGAACGGCCCAGTCGTGCCTCGGGTTTCGCCTACCCGGATTACTCGAGCGCAAGCCTGCGCGCGTCGAACGAGGTCGACCACAGCTCCGTGCGGAACTCGTCGAGCGTCGTCAGGGCGTCTTCGGCGAACATGTGTTCCACCACCCCGATCTCGCGATCGTTGTGGAACGGGACGTCGATGTGCGGCTGCGAGACGAGGTTGACCGACAACCGGCGGCAGCTCGGGCAGCGGACGGCCAGGCCGACCGTTCCCTGCGTCGCCGTCAGCAGCGTGAACGAGGACGGGCAGACCGGTCGTGGCTGCTCCTCGGGGTAGCAGAAGAAGCTCCACGGCCACTCCCCACTCCTGATCCGCGCCGCCGCGAGCTCGCCGAGCTCGCTGCCGGCGGGCTCGAGCCGCGCGGTCATCAGGTTGAGGAACTCACCGGAGTCGAGGCCGAGCGGCGCCCAGTCGAGGTCGTCGTGAGTGACGAGGCCGTCGTGCTCCTCCCCACAGCCGCAGTCGAACCGGACGCGGAAGACCGCGGGATGCGTGGCTCCCGGAAGCTGCTCGATGCTGCGGAAGGCGGAGAGCAGCACGTGGGTCTCGCCCTTTACGGGACAGGCAAAGGCGTAGCGGCTCGTGAGCGGGTCGTACATGCGGACGTTGTAGAGACAACGCCGGACGGCGAGCCGGAAGTGTCTCAGTACGTGATGAGCGAGAACAGGTCGTACTTGTCGAGGCGCTCCCGCCCGTTCAGGAACGAGAGCTCGATCACGAAGTTCACCCCGACCACGGTGCCGCCGAGGTGCTCGACGAGCCCTGCGATCGCCTCGACCGTCCCGCCGGTCGCGAGGACGTCGTCGTGGATGACGACCCGGGCGCCGCGCCCGATGGCGTCGGCCGCGACCTCGAGCGTGTTCTCGCCGTACTCGAGCGCGTAGGTGGCCGAGACGGTTGCCGGCGGGAGCTTGCCGGGCCGCCGAGCGGCGACGAAGCCGCAGCCGACCTTGCAAGCGACTGCTGCGCCCAGCCAGAAGCCGCGCGCCTCGGCGCCGAGCACGAGATCGGCCTCGCGCTCGCGCGTCCAGTCGGCGAGCTCGCCCACCGCCTGGCGCAGCGCTTCCGGGTCGAGCAGCAGCGGCGAGATGTCCTTGAAGCCGACGCCCGGCTCCGGAAAGTCCGGGACCTCGCGAACCCGTGTCTTGAGATCGATACCCGCCACGGGCGCGAGGCTACTCGACCAGGCGGCGGACGTTGCGGCGAAGGAGCAGGTCGGCGAGCTCGCCGGCGCTCTGCGCAAGCCGCTGGAGGTCGTCGAGCGCAGCCTGCCGCCGCTCCGCGTTGCGCGACCGGAGCGCAGGCGCGATCACCGCCTCGAGCAGACCGCTCTCGCGATCCGCCCCCGTGCGGAAGGCGCGGAGGTTCCGGGCGTCGATCCCGGAGCGGGCAAGGGCTTCGCAGGCGGCCGCGATGTCCACGTCGCTCTCGCCATAGATCCGCTGGCCCTCCTCGACCCGCGGCTCGAGCAGCCCGAAGTCCTCGAGCTCGCGCGCGCGGTCGGGGGTGATGCCGGCGCGCTCGCAGAGGTCGTCGAGATCGAGCTCCTCCTCCCCCGCTCCGACGGCGCCTCGGCGCCGGCGCCGCTCCTTGCCCGCCCCCGCCGCGAGCTCCTCCCGGATCACGCGGAGGGGCAGGAACTCGTCGCGCTGGAGTCGGAGAATGGTCTGCAGCCGCTCGACATCGTCCTCGGAGAAGAGCCGGTAGCCGGCCTGAGTCCGCCGCGGGGTCAGGAGCCCCTGGTCCTCGAGGTAGCGGATCTTGGAGATCGAGACGTCGGGGAACTCGTCCTTGATGAGGCCGCAGACGGTGCCGATCGTCAGGAGCCGCCGGCGAGACGGTGCTTCGGTCATGCTCATCGCTGGAGGAAGGTGAGCCGGTACTTGCCGATCTGGAGCTCGTCGCCGTCGCCGAGCTCCGTCGTCTCGACCCGGTCGCGGTTGACGAACGTCCCGTTCAGGCTGCCCTGGTCCTCGAGGACCCAGCGCTCGCCCTGCTGGCTGAAGACGGCGTGCTTGCGCGAGACGGTCACGTCGTCGAGGAAGATCGCGCAGTCCGGCGAGCGGCCGATCGTCGTCGGGCTCGCCTCGAGCGGAAACGTCTCGCCCGAGCGGCCGCCGCCCGAGCGGACGATGAGCGCGGCGCCGTGGACGCCCAGGTCCTCGAGCGGGTCGAGGTTCTCGGTCAACTCCGGCGCCGTGAACGCCTCGGTCGACTCGCCCTCCTCCGGGACGACGAGCGCCGCCCCGCACTTCGCGCAGAAGTGCGCAGACTCCGGGTTGCTGTACCCGCACTCGGGGCAGTAGACGTTCGCCATCAGGCAGGAGGCGCAGCCTTGCCGGCGAGGATCTCGGTCAGCGACTCGACGTCGACCGAGTCGAGAACGCTTCTCCCCTTCGTCTCCGCGAGCCGGGCGACGAGCTCGGCCCGAAGGATGTCGATCTTCCCGTGCAGGAGCCGGCGACGGTACGAGACCTCCTGCTCTTCCTTCGTCAGGTCGTCGATGAGCTTCTTGAGGTCCTCGTCGGAGATCGTCGCGAGATCCGGCAGTGATTCCATCGGGCCCTTTCGGTTCGAGGGTGAAGCTGAACTTTAGCCTTTGCGTTGGGCCGGAGTCCAGACGGCTTAGAACTCCTACGTCCGGGTCGCGGCGGCCTCGCCCTGCTCGATCTCGTCGACGAGGGCCCGGAGCTCGCGTGCGAGCTCGTCCGACTGCTCGCGGGTCTCCCCCTCGGCGTAGAGATGGATGACGGGCTCGTCGGGATCGGGCAGCACCTGCGCCCAGCCCCGCTCGTCGAACAGCTTGATCCCGTCGGTGAGGTCGAGGTCGCGTCCCGCAAGGCGTTCGTTCAGGACACGCATGACGAGCCCTTTGAGCGCCCACGGGCACGGCACCTGGTAGTGGACGAGGGTCGGCTCCGGCAGCTCGGCGACCAGCTCCGAGAGCGGCCGGTTCACGGGCGCGAGCAGCTCGAGCAGCTTGGCGAGGCTCGCGACCGCGTCGTATCCGGGCAGGAACTCCGGGAAGACGTAGCCGCCGCCAACCGCTCCCGCGAAAACGACGTCTCCCTCGGCGGCGACGCGCGTCAGCTCGGCCAGGGACGTCGGCGTCCGCACGACCTCGAACTGCGAGTTCTCGACGAGGCGGTCGACCTGGCTCGTCACGGTGACCGGGAAGGCGAGCTTCCCGTGCCGGCCGTTCGAGCCGAGGAGGCGGAGGAAGAGCAGCAACGCCTGCTCCACCGGGACCTCGTGCGCCTGCTCGTCGACGAGGTGCAGACGCTCAGCCGAACGATCGAAGACCGCGCCGAGATCCGCCCCGACCGCGGGCACCAGCCGCTTCGTCTGGCCGATCGCGGCCGCGAGCCCCGGCGCGGTGTCGGCCTGGTCCGGCCCGTCGCCGGTGAACGCGTGCGCGGCGACGACCTCCACTCCGAGCGGGCCGAGCACGAGCGGGAGCACGTACGAGGCGCCGGAGAAGCCGTAGTCCACGACGATCCGGAAGCGCCGCTCGCGCACCGCGTCGGCGTCGATCGTCGAGAGCAGCTCGGCGGCGTAGGTCTCGCGCACCCGCGCGGGGTAGGAGATGTTCCCGACTTCTCCGGCGGCGACGCGGCGGAACTCGCCGCGCGTGAAGTGCTTCTCGACCTCCTTCTGCATGGCCGCGCTCATCTCGATTCCCGGCTGCTCGAAGAACTGGATCCTGATCACCTCCGGGTCGGTCGGGCTGACACCGACGTGGAAGCCGGCCTCGTACGCCTCCGACTTGACGAGATGCCGGGCGACGGCGGCAGGGCTGATGCGGAGATCGCCGACGTGGACGCCGGTGGACGAGATGCCCGAGATCATCGCCCGCTTGATCATCCGGCACGCCGCGGGGCTCTCGCGGCTCGCGACGACGCGCGCTCCACGCTTGAGCGCTGTCCCGAGCGCGGCCGCCAGCCGCACCGCGACGTCGGGGGTGAGGTCGACGTTCACCATCCCCGCGACTCCCTGCTTGCCGAAGAGGCGGGTCGTGCCCCGCGACTCCCAGATCAGGCTCTCGTGGAGCTGCGAGCCGGTCTCGACCTCCTTGAACGGGTAGATCCGGACGTCGGGCAGGATCACGCTCTCGGCGCCGATCGTGACCTCGTCCCCGATCGCGACTCCCTGGTGCACGCGGACGTGCGCCCGCAGATCGCAGCTGCGGCCGACGATTGCCCCCTCGACCTCGGTGCTGCGGCCGATGTACGTCGATGCGTCGACGATCGAGCGGACGACGCGGCCGCGCTCGCGCACGGTCACGCTGCTGGCGAGCACGGTGTACGGCCCCACTCGCGCGCCGCGCGCGATGCGGCAGTAGTTGCCGAGGTACGCCGGCCCCTCGATCGCGTCGAGGTCGTCGAGGTCCACCCCCTCCCCCAGCCAGACGTTGCCGCGGATGCGGATGCCGGGGATCTCGAGCTGGACGCGCTCGTCGAGGGCGTCGAAGTTCGCTTGCCGGTACTGGTCGAGGTTGCCGATGTCCTGCCAGTAGCCGTCGAAGACGTGGCCGTAGATCGGCCGGCCCATCTCGAGCAGCAGCGGGAAGAGCTCCTTCGAGAAGTCGTACGGCCGGTCCTGCGGGATGTGCTTCAGCACCTCGGGCTCGATGACGTAGATGCCGGTGTTGATCGTGTCGGAGAAGACCTGGCCCCACGAGGGCTTCTCGAGGAAGCGCTCCACCCGCCCGTCCTCGTCGGTGACGACGATCCCGAACTCGAGCGGGTTCTCGACCGACTTGAGGCCGATCGTCACCGAGGCCCCGTTCGCGCGGTGTGCCTCGACGAGCTGGGTCAGGTCGACGTCGCAGAGCGCGTCGCCGGAGATGACGAGAAACGTGTCGTCGAGCCGGCCCGCTGCGCGCTTCACGGAGCCGGCGGTGCCCAGCGGCGACTCCTCCACCGAGTAGCCGATGTCGACGCCGAGTGTCTCGCCGCTGCCGAAATAGCTCCGGATAGCCTGCGGCAGGAAGGCGACCGTGACGATCACATCCTCGAGACCGTGCCGCCTGAGAAGCTCGACGATGTGCTCCATGCACGGCTTGCCGACGATCGGCACCATCGGCTTCGGCTGATTGGAGGTGAGCGGCCTCAGCCGCGTGCCTTCTCCCCCGGCCATGACGACGGCTTTCATCGGCGCAGCTCTCTCCGCGCGGTGCGGACGTAGAACGCGCCGGCGACGAGCGCGAGCCCGAGACCGACCCAGAACAGGACCAGCGGCCACTGCGTCGAGGGGTGCGTGACGATGCGTAAGAAGATCGCGGCGTAGAGGATCCAGGTCGCGGCCTTGCCGACGACGTTGACCTCCACGTCTATCCCGCGGGGGGCGAGGAGCCTCGAGCCTGCGAGGAGCACGAGGTCGCGCCCGAGGATGACGACGAGCCCCGCCCAGGGCAGCCGGTCGTAGGCGACGAGCAGGATCACGGCGGCGTCGATCATCAGCCGGTCGGCGAGCGGGTCGGCGATCTTCCCGAACTGAGACTCGACGTGCCAGCGACGCGCGAGGAAGCCGTCCACCTGGTCGGTGATCCCGGCGATGCCGAAGACGACGCCGGCCGGCCAGCTCGGCGCGTGGCCCGCCTGCACCATGAGCACGACGAAGATCGGGATCAGGCCGAGCCGCGCGATCGTCAGCGCGTTCGGGATCTGCGCGAGCGGCTGCGGGAGCGGCGCGGGCTTCCATGTGAGGAAGGATACGGGCGTGCCGGAGCTGCCTCGGATCCCGGGCTTCGTCGACGCCCACTGCCACGCTTTCCAGCGGGCGCTGCGCGGGCGCACCGAAGGCGGCGACTTCTGGGCCTGGCGCGAGACGATGCTCGAGCTCGCGGCCGCCCAGACTCCGGAGAGCGTCCGCACGGAGTACGTGGACGTCTACCGCGAGCTCCGCTCGGCCGGCTACACGGCCGTCGGCGAGTTCCACTACCTCGGGCTCGAGGAGGCCCGCGCCGCGGCGGGGGCGGCCGCCGAGGCCGGGATCGAGCTCGTCCTCCTCCACGTCGCCTACGCGCGCGGCGGGCTCGAGCGCTTCCGGCAGGAGTCGGTCGCCGCCTACCTCCGCGAGCTGGAGGAGCTGCGCGCCGACGGGATCCGCGTCGGCGTCGCCCCCCACTCCGTTCGAGCCTGTCCGCGCGACTGGCTCGTGGAGCTGGGCCGCTACGCCGCCGAGCACGAGCTGCCGCTGCACGTCCACGCCGACGAGCAGCCGCGCGAGGTCGAGGAGTGCCTCGCCGAGCACGGGCTGCGGCCGATCGAGCTGCTCGACGCCTGCGGCTGCCTCGGCCCGCGCACGACCGTCGTCCACGCGACGCATGCGGACGGGCACGAGCTGGACCTGCTGGCGGCGGCAGGCTCGAGCGTCTGCGCCTGTCCGACGACGGAGGCCAACCTCGGCGACGGCTTCCTCCCGGTCGAGCGCCTGCTCCACCGCGGCATCGAGCTCTGCATCGGCTCCGACTCGAACGTGCGTATCGACCCGCTCGAGGAGCTGCGCGAGCTCGACGGGATCGCACGCCGCCAGTCGGGCCGGCGCGACGTCTTCGCGGTGGACGACCTGCTCACGATCGGCTCGGCCAACGGCGCGAAGGCCCTTGGGATCGAGTCGTGGCCCGAGGTCGCCGTCGACGTCGGGCATCCCCAGCTTGCGCGGGTCGCCGACTGGCGGAGCGCCCTCGTCGCCGGCTGCTCGGCAGATGTCTTCCGACACCCACGTTAGGTTCCCCTGAGTGGACGAGCTTTGGTCGACGCCCGAGGAGGAGCGCACGTTCGGCCTCATCCGTGACCTCCTGATGG
Organism: uncultured Actinomycetes bacterium; assembly: GCA_963825805.1. Taxonomy (GTDB): domain Bacteria; phylum Actinomycetota; class Thermoleophilia; order Gaiellales; family Gaiellaceae; genus Palsa-739. The sequence goes on along the minus strand of CAWGVE010000056.1, from coordinate 50,175 downwards.
AGATGCGCGACCGCGGCAGCGGGATCTACATCATGCCGGTGACCGAAGGGATGGAGGCCTACGGCGTCGACGGCTGGGTCGTCGGCCGGTACAGCGCCGCCGGTGCGGAGGATCTAGCGGTCGGACCGTGGCTCGATCAGGTCGTCGCGGCTGCGCGCGAATCCACCGACTGACTTGTTTCAGCCCGTCCCGACGTTGGTCGGGTCGAAACTGCCCTGCTTCTTCAAGCCGGAGCAGACGAGGGAAGTCAACGGGTTCGATCCGTTGACCTTCACCGTCACGGTCTGCCCGTTCAGGTCGGCGTATTTGCCTTTCACCCCCTGGATCTTCTTCGACTGAGAGCAGACCTCGGGGCCTTTGGCCTGGTCGACGAACGTCACGCTCTTCTTCGCGTCGTCCAGGACGCTCTGCGGAAACGCGACCGGCGAGACGATCGTCAGGTAGATCCCCTTGGCGAGCGCCCCCTCCCCACTCGTCGCGGACGGGGTGACGACGTAGGTGTGGCTGCTGCTGCCGCTGCCTCCTCCACCGCAGCCTGTGAGGACGAGCGCCATGACCCAGACGACGAGGAAGGGCACCCCAGTCTTCATCCTCATTGCAGACTCCCCTTGGTTGACCTATCGGGGCCGCCGAGATTCGAACCCGGGACCTCTAGTCCCCCAGACTACGACAGGGAACTCGCAGCCCGTGTGGCGAAAGGGCGAAGCCCGCATGGCTGTACGGCTCGCGCCTCATTCGACCGCGTAGCAGCGCAGGTCGTTCTGGGCGTTTGGGCTCGGATTGGGCACAGCCCATGAGGACACACGCGCACCTCATCACCACTCGACCCGAACGCCCTCGCGCTTGCCCATAGTGGAACAGGCGAGAAGCGCTACGCCGTTCGTGTGCGGCTAGGACGTGACGTCTGTTGATCGGTGCCTAAGGGAGGCGGATACTGCGACCGTGAGCGATGAAGCGCCCGAGGCTTCGGTCGGACGAGCCGTCTGGCGCAATCGGCTCCGGCTAGCGGGGGCGGCCATGGTTGGCGCGGCGGCGGTTGGGATTTGCTGGCTGGTGCTCGGCGGCGGGGGCGCCGGTTCAGTGGCGAGTTTCCAGGTGTCGCCTGGGATCCCGCCCGTGGTGTTCCTCTACCTCGACAACGGCCACATCGCCTCGTACCTCGCGCAACTCCAAGGCGGTGCGGCAACAACCGAGATGTTGTCCCGGGAGGCCACGCAGACAAAGAACGCGTCGGTCGGCGCGAGCGGGGCCAGTGTCGGAGCGTCGGCGAGCGAACAATCGGCCGCCCAGCTGTCGCTGACGGTAACCAACCAGTCGCGCTTCACAAGCCTTCTCGGCCTCTTGCACGCAGACGGGTTTCTGCACACCATCAACATGAGCGCACCGGACGCCCTGGTGAGGCAGCAGTTCGCATCAGTCCGCCCCGGGACGTTCGTGAAGCTGTCCTATTGCCAGTTGAAGCTCCCGACCTACGTCCAAGCGGAGCAGCTCTGGCGGGCGGCAAGGGGCCGAATCGACACCTTGAGCCTTTTCGCAGGGTTGGTTCACTCTCAACTGAACTACAACACCGCATACCAGGCGTTCAACGACAGAACGATCGCTCAAACAGGGCATGGGGTCGGTTTTGTGGGCCAACCGCCGGTAACGCTGTCCCTCTCGCCAAGGCAGCGTGCCCGGGCAAGGTCAGAAATGAACCGCCTGGTTAGGCGTGTCGGGCCGAATCCGCGGGTGCCGCTGAGTTCGTGTAGTGGTGCTGGATATGACCCAAACGTCCCCGACCTGTTGATGCCGATCCGGCTCGGCGCCCTCACCTCTAGTGCGTCGGCGCTAGCCGGCCACGTGACCATGGTCGGAAAGGTCATGCTCGAAGTCCACGGCACAATGAAGGCCGCGTCGGAACATCAAGGCGAGGCCTTGGGCGACTACATAGACCTTGCGTCCCTCCAGCAATGGTCAGGAGCCCCGTTTTGGACGGCCGGAGATGGCGAGTACGGGCGGCGTAGCCGCCTTGGACAGCCCGGAGCAGCCCTGGCCGACGACGCCACCGTCACGGGGCCGGGCTACGTCATTCAGCCGATCGCGATCTACAAGTAGGCGCCGCGGACGATCAAATATCCAGTGGTCGTCGCCATCAGACGTCGTTCTCTCCTGTCACGGCACCTAGCTGAGTTGACGCGGGCGGCTTGAGCGACTGCACGTTTGGGCGCGGAGCGGGCACATGACGCCGATCCCGAATAGCTGGTAAACGGCCTGGTTGAGCAATCGGGGCGCCGAGATTCGAACTCGGGACCTCCAGTCCCCCAGACTGGCGCGCTAACCAGGCTGCGCTACGCCCCGCCGACGGCGACACGGTAGCTCACCGGGACCGCTCGGACAGCCTCGCGCGTATCGGGTGCGTGCGCAAGCTCGCGCTTCTCGCCGTCGCACTGCTCGTCGTCCCGGCCGCGTCGGCGAGCTCCTCCGCCGACCGGCCGGTCGCGCTCGTCACGGCCGAGACCGCGAACGAGGTGCTCGCCGTCTCGCTCGGGCCGCACGGCGGGCGGATCCTGAAGCGCGTCCACCTCGACGATCCGCTGATGATCGCGGCGCCGCTGCACGGACCGGCCGTCGTCGTCGACCCGCATGGCACCGTGACGCTGCTCGACTGGCACAGCCTGCGCCCGATCAAGGTCTTCCACGGCTTCCGCACGCCTGAGGTGGCGACGATCGCGCCGGGCGACCGGTACGCGTACGTCGCCGACGGAGGAAGCGGCGACCTCGTCGTGATCGATCTCGTGCGGCGCAAGGTCGTCGGCCGTGTCCACGTCGGCGCGGGCGCGCATCACCTCGCTTTCAGCCCGGACGGGCGACGGCTCTGGATCGCGCTCAGCGAGGTCGCGAGGACCGTCGTCCGCCTCGACACGTCGAACCTGCGGAAGCCGCGCATCGTCGGACGCGTCCAGCCGCCGTTCCCGGGCACAGCGTCGGCTTCGCCCCCGATGGCCGCACCGTCTGGGTGAGCGGGGCACGGGCCGAGCGCGTGATGGTCTTCGACGCGGCGACCGGCAGGCTCGTGACCGAGGTGCATGCAGGAAAAGCCCCGCAGGAGATCGCCTTCGCCGGCGGGCAGGCGCTGCTCACGAGCGGCTACGGGTCGTCGATCGAGTCGGTCTCGCTGCGAACGCTCCGGCCGCTGCACCTCGTCTCTGCGCCTTACGGGAGCTTCAACCTCCGAACTTACGGTGCGTTCGTCGTGACGACGTCTCTCCTGAACGGCGAAGTGAGCGAGTTTCGCCTCGGTGGCCTTCATCGCCTCTGGACGACGAAGGTCGCGCCGGAGGCGCGCTACGTCGCGATCTCCCTCTGGCCGCGCTAGCCGACCGCGAGATCCTCGACCGGCACCCCGGGGCCTACCTGGAGGAGGGTCGTGACGCTCTTCTCCCGCCAGCCGCCGAGAATGCCGGCCGGCGTCCTCGTTACCACGACGCCTCCGGTGATGCCGACGACCCGGCCGGGCACCCGGAAGCTGTCGACCGGGCGGCCGGTGCCGGCGAACGTCCGCACCAGTGCCGGCGTCACACCCTGTTCGAGCGCGAGCGCAGGGCGCCCGTGGAACCAGCCGATCGCCTCGATCTCGCCCCTGGCCAGCGTCTTGCCGTCGAGGATTGCCGAGCCGGGCGTCGCGACGAGCAGCGTTCTGCCTCCCGGCGAAAAGGCGAGGTGCGTGACGGGCGCCGCGGTCCCGAGCACTTCGTGCCGCTCGTGCCCCAGGTCGTAGACGATCGCTTTCCCCCCTCCGCCGACGTACGCGAAAGCGAGCGAGTCGGAGCGCCAGGACGGTCGCACCGCGCGCACCGAGCGGTCGATCGTCGTGTCCTGTCTCCCGTTCCCGTAGATCACGTGCAGCGCGAGGCGATGGCCGCTTCGGACGATGTAGGCAATCTCGAGCCCGTCCGGCGCCCAGGCGGTGGCGACGACCGTGCCGCCCGCGGCGTGCGACCAGACGCGACGCCCGTCCGGCGCCATGGCGACCAGCGAGTGGCCGATCCCCGCCGCGACGTAGAGGGCATTGGGCGAGAGCGCCACGGCGGTCGAAGGCCGTCCGTGCATCCGGTAGCCGCCCTTCGTCACGACGGAGAGCCGGCCGTCGACGATCGCGGCGACCCCGGACGCTCCCTGCGGCAGCGAGAGCTCCGTGTTCGCCGGTGGCTGCTTCTTCTTCGCGCCGAAGCTGACGTGGAGCGCGCCGGCGGCCGCGAGCGATCCGGCGGCGATCGCCAGCAGCACCGCAGCGGCGGCGAAGACGAGCACCGCCGTGCGCAGGCCGCGGCGCGCAGGAGCCGCCGGCTGGAGCGCCCGCAGCGCGCGGTGCAGCGCCTCCTCCCCCGCTCCCGGATCGGGCTCGGGAGCTTCGGCGAGCAGCCCCTCCAGCCGGCGCTCGAGCTCACTCGACATGCTCGACCTCCAGTACGTCGCGCAGCTGCTCGAGCGCGCGAGCGAGACGTGAGTTGACGGTTCCCACCGGCAGGTCGAGCGCCGCGGCGATCTGCTTCGGCGTCATCCCGACCCCGTAGCGCAGCACGACGACGACTCGCCGCTCGAGGGAGAGCTCGGCCACCACCGCCAGCAGGCCCCGGTCGCCGGGCGCATGTGCCGGAGCGACGTCCGGCAGCTCCGGAAGCTCCTCGTCGGAGATGCGGCGCTCGGCGCGCAGGAGATCGAGCGCGCGGTTGGCGACGATCCGGTGCAGCCACGGCCCGAACGGACGGCGCTCGTCGAAGCGGCCGAGCGCTGCGAAGGCGCGCTCGAACCCGTCCGCAGCCACGTCGTCGGCGAGCGACTGCCGTCCCGTGATCGCATACGCCGCGCGCCATGCGTCGCGCCAGTAGCGGCGAAAGAGCGCCGCAGCGGCTTCTCGGTCGCCGCGTCGCGCGCGCCGGATGAGGTCTCTGTCACTCGGTTCACGCACTCCTCCACAGTGTTGTACGACCGAAGCGCGTTTGCGCGTCCCGGAGCGGGAATACTTCGGACATGGCCGATTGGCAGGAGCAGGACGGCGCGCTCGTGCGGGAGTTCGAGCTGCCCACGTTCGCCGCGGCGATCGAGTTCGTCGTCGAGCTTGCCGGCATCGCCGAGAGCTACGACCACCATCCCGACATCGACATCCGCTACCGCCGTGTGACCGTCCGCTGGACGACGCATTCCGAGGGCGGGATCACCGAGAAAGACCGCGAGATGGCGGAGCGGACTTCCGCGCTTGTGCCCGCGTAGCGCGGGTTCTCGCGTGTAGAAGTAAGACCTTGGCTCCGCCGGACACTAATCCCGACGTGAGCACGCTGGCAGCAGCCCCGGGTCTCGAGGAGTGGCACCTCGACCTGCATGCATCCGGCGCCCGCCGCGAGGAGGCCGTTGCGCGCCTGCACGGGCTTCTCCTGCGAGCGGCCCGCTTCGAGGTGTTCCGCCGAGGCGGCTCTCTCCCCCAGCTCTCGCCGGCCGAGCTCGAAGAGCTCGCCCAGGACGCCGCCGGCGACGCCGCGGTCTCGGTACTACGACGGCTCCAGGACTTCCGCGGCGAGAGCAGCTTCCGCACCTGGGCCTACAAGTTCGCGCTGCTCGAGGCTTCGGTGAAGGTCCGCCGGCGCGCGTGGCGGGACCGCGAGGTGACACTCGAGCCGGAGCACTGGGAGGACTTCGCCCATGCAGGCCCCGAGCCCGGCGACGACGCCGAGAATGCGGCCCTCTTCGAGGTCGTGCGCGACGGGATCCGCACGGCGCTGACGCCGCGGCAGCGGCAGGTTCTCGTCGCGGTCGTGCTCGAGGGCGTCCCGATCGACGTCCTCGCCGATCGGCTCGGCTCGAACCGGAACGCGCTCTACAAGATGCTCCACGACGCGCGCCGGCGACTACGCGCCCACGTCGCCGCCGCCGGATACCCGGAGGCAGACGAATGACCGGACGCGATCTCGACCCCACCCTTCTCCGTCTGCTCGGCAGCAACGAGCCGGAGATCGACTGCGACGAGTGCTTCGCGCAGCTCGACCGCTACGTCGAGCTGGAGCTCGCTGGAGCTCCGGCCGACGCGCATGTCCCCGGCCTGCGGGCCCACCTCGTCGGCTGTCCCGCGTGTGCGGAGGAGCACGAGAGCTTGCGCGCACTGCTCGAGCTCGATCTCTCCTAATGCGTGTCTCCCGAAAAGAGGCCCAGATGCACACGACCAAGTACCTGATCGTCGGCGCCGGAATGACCGGCGACATGGCGGCGAAAGGCATCCGCGAGCACGACTCCGACGGCTCGATCACCATGATCGGCGCGGATCCGTACCCAACCTACAAGCGGCCGCTGCTCACGAAGGGCCTGTGGAAGGGCGTCGCCGGAGGACAAGCTCTGGCGCGATCCGGCCGAGGGAGTCGAGCTCGTCACCGGCCGTCGCATCGTCTCGCTCGATCTCGCGGCGCAGGCCGCGACCGACGACGCCGGCGAGGAGTACTCCTGGGAGAAGCTGCTGCTCGCCACCGGTGCGCGCCCCCGCGAGATCCCGGGCGCCGAAGGGGTCATCTGGTACCGCACCCTCGACGACTACCACCGTCTGCGCGAGACGGCTCCCGAGGGATCCCACGTCGTCGTGATCGGCGGCGGGTTCATCGGCTCGGAGATCGCCGCCGGGCTCCTCGGCAACGGCGTGCGCGTCACCATGCTCTTCCCCGAGGACGGGATCGGCCATCGCCTCTTCCCGCGGGATCTCTCCGCCTCCGTCACCGACTACTACCGCGAGAAGGGCGTCGAGGTGCTGGCCGGCGAGCTGGTCGCCTCGGCCTCGGGTGACCGGGTCGAGACCCAGTCGGGCCGGACGATCGAGGCCGACGCCGTCGTCGCAGGGCTCGGTGTCGTTCCCGACGTCGAGCTCGCCGAGGCTGCGGGGCTCGAGGTCGAGGACGGGATCGTCGTGGACGAGTACGGGCGAGTGCCGGGACACGCGAACGTGTTCGCCGCCGGCGACGTCGCCCGCTTCCCGGTCACGGCACTCGGCACCTCGCTCCGGATCGAGCACGAGGATCACGCGAACAGCCACGGCAAGGCCGTCGGGGCGAACATGGCCGGGGCCGACACCCCCTACACCCACCTCCCGTTCTTCTACTCCGACCTGTTCGACCTCGGCTACGAGGCGGTCGGAGTCGTGGACTCGCGGCTCGAGGCGGTCGAGGACTGGCAGGAGCCGTACCGCAAGGGCGTCGTCACCTACGTCGAGGACGGCAAGCCGCGCGGCGTCCTGCTCTGGAACGTGTGGGACAAGCTCGACGCGGCCCGCGACATCATCCGGGCCGGTGAGGGAGCCCTTGCCGTCTAGCGCCCTCTCCCGCTCGCGCAAGCAGCGGCGCGGGACGGAGCTCGTGTGCGAGAAGGTCTTCCGGCCGCTAGCGCACCCGCTCGTCCTCGTGCTCGCGCGCCTGCGCGTGCCGCCGCCTCTCGTGGTCCTCGCAGCGGGAGCCGCGGGGATCGCAGGCGCCGTCGAGCTCGGCCGTGGCTCGCTGCTCGCCGCCGCGCTTCTCGTACAGCTGAAGACGCTGCTCGACAACGCCGACGGCCAGCTCGCGCGGCTCACGGGCCGGACGAGCGCTTTCGGGCGCTACCTCGACTCCGAGGTCGACCTGCTCGTGAATGCGGCGCTCTTCGCCGCTCTCGGCTGGACCGCTGGGCAACCTGCGCTCGCGGTCGCCGGCTTCCTCGCGCTCACGAGCGTCCTCAGCCTCAACTTCAACGTCGAGCGGCTCGCGCGTGGCGCGACGGCCGAGCCGGACGACGGCGGGCGCCCCACCGCGCTCCTCCGGCGCACGTACCGGTTCGTCTACGCGCCGCAGGACCGGCTCGCGGAAGCGCTCGTCGCCCGGCGCCCGGCGCTGACGAGCCCGCTCTCGGTCTCGCTCCTCGCCAACCTCGGAATGTCGACCCAGCTCGCCGCGTTTGGGCTCCTGCTCGCGCTGGGGCAGCCGCTCGCCTTCGCCTGGCTTGCGCTGGCGGAGGCAGCCGCGATCGCGCTTGCGCTTCTCCCGATCCCACGCCGACAGGAGGAACCGGCTTGAGCACCAACGTCTTCGAACTCCCCGCCCACGGAGGCGAGGAAGCACGCGACCTGACCGCGGCGGACTGGGCTCGGCTGGAACGCAACGCGGCGGAGATCCTCGAGGCCCTCGGGCTCGACCTCGAGACGCCGGGCACCCGCGACACGCCTCGCCGCTTCCTGCGTGCGCTCTTCGACGCGACGGCCGGTTATGACGGCGACCCGAAGCTGCGCACGCTGTTCCCGGCGGAGCGGCCCGAGGGCGTGGAAGGCCGCCATGCGCAGATCGTCGAGGGACCGGTCGGCTTCTACGCGTTGTGCGAGCACCACGCGCTGCCGTTCCACGGGCGGGCGCACATCGGCTACGTCGCGGGTGACGAGATCCTCGGCATCTCGAAGCTGACGCGGCTAGTGCGCCTCTACGCCCGCCGTTTCACGGTGCAGGAGCGGCTCGCCGAGGAGATCGCGGACGGCCTGCGCGAGCTCGCGGGCGCGCGCGGCGTGGCGGTCAAGCTCGAGGCGGCGCACATGTGCACCGCGATGCGCGGCGTCGAGGAGGACGGCTCCGTCACGGTCACGACGGTCTGGCGCGGCCTCTACGACGAGGACGACTCGCTGCGCTCGGAGTTCCTTACGCTGACGCGGTGATCGAGCCCTTCAGGGTCCTCGCCGAGGAGGGGGACCTCCCGCGGTGGGACGTGCCGGATGCGCTGGCGGAGCTCTACGGCGGCGCGATCGGGCTCGAAGAACCGTGCGTCGTCGCGAACTTCGTCGAGTCCCTCGACGGCGTCGTGGCGGTGCCGAGGCTGGCGCGGTCGCACGCGCTGCTCGGCGACGACAGCGACGCGGACCGCTTCGTGCTCGCCCTCGTGCGTGCCTGCGCGGATGCCGTCGTCGTCGGCTCGGGCACGCTGCTCTCGTCACCCAAGGGGACGTGGCGCGTCGACCGTGCGTTTCCGCCGGCCGCGGAGGCGCTGCTCGAGCTGCGGGCCCGACGGGGGCGTCCGGAGCAGCCGCTCCTCGCCGTCGTCACCACGGGCGCCTCGCTCGATCCGGCCCATACCGTGCTCGAGTCCGGTGCGCTCGTGCTCACGACGGAGGAGGCCGCCCCCGCTCTCCGCGCGTCGGTGCCCGGGGCGACCGAGGTCGTGGCGGTGAACGGCGGCGACATCGTCGACCTCGCCGCCGCCGTCGAGGTGCTGCGCACGCGTGGCTGCTCCGTGATCCTGTCCGAAGCCGGACCGTCGATGTTCGGCTCGCTGCTCTCCTCCGGGCTCGTGGACGAGCTTTTCCTCACGGTCTCGCCGCTGCTCGCGGGCCGCGCCGCCGCCGCCCGTCTCGGCCTCGTGGAGGGTGTCGAGCTGATGCCACAGACGCGGGTCGCCGGTCGCCTCCGCTCGGTGCGGACGCACGGCTCGCATCTGTTTCTCCGCTACGGCCTTCGCTAGCCGGTTACGTCACTAGCTCCCGAGCTGGCGGTACAGCCGGTCGATCACCTTCGGCATCGCTTCGAGGCGCTCGGTGATCACGCGTAGGCGGTACTCGCGGAAGTGCTCGGACTCGACGTCGAGCGACTGGGCGAGCGTCTCCACCACGTCGTTCGACGGCACGGGACGGTTTCCGTGCACGAGGTGGTTGAGATAGCCGGCCGAGAGCCCGGTCTTCGCGGCGAGCTGGCGGTACGTGACGCCCTGCTCGTCCATGAGCCGCTGGACTGTCTCGCCGAAGCCTTCCTCGCTGAACCGGCGGCGCTTGGCCATTCTCTAACCCCCTGTTGCCAGATCAGCGACATTCAAGCGTTTCTCGTCGCCGGTTGCGCGATCGCGGAAGTCGACCTTGCCGTCTTCGAGGCTCTTCTTGCCCGCAGTGACGCGGATCGGACAGCCGATCAGGTCGGCGTCGGCGAACTTCTCCCCCGGCCGCTGGTCGCGGTCGTCGAGGAGGACGGCGAGCCCCGCCGCCGAGAGCGCCTCGGCCGCCTGCTCCGCGATTTCCTCGGCGCCGGCCAGTGCCACGACGTGCGCGTCGTAGGGCGCGACCGCCTTCGGCCACACGATCCCGTCGTCGTCGTGCGACTGCTCGATGATCGCAGCCATCGTCCGCGCGAGGCCGATCCCGTAACTGCCCATCACGAGCGGCTTCTCCCTCCCGTCCTCGTCCAGAAACGTTGCGCCGAAGGCTCTCGAATGGAACGTTCCGAGCTTGAAGATGTGGCCGACTTCCACGGCGGTCTCCACGCGGAGGGTTCCGCCGCACTCGGGGCATGCGTCGCCCGCAACGGCCTGGCGGATGTCGGCGAACGTCGCCTCGTAGTCGCGGCCCGCCTGGACGCCGCGGAGGTGCCAGCCGTCCTCGTTGGCGCCTGCGACGTACTGGCCCTCGCGGAGCGCTTCGTCGGCGATCACCTCGACCTCGACCCCGACGGGACCGAGCGAGCCGCCGCCGGCACCGAACCCCGCCCTGATCTCCTCGTCGGTCGCGGGCCGGAAGGCGGCCTCGAAGAGCGTCTCGAGCTTCTCGGGGCTGAGCCGGTCGTCGCCGCGGACGAGCGCGAGCACGAGGCGGTCACCGGTGATCACCGGCAAGGCCTTCGAGGTCGCGGACTCCGCGATCCCGAGGAAGGCGGCGAGCTCTTCGATCGTCCCCACACCGGGCGTCTCGACGCGCTCCGGTGCGTCGAGCGGCTGGGGCAGCTCTGCGGGCCGCGGCTTGCCGCGCGCCGCCTCGACGTCGGCGAAGTAGTCGCCGTTCTCGCAGCGCATCAGCTCGTTCTCGCCGGAGCCGGTCGGCGCGAGGAACCCGAGCGAGCTCTTGCCGCCCATGACCCCGGACTCCGCCTCGACGAGGTACGCCTCGAGCCCGCAGCGCTCGAAGATCCGGGCGTACGCCTTCTCGTGGCGGTCGAAGGCCGCGTCGAGACCGGCCACGTCCGCATCGAAGGTGTACGAGTCCTTCATGATGAACTCGCGGACGCGGAGGAGGCCGCCGCGCGGGCGCGGCTCGTCACGGTCCTTGTTCGAGAAGTGGTACCAGACCTGTGGGAGCTGCTTGTAGGACTGGATCTCGCGCGCGAGGAACGCCATCGACTCCTCGTGCGTCCACGACAGCACGAACGGCCGGCCGCCGCTGTCGGTCAGGTGGAAGAGGATCGGGACGTCGATGCGCCCGGTCGTCTCCCAGAGCTCGGCCGGCGTCAGCGTAGGCGCCCGCATCTCCTGGCCGCCGATGGCGTTGATCTCCTCGCGGATGATCTGCTCGATTCGCATGTGGACGCGCCAGCCGAGCGGCAGAAAGCTCCAGAGGCCGGCGCCGATCTGGCGGATGAAGCCCCCGCGCACGAGCAGCCGATGCGAGGCGGCTTCCGCGTCGGCGGGCGCCTCGCGCAGGGTCGGAAGGAAGAGCTTTGAGGCTCGGTGGATCATCGGCGTTGTCGCCCTAGGCTATTCGAGCGGGATCAAGGAGGCTTCGGCCATCGCCAGCGCCGCGGGCTTGGCCATCTTGAGGCGCTTCGGCCGGTGCATCCCGTCGGCGATCCACTGGTCGATCTCGTGGAACAGCTCGTCGATCAGGATGTCGGAGCTGACCTTCTTCAGGACGCGTCCGTGGGCGTAGATGAAGCCCACGTCCCGCCCGCCCGCGATGCCGAAGTCCGCGTCGCCGGACTCGCCGGGGCCGTTGACCGCACAGCCGAGCACCGCTACCTCGAAGTGCTGAGGGTAGTCCTGCAGGCGCGACTCGACCTCCTCGGCCAGCGTGTGCACGCCGACGTTGTCGCGGCCGCAGCTCGGGCAGGCGATCATCACCGGCCCGCGCTCGCGTAGCCCGAGCGCCTTGAGGATCTCGTACGCCGTCTTGGGCTCTTCGACCGGGTCGGAGGCGAGAGAGACGCGGATCGTGTCGCCGATTCCCTCGGCGAGGAGGGTGCCGATCCCGACCGCGCTCTTGATCGAGCCGGCGAAGACCGTCCCGGCCTCGGTGACTCCGAGGTGAAGTGGGTAGTCGACCTTCTCCGAGAGCAGCCGGTAGGCGCGGATCATCGTCGGCACGTGGCTCGACTTGACCGAGATCTTGAAGTCGTAGAAGTCGAGGCTCTCGAGCAGGCGCACCTCCTCGAGCGCAGCCTCGACGAGCGCCTCCGCCTGGTCTCGCTGCGCCAGCTCCTCGAGATGCTTCGGCAGCGAGCCGGAGTTCGCCCCGATCCGCATCGGGATCCCCTTTGCCTTCGCAGCGCGGACGACCTCGGCGACCTTGTCCGAGCCGCCGATGTTTCCGGGGTTGATGCGGACGGCCGCGACGCCCTGGTCGATCGCCTTCAGGGCGAGGCTCGCGTTGAAGTGGATGTCGGCGATGATCGGGACGGGCGAGAAGCGGACGATCTTCGAGAGCGCCTCCGCGTCCTCCGTCTTCGGGACCGCGACGCGGACGATCTCGCAGCCGGCGCTCGCGAGCGCCGCTATCTGCGCGGTGGTCGCCTCGACGTCGTGCGTCTTCGTGGTCGTCATCGACTGGACGACGACGGGGGCGCCGCCGCCGACCGTGACGCCGCCGACCGAGATCTGCCGCTTGCTGGCCATCCGCAATCAGTCTAGCCCCGTGGATTCGGGCGGAATCCCGCCCTCAGAGGACGCTGAGGCGCGGGGTCAGTGCGGCGCGCCGCCGGAGACGTCGTTCGAGAAGGCGATCACCATCACGAGCAGGATGAGGGCGATCCCGATCACCGAGACGCGCTCGTAGACCTCGCGCGCGAGCGCGCGGCGGCGGATCCCCTCGATCAGCGAGAAGAGGATGTGGCCGCCGTCGAGCGGGAGTAGCGGCAAGAGGTTGAGCAGCGCGAGCGACATGCTCACGTAGGCGAGGATCTCGAGGTACCAGGTGAACCCGACCTGAAGCTGCGAGTGCGAGACGCGGACGATGCCGACCGGCCCCGAGAGGTTGTTGCGCCCGTGGCTCGAGAAGAGCGACGCGATTCCCGTCCCCGTGCCGGTGACCACGCTCCACATGTCGCTCCCCGCCTTGCTCGCTGCCTTGCCGGGCGAGTACCTGACCAGCCCCACCGCCGGCTCGAAGCCGAAGATCCAGTGACCCTGCTGGAAGACCGACCGCCGTGGGCCGACGGTCAGGCGGCGCCCGTCGCGCTGCACCGTGAGCGTGACCGGGCCGCCGCGGCTCTGCCGGATGTGATGGGAGATCCCGTCGAAAGAGCGGGTCGGCAGGCCGTTGACCGCGACGATGCGGTCGCCGACCTGCAGATGAGCGTCAGCGGCAGGCGACCCGGCGACGACGGCCGCGACCTCGTTGCTCGGGCGCGAGGACGGGCCGCCGCTCACGGTGAAGAGGACGAAGAGGAGCAGGAACGCGATCAGGATGTTTGCGAGAGGCCCCGCCGCGACGACGGCCACACGCTTCGACGTCGGCGCGCGCCAGTAGGCGTCCGGCGCCGTGCCCTCCTCCAGGTCGCGCAGCGCCCGCTGCGCCGAGCGGCGCGCGCGCGGTGACAGGTCGGCGGCTTCCACCTCGCGAGCGAGCTCGGGGTAGGCGCGCCGCGCCGCCTCGAAGTCCTCCACCTCGAGCGCTCGCCGGGCTGCGCCGACCGCAGCTGCCAGGCTCGGCTGCTCCCGCACCGCCGGGTCGATGAACACCCGCAGGTCGCGGGCGGCCGGACGGTGCATGCCCGGGATCCGGACGAGGCCGCCGAGCGGGATCATCCCGATCCCGTACTCGATCCCGTTGCGGCGAACCTTGACGAGCGGTGGCGGGAACCCGATATAGAAGCTCCTCGGCCGCATCTTCACGGCGAGCGCCACCGAGAAGTGGCCGAGCTCGTGCAGGAAGACGAGCAGGACGAGCCCTCCGATGACGACGAGCCAGGTCAAGCGGCCGCCAGCGCCCCCTCCGCGATTTTGCGGGCCGCGCGGTCGGCGTCCACCAGGTCGTCGACGTCGCGAACGGGATCGGTCTCGGCCGCTGCAAGCGTCTCGCCCACGACCTCCGGGATCGCGAGGAAGGGCAGGCGGCCGGCGAGGAAGGCGGCGACGGCCACCTCGTTCGCGGCGTTGTAGACGCACGGCGCGCTTCCGCCCTCCTCCCCCGCGGCGCGGGCGAGCGGCAGCATCGGGAAGGTCTCCGTGTCTGGCGGCGAGAACTCGAGCGTCAGCGAGGAGAGGTCGAGCGGCGGCAGCGGCGTCGCGGCCCGCTCGGGATAGGTGAGCGCGTACGAGATCGGCACGCGCATGTCCGGGTAGCCGAGATGCGCGAGCGCGGCGCCGTCGCGGAAGCGGACGAGCGAGTGCACGATCGACGTCGGCTGGATCGCCACCTCGATGCGGTCGTAATCCAGGCCGAACAGGTAGTGCGCCTCGATCACCTCGAGCCCTTTGTTCGCGAGCGTTGCGGAGTCCACCGTGATCTTCGGCCCCATGCGCCAGGTCGGATGTGCGAGCGCCTGTTCCGGCGTCACGTCCTCGAGCTCGGCCCGGCTGCGGCCACGGAACGGCCCGCCGGAGCCGGTGAGCACGAGCGTGTCGACCTGCTCCGGCCCGCGGCCCTCGAGACACTGGAAGAGGGCCGAGTGCTCGCTGTCGACGGGCAGGATCCGGCCTCCTCCCCGCTCGCGCGCCGCGAGGGCGAGCTCGCCCGCGGCGACGAGGCTCTCCTTGTTCGCGAGCGCGAGGTCGACGCCGTGCTCCAGCGCCCAGAGGGTTGCGTGGACTCCCGCGAACCCGACGACGGCGTTGAGCACGACATCGGGCTCGGCGCGCTCGAGCAGCTCGGTCAGGTCGCCGCCGACCGCCTTCAGCGGCGCGTCGACATCGTCGAGCGACGTCGAGCCGGAGGCGGCTGCGCACAGCTCCAGCTCTGGATGCGCCTCGACGATCTCGATCGCCTGGCGCCCGATCGACCCCGTTGCCCCGAGCAGCGCGACGCGCTTCACCGGGTCAGTGTAGGGAGTGGGTGGCCGTGTCTCCACCGGTCTGGTTCGGACTGGTCAGTGGTACCCGAACGAAACGACGAGGAAGTACGCAGCCGGCGCTGCGAACAGCAGCGCGTCCACCCGGTCCAGCACTCCCCCGTGCCCGCCGAGGAGGCTGCCGGTGTCCTTCACCTCGAGGTCGCGCTTCAGCGCCGACTCGAAGAGGTCGCCGATCACCGCTGACGTGACGACGACGAACCCGAGCACGACCGCCTCCCACACGCTCAGGTAGTGGTCGCGCGTGTCGTAGAGCGCGATGAACGAGACGAAGACGCCCGCTGCGGCACCCGCGAGCAGCCCCTCCCACGTCTTCTTCGGCGAGAGGCGCGGTGCGAGCCTGTGCCGCCCCGCGAAGCGGCCGGCCAGGTACGCGACCGTGTCGGCGGCGAAGACGGTCAGGACGACGGTGAACGCGATCAACCGGCCCTCCGTGTGCATCTCGCGCAGGAGGAGGATGAAGCCGAGGCCGATACCGATCCAGGCCGACCCGAGGATCGTCGAGCCGATCGCAGCGGTCGTCGGCGCCCGCGTGCTCGAGAGCGCGTGCAGAACGAAGGCGAGCGGGAAGGTCGCGAGGAAGCCGCCGAGCAGCCAGATGAGGCCGCCCGTCTGCGCGCCGAAGAGGGCGAGCAGCACGCCTCCGTACACGGCGGGCGCCAGCGGACGCAGAGGGCGCGCCGTCGTGACGAACTCGTGCACGGCGACGAAGGCGGCGACGGCGACGAGCACGAACAGCCACCAGCCGCCGAGCCAGAGCATGCCGAGCACGAGCGGCAGGCCGACCGCCGCGACCAGCAGGCGCGAGACGAAGTTGCTCACCTTCCGCCGAATCTACGGCGCCGCCGCGCGTACTCCTCGATCGCGCTCCGCAGCTCCTCCGGCCCGAAGTCGGGCCAGAGCGTGTCGGTGAAGACGTACTCGGCATAGGCGGACTGCCAGAGGAGGAAGTTCGAGATCCGGCGCTCGCCGGAGGTGCGGATCACGAGGTCGGGATCGGGCATCTCGGGCTCGTAGAGACAGGCCGCGAGCGCGGCTTCGTCGACGTCCTCGGGATCGCTGCCACTCTCGAGCAGACGCCGCGCCGCATCGACGAGCTCGGCGCGGCCGCCGTAGTCGAAGGCGATCCAGAGCTGCAGCTTCGACTTCTCGGCCGTCGCCTCCTCGAGCTCCGCCATCTTCGCGCGCAGCCAGTCGGGTGCGCGGTCGCGGCGACCGAGAAACCGGCAGCGGACTCCCTGCGCGGCGAGGTCCTCGAGCTCCCGGTCGATCGTCTCGCCGAACGTCTCCATCAGGGCCGTCACCTCGTCGGGCGAGCGGGCCCAGTTCTCGGTCGAGAAGGCGTAGACGGCGAGCGACTCGATGCCGAGGTCGATCGCCGTCTCGACGACCGGCCGCAGCGCGCGAGAGCCGGCCCGATGTCCGTCGGCGACCGAGACGCCGTGCTCGACGGCCCAGCGGCCGTTCCCGTCCATGATGATCGCGACCGCGTGCGCGACCTCGGGGAGATGCTCCTCCGGCGTGACGTCGGTGCCGGGGGCGGAGGCCACTAGACCTCCATCACCTCCGCTTCCTTGTGCTTGAGCAGCTCGTCGATCTGCTTCGTGTGCTCGTCCGTCAGCTCCTGGACCCGGTTCTCGGCCCGGTGCTCCTCGTCGGCGCCGACCTCGCCCTTGTCCACGAGCTCCTTCAGGTGGCGCATCGCGTCGCGCCGGATGTCGCGCACGGCGACCCGGTGCTCCTCGGCCATGTTCCGGACGACCTTCACGAGCTCCTTCCGCCGCTCCTCCGTCAGCTGTGGGATCGGGAGGCGGATCAGCTTGCCGTCGTTGGAGGGCGTCAGGCCGAGGTCCGACTCCTGGATCGCCTTCTCGATCGCCTTGATCGAGCCGGGGTCGAACGGCTGCACGGTGAGCATGCGCGGATCGGGGACGTTGATGGTGGACAGCTGCCGCAGCGGTGTGGCCGTCCCGTAGTAGTCGACCTCGATCCGGTCGAGGAGCGACGCGGACGCGCGGCCGGTGCGGACGGTCGCGAAACCCGCTCGTGCGTGCTCGACCGACTTGACCATCTTGTCGCGAGCGCCGTTGATCATCTCTTCTGCAGTCGCCATGACCTAGCTCTCCTTGTCAGCTGTCTCGATGATCGTCCCGACCTCCTCGCCGGCGACGACGCGCGCGACGTTGCCCTCGGCGAGCTCGAATACGTGGATCGTGAGGCGGTTGTCCATGCAGAGCGAGAGGGCCGTCGTGTCCATCACCTTGAGGCCGCGCTCGATCGCCTGCAGGTGCGTCAGCCGCGGCAGGAACTCGGCGTCGGAGGTACTCCGCGGATCGCCGTCGTAGACGCCCTTGATTCCGTGCTTGGCCATCAGGATCGTGTCGGCGCCGATCTCGAGCGCGCGGAGCGCGGCGGCCGTGTCGGTCGTGAAGAACGGGTTGCCCGTGCCGGCCGCGAAGATCACGACGCGCCCCTTCTCGAGGTGGCGCATCGCGCGGCGCCGGATGTACGGCTCCGCCACCTCCGACACCTCCAGGGCCGACATGACGCGCGTGTCGGCTCCCTCCCGCTCGAGCGCGTCCTGCAGCGCGAGTGCGTTCAGGAGCGTCGCGAGCATGCCGGCGTAGTCGGCGGTCGCCCTGTCCATCCCGCTCTCGGCCGCCGCGGCCAGCCCGCGGTAGAAGTTCCCGCCGCCGACGACGACTGCGACGTCGACGCCTTCGCCGCGGATCCCTGCCACCTCCCGCGCGAGCGCGCGGGTCACACCCGGGTCGATGCCGTAGTCGCGCTCGCCCATGAGCGCCTCACCCGAGAGCTTGAGCAGAACGCGGCGGAACACGGGCGCGTGTGTCCGCGTGCCGGTCTCGGTCTCCGGCTGCGCCGTCATCCGGCGAGGGAGAAGCGCTGGAACTCGAGCACCTCGGCGCCGGCCTCGGAGAGGACCTTGCCGACGGGCAGCGAGCCGTCGTGGATCCACGGCTGGTCGGCGAGGACACCGCCGCGCTCGGCGAAGAAGCGCTTGTCGAGCATGCCCGTGACGATCTTCTCACGTGCCTGCTCGGGCTTCGACTGCACCTCGTCGGAGTTGAGGTAGATCTCGCGCTCCGCGGCGAGCAGGTCCTCGGGGACGTCCTCGCGGCCGACCCAGCGGGGGTCCGACCACGAGATGTGCATGGCGAGGTTGCGTGCGAGCTCGTCGTCTCCGCCACGCAGCTGGACGAGGACACCGAGCTTGTTCGCCGGCGGGTGGACGTACGCACCGATGCGGCCGCCGTCGACGGCCTCGAAGCGGGCCGCCCCCGCGATCGCGATGTTCTCGCCGAGCCTCCCCGACAGCTCCACGCGCTCCTGCTCGAGCTCGGAGGCGGCGTCGATTCCCTCGGCCTCGACGAGGTCGAGCGCCTTCTGCGCGAACGCCTGGAAGTCGTCGTTCTTCGAGACGGGCTCCGTCTCGCAGCCGACGGCGACCATCGTCCCGCGGGAGCGGTCGTCGGCCAGGCGGTAGCCCACCAGGCCCTCCGTCGTCGCACGGTCGGCGCGCTTCTGCGCCTGGGCCATCCCCTTCTCGCGCAGGAGGACGACCGCGGCCTCGATGTCGCCGTTCGTCTCCTGCAGCGCCCGCTT
This sequence comes from uncultured Actinomycetes bacterium, assembly GCA_963825805.1. GTDB lineage: Bacteria > Actinomycetota > Thermoleophilia > Gaiellales > Gaiellaceae > Palsa-739. The sequence goes on along the minus strand of CAWGVE010000056.1, from coordinate 31,549 downwards.
GCAGTCCATCATCCCCGCGCCGGTCTGCTCGCGGAGCTCGCGGACGAGCTGGGCCGAGATCTCCGCAGCCATCACGCCTCTCCCTCCTTTTCGCCCCGAGTCGGGTCTCCGAGGAAGGCTTCGGATGCCTTCGTCTCCTCCGCGCCCTCCTTCGCCGGATCCTCGCCGGTCGGCACGGGGACGGAGTCGCCTTCGGTCACCGGCTGGATCTCCTCTCCGGCCGTGACCTCCTCGACGTCGTCCGCCGGAGCGCTCTCCTCGGCCGCGGGAGCGCTCTCCTCGGCCGCGGGAGCGCTCTCCTCGGCCGCGGGAGCGCTCTCCCCGGCCGCCGCCTCGGGCGTCGCCTCGGCCTGCTGCTCGAGCTCGCGCGTGGTCACCTTCTGCTTGCCGGCGTTGATCGCCTCGGCGAGCGCGTGCACGATGAGGTTGCACGAGCGAATCGCGTCGTCGTTCCCGGGAATGACGTAGTCGGCCTCGTCGGGGTCGCAGTTGGTGTCGACGAGCGCGACCACCGGGATGCCGAGCCGCCGCGCCTCGTGCACGGCGAGCGCCTCCTTCTTGAGGTCGAGGATCACGATCGCGTCGGGCTGGCGGCGCATGTCTGCGACGCCGCCGAGGTTTGCCTCGAGCTTCTCGAGCTCTCCCCCCATCGCGATGCGCTCCTTCGCCGGCAGCAGATCCATCTGCCCCTCGTCCCGCAGCCGCCGCATCTCGTGCAGGCGGTCGATGCGATCGGCCATCGTGCGCCAGTTGGTGAGGAGGCCGCCGAGCCAGCGGTGGTTGACGTACGGCATGTCGATCCGCTTCGCCTCCTGCTCGACGGCGTCCTGCGCCTGCTTCTTCGTGCCGACGAACAGGACGGTGCCGCCACGCTCGGCGACGTTGCGCACGAACTGCTGCGCCTCATCGAGGCGCTCGGCCGTCTGCGTGAGGTCGATGATGTAGATGCCGCCGCGCTCGGCGAAGATGAAGCGGCGCATCTTCGGGTTCCAGCGTCGCGTCTGGTGGCCGAAGTGGACTCCGGCCTCGAGCAGGTCGCGCATGGAGACTGCGCCCGCCGAGGCTGGTTCAGTGGAAACGGACATGCGAAAGCTCCTTCCGGATTCGTTTGTCGTCGTGCGCCGGTGGGAGTCGTGGCGCACCTCCCGCGAGGAGAGGCACGCGCGCCGCGGCTGGGCCGCCGGGGAGTAGGGACAGGAACCGGGGTAGGTTAGCTGGCCCGCGCCGCCGCCAGCGCGGCGGCGAGGTCGCGCGGGAGCGGCGACGTGACGTCGACCGGCTCCCCCGTGATCGGGTGCGCGAACGCGAGGTGCGTCGCGTGCAGGAACTGCCGCTCCAACCCCAGGTCTCCTGCGATCCCGTAGGCCCGGTCGCCGGCTACGGGAAGATCGATCGCGCCGAGGTGGACGCGGATCTGGTGCGTCCGCCCGGTCTCGAGCCGCACCCGCAGCAGCGCATGGCGAGTCAGTAGCTCCTCGAGCTCGAAGTGCGTCACGGCCGCGCGCGGCGTGTCGGTGTCGAGCGAGTGGCGGATGCGGTCGTGCCGATCGCGGCCGATGGGGGCGTCGATCGTCCCGCGCCGCGAGCGCGGCCTTCCGACGACGAGGGCGAGGTACTCGCGCGTCAGCTCGCGCCGTCGCACGAGGCGTTGCAGCCGCTGGTAGGCCTGCTCGCTGCGTGCGACGACGAGGAGCCCCGACGTGTCCCGGTCGAGGCGGTGGACGATGCCTCGACGCTCCTCCTCCCCGCCGGTGGCTCCCGCGGCGGCCAGCGCGTCGGCGAGCGTGCCGCCGGCGTGGCCCGGCGCCGGGTGGACGACGACGCCCGCGGGCTTGTCCACCACGAAGAGATGTTCGTCCGCGTGGACGACCGTGAGCTCGGGAAGCGGCGCGCTCGGCTCCTGGGCGGCAGGCTCGGGTAGCTCGAACTCGATCTCCTCCCCGCCCGCCAGCTTGTGGCTCTTGCCGCGCGCCCGCCCGTCCACGAGCACGGAGCCGGCCTCGAGCAGGCGCTCGGCGGCGGCGCGCGATCCCACCTCGGGCACGGCCGCGAGATGACGGTCGAGCCGCTTTCCCGCGGCGTCGGGCGGGACGACGAGCCGGTTCAGCGTTTGGGCGCCGCGCCGTTCTCGCGGCGGGGCTTCGGCTCGCGCTCCGCCAGCAGGAGCGCCGCGAGCAGGATCCCGACCCCGATCACGATGAAGCTGTCCGCGAGATTGAACGCGGGCCAGTAGCGAAGGTCGAGGAAGTCGGTGACGAAGCCGAGGCGCACGCGGTCGGCGAGGTTCGAGACGCTGCCGCCGATGACGAGCCCAAGCGCGACCGGCAGCACGGGATGGCGGGCGCCGGAGCGGGCGAAGTAGACGAGCATCCAGGCGATCGCAAGCGCGGTAAGGGCGATCACGGCGGCCGTCGCGTTCGCGAACAGGCCGAACGCGATGCCGGAGTTCTGGACGTGCCTGATCGTGAAGGGGCCGACGACGCGAACGCCTTCCCCCAGCCGCAGGTTGCTGGCGACCACGTGCTTCGTCACCTGGTCGGCGACGACGGCCGCGATCGCGATGGCGGCGAGCGACAGCCACTGCACGGGCGTCGCGGCGAATGAGCGTGTCGCCCGGGAGAGCGGCGTCAAGGCGTCCGTCGCCGAGCCGACCCGCACCTCGAGCTGCCGCGCGGGCTCGTTCATCCTCCCTCGGCTCTGCGCTTGCAGTCGATGCAGAGGGAAGCCGCCGGATATGCCTCGAGCCGCTGCACCGGGATCTCCTGGCCGCAGCTGACACAGGTGCCGTACGTGCCCTCCTCGATGCGCTTCAGGGCGGAGTCGATGTCCGCGAGCACCTGGCCGGAGTTCTCGCCGAGCGTGTAGTCGATCTCGCGCCCGAGCGTCGCCGTGGCAGTCTCGGCGGGATGGTTGTCGTTCGTGGCGGCGACCGCCTCCATCTCCTCGTCGAGCGAGCCGGGATGCTGGTCGCGCAGCGACGCGATGGCGTGCTCGACCCGCTTGCGCTCGTCGAGGAGCGCCTCGCGGAACCGCTCGGCGTCGATGCTCGTCACCGCCTCTCCTTCCTACCTCGGTCGGCGGCTCCCACCGCCGACGCCAGACGGCGCTCGATCAGCGCCGGACCCACTCCCGTCAGCTCCACGATCTTCTCCCGGCCGCCGTGGCCCGAAACGAGCGTGAGTGCGGTCCGGGGCAGCGTGAGAGTGTCGGCGAGGAGACGGAGGACGGCCTCGTTCGCGCGTCCCCGCTCCGGCGCCTCCGTGACCCGCACCTTCCAGGCGTCGCCGTGCCGGCCCACGATGGCCGTCCGGCCGGCGCCCGGGCTGACGCGCACTCGCAGCCGCGTCGTCTCCGCAGTCATGCGCTCAGTCTACGTCTGGCTACTGCTCAGAACTCGGAACTCAGGCAGCGTTCGAGTCCGGCAGGGCCTGCCCGGCCGGATAGCCGTACCAGCTGCGCTCGCGCTCGGCGTCTCCCTCCTGCTCGGATGCGCCCGCCGGCTCGTCCTCGTCGAGCGCGGCCAGGGCTTCGGTCAGCTGCGCGCGCAGCCGGCGGGACTCCCGGCTGAGCCGCTCGTTCTCGGCGATCGAACCTCGCTGGACCGCCCGGGCCTCGGCGTGCGCCTCCCCGAGGATCAGCTCGGCCTCACGACGGGCCTGGTCGCGCATCTGGGCGGAGGCCTGTTCGGCGGAGACGAGCGTCGTGCGTAGCAGGCTCTCGAGCTCGCGAAAGCGGACGAGGTCGGCCTCGAGCTGCTCGACCTTGTCCGCGAGGTCGGCGCGCTCGCGCCAGACGTCCTCGAAGCTCTCGACGATCTCCTCGAGGAGCTTGTCGGTCTCGGCCGCGCGGTAGCCGCGGAAGACCGTGCGCGGCGGCGTCAGGTGTCTGATCTCGACTGGTGTGAGTGCCATCGGTCTCTCCTTTAGTGGAAGTGTTCGAGGATCCAGATGACCAGGCGGTCGATCACGCCGAGGGAGATGAAGGCCAGGATCGGCGATAGGTCGAGCGCTCCCGTCGAGGGCAGCAGCCGGCGGAACAGGCGTAGATACGGCTCGCACACGTCGTAGAGGAAGCGCTGAATCCGGTTCAGGGTCACCGAGTACGGCAGCCTCAGCCAGCTCGTGAGGATGTAGACGAAGATCACGAGCCCGTAGAGGAGCAGGAAGACGTTGACGAACGTCTCGACGCTCGTGATCGCGTCGGCGAGCAAGCTGAAACTGGCCGGGCCGCCCATGCGCCCGTGCTTCGCGCTCGGCGGCGCTTCTCCTATCTTCTAGGCCTGGTTGAAGAAGCCGCGCTCGAGCATCCGCGCGCGGTCCTCGGCCGAGAGCTCGACGTCGCTCGGCGTGAGGAGGAAGACCTTGTCGGCGATCCGCTGCATCCCGCCGTCGAGCGCGTAGGTCAGGCCGCTCGCGAAGTCGATCAGCCGCTTGGACAGCTCCCCGTCTGCCGACTGGAGGTTGAGGATCACCGGGACGCCGGCCTTGAACCGGTCGGCGACCTGCTGGGCGTCGTTGAAGCTGCGCGGCAGGACGAGGTGGACTCGCGACGTCCCGGGCCCGCGGACGGGCTCGAGGTTGCGCACCCGGCGCGACGACGCCTGCGGGCGCAGGATGCTCGTCCGCTGGGCGTCGGCATCGGGCTCCGGATCGGTCCAGTCGTCGTCGTGGCCGCGCCGCGATCGCCGGGCGGGCAGCCGGCGCACGTTCTGCTGCTCGTACGGGTCGGCGAGCTCGTCCTCGGTGAGATAGCCCTCGTCGTCCCAGTCGTCCTCCTCGGCGATGCCGAAGTAGACGAGGGTGCGAGCCCACACGTCGGAGAGCGCCATGGCGCCGCCGATGTTAGCGCTGCCATAGGACTGCGCCCACCCGGACATGGGTCGCGCCCTCCTCCGCGCCGACCCGGTAGTCCTGGCTCGTCCCCATGGAGAGCTCGCGCAGGCCGTGCTGCTCGCCGAGCTCGCGCAGACGGCGGAAGTACGGCCGCGACGCCTCGGGATCCCCGCTCGCGGGCGGCATCGTCATCAGGCCGCGCACATCCGGGTAGATCTCGAGCAGCGCGGGCAGCTCCTCGGGCGTCACGCCCGACTTCGTGGGCTCGCCGGAGAGGTTGACCTCGACGAGCGCCGGGATCGTGAGCTTCCGCGCCGCGGACTCGGAGGCCAGCGAGTGGCAGAGCTCGCACAGCTCGCTCACGACGGGCGCCTTGCGGCTCTGGAGATGGCCGATGAAGTGCCAACGGAAGGCGTCCCCGTACACGTTGTGCTTCGCGCGGAGATCCTGCGCCCGATTCTCGCCGACCACCTCGACGCCCGCCTCCGCGAGCGCCGCCAGGTCCTCGACCGAGACGTACTTCGTCGCGGCGACGACCGTCACCGCCGGGCCGACCTCCTCGCGGATGCGCTCGTAGCGCTCGCGGATCTCAGCCGGTGACATAGGCGATCACCCCCTGCCGGCCGGTGCGGCCGTGGTCGCGCCGGTGGGAGAAGAACGTCTCGGGCTCGCACGCCGTGCAGCGGTCGAAGCGATCGACTCGGTCGATACCCGCGGCGCGAAGCGCGCGCTCGGCGCTCGTCCAGAGGTCGAGCCGGCCCTCGCGCACGACGTCGTCGCCGAAGCGCTCGCGGAAGGGCGCCGCCACCTCCTCCCCCACCTCGTAGCAGCAGGGGCCGATCCCGGGCCCGATCGCCGCGGCGAGGCTTCCTCCGCCGAGAGCCTCCACTCCGGCGGCGACGATGCCCTCGAGCAACCCGCGCCAGCCCGCGTGCAGGACGGCGACCGCCGGACGGCCCCCGTCCGTGCGGGCGAGCGCGAGCGGCAGGCAGTCGGCCGACAGCGCGAGGATCGGGAGCCCCGGCTCCTCCGTCCAGAGCCCGTCCGCTTGCTCCCCGCGGGTCGCCGGCTCCGCCTCCAGGACGCGAGCCGAGTGCACCTGGAAGTTGAGCGCGAGTCTCGTCGACGTCTGCGCCGATCGCCTCGCACGCGATGCGCCGGTTCTCGTCCACGTGCTCCACCTCGTCCCCGCTCTTGCGCCCGAGGTTGAGCGACGCGTACGGGCCCTCGCTCACGCCCCCGAGGCGGGTCGTGAAGACGACCTCGTAGCCGTCGACGCTGCCAGGGAATCAACGAAGCTCCTTCGCCCGGGCCAGCAGCTGGTCGCGGCTGTTCAGCTCCGGCTCCTCGACGACGGCGTCGAGCAGCTCGTCGAGGATGCGACCGAGCTGCGGCCCCGCCGGGAATCCGAGCGCGATCAGGTCGTTCCCGTCCACCGCGAGGTCACGCAGGCGGTGTGGGCTCGACAGCTCCTGCTTCACCATCTCGCGGAACCGCAGGAGCGCGTCGATCTCGTCGAGCGGCGGCGGCTCGCCGTCGCTTCCGCGCTTCCCGAGCAGGTCGGCGTGCTTGTGGTCGATCAGGTCGAACGCGAGCTCGTCACCGTTGCGCCGGAGGAAGCGTCGTGCTCGCCGGGCGTCGCCCTTGCCGGGCTGGAACATGTGGCGGCGGACGATCCGGACCACCCGCCGGCGCAGCGCGTTCGGGTAGCGCAGCCGCGACAGCGCACCGGCGGCGAGGTCGGCGCCCACCCGGTCGTGCCCGCGCTCGGAGATTCCCGGCTTCGCGTAGTAGTGGAGGCGCCCGTCCTGTCCGCGCCAGGCGGCCAGCGGCTTGCCGAGGTCGTGAAAGAGCGCCGCCAGCCGTACCGGCAGCGCATAGCCCTGGTCGGCCGCGGCCTGCACGACCGAGAACGTGTGCTCGTCGACCGTGAGGTCGTGGTAGCGGCTCTCCTGGTCGAAGCCGATCGCCGCGCCGAACTCCGGCAGGAGCTCGACGAGGACTCCCGTGTCGCGCGCGAGCCGCAGCGCGCGGGCGGGCTCGGCGCCGAGCAGGAGCTTCGAGAGCTCGCCCATGCCGTCGGCCGCCAGCCCGCCTCCGATGCGCTCGCCGGAGACGAGCTTCACCGCCGGCGCCTCCTCGCGCATCTGGGCGAGCAGCTCCTCGTCCGGCTCGAAGCCCAGCTGCGAGACGAAGCGGAGCGCGCGCACGAGCCGCAGCGGGTCCTCGCGAAAGCTCTGCGGCGACACGGTGCGCAGCCGGCGCGCCTCGAGATCGGCTTTGCCCTCGAGCGGGTCGACGAGCTCGCCGGTCTCGAGTCGCCGGGCCATCGCGTTCACGGTGAAGTCGCGGCGGCGCATGTCTTCCTCCACCGAGAGCGACGGGTCGGCGACGATCTCGAAGTCGTGCCGCCCGGGCCCGGTGGAGACCTCGCTTGCGCGGCGGCGTGAAGTCGATCCCGGCGGGCGTCAGCCCGCGAATCCGGCGGTCACTCGGATGAAGCCGGATGCCGACGAGCCGGTCGGCGACCACGAGATCCTCCACCCGCCCGTGCGGTGCGAGGGCTGCCCGCAGGCCTTCGGTGTCGACGCCCGGCACGAGAAAGTCGGCGTCCTTCGACTCCAGCCCGAGCAGCTCGTCGCGCACGGCGCCGCCCACCAGATAGGCGTCGAGCCCGAGCGAGCGTACGTAGTCCTCGATCTCCTGGCGCACCGGGCCATTCTCGCGGCTCTAGAGTCGGAGCCGATGCCTCGGGGGCGACTGAGACGATGACCTGCGCGGCGACCTGGGAGCGGAACGCCGCCGATGGATCGCCTGGGCGCGCGACCCGGCCGGGCACGACAGTTACTGGCAATCCTACCACCGTGACGTTTTCCTGGAGCTTCTGCCGCCCCCGGCCGGCGCGGACGCTCGACCTCGGCTGCGGCGAAGGGCGCCTCGCGCGCGACCTCGCCGCACTGGGCACGACGTCGTCGGCGTCGACGCGTCGCCCACGCTGGTCTCCGCCGCCCGCGAAGCGCTCGCCGGCGCTGGAGCTCCATCTGGCCGATGCGGCGGATTTCCCGTTCCAGGACTCTTCCTTCGGCCTCGTCCTCGCGTTCATGTCCCTTCAGGACGCCGACGACCTCGGCGGGGTGCTCGGCGAGGCGCCCGCGCGCTCGTCCCCGGAGGCACCTCTGCCTCGCCGTCGTGCACCCGCTCAGCTCCGCCGGCGAGTTCGATGCCGCACGTGACGCGGCGCACCGTTCGTGATCGAGGGCTCGTACCTCGACACCTTCGATTACGCGGACGCGGTCGCGCGCGGCGGGTTGGAGATGACCTTCGCGAGCCTGCACCGCCCTCTGCACGTGTACGCGGAAGGCCTGAGCGCCGCGGGTTTCCTGATCGAGAGACTGCGCGAGGTCGCCGCTGCCCGAGCACGCGATTCACCGACCCGCAAAGCGCCCGCTGGAGGCGTATTCCGCTCTTCCTGCACGTGCGGGCGCTCAAGCGCGAGGGCTAGAGAAGCGCGACCGCCTCGATCTCTACGAGAGCGCCGGACGGGAGCTTCGCCACTTCGACCGTCGCCCGTGCAGGCGGTTGCTCGCCGACGTGCTTCGCGTAGACCTCGTTCATCGCCTGGAAGTCGCCGAGGTCCTGGAGGAAGACGGTCGTCTTCACGAGCCGGTCGAGCCCGCTGCCGGCCTCCGCGAGGATCGCGGCAAGGTTCGCGAAGACCTGCTCGGTCTGCTCCGTCGATCCCGCCGGAGATCTCGGTGTCCCCCGGCTTCAGGCCGAGCTGGCCGGAGACGAAGACGAACCCGCCGGCTGCGATCGCCTGCGAGTACGGCGCGCCCTGGAACGGCGCCGGTGCGGCCTCGGTGCGCACGACCCGCTTCTCGCTCACCGGCGCGGCACCTGTCGCTCGCAGGCCTCGGCGAGCGCGGCGCCGAGCCCCTTGAAGATCGCCTCGAGCACGTGGCCGCTGTCGGTGCCGTTGAGGAGCCGGATGTGCAGGACGAGCCCGGCGTGCTCGGCGAGCACCTCGAGGAAGCGCCGCGCGACGTCGGTGCCGAGCCCGCCTATGCGCGCCTGGGTCAGGTCGACGTTCGTGACGAAGAGGGGCTCGTTGCTCGTCTCGAGCACGACGTAGGCGAGCGCCTCCGCCGACGTGAGCGCGCCGGAGCCGTAGCCGCGGGCGCCGTCGGCCCGCAGCGGCCCGGCGAGCGCGTCGCCGATCGCCGCCCCCGCGGCATCCACCTCGGCCTCGGTGTCGCCCGGCTCGATGTCGAGCACGAGGTCGAAGCGAGCCGTCTCCGCGAGACGGACGATCAGGCGGTTGAGCACGGGCAACCCCGTCTCCACCGTTGCCTCGCCCCGCCCGTAGACGTTGACGCGAACGCCCGCCGCAGCCTGCTCGCTCATCGCTCCTGAGCGTAACTGCGCGCGGACTTCTGTTACGCCTCGACCCGCTCGATCTGCGCGCCGACGGCACGGAGGCGGTCGTCGATGCGCTCGTAGCCGCGGTCGATCTCGGCCACGTTGCCGATCGTGGAGCGGCCGTTCGCGCAGAGCGCTGCGATCAGCATCGCCATCCCGGCGCGGATGTCCGGGCTCGTCAGCCGCTGGCCATACAGGCGCGACGGCCCGCTGACGACGACCCGGTGCGGGTCGCAGACGATGATCCGTGCCCCCATCGAGACGAGCTTGTCGACGAAGAACAGCCGGTTCTCGAACATCTTCTCGAAGACGAGGACCGTCCCCCACGCCTGCGTCGCGACCGCGACGGCGATCGACGTGAGGTCCGCCGGGAACGCCGGCCACGGCCCGTCCTCGATCTTCGGCACCTGGTCGCCGAGGTCGTTCTGGATCACCAGCTCCTGGTGCGGCGGCACCCGGAGCCAGCCGTCGCCGAGCTCCACCTCGACTCCGAGCCGGCTGAACGCGGTGAGGATCGAGACCAGGTCGCGAGGCTCGATCCCGTCGATCGTGAGGTCGCTGTTCGTGACCGCGGCAAGGCCGATGAAGCTTCCGACCTCGATGTGCTCGGGCCCGATCGCCCACTCGCCGCCGCGCAGCGACTCGACACCGTGGATCCGGAGGACGTTCGATTCGATCCCCTGGATCTCCGCTCCGAGCGAGACGAGGAAGCGGCACAGGTCCTGCACGTGCGGCTCGCAGGCGGCGTTCCCGATCGTCGTCTCGCCGGGCGTGAGGACCGCGGCCATCACTGCGTTCTCCGTCGCCATCACGCTCGCCTCGTCGAGGAAGATCTGCGCGGCGCGCAGGCCGTCCGTCTCCATCTCGTAGCGGCTCTCGATCTCGATGCGTGCGCCGAGGCGCTCGAGGGCGTGGATGTGCGGGTCGAGCCGGCGCCGCCCGATCACGTCGCCGCCCGGCGGCGGCACGCTCGCCCGGCCGAGCCTGCGCGAGCAGCGGGCCGGCCAGGAGGAACGATGCTCTGATCCGCTCCGCAAGCACCCCGTCGACCTCGTACGACGAGAGCCCTTGCGGCTCCACGCGCACCTCGTTCGGGCCGGTCCACTCGGCGCTCGCGCCGGTGCCGTACAGGAGCTCGAGCATCGTCTCGACGTCGCGGATACGCGGGACGTTCGAGAGCGTGACGGGCTCGTCGGCGAGCAGGCACGCCGCGAGGATCGGCAAGGCCCCGTTCTTGTTCCCGGAGGCGCGGATGCGCCCGCTGAGCGGATTTCCGCCTTCGATGACGAGGGCGTGCGGCACCGTCACGACCGACATTGTCCGCGCAGGATAGCCGGGGCCTGAGACGGGCTCGGATTAGGAGCAGGCGGGCATCGGCGGCAGGTCGCGCAGCGGCACGAAAGCCATCCGAAGAACCGGATGAAGCACCTTCTTCGTCGGGCCGTACGTCACGAGCAAGGCCGTGGAGTCGACCATTGCCGATCCTCCGTGTGTGCTGACCTCGACGTAGCGGTGCAACGTTGTGTCGGCCACGAAGACGCCGGGATAGATGCCGAAGGTCACGTAGCGTCCGCCGACCTGCACCGAGTTGTCGACATGCCGGAGATGCCGGGTGTCGACCACTTCGGATGGCTCGGCCGCCGGGGACGGCGACCACCACAGCGACTTGTAGGACGCGTTCGGGTAGGCGATCCGGTGCCCGTCGGTCTGCAGGCCGGTGACGTTTCGCAACGCCCGAAGAGCCCGCGGGAGAGGGGCCGACGCACCCGTGAGCGCGGACGCGGCGTGCATCCTCGCCGGAACGCCCGGAGCCGACGCCTCGGTCCAGACGACGATGTGGTGGTCGAGCAGGAACGCGCCGCCCGGATGGCCGTGCCGAACGACCAGGTCGCGGCCCGTGCGGAGGTTGTAGGTGTGAATGTCGCCGAGCTGATCCGGTCCGGCGCCCTGCACCCATGTCGCCACCCCGTCGCGAGCGTCCGGGCCGCGCCAAGGGCTCTCCCAGAACTGACCGGTCGGCCCATGCACCGCAGCACCGAGCTGTGTCAGCTTCCGCGACCGCGTGTCCCAGGCCCAGGTCGTGAAGTCGTCGAAAGTGTCGAAGCCGTGGTACTCGTTCCAGACGAGCCAGCGGCCGTCGAACGCGGCCCAGGCCTGGTCGAACCGCGGGTGGGCAAACGCTTTGACGCGGGTGAGGCGTCCCGTCCTCGCGTCGATCCGTGCCACTCCGGAGAACCTCGGCGAGTACGCGCCGGCGAAGAACGAATGTCCGTCGTGCGCGAGCGCGAGAGGCACGAGCGCTGCCGTTCGCGAGCGGGCCACGATGTGTTGCGAGAGCATCCGCAGCCAGGCCGCGCTCGAGCCCGCCCGACACCAGCCGCGCTGCGCGTGCGTCTCCGCAGACCTGCCGCTCCCGGCGGTCATGCCCACGGCTACCGCGACAACAGCCGCCAGCGAGAAAGCGGCCCGAACACCGCCCCGGAGTCCTCTACCAGACGTAGCCACGCCCGGAAACGATCGAGACGATCTGATTGCTCGGCAGGCTCGAGTACGCGGGAACATTCCCAGACCACCCGATCGAGTTCGCGCCGTGGACCGAGTCCTCGTACAGCGCCGTCCTACCCGACCCGTAGTAGCCGCGAATCTCGAACCAGTGGAAGATCTGCTCGTTGCCGGGGTGCCCGACGAGGTGGTACCCGCCCGGGACCTCCCACGCGTCGCCGACCAGCGGAGCTCTGATCGACGAGATGTCCATCTCGAGGTCGTTCTCGTAGGTCTGGATCGCGTTGGACGTCGCGGAAGAGACAGGCTGGGGGACGTAGTAGTTCCGGCTCTGGTACCTGTTCAGGACGTCGGGGACCGGATATCCGGAAGGCGAGGTTCCACCGCCCGACCACGCGGTGCCGGAGGTCGTCGTGCGCAGTGCGGACGCGGCGGTCGCTTGAGAGAGCGAGACGCCGAGTGCGCCGAGCGCCTCGTGAACCGAAGCCGGTCCGCAGTAGTAGGAGGTTTCCTGCGACGCCTGGTTGGCGGCGATCGACGCTGAGCTCGGATAACCGCCGCCCCCGTCGCACGCGCTCCCACACGTCGAGTCCGGGACGGGGCCGATCGGCACGATCCCGGCCGGCGTCGCCGCGCCGATTCCGAGGGGGGATGACGACCCCGCGGCGATCCGATCCTCCGCCGCGCGCTTCTCGGCGGTCATCTCGAGTTGTTCCGCAGTGAGGGCCAGATGCGGATCGGTGTCGTGGTTTGCCTTCCAGGCGATGTCATCCGCCTGCGCGAGGCCGGCGAAGCCGAGCAGACCGATGACGAGAGCGATCGTTAGAACGACCGAACGACGGGCGATGGGCATAGCCGCCTCCTTACCGGACGAGAATCACTGGACGCCAATCGGTGTACTCGGCCGGCTTCTCACACGCAAGGGATTACGGTGATTTGCAGCACATTTGTTGCGATGTCGTCACGCTCGGCAACAGGGTCTAGGATGACCGGCGGGATGGAGCCGACCCGCGAACGCGCCTGGGAGACCCTGACGCGCTACACGAAGAGCGAGTCGCTGCTGCGGCACGCCCTGGCGGTCGAGGCTTCGACGGCCGCCTACGCGCGCAAGCTCGGCGGGGACGAGGAGCAGTGGCGGGTCGCGGCCCTCCTGCACGACTTCGACTACGAGATGCACCCGACGCTCGACAAGCACCCGCAGGACGGCGCGCCGATCCTGCGCGAGGAGGGCTACCCGGAGGAGATCGTCGAGACGGTGCTCTCCCATGCCGAGCACCTCGGGCTGCCGCGCGACACGCCGCTCAAGAAAGCGCTCTTCGCCTGCGACGAGCTGAGCGGCTTCGTCCACGCGTGCGCGCTGGTGCGCCCTACCGGCCTCGAGGGGCTCGAGCCGAAGTCGGTCAAGAAGAAGCTCAAGCAGCCGTCCTTCGCGGCCGGCGTCCACCGCGACGAGGTCTACAAGGGCGCGGAGGAGCTCGGCGTCGAGCTCGACGACCACATCCGCACGATCGTCGAGGCGCTGCAGCCGATTTCCGCGGAGCTCGGGCTACCCGCGTAATCCGTCGGCGAGACGACGCAGGTCGTCGTCGCTCGTCCACCAGCCGCATGAGGCGCGCACGAGGTTGCGTCCCGGCAGCTCCCGCACGACCACGTCCCGCTCGGCGAGCGCTGCCACGAGGTCTGCCGGGTCGCCGGGAGGCCGGAAGGAGACGAGAGTCGAGTGGCCGGGCGGGGTCACCACCTCCACGAGCGGCTCGAGCAGCTCGCGGCAGCGCGCGGTCGTCGCGGCGGCAGCGCTCGTACCGCCACGCCGGATGCACCTCGAGCGCCGCCTCGAGGCCCGCGCAGCGCCGGGCCGTGGATCCAGCCGGAGTCGAATCGCGCCGCGCCGTCCTTGGGCTCGAACGGACCGCCTCCCTCGTGGCTCTTCATCGAGAAGGGGCTCGGCATCGCCACTCTCAGCCGCTCGGGGTCGCGAACGAACAGTGCGCCCGTCGGTTCCGGGCCGCAGAGCCATTTCTGGGCGGAGACGGTGTAGAAGTCGGCGCCGGCGAGGTCGACCGGGATCGCACCCGCCGACTGCGCGCCGTCGACGAGCAGCGGCGGCCCGTCGGGGCGCCGCAGGCGCGCCGGATCGAGCATGCGGCCCGTCGTCCAGACGACGTGCGACACGGCAATGAGCCGGGTTCGCGGGGTGACGGCGGCGAGCAGCGCGTCCTCGTCCGCCTCGGCGACGACGACGCGAGCGCCGCTCGCATGGAGTTGAGAGGTCAGGCCGAAGTGCTCCTCGCTGCTCGTGACGACCTCGTCCTCGGGGCCGAGCCCCAGACCGAGGACGACGATCTGGCAGCCGCGGGTCGTCGAGTCGGCGAGCGCGACGAGCTCCGGCGGCGCCCCGAGCACAGCCGCGAGGCCGGCGCGGACGCGCTCCCGCCTCTCCCTCACGTCCTCGATGTACCGCGGCCCGCTCCGGCCCTGGGCGAGATCCCGCTCGAGCTGCGCGCGTGCTGCCTCGACCGCGGCCAGGGGCAGCGGGCCGGTCGAGCCGGCATTGAGATACGCGTAGCGCTCGAGGACGGGGAACTGCGCCCGAGCCTCCTCGAAGGTCACTCCACGACCGCCTCGACCGGCGCGTGGTCGGAGAGGACGCGGCCCTCGCACGGTGCGCCGCTCCACCGGCCACGCGAACGGGCCTTCCCGGAGAGCCAGCCCGCGCACGAAGATCTGGTCGATGCTGCCCGCGAGCGGCGGCGAGAAGCCGTCGGCGGCGGGAGCGACGAGATTCGCGTCGCCTGCGACGATCGACTGCTCCCCTGCCAGCGCGAGGACGCGGTCGAGCTGCGTCCGTTCGCCGTCGATGTGGAAGTTGACCACGGTCACGCCGCCGAGCTCCACCGCATGAGCGATCCGGCGCAGCTTCACCTCGCTGACCACCGTCGTGCCGAGCGAGCGCGCAGGCTCGCGCGTGAGGATCGCGTCTCCCTCCCCCGTGAACGCCGACCGCAGGAATCCGTGATGCAGGGCGGTGACGGTCCGCGCTCCGACCGGCAGCAGAGGCCGCCTGGCGACGGCCGTGTACGCGTGCATGCCGCTCCAGCCCTCCAGGTGACCGAGGGCCCACACCGGCAGCTCCTGCAAGCAGACGAGGTCGGGCCTGTCGTCGGTCACGAGCTCGATCATCTGGCGCAGAAAGGCACGGCGCCCGGGCGGAGAAGGCTTGCCGTGGAAGAGATTCCACGTGCGCACGAGCATTGCCACGCGCGTAGCGTACGGAGCCGTGCGCGTCCTGCTCGCCGATCCGCCGGCATTCACGCCGCCGTACGACCACGAGCTGGCGGCCGCGCTCGCCCGGGCCGGCGCGGACGTCGAGCTCGTCACCTCCCGCTTCCGCTTCGGCGACGCGCCCGAGCCGGACGGATACCGGCGCCGGGAGCTCTTCTACCCGCTCTCCTCGCGGCTCTTCGGCCGCTCGCGGCTGCGCCTGCCGCTCAAGGTCGCGGAGCACCCGCTCGGGCTCGCCATGCTGCGCCGGATCCACGCGGACGTGCTCCACATGCAGTGGCTGCCCGTGCCCGAGCTCGACGCACGCCTCTTCCGGCCGCACCTGCCGTCGGTGTTCACGGCGCACGACCTCCTCCCCCGCCGCACGGCGCAGCGGACCGAGCTCTGGCGCCGCCTCTTCGCGCGCTTCGACCGGATCGTCGTCCACAGCGAGAGCGGACGCGAGGCGCTCGCCGAGCTGGGCGTCGAGCCGGACCGGCTCCGCGTCATCCCCCACCCCGTCTTCCCGAGCCGCCCCGAGCGGCGCGACGACGGCCGCACCGTGCTCGCCTTCGGGATGATCCGGCCCTACAAGGGCCTCGGAGACGCGATCGAGGCGGTGAAGCTGGCCGGAGACGCGAGGCTCCTCGTCGCCGGCGACCCGCTCGAGCCGCTCGAGCCGTACCGCGCCGCGGCGAACGGGCTCGAGGTGGAGTGGAGGCTCGGCTACCTCCCGCAGCCGGAGATCGACCGCGCCTTCGGCGACGCGACCGTCGCCGTCTTCCCTTACCGGCCCGAGCTCGACCAGAGCGGCGCCCTGCTGCGGGCGCTCGGCGCCGGCGTCCCCGCCGTCGCGTACGACGTCGGCGGGATCGCGGAGCCGGTGCGGCGGTTCGAGGCCGGCCGAGTGGTGCCGGCCGGCGACGTGGACGGCCTCGCGCACGCGGTTCACGAGCTGCTCGCCGATCCCGACGCGCTCGCGCGGGCGCGCGCCGGCGCTCAGCGTGCCCGCGAGGAGCTCACCTGGGACTCCGCAGCGCAGGCGCATCTCGAGGTCTACGAGGAGATCGCGTGAGGCTTCGTCGCAACCCCTTCGGAGACGTGATCGCGCGCCAGCTCGACCTCTTCGTGGAGGACGAGGCCGACCTGTTGGAGGAGTGTCGCGAGAGGTACCGCGTCTACGAGCGCGCGGACCGCGAGGACAGAGAGGAAATGTACGGCGACTTCGTCGACGCCGTCGAGACGGCCACGGAGGCGCTCGCAGACATGCGCGACCGGTTCTCCCGGACACTGGGGGAAGATGCGGCCGAGGTGTACGAGGACACGTTCAACCGGGCGGTGCGGAAGCGCTGGCCCGAGCTCGGCCTGGAGATCGAGAACCGGTGAGCCCGCGCATCGAGGACTACGCCCTGCTCGGCGACCTCCAGACGGCGGCGCTCGTCAGCCGCAACGGCTCCGTCGACTGGCTCTGTTTCCCGCGCTTCGACTCCGGCGCCTGCTTCGCCGCGCTTCTCGGGAAGCCCGAGAACGGCCGCTGGCTCCTCGCGCCGTCGACACCGGCGACGAGCAAACGTCGCTACCTCCACGACACGCTCGTCCTCGAGACGACGTGGCACGCGGAGGACGGCTCCGTTGCGCGCGTCCTCGACTTCATGCCGCCGCGCGGCAAGGCGCCCGACATCATCCGCATCGTCGAGGGGGTCAAGGGCAGCGTCCAGATGCGCTCGGAGCTGACGATCCGCTTCGAATACGGCCGCATCGTTCCGTGGGTCCGCAAGCGCACGCACGAGGAGAACACCCGCGTCGCCCTCGCGGGGCCGAATGCGCTCTGCTTCCGCACGCCCGCACCGACCCGCGGCGAGGACTACCGCACGATCTCGGAGTTTGCGGTCGACGAGGGCCAGCGCATCCCGTTCGTCCTCACGTGGTTTCCCTCGCACGAGGACGTGCCGGGGGCGATCGATCCCGAGCAGGCTCTTGCCGACACCGAGGGCTTCTGGCGCGAGTGGAGCGAGCAGTGCGAGTGCGACCTGCCGCCCGAGTGGGTCGAGATCGTGCGTCGCTCCCTCATCGTCCTCAAGGCGCTCACCTACGAGCCGACGGGCGGGATCGTCGCCGCGGCCACGACGTCGCTGCCCGAGTGGATCGGCTCCGTCCGGAACTGGGACTACCGCTACTGCTGGCTCCGCGACGCGACGCTCACGCTGCTCTCCCTGCTCCAGGGCAACCACGAGGAGGAGGCGGCCGCCTGGCGGCGCTGGCTGTTGCGGGCGATCGCCGGAGACCCGGCGGACATCCAGATCATGTACGGCGTCGCGGGCGAGCGGCGCCTGACCGAGCTGGAGCTCCCGTGGCTCGACGGCTACGAGGGCTCGAAGCCGGTCCGGATCGGCAACGCGGCAAGCGAGCAGCTGCAGCTCGACGTCTACGGCGAGGTCCTCGACGCGCTGTACCAGGCGCGTGTGCGAGGGATCGGCATCGACCCGCAGGCGTGGCGGATCCAGCTCGCCATGCTCGACCACCTCGGGGAGGCGTGGCGCGAGCCCGACGAGGGGATCTGGGAGATCCGCGGCGAGCGCCGCCACTTCACCCACTCGAAGGTGATGGCGTGGGTGGCCTTCGACCGGGCCGTCCGGACGGTCGAGCAGCAGGGGCTGGACGGGCCCGAGGACCGCTGGCGTGAGCTCCGCGACGAGATTCACACCGAGGTCTGCGAACGGGGCTTCGACGCCGAGCTCGGCTCCTTCACGCAGTCGTACGGCTCGCAGGAGCTCGACGCCAGCCTGCTCATGCTGCCGCTCGTCGGCTTCCTTCCCGCGACCGACCCGCGCATCCAGGGGACGATCGGGGCGGTCGAGCGCGAGCTGCTTCAGGACGGCTTCGTCCTGCGCTACCGCACGCGGGAGGCGGGCGTCGACGGGCTGCCGGCGGGCGAGGGCGTCTTCCTGCCGTGCTCGTTCTGGCTCGCGAACTGCTACGAGCTGCTCGGCCGGCGCGACGAGGCGCTGCGAGCTCTTCGAGCGGCTGCTCGGCCTCTCGAACGACCTCGGCCTGCTGTCCGAGGAGTACGACCCCAAGGCGAAGCGTCTGCTCGGCAACTTCCCGCAGGCGTTCACGCATCTAGCCCTCGTGACCACGGCCTTCAACGTCGCGCCGCGCGTGCCGTCACCGATGCTCCTACGCCTTACGCGGCGGCCGAGTCCTGAATAGCACCCGCGGCGTTGATCAGCGCCAGGTGGCTCAGCCCCTGGGGGAAGTTGCCCAGAAGCTCGCCGCTCTCCGGATCGACCTCCTCGGAGAGGAGCCCGACGTCATTCGCGTACGGGAGGACCCGTTCCATCGTCTCGCAGGCCTCCTCGACCCGTCCCAGGCGCGCGAGGGCCTCGACGGCCCAGAACGAGCACGCGACGAACGCTCCCTCCGCGCCGGCGTGCTCGCTCGTGCGGTAGATCAGGCCGGGCGCGGCCGCCAGCCGCGTCCGGATCGCGTCGACCGTGGCGCCGAGCCGCTCCGTCTCCGGATAGCCCATGCGAACACCGCGCAGCAGTCCCGCGTCGAGTGACTCCTCCCCGGTCCAGCCACGGTAGGCACCGAGCTCCTCCGACCAGCAACTCTCCTCGATCCAGGCGCGCAGACGATCGCGCTGCTCGCGCCACTGCGCCACGTGGCGGTCGGGCAGGTGGCCCTTCCGGGCAAGGTCGAGCGCCCGGTCGAACGCCATCCAGACGGCGACCTTCGAGGTCGTGTAGTGGCGGAGCTCGTCGAGCTCCCACATCCCGGAGTCCTCGTCCGACCATAGGGTCGCGACGCGGTCGATGCAGCCCGCGAGCATCTCCCCCGTCTCCTCGTCGAGGACGTGGCCCTCGGACGCGTAGAGGCCGGCCGTCTCGAGCAGGTCGCCCCACGAGCCGAGCTGGAGCTGCGTGCGTGCCGCGTTCCCGTAGTGGACCGGGCGCGAGTCGCGATAGCCGCTGAGGTGGTCCAGCGTCTCCGTGCGAGTCGGCACACAGCCGTCGAGGTCGTAGAAGGGCCGGAGGTCGGGAGCCGTCTCCCGCACGGCGCGCAGCAGGCACGAGAAGGACTCGTGCACCTGCTCGGGGAGGCCGAGCCGCATGAGTGCGTCGAGCGTGAACGCCGAGTCGCGCACCCAGGAGTAGCGGTAGTCGTAGTTCTTGTCGCCACCGATCACCTCGGGCAGCGACGTCGTGGGCGCGGCCGTGATGCTGCCGTTCGGCGCGTACACGAGGAGCTTGAGGGCGAGCGCGCTCCGCGCGACTTCATCCTCCCACGGGCCGTCGTACGCCCACATCCCGAGCCAGCGCTCCCAGACCCGACATGTGGCGTCGAGCCGCGCCTCGACGTGGTCGCGGCTCGGCGCGTGGAGCGGCTGCTCGTGCGCGGCGACGAGCGCCAGCAGCGCGCGCTCGCCGGCCGAGACCGCGCAGGAGCCGCTGAGGGCGTCCTTCCCGGCCTCGATCTCCCCCGCTCCCCAGGAACGTACGGCGAGCTGGATCCCGGCGCCCGACGCGACGAGGAGGTCGCCGCTCCGTTGGATTCGCGGCGCCTCGCGCCCCCAGTCGAAGCGCGGCTCGAGCCGCCACTCCATTGGCACGGAGCCCTCGACGCCCTCGATCCGGCGCGCCAGCTCGACCCAGGGGACCAGCCCGCCGTCCTGGAGCGTCAGCGCCTCGGTGACCCGTACGAAGCCGTCGCCGGTGCGGTAGGTCGTCTCGAGGACGTTCGTCCGCCCGAGGTAGCGGCGGGCGGCTTCGTAGTCGCCGCTCGGCGCCAGGGTGAAGCGGCCGCCCTTCTCCGGGTCGAGCAAGGCGCCGAAGGTCGTCGGCGAGTGGACACTCGGCAGCGAGAGGAAGTCGACCGAGCCGTCGGCCGCCACGAGGGCCACCGTCCTCCCGTCGCCGATCGCCGCGTACGAGCCGATCGGAGCGAAGCCGTCCTTGCGTTTCACGGCGGAGATATGCCCCCGCCGCCGAAAATTGCCCCATGAGAGCGGTCGAGCTCGTCTTCGCCGCCGGCTGGGCCGCGTTCTGGCTCTACTGGCTCGTGGCCGCCTTCTCCATGAAGAGGGGCCGCGTCGCCTGGTCGCACGAGCTGCGGATCAGGGTGCTGATCCTTGTGGTCGTGTTCGTCATGGTCCGACTGGGGCTGTTCCGGGGCTACGGCGTGCACTCCGACCCGGTGCGGGCCGGCATCGGGCTCGCCCTCTTCGCCCTGGGACTGGGGCTCGCGGTCTGGGCCCGCCTCCACCTCGGGCGCAACTGGGGCACCCCGATGACGCAGAAGGTCGAGCCGGAGCTGGTGACCAGCGGTCCCTACCGCCTGGTCCGCCACCCGATCTACACGGGGATCCTGCTCGCGGGCATCGGCACCGCGGTGGCGCTGAACTGGCTCTGGCTGGCGGCCGTGGCCCTGGCCGGCGTCTACTTCATCTACAGCGCGACGGTCGAGGAGCGATTCCTGACCGAGCAGTTCCCTGACGCCTACCCGGCGTACAGGCGCTCGACCAGGATGCTCATCCCGTTCGTCTTCTGACCTGCGGCGGAGGGGCCCCGTCGGGCCCCTCCGCGGTCGGTCCGGTCTAGTGCTTGTGCTTCTTGCCCTTGCTGAGCACGAGGCTGACCTTCGCCCCGTTGTGGAGCTGCTTGCCCGCCTTCGGCTTCTGCGAGATGACTCGCCCCTTCTTCACCTTGCTCGAGAAGGCGTGCTTGACCTTGCCGGTCCTGCAGTGGCGGGCCTTGAGCGCGCGCTTGGCTGCTTTCAGCGTCTTGCCCTTGAGCTTCGGCACGACGCAGACCGTTGACGACGGGCGGGCCGCCGGTGACCTTGAAGTTGGCCGTGACCGTCGTGGCGCTGTTCATGGTCACGGTGCAGCTGCCCGCGCCGGAGCAACCGCCTCCCGACCAGCCCTCGAACGTCACGTGGAGCGACCCCAGTGCGGTCAGGGTCACCGTGGTCCCGTGTGCGAACGGGTGTGAGCAGGTCGTATCCGTGAATTGGCAGCTGATCCCGACGGGAGAGCTCGTGACCGTTCCGCCATTCGCGCCGTTGCCGGTCTTCGTGACCGTGAGCGTCTCGGGCGCGAGGTCGAAGGTCGCCGTCACCGACGAGCTGCTGTTGACGGTGACGAAGCAGTCGCCGGTGCCGGAGCAGCCGCCGCCCGACCAGCCGCTGAACACAGAGCCCGCCGCGGCGGCCGCGGTCAGGGTCACCGGGGTTCCGGGCGCGTACTTGTGCGAGCACGTCGCCCCGCAGTCGATCCCCGACGGCGAGCTCGTGACCGTGCCCGATCCGGCGCCCGTCTTCGCGACCGTGAGCGTCGGCGCCGCGGTGTAGGTGAACGACGCGTCGGTCGTCGGCGTGTCGCCGGTGGCGTCGCTCTCGACCGTCGTCACGGTCACCGGCACGGTGCCGACCGTGCCCGGAGGCGCAGTCACGGTGAGCGTGTCGGTCAGACCGCAGTCGAGGAACGCCTCGGTGTTCGAGAACTGCTCGGCCGCGGTGCTACCGAAGAAGACGCCGGTCGCGCAGCCGAGGTTCTCGCCGGTGATCGTGACCTGCGTCCCGCCGGTCTCGGGCCCGGAGGCCGGGGCGATCGAGTCGACCTTCGGGGCACCCGGCGGGTAGAGGAGGAACTCGTCCGACGGGTCGTCGTTGAACGAGGTCGGGAACGAGCAGTCCGTGGCGGTGCAGACCTGGGTGTCGACGATCGCCGGATTCTGCGGGACCGTGTTCGTCGTCAGGTCCTCGTCGCTGTTGACGCTGAAGTTGTACTGCGTCCCGAACGAGAACGGCGAGGCCACGTCATTGAAGGTCACGACGAGGGACTGGTCTGCGAATCCGTCGCCGCCGATGTCGATCGGCGTGCCGCCTGTGTCCGGCCCGGCGTTCTCGCCGGCGGTCGGGCCTGACGTCGCGGAGACGCCGTCGACCTCCGGGATGCCGGCGTAGGTCGCGTCGGTCGGGCTCGAGAGCCCGGCGATCGACTGGATGGCGACCGGGATCGTGGTCGTGTCGGTGGTCGTGTGCAGAAGCCGTCCGCGTCGAACCCGGGCGGAGCGGCGATCTGGATCTCCGTGCCCGTGACCTCGATCAGGTTGAAGAAGTTCTGCGAGGACGCCTGGGTCGGGTCGCCGAAGTCGACGCCTTCCAGGCCGGCCAGGTTGAACCCGGTGCCGTGGATCGTGACGACGGTGCCGCCGTACTCGCTGGCGAGCGACGCCGGCCCGTTGTCGGTGGAGATCGAGGTGATCGTCGGCCCCGGCAGATAGTCGTACTCGGTCGACGCCGGAGCCGCTTCCTCGCCCGGCGGAGCCGGGATCACGGCGTGGTCGTTGAATGCGAACGCACCCTCGTACAGCGGGAGGATCGTCGAGGTGTTGCTCGAGCCGTTGGCGTTCGTCACCACTACCTGCGCCTGGCAGATGTCGTTCGTGGCGTTCTCGCCCGTGCCGTAGCTCGACCCGTCCTGGTCACAGGTCGTGCCGCCGCCGAAGGCGGGAACCGTGGCCGTGATCTTCCAGTCGTTGACGACCGTGAAGTTGCCCCCACCGACGCTGACGCCGCCGAAGGTGACGCCGGTCGCGCCGGTGAAGCCCGAGCCGAAGATCTCGACGGTATTGCCGCCCGCGTCCGGGCCGGCGAACGCGTGGACTCCGGTGACGGCCGGGATCGTCTGCGAGGAGCCGTTCTCGTCGACGTACGAGAACCAGCTGCTCGCGTTCGGCGCGCTCGACTCGCCGTCGTCGAGCGTGACGGTGACCTGGTAGCGGCCGGCGCCGTCGGTCTGGTCGTTGGCCGCGGTCAGGCCGGCGGCCGGCGGGAAGTCCGCGACGATCGTCGTCGGGCTCGTGACGTTGAACGCGGCCGGCGGGAACTGGACGCCTCCAACCTGGATGTGCGCAACGTCCGGCGTCCCGCTGTCCTCGAACCCGGTGCCGGTGATCGTCACGCCCGGCGTCTGGGGCGCGGACGTGGAGGTCACGCTCGGAGAGATGTTCGAGATCGTCGGCCGCGTCACCGCCGGGGCCATGTCGCAGAGGTTCGCCGTCAGTCCGGCGCCGCCGCTCGGAGACGTCAGCATCGGCGAGCCGAGACCCGTGGACATGTCGTAGCCGGTCGTGGCCGGGAACAGCTGCGAGTCGCCGAAGGTGTCGTTGTTCCCGGCGGTGATGTCGTTGAAGGACTCCGCGTACGCCGTCGGGTTCGAGGCCACCGCGTACAGGAGCGGGTTGACGAAGCCGACACCGTTGGTCAGCCCGTTGTTCTGGCACGTCTGCGACGCGTTCGTGTCCGCGAGCAGGGCCGCCCAGATCGGAGCCGACGACGAGGTGCCGCCGATGGTCGTCCAGCCGAACCCGAGCTCGCCGACGTAGATCGTGACCGCGCCGGTGAACTCGTCGGCCTGAGCGCTGACGTCCGGAAGCTCGCGACAGCCGGCCTCGACAGGGCCGACCGCCGTGTCGGACTGGCAGAAGGCGTAGCCCGGATTCCCGAGGTCGTTCCTCTCAAAGGCGGTCGCAGCCGACACGTTGGTCGGGTCGTTGACGCCGGGCACGTGCGAGTCGAGCTGCCAGGTCGGCATCGCCCAGGACTCGGAGATGCCGCCGCCGGTCGCACCCCACGCGGCGCCGTCGTTCCAGACGTGCTCCTGCGCCGGCTGGGTGGCGTCGTCGATCGTGGTTCCGCCCACGGCGACCACGTACGGCTGGCTCGAGGGATCGTCCACGGACAGGACAGGAGTCACGGGCGACGTCGTCCGGAACTCGTTGCAGTCGTCGCTGCCCTGGTCGCCTGCGGCCGAGAAGACCGACTGCCCCTGGGCGGCCGCCTGCTCGAACAGGATGTTCTCGGCCTGCTGGACGCCGGGCGAGCCTTCCTGGATTCCCTGTTCGCAAATGCCCCAGCTCGACGAGACGACCTGGTCGGTGTCGTCGTTGACGATCTGCGCGTACGCGTCGAGCGACCCGAAGGTCGTGTTCGGCGCCTCGTAGACGTCGATGTTGGCGCCCGGAGCCATCGCGGACACGTCCTGGATGTCGAGCGTCGCCTCGCCCTCTCCCGGGCCTTCCGGCTGGCCGCCGTCCACCGGGATCGTGCTCAGGCGGCCGATCATCGCCGTCGCCTGGGTTGCGCCGAAGTAGCACTCGTCGAAGGTCTGGATGTCGTCGGTCGCGTACGGCTCGAGCTCGAAGATGCCGACGTGCTGGCCGGAGGCGAAGTCGCCCTGGCCGTAGAGCCCGAACGCGCCGTAGGAGTTGGCGATCTGGTCGTCGGTCAGGCCGCCGGACTCCTCGGCGGCCGTCTTCGCGTCGGAGCAAGGCGTTGCCGAGCCAGTCGGGTGGATGAAGGTGGCGGCCTTGGCGGCCGGATGGGTCCCCTGCATCGACTTGGGTGCCCGCAGCGCGGACGCCGAGTGGTAGCGCAGGAGGTTGTCCAGGCCGATCACCGAGGTGACGTCGTGCGCGATCGCGGACGGCACTCTGATCGCGCCGGTCCGTCCGTAGCCGATCGAGCCGCCGGGAAGCTTGTATCGCGCGAGGCCGGTCCGGAAAGCGCTTTCGATCCGGCTCGCGGGGGCGCTGAAGTCGACGATCAGCCCGTCCCGGGCAACTCCGATGACGCTGAGCCCCTCGTGCTGGAGCGTCGACTTGACCGCGGCGATCGTCGCCTGGGTCGGTCCGAACCTGGCCGCGAACGCACCCGGGGCGAGGTAGCGATGGAAGAGCGGGGACTTCTTCGTGGTGACCTGCGAGATGAAGCGCGTCAGAGCGCCCTCGTCGCGCGGCTGCAGCACCACCGCACCCTTCACGGTCGCGGAGGCCGACATCGGCCCGAGCAGCTTGGCGCCGCGGGGAAGCCGGGGCGCACGCGCCAGGACCTTCGTGCCGGATGGTGCAGTAGCGCCGGCACCCGCAGCCGAGACCGCAAGAAATGCCAAGAGTGTCGCCGCGAGCAGCGCTCGAGCGCCCAGGAACCGCTTCATTGAAGTCCTCCTAATCGACCGGCTTGACGCCGCCCCCCTGAAAGCGGCCTGTCGCACCCTGACCTATCGCACAACGAGGTAGTGCTTGTCAAGTAGCACCACGTAGCGACCGGCGTCGGGGCTCATCGCCGTCGTCAGCCGACGAGCCGGCCGCAAAGCTCGCACATCACGGTGTACTTCTTCACTCCCGCGGACGTGACCGCGATCTGGCGGCGCACCGGCCGGTGGCGGCAGAGGTTCACCGGCGGCAGAAGGCGCCGCAGCGGCGGGAGATCCGGAAGATGCCGGACGGCGCCGCCGAGTGCGGGGCAACCCGCCTCGTGCTCGCGCCAGACGTCGTTGACCGGCTGGCCCGTGACTGCGACCCAGCCACACGCTTCGCAGGAGACCTCGATCACGCTCTCAGGGTACGCGTGGGATCTGCGATCGTCCCGGCGTGGAATGGGACTGGTCGCTGCGGGTCTTCGACCATGTCGACCTGCACGCCGGCGATTTTGCGGCCAGCGTGCGCTTCTACGAGACCGTGCTCGCGCCGCTCGGGATCCCGAAGCTGTTCGAATCCGACGGCTCCGCGTGCTTCGCGAACCTCAACGTCGTCGACCGGCAGCCGCCTACGACCGGACTGCACGTCTGCTTCCACGCCCGCTCGCGGGAGCCGGTGAATGAGTTCCACCGGGCAGGCGTCGCGGCGGGATTCCTGTCGAACGGCGCGCCTGGATACCGCGAATACGGGCCGGGGTACTACGCGGCATACCTCCTCGATCCGGACGGCAACAACGTAGAGGCGCTCTACCGCGACGAGGGCAACGTCGGGCACGGCATCGGCCCGAGCCTGCACTGAGCTCTGGTGCGCGGCTCAGGCTAGAGGACGGTCGCGCAGGCGAACGTGCTTCGGCTCGGGCCTAAGGTCGTCAGGCTCCGCTCAGCAGTCGGGCGGGGAGCGTCGCTATCAGCGAAGCGCGAACCAGACCTGGCGGTCGCCGTTGCCTGTCTCTACGTAGCCGGTCAACATGAGTGTGGGCGCGTCGTTCGTGGCGATCTCGTAGCAGAGGTTCCCAGTCACCGTCGTTCCGGAGGAGACTTGCCCCACTGTTCCGAGGTCAGGCTGCGGCGGCTCGCAAGCGTCGGACGTGTACTTGGCGCTTCCCTGCATTTGCTGCTGACTGGAAAGAAAGTCGCCGAGATCTGCTGAGCCGCCACCCACGGAGGTCATCGTCAGGTTGACGAGGCTGTATTGCGCTCCGGCCGGAGGCGGAGGCTGGTTGTGCACCGCCTCGACTTCTGCTGTGGCGTCGATCGTGGCGGAGTTGACCTTGACCCGCCAACCGCCCGAGGTGGTCACCGCCGTTCCGATCGGGTACGGGTTCAAATGGTTACCGGGCGGCACGAATCTCACTGCGGCATTCCCTCGCCTGTCGAGCCGCAACGAGCATGTCTCGGCCGATCCCGTACACGCTCCGCTCCACTTCGTCAGCTTCCAGCCTGCGGCGGCAGAAGCCCTGACAACGATCCGTCGTCCTCGGGGGATCTGGAACGTGCGGCTACAGGCGCTTCGACAGGTGAATGAGTGGCCCACCAAGTGGAGCGTTCCTGATCCGGTAACGCTCACCTTCAACGCCACAGTCTGGGGCGCGTGCGCCGCCGACGCACCCGCGGCACCTAACAGCGCGACGAGCGCGGTCGTCGCGGCGAGTCGCACTCCACACCCTGGCCGCATGGTCAAAGATGATCCACCCCCTCTTTACGTATTCGCAAGCTCCGCGCAAAGGGCTTTACCGAATGTGAACAACCCCAGAACTCAGGGAAGCAACCCGACTGGCCCAGGGATCATTCCGGAACACTGGCCCAGGCGAGCGGCCCGACGCTCGGTCCTCAGCGTCTAGCCCCCTCGTGGCTGCTCGGCGCTCAGTTTCCGCGATTACTTATAGATCGCGATCGGCTGTAGCACCCATCCGGGGGCGAGCACGGTCGCGTCGCTGTCCAGCTCGCCGTTAGTCCAGAAGTCCGCTCCCGCCCATTGATTCAGGGTTGCGAGGTCGACATAGTCGTTGTGCCTGCGGAGTGTGAGCATGACCTTCGCGACGAGCGTCACGGGGCTCGCGAGCGCGGTCTGATTGGCGGTGAACGCGCCGAGACGGATTGGCATTAACAGGTCGAGACCAATCGGGTCGTACCCATCTGGGTTGCACGAGCTGAGGGCCACACGCGGGTTCGCGCCTACGCGGCGTACCAAGCGGTCCATCTCCGGTCGCGCCACGCGGAGAGGTTGACCCTTTGGAAATGGCTGGAATTGCAGAGCGGGGCCGAATGACGGCGGAGGCCTCTTGCCCTCCGTATGGTATTTGTAATTGACGGCCTCATTGGCGACGGGAACCTCGCGGAGGTCGGTGCCGTTTCCCTGGTACAGCTGGTAGGCGCTGAGATGACCTCGCGCGGCGCGCCACAGTTCCTCGTCCTGCACATAGGTCGGAAGCGTCAACGTGCAGTTCGTCAGCTTGACGAACGCCCCGTTGGGCACGGCGGCGAACTCGCGCTTGATCAGCCGGTCTCGTGCGCCCATATCGACCGTGTGGAGAAACCCATCGGTCTGCAGAAGGTCGAGCAGGCTCGTAAATCGTGACTGGTTCGTGACGGTCAGCGTCAGCGCGGCGGTGGACTCCTGGCTGGACGAGCCGCCGGCACTCACGCCGTTCACGCCGACCGACGCGTTCTTGCTCGCTGTTGCCTGCCGGGACAGCTGTTCGATTGTCGCCGAACCGCCTTGGAGCTGCGACAGGTACGAGGCGATGTGGCCATTGTCCAGGTACAGGAACACCACTGGCGGGGTGCCGGGGGAAACCTGGAAGCTTGCCGTCGCAGAGCTCCCTCCTCCACCGAGCACGAGCCAGAGCACGCCTACCGCGGCTGCGCCGAACAGCACTGCTCCAGCCAGCCGCAACCGAACACCGCGGTTGCCTGGGGAAGGCGAGCTTCCGTCGGCTGCGCCGTCCTGACCCATGGGCTGAGTATCTGCCTCAGCCAATTCGCGATCAATGGCACTCGCGCTTCAGGGTCATCCGGAACACTGGCCCAGGCGACGGTCCTTATCTCAGCCGACCTCCCGCACCCGGTCAGCCAGGGCGTCCAGGTCTACTGCCTGAGTCGTGTCGAGTTCGATGAGGCCACCTCGGAGTCGAAGCGCGTCGTGTGCCCCGCTCTCGAATCGCGCCGGTAGCTCCTTGATCTTTTCCGCGTCGTGGTGTCCGGCGTGACGGGAGCGGTTTGCGTACCGGTCCAGCAAGACGGCGAGCGGGGCATGGCAGAGAACCTGGACAAGTCGGTGCTCCGGGAGA
The DNA here is from genome assembly GCA_963825805.1 of uncultured Actinomycetes bacterium. GTDB lineage: Bacteria > Actinomycetota > Thermoleophilia > Gaiellales > Gaiellaceae > Palsa-739. The sequence goes on along the minus strand of CAWGVE010000056.1, from coordinate 3,203 downwards.
GTCGCGAACTCCCCCTCCTGATCGCGAAAGAAGTTGGCCTCGAGGATCACTGAGGCGCCCGAACCGAGCATCGTTCTGGCCAAGGCAAAGATGAGCGCGTAGGCCGCACCACCGAGCAGGGCCGACGAGCTGACGCTTTCCGCGCCCAGGCTGTCGTACAGAGACTCCTTGATCTCGTCCTTCGCGATCAGCGGCAACCGAAGCCGCCGTGCGAGGCCCTCCGCGACCGTCGTCTTCCCCGCGGACGGCATCCCGGTGACAACGACAAGAAACGGTAGGCCCACAGCCACATCCTCCTGCAACGCTCAGGAGTCCCGGAACATTGGCCCAGGCGAGTGCGCTTGTCCCCGGCGCAGTCCAAAACAGGTCGTACCGACCCCAGTACGATTCGCCTCGTGTCACTCCTCCGGCCCCTCGGAAACGCGAGGCTTGTCGCCGCCGAGCTCATACTCGGTGCGGCGCTCGGAGGCGCGCTGGTTCTCTACAGCCATCGAGGACACTCCGTCCGCTGCGATTATGTCGGTCAACCAGGGTGTAGACCGCATGACGCACCTGGCTGGATTCCACCGACCGCGCTCGGGGTCGCGTTGCTCGGAGTTGCGGTCGCGGCGGGCCTGTTACTGATGGGCCGTCGCCGGGGTCCCTGACTCGCAGTTCTCTAGTTGCCGACGGCCGGGTCGGGCATGAACTCGCTGACCTCTTGAGCGCAGCGGCAGGCGACGGCGATCTTCGCGGCCCACTCCAGCGCCTTCTCGCGTGAGGGCACGTCGATGATCGTAAGTCCGCCAACGTACGCCTTACCCGACGGGCCGTTGGCGATCGTCCCATCCGTGGCCACCACGCTCACCTGTTCGTGGGAATACAGCCCGCCGGCGAACACCCAGACGCCCGCATCCTTGGCCTCCTGGACCACCGCGTGCGCCGCGGCGGATACCGCGGGGAGTTCCTCCTCGGGGAAGGTCATCGCGCCCTCATCGAACGAGATCAGATACCGCGCCATCTCGTGACTCCCTCCTCGGCGGCCTCCTCCGGCCGCACGTATTGATCTGGGGATTAGACATCCCGGCGACCCGTAACTCATCGGGCTCTGCCCAGGCTGCGTCAGGGGACAGTTCCGGCGCGCCGTCGCAGCTCGCGGGTCAGCGTTGCGGAGCGGCGGAGGGTCCGCCAGAAAGGGCTCGAGTCCTTGGAGTGTGGTATAGAAGCCAACCGCGCTGCAGTTTCCGGCGGAGGCGCACGAGACCGCGCCCAGGCCACCGCCCCCGCGGGCGTTCGCGGGCAGCACCGCCGCAACTCCGGCCCCCCACACCCCGTTCGCCTCGGTCAGCAGCAGCGCCACCGCCGAGACGAATGTTGCCCACTCACCAGGGCTTGACAGTCGTCCCGCCCCATTCTTCCGGTTCGACGTCGCGGAGCGTCTGAGTCAGCTCCCAGCGATGTCCTCCGATGTCCTCGACGATGCCTGAGCGCTCTCCGTATTCCCACGTCGTCACGTCCTCGACGACGCGCGCACCTCGGTCACGGGCGCGTGCGAATGCCGAATCGACGTCCGGGACGCGCACCTTGATCACGTGTGTCTTGCCGCCGGCACCTGCAGCGACACGATCCCCGCCGACATCTGCGACCACGACGGCCCCGTCGTCACCGACGCGCATCTGCGCTCGATGCGCGTCACCGATCCGCACCCGCTCCTCGAAGCCGAGCGCTGCCTCCAGCCAGGCCACGGCGGCGCGCACATCGGGATACACGAGTACGGGCGTGACCGTCGCAGGTGGCGCAGAGCGATTACTCAACATGGCGACCACACGCTAAACGACGCTACCGGTGACCGAAGTGGTGGGCTCGCGGGAGGGCATCGTGGACGTCCGCGCCGTCGGTCAGAGAGCGCGCGAGCGGCGCGAGCGAGACCAGCTCGTGCACGAGGACGTTGCGGTTCCGGTCAGCGTGCTCGTAGCGGCCGCGCACGAGGAGCAGAGGCTCGCTGCGCACGACGGCGCGGAAGCGCTCGTACACCTGGGGGAGGACGATCAGGTTCACCTGCGCGAGCTCGTCCTCGAGCAGCATGAAGACGACGCCGTTGGCGGTCGACGGCCGCTGGCGCGCGACGACGAGCCCGGCGAACTGCACGTCCGCCCGGTGCGGCCGCTCCAGCAGCTCGGCGCTCGACAGTGTTCCCGGTGGAAGATGAGACCGCAAGAGCTCGAGCGGGTGGACGCCGACCGAGAGGCTCGTCGTCCGGTAGTCGGCGAGCATCCGCTCCCACACCGTCGGCTCGGGCAGATCCGGCGTCTCGACCGTCGGGGAGAGCGGCAGTGCGAGCTGCTTCGCCTCTCCCCCCGTCCCCGGGACGGTCGCCGGCCGCGGCACGAGCCCGAGCTGCCACAGGAGCTCGCGGCGCCGCACACCGAAACAGTCGCAGGCCCCCGAAGCGACGAGCGCGTGCAGCTCGTCCTCCGACAGTCCTGTCCGCTGCGCGACGTCCCGCACCGACGAGTACGGCCGGCTTGCGGCGACAGCCTCGGCGTCGTCCTCCCCCAGCCCGGTCACGTACTTCAGCCCGACGCGCACGGCGCCGTCCTCGATCACACAGCCGGCGTCGCTCAGGTTCACGTGGGGCGGGCGCGTCTCCACCCCGCGCTTCTGCCCGTCGCGGACGAGCGTCGCGGGCGGATAGAAGCCCATCGGCTGCGCGTTGAGGAGGGAGGCGAGGAACTCGGGCGCGTAGTGGTGCCTCAGCCACGCCGACTGGTACGCGAGCAGCCCGAACGCCGCCGCGTGCGACTTCGGGAAGCCGAAGCCCGAGAAGGCGACGAGCTTGTCGTAGAGCTCGTGCGCCTTCGCCTCCCCCACTCCCTTCTCGAGCGCGCCGGCGACGAACCGCTCCCGCCACGCCTCGAGCGCCGCGTGTGAGCGCTTGCGGCTCATCGCGCGCCGCAGCCCCTCCGCCTCGCCGACCGTGAAGCCGGCGAGATGGACGGCGACGTCGAGCACCTGGTCCTGGAAGACGACGACGCCGAGCGTCTCGCGCAGCGGCTCCTCGAGCAGCGGATGATCCGCCGGTGCGCGATAGCTCGGGTCGTCGCGCAGCTTCTGGCGCCGCTCGACGTACGGGTGCACGGCCTTCCCCTGGATCGGCCCCGGCCGCACGAGCGCGACCTGCACCGTGATGTCGTCGATCGTCTCCGGCCGTGTACGCAGGACGA
>CAWGVE010000055.1:0-7773 GCA_963825805.1 uncultured Actinomycetes bacterium | reverse complement strand
ATGTCCGCCGGGCGCTCGAGCGGCCGCTGTCGCGGATCGTCGCGGGGCTCAAGGAGCTGCTCGAGCAGACCCCCGCCCAGCTCGCCTCGGACATCGCGGCCCGCGGCGTCACGCTGGTCGGCGGCGGCGCGCTGCTGCCCGGCTTCGCCGACCTCATCCGCAACGAGACCGGGCTGCCCGTCAGCCGCGATCCCGAGCCGCTGACGACCGTTGCACGCGGCGCGGGAGCCGCCCTTTCGGAGCTCGACGCGCTCCGGCGCTCGCAGCGCCGCCGGCGCTCGCGGCGCGGCCGCCGCTGAGCCGGTACTTCGGAACCCGAAAGGTGGTCAAAGCTCGCGATCTCCCTGCCGATAGAGAGTTCGTGGAAATGCAACACCCCAGCATCGAGGATCTCCGCAGCGAGCTGGTCGACCTCGAGGCCAAGGCTGCCCGGCTGTCGCAGATGCGGAGCCATCTGCATCACCAGATCGACTTCGGCTTCGAGACAGCGACCACGCGCGAGCGCGAGCGCGAGGTCTCGGACGAGCGCGTCGAGCTCCACCGGCAGATCGACTCGCTCAAGCAGACACTCCGCGAGCGAGAAACCGCCTAGCCTCGGCCAGCTACGGTCACACCCCCGTGGCCGCTGACGTCCTCATCCGCCCGTTCCGCGACTCCGACCTCGACGCGATCGTCGAGCTTTCGCTGCGAGCCTGGGAACCGGTCTTCGAATCGCTGCGCGAGGTGCTCGGCGATCCGATCTTCACCCGTCTCCATCAGCCGGGTTGGCGCGAGGCTCAGGCCGGGGCGGTGCGCTCGAGCTGCGTCGACCAGGGCCATGACGTCTTCGTCGCCGTCGCCGATGGGCAACCGGTCGGGTTCGCGACCGTCGGGCTGAACGCGTTCCACGACGGCATGGGCGTTGTGGACATGATCGCGGTCGATCCTGCGTATCAGCGCCGCGGGATCGCGACGCAGCTCATGAGCCATTCGGCCGGCCATATGCGCGAGCAGGGAATGGACATCGCGGCCGTCGGAACCGGCGGCGACCCGGGCCATGCGCCCGCCCGCGCGATGTACGAGTCGTCCGGCTACACGGCCCTACCGGTTGTGCGGTACCTCAAGCTGCTCGACTAGTGCGAGATGGCCACCTTGAGCAGCACCACGAGCCCTCCGAGGGCGAGGTTCGCCCCGACGACGGCGATCGTCGCCGCGGTTCCGAGCCGCTCGACGCGCGCGTAGCGCAGGCCCTGAACCGCCAGGGCGGCAAACCCGAGCCCGAACGCGAGCCAGATGTCGGGGCTCTCGTTGATGACGTCGAGCGCGCCGAGCAGCAGGACGGCAGTCGGTACCGCGGCGGCTCCCAGGATCGGCAGCTCCCGGGCGCCGATTGCGGTGAGCTCGGCCCAGTCGAGCCGGCGACCGCGTTCGATGCTCTCGCCCAGAGTGTGGGCGTAGACGTGCGCGAGCCAGATCACGGCCGACGTGCTCGCCACAACGGTGATCAGCTCGCGCGGCGAGAGATGCTCGACGGCACCGGCCGCGAGAGCCGCCATCGCCAGCACCGTCCCGTAGACGGTCGCGGCGATCGCGCGATTGCCGCCACCGAGCGCGAGCCCCACGACCTGTTTGCTCTTCACACGCGAGAGTATGAGGACGAACTACAAATGTGTGGCATGGGAAGTCGCACCGGGTGGCCGCTCGTGTTGGTGCTGCTAGTCGGGCTCATCTGCGCTGCATGCGGAGGCGGAGGGCCTTCACACAGAGGCCGCACTGTCACCTTCGTCACCGCCGGCAACTTCCCGCCGCTGACGATCACCGGCACATACAGCGCGCGCGGTTGCGCGGCCGACGCCCGCACGCTCGTGCACGACGCGGCCCTCTATTACGCGCACAGCACCGGCTTGCCGGGCCCGGCCGACCTTTACTACTACGACCTGCGCGAGAGCTACGCGCATGTCCAGGCCGACGGCTGCACGAGCTCGCAGCTCGGCCAGGAGATGAAAAGCCGCCTCACACCGCGGCAGCGCACGTTCCTTCTCCACAACGTGGCCGGCAATCTGCAGCAGGCCTTTCGCGCAGCCCTCATTCGAGAAGGGAGCCAGAGATGACGCGATACCTGATCTCGTTCCCCAGCCCCGCGATGGATCACATCCCCGCTGAGGACTTCCAGGCCGTGGGAGAGGCCGCCCACGCGGTAGTCCGGGAGGCCGTGAACGCAGGCGTGTGGGTGTTCGGCGGCGGGATCGACGAAGGCGTGGATCCCGTGCTGGTGGCCGCCGACGGGACGGTCACCGACGGCACGTATCCGCAGACCAAGGAGCTCGACGGAGGCTTCGCCGTCCTCGACGTGCCGTCACGCGAGGAAGCCTTGGAATGGGCCGGAAAGATCGCGGCCGCCTGCCGCTGCGACCAGGAGGTCCGTGAGTTCATGCCCGACCCGGAAGCGGGCAACTGATCCGCTCGGGCGGTCTGTGACGTATCAAAGGCGGGATGAAGGCAACGGCCCTGATCATCACTGCCATCGCGGGTCATGGCGTCAGCGGGTCCGGCGACGACAAGCATGCCTCCGCGACGCTGAACCTCACGCGGCATGGTCGATGGTTCGCTTGCCGTGTCCTGCACGCCGTAGCTCATCCAGACGGTGCGACGCTTGGCTGGGCCAGTGTTCCGGAATGACCCCTGGCGATCAGCGGCGTCTTGGTGACATCGTCGTGCCTCGGGCAGACTGCTCGCCTATTTGGCGAACCCGCTCATTGCTCTAGCAGCGCTGCCTCTTGCTGCGGGGCGCCTTCGCCGTCAGCTACGCGACCTCGCGTCCAACCGAAGGAGGGCCCGGGCCTTTCCGTCATCATCGGCGTGACGTTCACGTGTTTCGCTGGTCTGCTGATAGGGCTGGCGTGGACTCAGGGCGAGGGCGAGCAGCGTGCCGCCGTTGCCAGCCTGCCTGCGACGCTGGTGATCCTATTGCTCGCGCTGCTGCATGCATGGGGATGGGGGTTCTAGGCGAAGGACTCTCGGCTGGGCCGGTGTTCCGGAATGACGCCTGAGCGGCGGCGTTTGACGGCGTGAGTGGAGCTAGCGATACTAGTGCTATGACGGCGCATGTCCCACGGCTGCCTTTCTCCCTTGATCCGCTGATGGCCGAGGCGAAGCGAAGGGCGCGGCAGCGACGATTCTTGGTGGCGCTGCTCGCGCTCGTGATCCTCGGTGGGGTACTCGGTGCGGTGCTCGCCACCCGTCCGTCGGGCGGTCCAGGCCCGAGCGGGCACGGGTTAGGGCAGCGGCGCAGCACGGGACGGAAAGCACGCACGTAGGCGTCCCCGAAGACGCGTTGGAACGGGCCTGGGTTCGGTGGATCAAGAGTCAGAGCATCAAAGGAGTTGGGTTCTACGCACTCCACCTTCCGAGGGTGGCGGTCCAATCCGCCGTCGAGGCTACGGGGGCGCGACTGATTCGTTTGCATGTGTGGCCGACCAAACCGGCATCGGTAGAGCTTGTCATCCTCACCACCGCGTCGCCTGCGGTCTACCTACGACATCGCCTCGCGCGGGTGCTGGCCGTGCTTGGGAACGGGTACGTATTCGTGAAGGCCGTGAACTCCCGTGGCTCCTCGATCTTCCAATACTTCACACGGATTAAGGGCGGCGTTCATGAGGGGTCGATCGGCGTGCCGCCTCTACTGCAGGGCTGCAGTCCGGTGGCTTCATGGGGCAACACACCGCCGCCTTGCCCGGTGAAATGAATCCGACTCTCGCCTGGGCCAGTGTTCGGGAATGTCGCCTGAGCTAGATCGCCGAGCAGGTGTTCGGCTGGGGGCCGTCCCGTTGCGGGGGATGAGTGGCCGCTCGGGTCGATTGAACCTGTCCGCTTTGGGTGAACGTCACGATCCAGCCACGCGTCCTCAACTTGCTCTCAGCGCTGGGCCGCCAGGTCTCGCTGAAGGCAACGCAGTGGACGGGACTTCCGAACGGCAAGGCGGTGGTCAGGCACGCGCCCGACAACGTGCCTCCTGACGGGCTTGCGTGCGGGATGGGACAGCGAACGGCTAGCTGGTTGACGCTCGGGAACATCTGGAACCGAGTACTCGTGGCTCGTGCCCTCGCAATCGCAGCAACTTGCCACTTGGAGATCCCCAGGTCGATGCCGGCCGCGTGCGTCGTGGGGTTCATCAGCACGTAGGCGTCGCTCCAGCGAGGACACCCAGACGCGAGTGAGTCGCTGCTCCCCACCAGTCGGTAAGACGCAGCGATTGCACATCCGAGGCCCTGAGAGCCTCCAGGTCTCATCACAACAACCACCACGCGCCCCCCGCCCAACGGGTCCACCGTTTGGGTGCTGACAACGGTCGCCTGGGGATCGCCGACGACCTTGCGCGCCTTCGCCTCGAGCGCAGACCCCCCGCAACCGGCAACCAGACAGGCGCACATGATCAGTCCGGACAGGGCGGCCACGCGCTGCATCTAGCCCTTATACGCCTCCCGCGCCGCGAACGTCACATTCGCCACGCTCGCCTGGCCCAGTGTTCCGGAATGACCCCTGAGGATGTTGCTTCGGGGACGACTACCCGAACCGTTCTAGGATCGTGCGGCCGTAGAACGCAAGGTTGTCCTCTTGACCGTTGGCGAAGCGCTTTGCCGCCTTTGCAGTCGGGAAGACCCACCGGTCGTCTCCCAGATCGACGCCCTCTCCGTACTCCGGATGGACGCTCCACTCTCCTCCGATCGATCGGATGAAGACCTCGCCCACGTAGGCGCCGACGGTCGGTGGGATCGTCGTCTGGAATGACGGGTGGGGGGTGCTGGGAGCCCGTCTCTACGAACAAGTCCTCGATCATCTCTTCAAGCACATCGAGGCTGTCATCCGAATAGTCGAGCGTGTAGGACTGCTCTGCGGCTGCGGTCACGCACGCCGCGGCTCGCCGTTGCATCAACGTGGCGAGGTTGTCCGCACTCTCGCGATCGCTTCGCTTCCGACGAAACGGCACGAAGCGATCGTGGCACAATCCCTGTCCAGGCGTGATGCGGCTGCCCTGGGCCCGTGCCCGGGACCGTCCCCTGAAGGAGCCCGTGACAGTAGAGCCGTGCGCAGGGGCCGGCGGCCCGGGAACAGCTCACCCGAAAGGTATCCGTCGAGGTATCCAAGGCAGGGCGTCGGCGTCGCCTGGTTCAGTGAACACTAGGACTTCCTCGTCGCCCCGGACAAACCTCAGCTCGTCGGTCCAAGTCGGGTGGATCTCTCCCGCCATCAGGAGAAGCGGCTTGCCGCCGACTGTCAGCAAGACCTCGGCCAAGTCCCCCGTGTCGTCTAGCCGAACCCTCGCGTCGTGGACGACGCCCACGGGCAGCTCCTCGAGTTGGCGTTCGCGGTAGATGCCCTCGAACGGCCCATCGCCAATCAACTCGTGGTCGAGGCACAGGCCCCAGACAGTGTCGTTCTGATACGTGACTATCCGCCTTGGCCCGGTGTCGGTTTGCGCCACAAGCATCCAAAGCTGAAGGCACGGAACGCGCGGGGGGCCAGCGAATCCCGGAGGCGGCCCCTCGTCGATTGCGGACTCGACGCCGCTCCATTCCTCAACGCGGTGTGAAACGAGGGCGTGGAACTCGGCAACCTGGCGGCCAACGTAATCCGACATAGGCCGATCATGCCCCAGCCTGGCCCAGGGAGCGGCGATGTCGGCAGGGCCAGCGTCCTTACGCCTGAGCGCCTAGCGGGCCAGCGACTCCTCGTCCTCGGCGATCGTCTCGCGGATCTTCTCGAGCGAGCGCCGGATCAGGCGGGAGACGTGCATCTGCGAGATCCCGACCTGCTGCGCGATCTGCGACTGCGTCAGCCCGTCGAAGAAGCGGAGCTGGAGGATCGTCCGCTCGCGCTCGTCCAGCGCCTTGAATCCCGGCGCGAGCACGGCGCGGTCCTCCGAGACCTCGTACTGGTGCTCCTCGGTCCCGAGCGACTCGAGCGGATCGAGATCGTCGTCGTCCCCTCCCCCGCCGCCGACCGAGAGCGACAGCGACGTGTACGCGCGGCCCGACTCGAGCGCCTCGAGCACCTGCTCCTCCTCGACGCCGGCTGCCTTCGCCAGCTCGGGGATCGTGGGCGAGCGGCCGAGCTGGACGGTGAGCTGCTCCATGAGCCGCGACAGCTGGACGTTGAGCTCCTGGAGGCCGCGCGGCACGCGAACGGCCCAGCCCTTGTCGCGGAAGTGGCGCTTGATCTCGCCGATGATGTTCGGCGTCGCGTAGGTCGTCAGCTCGACGCCGCGATCGAGGTCGAAGCGGTCGATCGCCTTGATCAGCCCGATCGCACCAATCTGGACGAGATCCTCGAGCTGCTCGCCGCGGTACGAGTAGCGCCGCGCGAGCGAGCGGACGAGGGACATGTACTGCTCGATGAGCTGCTCCCGCGCCCGCAGGTCGCCGTCCTCGTGGTAGCGGCGGAGCAGGATCTTGTCGTCGATGCGCGTCATGCCGCGCTCGCAATCCGCTTGGTCAGCTCGACCCAGGCGCTGCCGTCGCGCTCCTCGACCTCGTGCGAGTCGCAAACGGTCTCGAGGACGCGGTGCAGGTCGAGGCCACCGTCCGTCTCCGCCATGTGCACCTTGTCCGGCGAGAACGGCCCAAGCGAGGCGTGCAGCACGCCGTCGTCGGCGGAGAGGGCGACGACGAGCTCGCCGGCGTCGTCGCGGAGGCCGAGCAGCGCCTCGATCCCGACCTGAAGGTCGTCGAGGTCGTCGTACGTCACGTCGAGCCGCATGGCGAGGCCGCCGGTCACGAGATGCGCGATCGGCCGGAAATCCTCTTCCGCCGGGATGACGAGCCGGATCTCCTCGGCCCTCATGCGCCGGCTTCCCGCAGCTCGTCGACGAGATCGCTCTCGCGCCGGGCCGCGGCCTCCTTCCCTGCCTGCACGGCGTGGCGCCAGTCGCGTCGCACCTTGAAGTCGGCGGCGCCGAAGCTGACTCCCGTGGCGAAGCCGGACACCTTCTGCACCGGACGCGTGATCGCGAAGCTCACGGCCCGGACGGCCGTGTCGGCGCTGTCCGCGGCATCCACGGCGCTGTCCGTGATCCTGTCGACCTTGTCGAGCTGCCCGTTCACGCGATCCACACTGCCTCCGACCTTGTCGATCACCGGGAGGGCGGATTCTCCCGTTCCCCGGATCAACGCCGAAACCTCCGCGGCGGTTCCGGCCAGGCGCACGAAGAGGAACGCGAGCGAGATTCCGACCGCGAAAAGAAAGACGGCCAGCGCCAGCCGCCACAGATCCCCCCAACTGAATGCCGCGACCAGCATCCCGCTCCGATCTTAGTGCGACGCAGTGATCAGGCCGTATCCGACGACCGTGTCGCCGTCGTAGAGCACGGCCGCCTGGCCGGCCGCGACCCCGTACGCCGGCTCGTCGAGCTCGAGCCGGAAGCCGCGGGCGGTCGGCTCGACGCGCGCGGGCACCGCCGGCGAGCGGTAGCGGAGCTTCGCCTCCACGCTCCCGGCCTCGACGTAGAGCCGGCCGCGGGCGCTGACCTGCGTGCGCGCGAGCGACTCCCGTGGCCCGACGACGACGGCGTTCGCGGACGGCTGCGTGCCGAGGACATAGAGAGGCTTGGCCGCGGAGAGCCGGAGGCCCCGCCGCTGGCCGGGCGTGAAGCGCCAGAAGCCGTCGTGGCGGCCGAGCTCGCTGCCGTCCTCGCCGACGATCGCGCCCTCCCGGGGCTCGAGCCCCTGCCGGCCGAGGAAGGCTCGGTAGTCGTCGCCCGCGAGGAAGCACGCCTCCTGGCTCTCCGGCTTCCTGGCG
>CAWGVE010000054.1:0-6613 GCA_963825805.1 uncultured Actinomycetes bacterium | reverse complement strand
GTGCTCCTGCTCGACGTTCGGTATTGCTAGCATGACCCTTCAAGTCGAGGAGTTCCCCGAGGGCACGCCGACCGCGAGCGCTGCGGCCAAGGCCGTCGGCGCCTCCCGCGCGCAGATCGTCAAGTCCCTGCTCTTCGTCTGCGACGGCCGGCCCACGCTCGCGCTGATCCCGGGCGACCGGCGCGCGGACGAGACCAAGGTCGCGGCGGCCGTGGGAGCGCGGGGCGCTCGCGTCGCGCGCCCCGACGAGGTCGTCGCGGCGACCGGCTTCGAGCCCGGCGGCGTCGCTCCGTTCCCGGCGCCCGGCGTCTCGCAAGTCCTGATGGCGCGAGAGCTCCTCGTCCACGACCGGGTCTGGATCGGCGCCGGCTCCGAGTGCCACATGGCAGGCCTCGCGCCTGCCGACCTGCTGCGCCTTGCCCAGGCCCAGACCGCGGATCTCAGCTAGCCGCACCGGTACGATTCCCGGCGCCAGCACCCGACCGAAAGGGACGAGCCGCAGATGCGCGAGACGAAGAAGATCTGGATGAACGGAGAGCTGGTCGACTGGGCGGACGCGACCATCCACGTCGGCACGCATGCGCTGCACTACGGCTCGGGCGTGTTCGAGGGGATTCGCGCCTACGAGACCGAGCGGGGCACTTCTGTCTTCCGCCTCACCGACCACCTCGAGCGGCTCCAGCGCTCGGCCCAGCTCCTCTACCTGGAGCTGCCGTACTCGGTCGAGGAGCTGCGGACGGCCACCTGGGATGTCGTCGGCGCCAACGAGCTGCCCTCCTGCTACCTGCGGCCGATCGCGTTCGTCGGCTACGGCGAGCTCGGCGTGTCGGCGGTGGGGAACCCGATCGACGTCGCGATCATGTCGTGGCCCTGGGGCGCCTACCTCGGCGAAGAGGGCCAGCGGAACGGGATCCGGGCCAAGGTCTCGAGCTGGCAGCGCGTCGGCCCCAACGTCATCCCGCACGTTGCGAAGGCGACCGGCGTCTACCTCAACTCGATGCTCGCGGTCGGCGAGGCGAACCGCGCCGGCTACGACGAGGCCATCCTCCTGACGCAGGACGGCTACGTCGCCGACGGCTCCGGCGAGAGCATCTTCCTCGTCCGCGACGGCGTCATCTACACGCCCGATCTCGCCGCCTCGATCCTGGTCGGCATCACGCGCGACTCGGTGATCCAGATCGCTCAGGATCTCGGACACCGCGTCGTCGAGAAGCCGATCCTTCGCACCGACCTCTATCTCGCCGACGAGGTGTTCATGGTCGGGACGGCCGCCGAGGTGACGCCGATCCGCGAGGTCGACGACCAGGTCATCGGCCCGCCCGGCCCCGTGACGCAGGAGATCCAGGAGGCGTATCTCGACACCGTGCACGGGCGCAGCGACCGCTGGAGCCAGTGGCTCGAGTTCGCGCCCGCAACGAAGCCGGCGTGAAGCAGGAGGTGCGGTCGGTCCCGCTGTCGGGGGCGTATCTCGGCGAGCGGGAGGAGGAGCTCGTCCTCGAGGTCCTGCGCTCCGGGCGGCTCTCGCTCGGCCCGACGATCGATCGTTTCGAGGAGCTGCTCGCGGAGCGGGTAGGAGCACCGTATGCCGCAGCCGTCTCGTCCGGCACGACCGGTCTCCACCTGCTCTGTGTCGCCGCAGGCATTGGCCCCGGCGACGAGGTGATCACCTCGCCGTACTCGTTCGCGGCGAGCGCCAACTGCTTCCTCTACGAGGGCGGGACACCCGTCTTCGCGGACATCGACCGGCGGACGCTCAACCTCGATCCCGCCGCGGTCGAGGCCGCGGTGACCGAGCGGACGAAGGCGATCGTCGCGGTCGACATCTACGGCTATCCGTGCGAGCTCGACGAGCTGCGCGCGATCGCCGACCGCCACGGCCTGGCTCTGATCGAGGACTCCTGCGAGGCGCTCGGCGCCGGCTACCGGGGCGCGCCACTGGGCTCCCAAGGCACCTCGTGCGTCTTCGCCTTCTACCCGAACAAGCAGATCACGACGGGCGAGGGCGGCATGGTGACGACGCACTCCGAGGAGGAGTGGCACCTGATCCGCTCCCTCCGCAACCAGGGCCGGCCCGAGCCCGGCGGCTGGCTCGAGCACGTCCGCCTCGGCTTCAACTACCGGCTCAGCGACATCGCGGCCGCGCTGGGGATCGGCCAGCTGGAGAGGCTCGACGAGATACTGGCTCTGCGTTCCGAGGTGGCGGCCCGCTACGGCGAGCTCCTGAACGGGCTCGACGTGGAGCTGCCCTGCGACGACGACGACGATCACCGCCGGTCGTGGTTCGTCTACGTCGTGCTCTTCGGAGACCACGCGGCGCGGGAGGCTGCGATCGCGACCTTCGAGCGGGAAGGGATCGGCTGCAACCGCTACCTCCCGTCGATCCACCTGCAGCCGTACCTGCGCGAGCGCTACGGCTTCGGCGAGGGGCTGTGCCCGGTGTCCGAGGACGTCAGCTCGCGCTCGCTCGCGCTGCCGTTCTTCACGGGGATGGAGGCGGCCGCCCAGGAGCGCGTCGCCGAGGTTCTCGCGTCGGCACTGTGAAGCTCCAGAGCCTCGGGCGCGCCGCGCCGTTCACGACCAGGGACGGCTCGACGATCCGGGAGCTCCACCACACGCCCGCGCAGAGCCTCGCCGAGGCCACGCTCGAGCCGGCGCAGGCCACGGAACGCCACTACCACGAGCGAAGCGAGGAGATCTATCTCGTGACCAAGGGGTCGGGCGAGCTCGAGGTCGACGGCGAGACCCGCAGGATCCGGCCCGGCGACGCGATCCTCATCCCACCGGGGGCCTGGCATACGCTCGAGAACAACGGCACGAGCGAGCTCATCTTCCTTTGCATGTGCTCGCCGCCGTACTCCGACGGGGACACGTTCTTCGAGTAGCGGTAGGCCGCGTGCGATGATCCGTGGATGGCGGACGGCGCGGCGCGGATGGTCTTCCTCGGCTTCGGGAAGTGGGCCCGGTCCGACCGCATCTACGCGCTCGAGCCGATCACCGGCGACGAACGGGGCGGCGGCCGGCGCACGCGCGTCTGGGTCGAAGGCATTGCTGAGCCGGTCCTCGCGGGTCGCACCGAGCGGACGATCCTCCACGACATGGGGCAGGACTCGGCGGCGGCGACCGCCGTCCTCGACGAGGCGCTCGACCTCGCGGAGCGGGTTGCGAAGTCGGTCGACGAGGGGCCGGTCGACCTGCGCGACCTCGCGCGCCGCGCGAACCGCGTGCTCGAGAAGACGGCGCAGCCCGCCGAGCCCGAGCAGCTCTTCTAGCGCTTGGTGAGGGCGGAGCGGCTCACGCGCGAGTTCTTCGCGCGGTCGGTGCACGAGGTCGCGCCCGAGCTGATCGGCGCGACGCTGCTCGTGGACGGCGTGGGCGGCAGGATCGTCGAGGTCGAGGCGTACGACCAGGACGATCCTGCGAGCCACGGCTTTGGCGGCCCCACCGCGCGGACGGCGTCGATGTTCGGGCCGCCCGGCCACGCCTACGTCTATCGCTCGTACGGCGTCCACTGGTGCCTCAACCTCGTCTGCGCCGAGGAGGGCCGGGCCGAGGCGGCGCTCGTGCGTGCGCTCGAGCCGACGGAGGGGCTGGAGGCGATGCGTGAGCGGCGTGGGGTGGAGGCGGCGCGCGCTCTCTGCTCGGGCCCGGGAAAGCTCTGCCAGGCGCTCGGCGTCACGCACGCCCACGACGGCCTGCCGCTCGACGAGCCGCCGTTCGAGCTGCTTGCGCGGGAAGACGAGCCGGAGCTCGCGGTCGGGACGAGGATCGGGATCACGAGAGCGGTCGAGCAGCCGTGGCGCTTCGGCCTCGCCGGCTCGCCCTTCCTCAGCCGCCCGCTGCGCGCTCTGCCAGGATCGGACGCATGACCGTCCGACCGTACGGGACCTGGCCTTCGCCGCTCGACGCGGACACGATCGCGAGCGTCCCCGCGTTCGCGTTCGACGCGCTCTCGGTCGCCTGGCCCGTGGTGCGCTGGCTCGAGGCGCGTCCGTCCGAGGGAGGTCGCGTCGCGCTCGTCGAACGGCGCGACGGCGAGATCGCCGAGCTCACCCCCGACGGGTTCAACGTGCGGACGCGCGTGCACGAGTACGGCGGCGGCGCCTGCTGGTTCCACGGCGAGACCGCGTTCTGCTCGTCGTTCGACGACAGCCGCCTCTACGCCGTCGGGGACCGCGGCGCGAGGCCGCTGACCCCAGAGCCGCCGGAGCCCCACTCACTCCGCTACGCGGACGGGGACGTGACGCCGGACGGGCGTCTCGTCGTCTGCGTTCGCGAGCGCCACGAGGACGGCGCGGTGCACAACGAGCTCGTCGCGCTGCCGGCCGACGGCGCGAGCGAGCCGCGGATCGTCGCCGCCGGCCATGACTTCTACGCCGCGCCGCGCGTCTCTCCCGACGGGAGCCGTCTCGCCTGGATCTGCTGGGACCACCCGCGCATGCCGTGGGACGGAACCGAGCTCTGGGTCGCCGAGCTCACGCCCGACGGGACGCTGTCCGCGGAGCGTCTCGTGGCCGGAGGGCCGGAGGAGTCCGTCGTCGAGCCGGCGTGGTCGCCGGACGGGCGCCTCCATTTCGTTACGGACAGCAGCGGCTGGTGGAACCTCCACCGCGAGGACCGGGCTCTGACCCAGCTCGACGACGCCGAGATTGGCATACCGGCCTTCATCTTCGGGACGCGGCGGTTCGCCTTCCTCGGCGACGGCCGCATCGCGTGTGTCGTCACCCGCAAGGCGGTCGACTCGCTCGAGCTCCTCGATCCCGAGACGGGAGAGCTTGCACCCGCCGGGCTGGCCTGGACGAGCTACGGCCCGACGATGATCGCCGCCGACGGAGATCACGTGGTCTTCGCCGGCGCGTCACCGACCGACCCACGGACGGTTGTCGCGTGGGATGCGGGCAGCGGCGAGCAGACGATCATCCGCCGCGTCGTCGAGCTCGGCCTCGACCCGGCCGCGATCTCGCTGCCGCGCGCAATCGAGTTTCCCACCACGGACGGAGGAACCGCCCACGCCTTCTACTACCCGCCGACGAGCGCGGACTACGAGGGGACTGCGGACGAGCGGCCGCCTCTGCAGGTCGTCTGCCACGGCGGCCCGACCAGTCACCGGCCTCCCGTGCTGACGCCGTCGTTCCTCTTCTGGACGCAGCGCGGCATCGGGGTCGTCGACGTCAACTATCGCGGCAGCTCCGGCTTCGGTCGCGCGTACCGGCGCTCGCTCGACGGGCGCTGGGGCGAGATCGACTGGCGGGACTGCGTCGCCGCCGCGCGGTACCTCGCCGAGCAGGGCGACGCCGACCCCGACCGCACCTGGGTGGAGGGCGGGAGCGCCGGCGGCTACGTCGTCCTCTGCGCGCTCACCTTCGAGCCGGAGGCGTTCGCCGCCGGCGTCAGCTACTACGGCGTCGCAGACGTCGAGGCGCTCGCAACGGACACGCACAAGTTCGAGTCGCGCTATCTCGACTCCCTGATCGGACCGTATCCGGAGGCGGCCGGCGTCTACCGGGCGCGGTCGCCGGTGCATTTCGCCGACCGGCTCGCGCGGCCGCTGCTCCTCCTGCAAGGGCTCGACGACAAGGTCGTGCTCCCCAACCAGGCGGAGATGATGGCCGAGGCGCTCGATCGCAAGGGCATTCCGCACGCCTACCTCCCGTTCGAGGGCGAGGGCCACGGCTTTCGCAGGCAGGAGAACGTGCGCCGCGCGCTCGAGGCGACGCTCGGCTTCGTCAGCCGGATCTTCGGCTTCGAGCCGGCCGACGAGCTCGATCCGATCGAGATCCGGCACCTCTAGGATCACCTCCGTGCCGATCGCCGAGCTGACCCGCAACGCCGTCGACGTCCTCCCGCAGGGCGCCCTCGAGGAGAAGCTGAAGCTCGGCCGGCCGCTGCGTGTGAAGCTCGGGATCGACCCCACCTCGCCTGACATCCACCTCGGCCGCGGGATCCCGTTCAGCGGCTGCGGGCGTTCCAGGACGAGGGCCACATCGCGGTCTTCATCGTCGGCGACTACACGGCGCGAATCGGCGACCCGTCGGGACGGTCGAGCGAGCGCCCGATCCTCCCGGACGAGGAGCTCGACGCGAACGCGCAGCTGTATCTCGAGCAGGCGAAGGTCATCCTGCGCGACCACCCCGAGCTGCTCGAGTGCGCTACAACGGCGAGTGGCTCGGCGAAGCTCTCCTATGCCGACGTTGTCCGGCTCGGCCGCATCGTCACCGTGGCACGGATGCTCGAACGCGACGACTTCGAGAAGCGCTACCGCGCCGCGAACCGATCTCCGTCTCGGAGCTCCTCTACCCGCTTATGCAGGCGTACGACTCGGTTGCGGTCGAGGCGGACGTCGAGCTCGGCGGCACCGACCAGCTCTACAACCTTCTCGCAGGCCGGAGGTCATGGCGGCGTACGGGCTCGACCCGCAGGTCGTGCTGACGACCCCGATTCTCCTGTCGTGGGACGGCGAGAAGATGAGCTCGTCGGTCGGCAACAACGTCCCGCTCACGGCGCCTCCCGACGAGATGTTCGGGCGCACGATGCGGATCCCCGATTCGCAGCTCGAGGAGTGGTGGACGCTCGTGGCCGAGCAGCCCGTCCCGAAAGGCGATCCGATGCAGGCAAA